>JBPOHS010000027.1:0-103479 GCA_052035295.1 Pseudomonadota bacterium
TCGCAGAACAGCGGCACGATGTCGCAGCCGAGGCGCTTGAACAGTTCGGGGGCGACCGCACCGGCAACGCCGTTGCCGCAATCCATGACGATCTTCAGCGGGCGGGCGAGGCGGACGTCGGAAACGATGCGTTCGATGTAGGCGCCCTTGACGTCGACGCTGCGGCGCTGGCCGTTGCCGTCCCTGAGATCGCCGCTGGCGGCGCGCCGTTTCACTTCCTGGATGGCGTCTAGCGCCAGCGTCGTGCCGGCAATGACCATCTTGAGCCCGTTGTAGTCGGGCGGGTTGTGGCTGCCGGTGACCGAGACGCAGGAATTGCAGCCCAATTCGTAGGCGGCGAAATAGGTGACCGGGGTCGGCACGCAGCCGACGTCGATGGCGTCGCAACCGGCGGCGCAGATGCCGTCGATCAGCGCGCCGGCGAGTTCTGGGCCGGAGAGGCGGCCGTCGCGGCCGACGGCGATGGCGGTCTGGCCCTGCTCGAGCGCCAGCGAGCCGAGGGCGTGGCCGATGCGGCGGACAACGTCGGCGGTCAGTGATTTCCCGACGATGCCGCGGATGTCGTAGGCCTTGAAGATTTCTGCGGGAAGGTTCATGTGGGGGCTCATGTGATCTGGTGAGTGAAAAAGTGGAGAAGCCGGTGCGGCAGCCAGTCGAGATGGCCGGGAAAAGCGCCCGAGACGAAGCCGACGTGGCCGCCGCTGGCCGGCTGTTCGAGGCGTACCGTCGGGGCGACCTCGTCGCGGTGCGGCAGGTGGGCGGCCGGGAAAAAGGGGTCGTTTTTCGGGTTGACCGCAAGCGCCGGGATTTTGATCGACTTCAGCCAGGGCTTCGCCGAGGCCCGGCGCCAGTAGTCGTCGGCCCCGGCGAAGCCATGCACCGGGCCGGTGACGGCGTCGTCGAATTCCCACAGGTTGGTGGCGCGGCGCATGCGCTCGGCGTCGAAAAGGCCGGGGAAGCGGGTCAGGCGGGCGGCGGAGACGACTTTCATCGTTGCCAGGAAGTGCTTCGTGTACCCGCGGTTAAAGCCTCGCGCCAGGTGGTGGCCGCAGATGGCGAGGTCGAGCGGCGCACAGATGCCGGCGACGCCGGTGACCACCGCGCCGGCCGCCGCGCCGCGCTCGCCGGCCCACTTGAGCAGCGCGTTGCCGCCGAGCGAGACGCCGGCGGCGTGGATGCGGCGCCCGCCGTCGGCGGCCTGCAGGCGGCGCAGGACCCAGTCGATTTCCTCCGAGTCACCCGAATGGTAGGCGCGCGGGCGGCGGTTGAGTTCGCCCGAGCAGCCGCGGAAGTGGGGCAGCGCCAGGCGCCAGCCGGCCGCCTTGCAGGCGCGCGCGGCGGCGGTCGCGTAGTGGCTGCGCGAGCTGCCTTCCAGTCCGTGAAACAGTGCGAGCAGCGGGGCGTCGACCGGCCCGTCGAAAAAGTCGACGTCGACAAAGTCACCGTCCGGCGTGTCCCAGCGCTCGCGCCGCAGCGGCAGTGGGCGCGGCTTGATCAGCAGCGGCCAGATGGTCTGGGCGTGGCCGCCGGGGAGCCAGGCGGGCGCCCGGTAGGGCTTGCAGGCAGTTGTCAATGAATTGTGTGCGGGATGGCGTCGGCCATGGCCTGGTGGCCGTCGTCGGCGGCCGAGGCATGACGGCTGACCAGGCGCCAGCCGTGGGCGCCGCGCGCGTAGACCTGAGTGACGTGCAACGGCCCGTGCGGAGCGGGATCGTCGCCGACGAAGAGGATTTCGGTGAGGTGATGGATGGCGAGCACTGAGCCCTGCCAGTGGGCGATCGTCTTGGCCTCGACGCGCAGTCTGGTGCTGGAGAAAATGCTGCGCCAGCTTTCGCGGATCGGCGCGATGCCCACCAGGCGGACCCCCGTCGGATGCACGCACAGTGTTTCTTCGTCCTCGGCCCAGAGTTGCATGAGGAGATCGGCGTCGCCCTTCGTTAAGGCGTCGTAGAAGGCCTGCTCAAGACTTTCCGGGGAGGCGAAACTGGCGGGGTTGCTCATGAAGGGCTCCGTTTCAGGCAGGCCGAGAAAACCTGTTCCGGCAAGAGTTTGTTGAGGCAGTGGAGGTGGCCGAGCGGGCAGTCGCGCTTGAAGCACGGGCTGCAGTCGAGCCGGAGGCTGAGGATGTCGGCCTGATCCGACAGGGGCGGCGTGAAGCCGGGCGAGGATGATCCGTACAACGTGACCAGCGGCCGGTCGAGCGCGGCGGCCACGTGCATCAGGCCGGAATCGTTGCAGACGACGAAATCGGCCAGCGCCAGCAGGTCGATGGCCTGGCCCAGCGACGTGGCGCCGCACAGGTTGCGGCAGACGCCCGGGGCGAGCTGCGCGATCTCCTCGGCAATGGCGTGGTCCTTGGGAGAACCGAACAGCCAGATGGCGTAACCCGTTTCCGCAAGCTTGCGCGCCAGCGCGGCAAAATGCCGGGCCGGCCAGCGCTTGGCCGGGCCGTACTCGGCACCGGGGCAGAGGCCGGCGATGCGCAGAGGGCGCTCCAGCCCCAGTTCGGACAGCGTCCTTTCCTGATCTGCTGCGGTCGACCGGATTTTCGGGTGAGAAATGGGTCGCGGCAGCTGCGCACCCGGCGGTTCGGCCAGCTGGGCGAACCGCTCGACCATCAGTGGCAGGGCGACCTTGTCTAGGTCGTGGCGGATGTTGATCAGGCCAAAGCGCGACTCGCCGGTGAACCCGATGCGCCGCGGAATGCCGGCCATGAACGGGACCAGTGCCGACTTCAGCGAATTGGGCAGGACATAGACCGCATCGTAACCGCGCGCGGCAAGTTCCCTGGCCAGCCGCCAGCGGGCCTTGAGCGACAATTGACCGTGTCCGAAGGGACTGGCGACAACCTCTTCGATCTCGGCCATGCGCTGCAGCACCGGGACAACCCACTGCGGCGCGAGGGCATCGAGCCGGAGGTCGGGGTGGCTGGCATGCAGCCGCGCAAACAGCGGCTGGGCCATGATGGTGTCGCCGATCCAGGAAGGGGCGACGATGAGGGCTTTCATGACCTGGAGCCTGGTCGTCGCCTGAACCGTGATCCGGCGTCAGGCCTCAGTGATGGCCCTTGGGCGCTTCACCCATGAATACGTATTGGGTACTGCAGTAGGGGCAGACCACCGCGCCGGTTTTAAGCACGTCGAGGAAGACGCGCGGGTGCTGGCTCCACAGCGGCGAATTGGGTCGCGGGCAGTGCAGCGGCAGGTCGTGGGCGGTGACTTCAACGGTCATTGATTTTTCAGCCATGTGGTTTCTCCCTGAGACGCTTAAACGTAGGCCAGCCAGCCATCGTGCTGGGGCGAGCGGCCATTGACCACGTCGAAATATCTGGCCTGGATGCTGGCAGTGATCGGGCCGCGGTGGCCGACGCCGATCTGGCGACCGTCGAGTTCGCGGATTGGTGTCACTTCGGCGGCGGTGCCGGTGAAGAAGGCTTCGTCGCAGCAATAGACCTCGTCGCGGGTGATCCGCTTTTCCTGAACCGAGAGGCCGAGTTCCGCGGCGAGTTGCAGCACGGTGGCGCGGGTGATCCCTTCCAGGCAGGACGTCAGGTCCGGCGTGAACAGCTTGCCCTTCTTGACGATGAACAGGTTCTCTCCGGCGCCTTCGGCCACATAGCCCTCGGGGTCGAGCAGCATGGCCTCGTCGTAACCCTCGTTGGTCACTTCATTGTTGGCCAGGATCGAATTGATGTAGTGTCCGGACGCCTTGGCGCGCACCATCGAGATATTGACATGGTGGCGCGTGTAGCTCGACACCTTGACACGGATGCCACGCTCGAGGCCTTCCTCGCCGAGGTAGGCGCCCCAGGGCCAGGCGGCGATGGCGACATGCACCTTGGCGCCCTTCGGCGAGACGCCCATCTTCTCCGAGCCGTAGAAGGCGATCGGGCGCAGGTAGCCGGCTTCCAGGTTGTTGGCACGCAGCACTTCCTTGTGGGCTTCGTTGATCGTCTCGCGATCGTAGGGCATCGCCATCTGGAAGATGTGCGCCGAGTTGAACAGGCGATCGGTGTGGTCTTCCAGACGGAAAATGGCGGTGCCGCGTTCGGTCTTGTAGGCTCGGACGCCCTCGAATACGCTCATGCCGTAATGCAGCGAGTGCGTGAGGACATGGGTGGTGGCCTCGCGCCAGGGCACAAGCCTGCCATCTTGCCAGATAAAACCGTCGCGATCCGCCATCGACATGGTCGATTCTCCGTGATGCTCTTCAAAGCGGACCATTTTAGCCCAAATCAGCAGGTAAAATAACGGTTTTGCCGTTTGAGCCATCCATGATCTGGAAACCCAATGCCACCGTCGCTGCCGTTGTGCAGCGTGATGGAAAGTTCCTGCTGGTCGAGGAAGAAACCGCGGCTGGCCGGGCTTTCAATCAGCCGGCGGGCCATCTCGAGGACGGCGAAGCGCTGGTCGATGCGGTCGCGCGCGAGGCGCTGGAGGAAACCGCCTACCGCTTCAAGCCGACGCACCTGATCGGCATCTACAGCTGGAAGCATCCGCACAAGAATATTACCTACCTGCGCTTCGCCTTTGGTGGTGAATTGCGCGGTTTTGAAGCCGGGCGCCCGCTCGATGAAGGCATCATCCGCGCGCGCTGGCTGACCCTCGATGAAGTGCGGGCAATTCAGCCTCGCCATCGCAGCCCGCTGGTCCTGCGTTGCATCGAGGATATGGTCGCCGGCAAGTGCTACCCGCTCGATCTGCTCGTGCATTACGCCTGATGTTCCGCCGTCTCGTCCTTGCTTTGCTGGTTGCCTGGTGGGGTTCGTCGACGGCCGATGAGATTGTCCCGATCTGCTACGGCTACGGGTGCATTGCCGAGGCGTCAGTGCAGTTCAGCGAAGAACGCTTGCGGGAGATCAATCAGCAACTGGTGGTTGCGGTCGACCCCGATGAAGAGCGCAAAATGCTCGCCATCGCCATCGGGCGGATGTACGGCTGGGCGGGCGAGCAATCGGACATCCGGAATGACCGGGGCGGCAACTATGCTGACGGCCATGCGCCCGGGAAAATGGATTGCATTGATCATTCGACGTCGACGACGCGCCTGTTGCGCCTCCTCGAAGCGCGTGGCAGCCTGCGCTGGCATCGCGTTCTGGATCCGGAAGTGCGCAACTGGGCGCTGATCTTTCCAGCGCACTGGTCGGCGGTGATCGCGGAGAACTCGGGAGGCGACGCGCACCGTTTCGTCGTCGATAGCTGGTTTGTCGACAATGGCGAGCCGGCGGTGATCCTGCCACTCGATGAATGGAAGAAGGGGGCGGGGCCCGATGTCTGAAAAAACTGTGGTGGTCGGCTTGTCCGGCGGGGTCGATTCGTCGGTGGCGGCCTTGTTGCTCAAGCGCCAGGGCTGGAAGGTGATTGGGCTGTTCATGAAGAACTGGGAAGACGACGACAGCGAGGAATACTGTTCGTCACGCCAGGATCTGGTCGACGTGATGAGCGTCGCCGACCGCATTGGCATCGATGTCGAGGTGGTCAACTTCGCCAGCGAATACCGCGACCGCGTCTTCGCCGAGTTCCTGCGCGAGTATCAGGCTGGCCGCACACCGAACCCGGACGTACTGTGCAACTCGGAAATCAAGTTCAAGGCCTTTCTCGACCACGCCCTGCAACTCGGCGCCGAGAAGATCGCCACCGGCCACTATGCCGGCGTGCGCGAGTTCGACGGCGAATTCCAGTTGCTCAAGGGCGAGGACGGGAACAAGGACCAGAGTTATTTTCTCTACCGGTTGAATCAGATGCAACTGTCGAAGACCGTCTTTCCGCTGGCCGATCTCTACAAGCGCGAGGTGCGCAAGATTGCCGAGGCCGAGGGTCTGCACGTGGCGGCAAAGAAGGATTCGACCGGCATCTGCTTCATCGGCGAGCGGCCGTTCAAGGATTTTCTCGCCCGCTACCTGCCGCCCAGGCAGGGCGAGATCCGCCGCCTCGATGACGGCAAGGTGCTCGGTGAGCACGACGGCCTGATGTTCCATACCCTGGGTCAGCGCAAGGGCCTCCACATAGGTGGCATCAGGGAGCCGGGCGCACCCGGTGGTGGTGACCACGATGCCTGGTTCGTCGCCGGCAAGGACATGGAGAAGAACGTTCTCCATGTCGTGCAGGGGCACGATCATCCTGCACTCTTCAGGGACTCGCTGGTCGCCGAGCAGCTTTCCTGGGTATCGGGTCGGGCGCCGCATACGCACTGGGTGTACACCGCCAAACCGCGCTACCGCACGGCCGACCAACCTTGCGAGGTCGAGCGGGTCGACGGCGAAAGCTGCGAAGTCCGCTTTGCCGAGCCGCAATGGGCGCTGACGCCGGGGCAATCGGTGGTGCTCTACGAGAGCCGCGTCTGCCTTGGCGGCGGGGTCATCCGCTGATTGCCGGGAGCCCGGCAATCCAGCTTGCAACATTTCCCCAGGAAACCTCGTGTCCGATCGTCTCGCAGTCCTGCCGCAATACCTGATCCCCAAGCAGGCCCTGACCGTGCTCGCCGGCAAGCTTGCCAGCGCGCGAGCGGGAGGGGTCACGACCCGCTTCATTCGCTGGTTCGTCGGGCGCTACGGCGTCGACATGGCCGAGGCGGCCAATCCGGATATCGCCGGCTATGCCAGCTTCAACGAGTTCTTCACGCGCCCGTTGCGCGCCGGCGCGCGGCCGCTGGCGCCAGCTGACTTCATCTGCCCGGTCGACGGGGCGATCAGCCAGTTCGGGGCGATCGAGCGCGACCAGATCTACCAGGCCAAGGGCCATCATTATTCGACCACCGCGCTGGTCGGCGGTGACGCCGAACTTGCCGGCCGTTTCGCGGACGGCGCCTTCGCGACCCTCTACCTCAGCCCGCGCGACTATCACCGCATCCACATGCCGTGCGCCGGTCGTCTGACGCGGATGATCCATGTGCCCGGCGCGCTGTTTTCGGTCAATCCGACGACGGCGCGTGGCGTTCCCGGCCTGTTTGCGCGCAATGAGCGGGTCGTCTGCGTCTTCGATTCAACGCAGGGGCCATTCGTCCTGGCGCTGGTCGGCGCGACGATTGTCGGCAGCATGGCGACGGTCTGGCACGGGGTGGTCAACCCGCCGCGTCCGGGGCATATCCGTGAATGGGACTACAGCGACCGGCAACTGGACTTTCGCCAGGGCGACGAGATGGGCCGCTTCCTGCTCGGGTCGACGGTAGTGATGCTGTTCCCGCCGGGTGTCGTGCAGTTCAACCGCGACTGGACGCCAGCGCGGCCGGTCAGGCTCGGCGAGGCGATGGGGTCGGCACCCCTCCAATAGGCAAGGGCGCCGCCGGCGCCCTTCGGTGTTTTCCCGTCGTGGTGCGTCAGTCGTGCGGCGTGGTGTCCACAAACGACGGGCGCTTCATCAGCTTGGCGTAGAGCCTGGCGAGACCGGGGTGGGATTCCTGCCAGGCGATGTCGGGGAAGCGGAAGCAAAGATAGCCCAGAGCGCTTCCGACGGCGATGTCGCCCAGCGAGAAATGGGTGCCCATGCAGTAGCTGCTTTCGCCCAGTTCGGCTGCCATGAAATCGAGGCTGCGCTTGATCTTTTCACGCTGCCGCGCAATCCAGTCATCGCTTCTCTGCGTCTCGGGGCGCTTGGCTTCGAGGAAAGCGGTGGTGGCGGCGTCGCACATGCCATCGGCGACGGCTTCCCAGCGCTTGACCTCGGTGCGCTCGCGATTGGACGAAGGCAAGAGCTTGTTGTTTGGGGTCACGCTGTCGATGTATTCAGCGATGACCCGGGAGTCAAACAGCGGTGTGTCATCGTCCAGGATCAGTGCCGGAATCTTGCCCAGTGGATTGACGTTGGGCACCGCAGTGCCGGCAAGCCAGGGCGAGTCAATGACGAAATCGTAGTCGATTTTCTTTTCCGCCAGCACGATGCGCACCTTGCGCACGTAAGGGCTAGTATGGGAGCCGATCAGGTTCATCGCATGCTCTGAAATTTTTGGGTGGCCGATTATAGCGTATGGCGCAGCCCTGCGCCGCGCGGGTAAAATTGCAGGCTTGACGAAAAGGACGGCTCCATGAACTGCGATCCCCTGACCGCGCTCTCCCCGCTTGACGGCCGCTATGCTGGCAAGGTCGATGCGCTGCGTGCGCATTTTTCCGAGTCTGGCCTGATTCGTTGCCGCCTGCGGGTGGAAATCGAATGGCTGAAGGCTTTGGCCGGCGAGCCGCATTTTGCGGAAATTCCGGCTTTTTCGGCGTCGACCGCAGCCGAGCTCGATGGGCTGGTCGCCAGCTTCGGGCCGCAGCAGGCGGCGGAGGTCAAGGCCATAGAAGCAGTGACCAACCATGACGTCAAGGCCCTCGAGTACTGGATCAAGGAGCGCACCAAGGCTAATGCCGAAGTGGTCAAGGTCAGCGAATTCATTCACTTTGCCTGCACCTCCGAAGACATCAACAATCTGTCGCATGCACTGATGTGCCAGGGCGCGCGCGAGCAGGCCATGCTGCCGATGCTGGACAGGCTGGTCGAGCGTCTGCGCGAACTGGCCCACGTCAACGCCGACGTGCCGATGATGAGCCGTACGCACGGCCAGCCGGCAACGCCGACGACGCTCGGCAAGGAAATGGCCAACGTCGCCTGGCGCCTGCAGCGCGCCCGCGCCCGCATCGCCGCCGTCGAACTGCTTGGCAAGATCAACGGCGCGGTCGGCAACTACAACGCCCATCTGAGCGCCTATCCGGACATCGACTGGTCTGCCAATGCGCAGGCTTTCATCGAAAGCCTCGGTCTGGACTACAACCCCTACACCACCCAGATCGAGCCGCATGACTACATTGCGGAACTCTTCGAGGCCATCGCGCGCTTCAATACCATCCTGATCGATTTTGATCGCGACGTGTGGGGCTATATTTCGCTCGGCTACTTCAAGCAAAAAACGGTGGAAGGCGAAGTCGGCTCGTCCACCATGCCGCACAAGGTCAATCCGATCGATTTCGAAAACTCTGAGGGCAACCTCGGTATTGCCAATGCACTGATGGATCACCTGGCACGCAAGCTGCCGATATCGCGCTGGCAGCGTGACCTGACCGACTCAACCGTATTGCGCAACCTGGGCGTGGGCCTCGGGCACGCCGTTATTGCTTACGAAGCCAGTCTCAAAGGCATCGGCAAACTGGAAATCAACGAAGCACGCCTGGGTGAAGACCTGAACGATGCCTGGGAAGTGCTGGCTGAACCGGTACAGACGGTGATGCGTCGTTACAACATCGAAAAACCGTATGAAAAACTCAAGGCGCTGACCCGTGGCAAGGCCATCACCAAACAAGCCCTCCAGGAATTCATTGAAACCCTGGCCATTCCGGAAGCCGACAAGGCACGTCTGCGCGCCATGACGCCGGCCTCGTATATCGGCAATGCCGCAACCCAAGCGAAAAAGGTGTAACGAATGAAAGGTGAACCGCTTTCCTTGCTGGGTGGACTGACAGCTGAACAATTCCTTGCAGAATACTGGCAGAAAAAGCCGCTGCTGGTCCGTAACGCCCTGCCTGAGGCGGTGAACCTGATTTCGCCTGACGAACTCGCGGGGCTGTCCCTCGACGACGAAGCCGAGTCACGTATCGTCATTCAACACGGTGAAAACGACTGGGAGCTGCGCCACGGTCCTTTCGACGAAGAGACCTTCAAGGGGTTGCCGGAAAGCCACTGGTCCCTGCTGGTGCAGGCCGTCGATCATTACGTGCCCGCCTGTTCGCACCTGCTGGATTTGTTCACGTTCATCCCGAACTGGCGTATCGATGACTTGATGATCAGTTACGCACCCGACCAGGGGTCGGTGGGCCCACATTACGACTACTACGATGTGTTCCTGATCCAAGGCTATGGCCAGCGCGAATGGCGTGTCGGGCAAGCCTGTGATGAACGCGCCGGTCTGGTGCCGGGTTTGCCGTTGAAGATTCTGCAGCAATTCGATCAAACCGAGAGCTGGGTCCTGAACCCGGGCGATATGCTGTATCTGCCACCCGCGCTCGCGCATTGGGGTATTGCACTCAAGGAATCGATGACGTTGTCGGTCGGTTTCCGGGCGCCGAGTCACCTGGATTTGCTGCAGGGATTCGTGGATTCCTTGCAAGACAAGCTACCCGATCACCTGCGTTACGACGATTCTGATCTCACCCTTCACGATAATCCGGGGCAATTGACCGATGGCGAAATAGACCGCATCCACGCGTTGATCCAGTCCATGATGGAGGACAAGGCACATGTGCGCCGTTGGCTGGGCAAGGCCATGTCCGAATCCAAATATGAGAAGGACTTGAATGCGCCGGAGGAACCTTACCGCAGCGATGAGGCCATGTCCCTGATCAAGAACGGTTATCCAGTGCAGCGCGACGAAAGCTCGCGTTTTCTGTTCACGGAAATCGACGGCAAGATTGACGGTTTTTTCATCAACGGCGAAGCGATTGAGCTGCACGACAAGGCCCAACCGTTGGCGCGATACCTGGCAGCCCACCGGGTGTACGACAATTTCGAACTGATCCGTCTGTGCCAGTCAGCCATGGCGTTACAGTTACTGACCAGCCTGCTCAACAAGGGTACCTTGTACATTGCCGCTGATGAAGAATGAGATGTTGACCGTTCACGCTGGCCCATGGGAGGCACTGCAAGCGCCGCTCATGGTCGTGCGCACGGCGGTCTTCATTGAAGAACAACAGGTACCCGTCGAGCTCGAATGGGACGACGATGACGCGACGGCCTGCCACCTGCTTGCACTCGAAGGACAGGGCAATGCCATTGGCTGTGCCCGCTTGCTGCCCACGGGCCAGATCGGGCGAATGGCGGTCTTGACAACCCATCGCGGCCAGGGCGTAGGCGCTGCACTTCTGTTGGCGGCAGAAACAAAGGCGCGCGAACAGTCGATCGGCCAGGTTTTTCTGCACGCCCAAACACATGCCATTCCGTTTTATCTGCGCTTTGGGTACGCCGTTTGTTCGGACGTATTCATGGATGCGGGCATTCCCCACTGCAGTATGCATAAGGTCCTCTGAACTTCATCCGCCGTCGCATTGTTCATTCTGCCGAGTCTGCCAATGAAGTCACACCCACCCTCTTGGCCCCGGTTCGATCGTCGTTCCATAATGCAAACCAACAAAAACAATAGCGGACGGTCGCATGTCGATCTTGAATCTGGGAAGTTTGCTCATTCTGGGCGAGAGTACCGGCACCCTTTCCCTGTCGGGTGTCGAGGAGTTTCGTTGCGCGATCAACAACATGGCGCGTCAAACCAAGCTGTCCATGAAAATTTTTACCCAGGAATTTGACCGGGAGTTATATGACAATCCGGATTTCCTGCGCATTGCTTCGGACGTGGCACGCAACCGCAAAAACGTCCCGATCCGCATCCTGCTGAAAGATCCGGGCAAAGCCGCACACCTGGGACATCGCATGGTCGAGCTGCAACGGCGTGTTCCCTCCTGCATCGAAATCCGGTCATTTCCTTTCGACATCATTGAAGATATGGACGAGTTCCTGCTGGTCGACAATGTTGGACTGGTAAAACGCTATACTCATGGACACATGCGAGGCTTTTGCGAATTCCGGGCGATTCCGGAGTCGGCAAAAAAAGCGCGTTACTTCGATTCGGCCTGGGATAGGGCTGAACCCTGTCAGGAACTGAGACGACTATCGCCATGAATGTTCTTCCATTCGCTATCGGGTATCGTCGCTTGCGAGCAAGCATGCGCCCACTGATCTCTGCCGTTGTACTGTCAATGGCATGCGGTTCGGTGCAGGCCGAACAAGTCCTGCATGTCTATGAAACCTACTGGCCCGCTGAAAAAGTCGCACCCGTCGTGCAGGACCTGCTGGGCACCGGCGATACCATTTCCGTCTACAAGAACAAGATCATCATTCGGACGGACCGCGCCAATCACGTCGAAATACAGCGCATACTTGACGAGGTCGATCGCCCGCCACGCAACCTGCTCGTGTCCGTCCGCAAGTCGGATCAGCATCAGTCACGCGTGAACGGCGTTGCAGCGCAAGCTGACTATGTCGAAGACGGTAACGGCGTGCGTGTGGAACGCGGTGACGGCGATAACAATGTGGTGGTTTACCGCGGTTCGAGCACCGACGGACGCGTGGAAACACGGGTCATGTCGCGCAACACCATCAGTACGGAACGCAACAGCAGTGTCCATCAGGTCCGGGTGCTGGAAGGCGAGGAAGGCTATATCAGTCTGGGCGACGAAATCCCTTTACAACAGCAGGTGGTGACCATCAACGGCGTGTCAAATACCACCCACTACAAGCCGGTCACCAGCGGCTTGTATGTGGTTCCCAAATTGCAGCGAGACAAGGTATTCGTCGAGATCAGCAGCCATAGCCAGAAGATCAAAGGCAATAACTCACAAGCGTCTATCGAGACCAGCACACTCAACACCACGGTCAGCGTTCCGCTGGGGTTGTGGACTCCCATGGGAGGCATAGATCAGTCGGCAAAACAGTCTTCACAAGGCATTGTGTATTCCACCCGGCAAAAGGGCACTCAGGATCTGGGTTACGAAATCAAGGTGGACATCCTCCAGTAACGCGCCAAAGCCTGTTTGGTATCGTCATTCCCGAAGGATTTTCACAGAAAACAGCCACGCAAAAAATGACCGATCAGTCTATCATTTTCGCGTTGCAGTGTGTAGCGCCAGGACTGGAGAAATGACCGCGGTTCGGGTAGTCTACGCGCTCTGTTGACGGGGCTCCAAAACGCCCTGTTTCCTCTCCTTAAATCGTCAGAATCGAGGCATACCCATGACGGAACGCATCAAGAAAGGTGGATTGCAGATTGCCACCGTACTTCATGATCTTGTGGCCAACGAAATTGCGCCTGGCACCGGTATCGAACCCGATGCGTTCTGGGCTTCCTTCGAGAAGATCGTCAACACGCTGGGCCCGAAGAACAAGGCACTTCTTGCCAAGCGCGATGATATCCAGGCCAAGGTAGACGCCTGGCACAAGGCGCGCGCCGGTCAAGCCCATGACCAGGCGGCTTACAAGGCGTTCCTGACCGAGATCGGCTATCTGGTACCGGAAGGTCCTGCGTTCTCGATCGAAACCACCAATGTTGACGCGGAAATCGCCACCATCGCCGGCCCGCAGCTGGTGGTACCGGTCATGAATGCCCGTTATGCACTGAACGCTGCCAATGCTCGTTGGGGCAGCCTTTACGACGCGCTGTATGGCACCGATGTCATTTCCGAGGAAGGCGGCGCCGAGAAAGGCAAAGGTTACAACCCCGTCCGTGGCGCCAAGGTCGTTGCCTATGCAGCGGGCGTGCTTGACGAAGCGGCACCGCTCGCCACCGGCAGCCACAAGGATGCCACGCGTTATGCAGTTAAAGATGGCAGCCTGTCCGTCACGCTGGCCAACGGTACCGACACCGGCCTGGCCAATCCGGCCCAGTTCGTCGGCTACAAGGGCGATGTCGTCCTGACCGGCGTATTGCTGAAGAACAACCACCTGCACCTTGAAATCCAGATCGATCCTGCCAGCCCGATCGGCAAGGATCACGCCGCCGGCGTCAAGGATGTGCTGATGGAATCTGCCATCACCACCATTCAGGATTGTGAAGACTCGGTTGCTGCCGTGGATGCCGACGACAAAGTCGTGGTGTACCGCAACTGGTTGGGCCTGATGAAAGGCGACCTGAGCGAAACGTTCGACAAAGGTGGCAAGCAACTGACCCGTCGCATGAACGCAGATCGCGAATACACGGCGCCCAATGGCAGCACCCTCACCCTGCCCGGCCGTTCGCTGTTGCTGGTACGTAATGTCGGCCACCTGATGACCAACGAAGCCGTACTGGACCAGAATGGTAACGAAGTACCTGAGGGCTTCATGGATGCGATGGTCACGGTATTGATCGCCAAACACGATCTGCTCGGCAAAGGCCCGTTCAAAAACAGCCGCGCAGGCAGCGTTTATATCGTGAAGCCAAAAATGCACGGCCCCGAAGAAGTTGCCTTCGCCTGCGAATTGTTCAGCGCGGTGGAAGATGCCCTTGGCCTGGCGCGTAACACGCTCAAGATCGGCGTTATGGACGAAGAGCGTCGCACCACGGTCAACCTGAAGGAATGTATCCGCGCGGCCAAAGAACGCCTGATATTCATCAACACCGGATTCCTCGATCGTACCGGTGACGAGATCCACACCAGCATGGAAGCCGGCGCCGTTGTGCGCAAGGACACCATGAAGGCCCAGGCCTGGATCAGCGCCTATGAAAACTGGAACGTCGATAACGGCCTGCGTTGTGGCCTCAAGGGCAAAGCACAGATCGGCAAGGGCATGTGGCCCAAACCCGACGAAATGACCCAGATGATGGAAACCAAGTTGGCCCATCCGCTGGCCGGCGCCAGCTGCGCCTGGGTACCGTCACCCACCGCTGCGACCCTGCACGTCATGCACTACCACAAAGTCAGCGTTGCCGCGCGTCAGGAAGAACTGGCTACGCGTGAAATCGCCAGCCTGGACGACATCATCACCCTGCCGCTGATGACGAGCAAGCCGACTGCCGAAGAAATTCAGCAGGAACTCGACAATAACGCCCAGGGTATCCTTGGCTATGTGGTGCGCTGGATCGATTTGGGTGTAGGTTGTTCGAAAGTTCCCGACATCAACAACGTCGGCCTGATGGAAGACCGCGCAACCCTGCGTATTTCCAGTCAGCATATCGCCAACTGGCTGCATCATGGCATCTGCACCCAGGAACAGGTACTCGAAACCATGAAGCGCATGGCGGCCATCGTCGACAAACAAAACGCCGGCGATCCTGCTTACCGCAACATGGCTCCCAACTTCGAAGGCAATGTGGCATTCGAAGCAGCGTGCGAGCTTGTGTTCCAGGGTTGTGCACAGCCGAGCGGTTATACTGAGCCGGTACTGCATGCCAAGCGTCGTGAAGCCAAGGCGAAATACGGCTGCTGATGGGTAGTCTGAAGCGTTGAAAAAGGGCTCAAAAGAGCCCTTTTTCATTTAATGGCGAGGCACAGGGCTTGCCAGGAAGGGCGGGGGTAAAAGCATTCTGGAAACGCCGTTGCACGGCGCCCGTCAATACATCCATGTAGGCTCGACGCCGGCATCCATGCCGGCGACGTTCCCGAATCCTTTTACCCCCGCCCTTCCCGAAATATCCCCAATCAACCTTTTACTCTTCAGCTTCGTTCTCGATTCTCAGTCGCTCTGCGACATATAGCACCAGCCGCCGAAGCCACTGATGGGCTGCGTTGTGATGCAACAGCGGACTCCAGGCCATGATCAGTTCGAATTCCGGAATGTAAAACGGGGGTTCGCGGATAATGAGTTTAGGGTTTTCAGCCTGCATTTTAGCGATACGGGTGGGTAGCGTTGCAATCAGGTCGTTATTCTGGGCGAGCAGGGCTGGCATCTGATAATGCCGGGTAAAGATCGTGATTTTCCGCCGTTTTCCAATGCGCGCGAGCGCCTGATCGATCCAGCCCAGACCACCCGATTTTTCCGGATTGACGCCAAACCCCACACCCATACCGGTCTTGCTCACCCAGATGTGCTGTGCTTCGAGGTAGGTCTTCAGGTTGAAATTGTGGACGATGGGGTTGCGGTGATTGATCAGACACGAAAAGCTGTCTTTCCAGATGACCGACTGGTGGAATGATCCGGGAATCTCGTTGAAGCGGTTGATCGCCATGTCGACCTTGCCCATCTCCATGTCGTGATAGCTGACATCACTGGGCGTCAGGAAGTCGAGAATGATGTTGGGAGCTTCCGAACGGATCTGTTTGATCAGGGGTGGAATCAGGGTGGCCTCGGCATAATCACTCACCATGACGCGGAACACACGCTTGCTCTGGAACGGTTTGAATTCCTGCTTGGGTTCGAGCATCTCGACAGTTTCGGCAAGAATCTGGCGAATCTTGGGCTGGATTTCGAGAGCGCGTTCCGTTGGCTTCATACCGTCGCTGGATCGGATCAACAGCGGATCGTTGAAGAGGTCCCGCAAGCGTTTCAAGCCGTTACTCATGGCCGGCTGGGTGATGCCCAACTGTTCCGCTGCCCGACTGACGTTCTGTTCATGCAGGAGAACGTCGAGATACACCAGGAGGTTCAGGTCGACGCGGCTGATATTCACAAGATAAATACCGAAAATAGGAAATATAAATTAAGCAAATTATGGCACAACACCTATGATTTGACTGCCCCTTCGAGGGCAGGAGCATGACCCGGTCCCGCAGGCTTATCCGCTGCGACGCCCTTGGCATTGTTCCAGCGTTTTTCCGACTTCCGCCCACCAGGCGGGATTGGATACATCATTCTTGTGGAGGGCCGCTCAAACACGCTGGCAATGCAACTGTCGGCGCGAATGCAGCACAGCTCTCAAAAGGCCGCCACGAGCGGCCTTTTTTATTTGGCGACGTGCAGCGGGCGCCATGCAATGGGCGACGTGCATACGGGCGCCATGCAATGTGCCTTCCACACCTCACCCATAAAACCAGTAGCAAACCATAATGGCCGCGACCACACCAATCAGGTCGGCCAGCAATCCACACCAGAGCGCGTGCCGAATCTTGACGATCCCCACACTGCCAAAGTACAGGCTGAGCACATAGAACGTCGTCTCGGTGCTGCCCTGGATAATGGCCGACAATCGCGCCTGAAACGAATCCACCCCGTAATGTTGCATGGTTTCCAGCATAAGCGCGCGGGCGCCGCTGCCCGACAGAGGTTTCATGAGGGCAACCGGCATGGCGTCTACCCAACGGCTGTCGCCACCGGCAGCAGCCACCAACCAGCGCCCCCCCTCCAGCACGGCGCCCAGCGCCCCGCTTTCGCGCAACACGCCGATAGCCACCAGCATGGCCACCAAATACGGAATGATCTTGACTGCCGTCTCAAACCCCTCTTTTGCCCCCGCAATGAAGCTCGCATAAGCATCAATTCGCCTGAACGCGCCTGCGCCCAGAAACAAGGCCACAATGCCGAGAATGGCCAGTGCCGCCAGATGCGAGGAAAACGCCTGTAGTGCTGCGCTACCCAACGTCAACAGAAAGCCCATGAAACAGGCACCCAGGAACGCCAAGCCGAACACCCACGCCAGCAAGACCGGATCCGACAGGCGAATCCGTTGCACCATGCCGACCACCAGCAAACCGCCCAGCGTCGAGCAACTGGTGGCCAGCAAAATAGGCAGGAAGACGTCGGTAGGAACCGCCGCGCCCAACTGCGCCCGATACATGAAGATCGACACCGGGATCAAGGTGACAGACGAACAGTTCAGCACCAGAAACAGGATCTGTGCATTGGTGGCCGTATCCGGCGTTTTATTGAGCGTTTGTAAATCCGCCATGGCCTTTAGGCCCAGGGGTGTCGCGGCGTTATCAAGACCGAGCATGTTCGCCATGAGGTTCATGCTCACGCTGCCAATGGCCGGGTGATTTTGCGGAACGTCGGGCATCAGCCGCCGGAACAAGGGCGAAAGAAAACGGGCAAATACGCGGATCAAACCGGCATCTTCCCCAATTTTGAACAACCCCAGCCATAACGCCATCAGACCGATCAGGCCCAGGGCTATTTCGGCTGACAATTTGGACATTTCAAACAGGGATTTCTGGATGGCGTCGATACGCGACCAGTCGCCGTGCAGCGCGGGCCAGAGCGCGCAGCCGAAAGCGATGAAAAAGAAACTGAGCCAGATCCGGTTAAGCACGCACGCCCCTGTCACCACCTGATGGAGATTTGCAGGTGATTCTAACGGGATATCAGGAATTTACGAGTCGCAGATGGAAAATCGGGCGTCGGGGCCTTCACGCAGGGTGCAAAGGTCCAGACGCCCGAACAGGAGCGCGGCGCTGATCGACGTCAGTCGATATTATGGATTTGTACGCGATTCGAAGGGCGTACCCGCTCCAGGTTGGGTGTACCGGGTTGCAGATTCTTGAAATCGAACAGTTCGGTATCGGCCAGATGGGATGGCACCACATTCTGCATCGCGGTGAAGATGGTTTCGAGGCGGCCGGGATTCTTCTTCTCCCACCCCTGCAGCATTTCCTTGATGACCTGGCGCTGCAGGTTTTCCTGCGAGCCGCACAGGTTGCAGGGAATGATGGGGAATTCCTTGATGGCCGCGTACTCGATGATGTCGTCTTCCTTGCAATAGGCCATGGGGCGAATGAGGATGTGCTTGCCGTCATCACTGCGCAACTTGGGCGGCATACCCTTCAGCTTGCCGCCGTAGAACATGTTCAGGAACAGGGTTTCCATGATGTCGTCACGGTGGTGCCCCAGCGCGACCTTGGTCGCACCAATCTCTTCGGCAAACGAATACAGCAAGCCGCGACGCAAACGCGAACACAGCGAGCACATGGTCTTGCCTTCGGGCACATGGGTCTTGACGACGTTGTAGGTGTCCTCCTCGATGATGTGAAAAGGAACACCAACCCCTTCCAGGTATCTCGGCAGAATATCGGTGGGGAACCCTGGCTGCTTCTGGTCGAGGTTGACCGCCACCAGTTCGAAGTTCACCGGCGCGTCATGCTGCAGGTTCATCAAGATGTCGAGCATGGTGTAGGAGTCCTTGCCCCCGGACAGGCACACCATGATCTTGTCGCCCTCTTCGATCATGTTGAAGTCGGCGATGGCACGCCCGACATCCCGCCGCAAACGCTTCTGCAGCTTGTTGAATTCGGTCTTGTCTTTTTTGGCCATGGATTTCATTGCACACCTGCCCGGCGCCGTCGCGTCGACTGAATAAAGAAAAAGCAAAATGGGTGGAACCTAGATTGAGCGGCGTTTTACCCCAAGCGCCAAGGAATGTAAAGCGAGGAAGACGTCTACAAATCTAAACAAAGATCCACAGCACGACCGTACCAATAGCGGATTACCCAATGTACACTACACCCGATATTTGGTACTTTTTGACCAGCTGTCACAGGTTTTACATCCGACGCTTGTACCCTAGAAGAATAACCATACCCTGACCAAATTTCGGGATTGCCGTCATCCAGTCCTGAAAGGGAGCATCACCATGACAAAAATCGTTAACCGACGCACTTTTATCTCTTATCTCGCGGCCACCATGGTGACGCCTTATATTGTCACTTACTCGTCTGGTCGGGCGAATGCCGGGCTCGTTCCCCCTGATGCTCCCTTGTCTTATGACTCCGAGCGCGTGTTCAGTCTGTCGATAGCGTCCGGTGATCCGACGCCGACCGGTGTCATCCTCTGGACGCGTGTCGCCCCCTCGGCCTACGTGCCGACCGAAAACCTGATCGTTCAAGTTGCGACCGACGCGGCGTTCAACGAACTGGTATTCGAAAGTTTTGTCGCAGCCAGCGAAATCAGCGACGCGACCGATTACACCGTCAAGCTCGATCTGGATTCGCACCTGCAACCCTATACCCGTTACTACTACCGCTTCATTTACGCCAACACCGTGAGTCGCACCGGTCGTTGCCGCACGGCCCCACCCTACGGTGCCGAAGTCTCGTCGCTGAAACTGGCCATGCTGACCTGTCAGGATTACACCAACGGGTACTACGGCGTCCTCAATTACGTGGCCCAGGACGACAGCATCGATTACGTCATTCACCTGGGCGATTTCATCTATGAATCGGCCGGCGATCCACGTTTCCAGTCGCTGCCCTTTGAAGACCGCCTCATTGTGCTGCCATCCGATGGCATCGTGGCCATGGACCTGGAAGACTATCGCCACCTTTACCGTACCTATCGCTCCGATCCATTCCTGCAACGTGCGCTCGAAAATCACACCTTCATCATGACGCGTGATGACCACGAGACCGCCAACGATGCGTATTGGGATTACACCCGCGATACGCTGGGCGCACCCGATCACCCTTACACCGTCAATGCGGAATACGGCAGCGACCCGGTTCGCCTCAACCAACTGATGCTCGATTCGCAACAAGCCTGGGCCGAGTTCGTGCCGGTGCGTCTGCAAATCAACGAAGGCGCTACGCATCCGCACCAGTTCCTGAAGCATTATCGACGTGTACAACTGGGTAACCTGCTCGATCTGTTCATGCTGGATACCCGCTCCTACCGTAGCGCGCATGCTTGTGGCGAAAAAGATTTCTTCGGACGTTATTTCCCGATTGCATGCACGGAATGGCGTGATGACGATCAAACCATGATGGGTGGAGAGCAGCGCGATTGGCTGTTCAACGGTTTGTCACAATCCACCGCGCGCTGGAAAGTGCTGGGCAACCAGACCTATATGGGCAGCCTGGGTCTCACTTTCGGCAAGTACAAGATCCCCTTCAACGTCGACGCCTGGGATGGTTTTGATTACGAACGCTTGCAGATGATGCAGTTGCTGAAAGATCAGCAAATCGAGAATTTCGTCGTGCTCACCGGCGACCTGCACACCTACATGGCCTCGCACATCAAACGCGACTACCTCAACAAGTCGATCTTCAATTACGACAACTTCCTCGGCGTGGAATTCATGACGCCATCGATCACGTCGGCCGGCTTGTTCGACATGCTGAAATTGAAAACGCCGAGCGGTGCCGTGCAATGGCTGGCGCAAGGTCTCACCAATTCGGCCGTACGTCTGACCAACCCGCACGTGCGCTATTTCAACACGGTACAGAACGGTTTCTCGACCATCGAATTCCGCGACAACTACTGTGACTGGAAAGCCTACGCAGTCGACAAGAACGTCAACAGCGGCACCCAGAAAATGTCCTTGCTCAGACAGTATCGCAAGTACACCAGCAACCCCTGGCTGGTGGGCGCAACCGACTGATCAAACCCTCAAGCAACGCCACCGGAAGCTTTCCGGTGGCGTCCCGCACCTTCCTCGTTATTTCAATTCTGCTGACGATTTCCCCAGAATCTGCCGCGCCACGATCAACTGCTGTATTTGTTGCGTACCCTCGAAAATATCAAGAATTTTTGAGTCGCGCGCAAATTTTTCCAGCAACTGTTGTTCGCCATAGCCCAGGGTTCCACACAATTCCACGCACTTGAGGGTAATCGCGTTGCCAACGCGGCCCGCCTTGGCCTTGCACATCGAGGCTTCCTTGGAATTGGGAATGCGATTATCAGCCAGCCAGGCCGCTTTGTAGGTCAACAAGCGCGCAGCTTCGAGTTCCGCTTCCATCATGCACAACTCCTTTTCGACCGCGCTGAGTTTAACCGGGGACACGTTATATTGTGGATCCACGCCTTCGGCCCGCAGCAGTGCGCGTGTCAGTTCCAACGCCCCGCGAGCGACGCCCAACGACATGGCAGCCACCTGCGGCCGGGTATTGTCGAATGTCTGCATCACGCCGCCAAACGCCTTTTTGCGGGCCTCTGCGGTATCGCCGATCTCGGCAGAACCCAAGATATTTTCTTTCGGAATCCGGCAATCGGTAAAGGTGATCGCAGCCGTGTCCGATACACGCAGTCCCATCTTGCTTTCGCAACGGGTGAGCGTCATGCCGGGGGTACCCTTTTCGACCACGAACGATTTGATCGCGGCTTTACCCAGCGACTTGTCCAGCGTGGCCCAAACCACGACCGCATCGCCACGTTCACCGGCCGTTGCAAAGATCTTTTCGCCGTTGATGATCCAATCGTCGCCTTCGAGACGAGCCGTGGTTTTGATAGCGGCGGAATCCGAACCACAACTGGGTTCCGTGATGGCCATGGCACAGTACATCTTGCCGAATTTCGCCTTCTGCGCATCGGTACCCACCGCTGCAATGGCCGCGTTACCCAGCCCCTGCCCCGGAATGGAAAGCATCAGGCCGATACAGCCCCAGGACATTTCTTCGGTCGACACGACACCCGTGAGATTGGTGCCGTTTTTTACGCCCTCATCACTGCTGGCGCCCTTGCTGCTGGCTGCCGGCATGCTCTTCAACATTTGCCCGAGCTGAACCAGTTCCGGCGGTGTCGGGCAGTGTTCGATCTTGTCGTATTTGCGTGCGATCGGCCGAAATACGGATTCCGCGACCTGATGCGCCATCTTTTGCGCCACCACGAGTTTTTTGGGCAGTTCCAGATTGATCATTGTATTGCTCCCGGAAAGAGTGGTTACACCAAGGCCAGGCCTTGCATGACGGCGATCGCGCGCAGATTGCGGTAGAACATTTCGACCGGGTATTCCCGCACGAAACCATGCCCTCCCAACAATTGCACCCCGTTAGTGCCAATCTGCATCGATTTCTCGCTACAGAACAACTGCACATGATAGGCATCCCGATAAAACGGAATTCCCTGTTCCGCACGAGACGCCGCACGATAAACGAGCATACGCATGGCCTCGATTTCGATGGCCATGTCTGCCACCATGAACGCGACCGACTGACGATGGGATATCGGCTCACCAAAGGCCACCCGTTCATTCACATACGGAATGACGTAATCCAGCATCGCCTGGCAGCACCCCACCGCAATGGCCCCCATTCCGATGCGACTGAGCGCCACCACGCGTTCGACATCCAGCCCTTTTTCGCTGTCACCGACACGTGCCATGGCGGGAACGCGCACGTTTTCCAGGATGACCCGTTGCAGTGAGAGCGTGCGCAGCCCCATGTACTGCTCCACTTCATAACGCATTCCCTCAGCGCCCGCTTCCACGATGTAGCCGAATGTCAGCCCCGAGGCTGTATCACGCGCCAACACCAATAGGAGTTTCGCGTTATCGCCCAGGGCCACGGCCGTTTTAACACCGTTGAGAACAGTTTCCTCGCCCACCCGCTCGGCCACGGTCGACAACTCATTGATGTCGAAGAGTGCGCGTGGTTCCATGACGGCCAGCGTCGCCGATACAAACGCTTCCTCAGCAAAGGCTGTCAGATAACGCTCTTGTTGTGCTGCCGTGCCCTGATCGATCATCACATGGATAAACGACACTGGCGACAGCGCCGCAATTGCCATGCCGACATCACCGTAGGCGAGATCCTCGGCATTGAGCATGTTGGAAATCGGCGAACGCGACATGCCGGCACCGCCCAGGTGTTCCGGTAATGGCAGCAAATGCAGCCCGAAGCCGGCCACGGTATCGAAAAACGCCTGGGGTGCACGGCCTTCTTCGTCAGCGGTTCGGGCCATCGCACGAATTTCGTCATCAGCAAAACGCCGCAAGCTTTCGCGGGTGATACGCTGTTCTTCTGTCAGCGTCAGGTCAAACAGGAGTTCTTTCTTCTCGCTCATATCATGGTTGTCTCGTGCAGGAAGGGAGTGTCCGCGAGCTGTCGGTTGCTGCATTTGCGCGGATGACCCAGTGTTCCCCGGCGGCAGGCAGCGCGTCAATTGCAGGAATAGACCGATTTGATTGACGAAAAAAGCCAAACGTGGGCTGTAGCTTACTCAGTACTGCATTGCCGAATCACGCAACAAATCATCAGCTTGGCGCCATTGCGGCATCACCGACGTCATCAAGCGATAAAACGCCGGCCCGTGGTGAAAATGCACGAGGTGACACAACTCATGCACCACGACGCAGTCGATACAGGCCAACGGGTATTTATAAAGCTGGGTGTTGAACAGAATGGCCCCGGAACGACGACAACTCCCCCAGCGCCGCCGCATCTTGCGTACGCTCACCCGCGATGGCGGCAGGGCAAAGGCTTCCATACGCTGACGCCAGTGGTCGTGGCGTGCCTGAAACAGGGCCAGGCTGCGCTTGGCAAACCATTGATCCAAAGATTTCTGGAATTGACCCGGCTCGGCATCCCAGGGCAGTTTCAGCTCGATTTCGCTACCCGAACCGCTGCCAAATCCCTGCTTGACCAGCGTCCAGGATTCCCCGAGCACCTGCACGCGCCCCCCCCAGCACAGCTGGGGTTCAACAAAGGCGGGCAAGGTCTCGAAACGCTGCAAGTGCTTGTTTACCCAGTCTTCCTTGCTGGCGACGAAGCGCTCGATGTCGGCGCCACTCATTTTCAGGGGTGCCCGAACCTCTACCATGCCTTGTGGTTTTACATGAATGGCGATGGTTTTTCGTCGTGATCGTACGAGCTGATATTGAAACGAGACTGCCATTGTACCGCCAGTTTGTTGTCACTTGTCGTGGGCATAAGAAGCGCCCCTGCTAACTCGATGATCTGAAAATATTTGTCTTGCTGCAACTGGATTGAATCCCGATCGAGGCCGGATTCTTAGAAAAAAGTACTATTTAGTTAAACGCGTCGCTGCCGACTATTTAATTACCGTGACTTTTCAATCACTCGCTGATGGGATGCAGGCCAATGAAGGCAGTAGCGCGATTTCTCGTGGTTTCCAGCTCCATTTTCGGTATGGCAATCAATGCCAACGCCGCCCCCAAGCCCTGGTTACAATTCCCGGGGGCCGTACAACCTTATGAACTGGCGTTTGGCGGTGGTTATGGAACCCGCAGCGGTGACTTGCGCTGGAATATTGCTGGCGGTGATAACGGCCCCAATATTCTTTCCGAGCTATCGTATGAAGGACTGGAATTTACCGAATATCGCGCCTACGGATCACTGAATATCAATACCGGTGCCTTCAAGCATTGGCGCATTGAAACCAATTTCAGCGCCGGTGAAGCCGCTCGTGGTGATGTCTACGATTCGGATTACGATGGCGATAATCGACAGGGCGAATACAGTCGCAGCCTTTCCAGCGCCGCCGGGTCGGAAACCACCCAGTTTGAATTGAGTGCGGGTTATCGGTTGCAACCCAGTCGGGTGTTATCGCTGACACCGGCGCTTGGCGTTGTTTACAACACCCAATTCCTCAAAATGACACAGGGCGAGCAACTCCTGTACACCCGCAGTGGCGGCGTGCAACTGGGGGCGTTTGAAAACGACCTCAACAGCCATTACACCACTCGCTGGATGGGCGGCTTCGCGGGCATTACCGCTGGCGTTGAAACCGACCACCATGCATTGAATCTGCGCTATAAGTTGCATGTTGCACAATACGGTGCCGAGGCCAACTGGAATCTGCGCGAGGATTTCGAGCATCCGAAAAGTTTTGAACACACGGCCGTGGGCACGGGCAATGTTGTCGAGCTGCAATATCAATGGCGCTGGAATGACAACTGGTCAGCCAATGCGCGTGCGTTCCGCGAAATCTGGTCGGCAGAAGATGGCACCGATACCGTATTCCTGAGTGACGGTACTCGTGCCAGCACGCAGTTGAATGAAGTGGCGTGGGATTCAGAAGGCTACGATCTCACCTTGCAGTATTTGTTCTGATGGCATGAAACAGGATTGACCGTCAGGGGCGCTGACGAGGATTGCGCCCCATATGTTTTTCGTTATAGGTGCTGGCTGATTCTATCTGTTTGCGCCGCTGTTCCAGTCGGCGCTTTTTTTCGTCCGAATGCGTTTCGATGCAATACGGACAACTGATCTCACGTACATAGTGTTCCGATTGTTGCTCCTCGGGTGAAAGGGGCTGTCCACAGGCATGGCAGGACACATAATCCCCGCGTTCCAAACCATGCGTCACGGTGACGCGATCATCAAACACAAAGCAATCGCCTTCCCACAGGCTCTCCGTTGCTGGAACATCTTCCAGATACTTCAGCACCCCACCCTTCAGGTGATAGACCTCTTCGAAACCTTGCTGCAACAAATAGCTCGTGGCTTTTTCACAACGAATCCCACCCGTGCAGAACATGGCGACTTTCTTGTGTTTTTCGGGATCGAGATGATTCGCGACCCATTCAGGAAATTCGCGGAAGGTCCGGGTGCGTGGATCGAGGGCGTTCCGGAAACTGCCCACCCGATACTCGTAATCATTGCGGGTATCGACCACCACGACATCGGGATCGCTGATCAGACGGTTCCAGTCCCTGGCTTCGACATAGGTTCCCACTTCACGATTGGGATCCACCCAAGGAACGCCCATGGTGACGATCTCTTTCTTCAGTTTCACCTTCATGCGCAGGAACGGCAGATTGTCAGTATGGGAAACCTTGTATTCCAGCGCATTGAAGCGCGCATCAGCCTTGAACCAGTCGAGCAGACGAGCCATTGCCTCATGCGTGCCGGCGACCGTACCGTTGATGCCTTCCGGCGCGAGCAGGAGCGAACCCCGGATGCCTTCCCGGCCACACAAGTCCAGCAGCGGTTGCCGCAGTTCCTGGTAATCCGGAAGCGAGACGAATTTGTAGAGCGCAATGACACTGATAGAAGACACGAAGCAACCTCTGCGGACCCGTTGAGCCCGCACATTATAGAGGCGAGACGCATCGCAAATACAGCAGCGCGATCAGGAGGCGCGACGATCGCCTTTGCTGCCACCCATGCAGGCGGGCGAATCAGGCGAGCTGTTCGACGCGTCGGCCCACTCGGCGGCAGTGTAGGTATGAAGTGCCAGGGCATGCACCGGACCAGCGATCTCCTTGGCCAGGATCGAATACACGATCTGGTGACGGACAACCTGTTTCTTGCCCAGGAAATCGTCTGTCACGATGACGGCCTTGAAATGGGTTTCCGACCCCGGCGGCACGCTGTGCATATGACTTTCGTTGACGACGTCAAGATGGGTAATTTCCAGTGCTTCTTTCAGCTTTTCTTCAATGGTGGACTGAATCGTCATGGAGTGACCTTACAACAAGGGAGGTTAAGCCACTGTCCGCCGGTTTGATTGCTGACGCTGGTCTTGCAAAAAACGCACGGACAACCTGAGAGCAGGCGTTCGCTACTTTAACGGGAGATTAAAGCCTGCATAAAGGGCGACTGTCTGAAAACGTGTACCCACGCACATCAGTCGCCCCAACGATACCGCATTTGTTGTTTTAACAACAAGTTATGCAAACATTCTCTAAAGTTGCGTCGCCTCGGGCCGACAAACATTCCATTCGCCTTCTTTTTTACAGTAGTCTCCTTTATGGGGAAAAGACAAAACGAGCGACCAACGTCATGTTGCAGATGCCGCCGATTCAACGGCGAGAAATTGAACGCCTGAAGTCGAACCGATCGATCCGTATCGAACGGGTAGCGACAACACCCAGGATCGACAGGGATCACCCGGAACCGGTTCTGCCGGAGAGACGCATGACCGCTGAACGCCGGCAACGGGACGTGCCCGTGAACAATGATCGACGCCGCAGTCGGGGCCGTCGCATCCCGCGCCCCCAACCCAATGCCAAGATCCGGGCCCTGCTGGATAACACCGAGGCCAGCCAGACGCAGACCCAAGGGCGATTCATTGACGAAAACGTCTGAAAGACAACGGCTAAAACGCCATTAATTGGACCCGTTGCTGGTATTTGATGTCTCACCTGCATAAAATGGGCGGCGTTTCATTTGGACCCACCACCCCAGGAGATTGCATCAATGAAAAAACCTGTACGCGTAACCGTCACCGGCGCAGCGGGCCAGATCAGCTACTCACTGCTTTTCCGTATTGCTTCCGGCGAAATGCTGGGCAAGGATCAACCCGTTATCCTGCAGATGCTCGAAATCACGCCTGCACTCAAAGCCCTGAACGGCGTTGCCATGGAGCTGGATGACTGCGCGTTCCCACTCCTGCACGGCATGGTACAGTCCGATGATCCCAACGTGGCGTTCAAGGATACCGACTACGCCCTGCTCGTGGGTGCCCGTCCGCGCGGCCCCGGCATGGAACGTAAAGACCTGCTCGAAGCCAACGCAGCCATCTTCTCGGTGCAAGGCAAAGCCATCAATGATAACGCCAGCCGTGGCGTGAAAGTGCTGGTGGTCGGCAACCCCGCCAACACCAACTCGTTGATTGCCCAGCGTAACGCGAAAGACATCAACCCACGCCAGTTCACCGCGATGACCCGCCTGGATCACAACCGCGCCCTGACCCAGCTGGCTCAACAGACCGGCACGTCGATCAACGACATCCGTAAGGTCACCATCTGGGGTAACCACTCCTCGACCCAGTACCCTGACATTTCCAAGGCTACCGTTGCCGGCAAGCAAGCTGAAGGTCTGGTGGATCAAGCCTGGTACCGTGAAACCTACATCCCGACCGTTCAACAACGTGGCGCGGCCATTATCCAGGCCCGTGGCGCCAGCTCGGCGGCTTCTGCTGCCAACGCTGCCATCAACCACATGCGCGACTGGGCCCTGGGCACACCGGAAGGCGACTGGACGAGCATGGGCGTGTACAGCGACGGTTCCTACGGCATCGATGCCGGCCTGATCTACTCCTTCCCCTGCGTGTGCAAGGACGGCGACTGGCAAATCGTGCAAGGCCTCGAAATCAGCGAATTCAGCCGCGAGAAAATGAAAGCGACTGAAAAAGAGCTGGCAGAAGAGCGCGATGCCGTTCAACACCTGCTGCCCTGAGCTGCAATCAACTTTGAAAGCGCGGACGCGGACGATGTAATTACCTGCCAACCGTGCTAAAAAAGTCATCAAACCCCGGCCCTGATGCCGGGGTTTTTTGTTCATGATCCTGCCGATCCACATGTTCGGAAAAGCCAACTTTTTGTCAATCGCCGTCATTGTGACCAATAAGTCTCCCTACCCATAATCGTTCACTACAGCCCAACCGGGCCGACACTCAATCTGGGGAGCACATAACGCCATGACTGCGACACAACCCTTTCCGCATATTTTCCAGCCGCTGGATCTCGGTTTCACCAAGATCAAGAACCGGATCCTCATGGGCTCCATGCATACCATGCTGGAAGAAATGGAAAACGGTTTCGAACGCATGGCGGTGTACTTTTCCGAGCGGGCGCGGGGCGGTGTCGGCATGATCATCACCGGCGGTATCGCCCCCAACGAAGTCGGCCTGTCGGCGCCCGGACTCGCCAAGCTGACTAACGAGGAAGAAGTCGAACGCCATCGCATCGTGACAGAGCGCGTTCACGCCACCGCGCCTGACTGCAAGATCTGCATGCAGATACTGCATGTCGGTCGTTACGCGTATCACCCCGCACTGGTCGCGCCCTCACCCATCAAGGCACGCATCAGCCCGTTTGTTCCCAATGAATTGACCGAAGCACAAATCCTCGAGCAGATCAGTGATTTCGTGCGTTGCGCCACCCTCGCACAACAAGCCGGATACGATGGCGTGGAAGTCATCGGCTCCGCTGGCTATCTGATCAGCGAATTCCTCGTGGAACACACCAACCAACGCCAGGATCGCTGGGGCGGAAGCTACGAAAACCGCATGCGCTTCGCCGTGGAAATCATTCGCCAGATTCGCGAGGCCGTCGGCCCGGATTTCATTGTGGTGTATCGCATCGCAGCCATGGAATTGCTCGAAAAGGGCAGCTCCTGGGAAGAAGTCGTGACGCTCGCCAAGGCCATGGAAAAAGTCGGTGTCACCATCATCAGTACGCATTTCACCTGGCATGAAGCACGGGTGCCCACGCTTGCCACCATGGTTCCGCGCGCCGCCTTTACCGGTGTTACTGCCAGATTGCGCAAGGAAGTGAAGGTTCCACTGATCACCAGCAATCGCATCAACATGCCAGCAGTGGCAGAGCAGGTGCTCGCCGAAGGCCGTGCAGATATTGTGTCGATGGCGCGGCCGATGCTCGCCGACCCGGAATTCGTCAACAAGGCGCGCGACAATCGCGTCGATGAAATCAACACCTGCATCGCCTGTAACCAGGCCTGCCTCGATCATACCTTTACCGGGCGGTTGACGACGTGTCTGGTCAATCCGCGTGCGTGCTACGAAACCGAGCTGAATTTCCGGCCGGTCAGCATGGCGAAGCGCATTGCCGTGGTGGGTGCGGGCCCGGCAGGATTGGCGTTTTCCACTAACGCTGCCGCCAGGGGGCACGCCGTCACCCTGTTTGACAGCGCCAACGAAATCGGGGGGCAGTTCAATATTGCCAAGCGTATTCCGGGCAAGGAGGAATTTTACGAAACCCTGCGTTATTACCGGAAGCAAATCGAGTTGACAGGGGTCGATTTGAAACTGGGCACCCGCGTTACGGCACAAGCCCTGATCGACGGCCGATTCGACGACATCGTGCTGGCAACAGGTGTCGTACCGCGCACGCCGGCCATTCCCGGTATCGATCATCCGATGGTGGTGGGCTACCTGGACGCCATCCTCGGCCGCAAGCCTATCGGAAAACGTGTCGCCATCATCGGTGCGGGCGGTATTGGATTCGACGTGGCGGAGCTCCTTTCGCACGCCGGCGTCTCGTCGGCCATGAGCCTCGACAAATTTGCCGAGGAATGGGGCGTGGATTTTACGCATCATCCTCGTGGTGGCGTCGCCGGCATTACCCCCCGCGTCGAAAAAGCCGATCGGGACATCTGGCTGCTGCAACGAAAAACCACGCCGGTTGGGCAGAATCTCGGGCGCACCACCGGCTGGACCCACAAAATCCTACTGGAGCGCAAAGACGTACGGATGCTAAACGGCGTTGACTACGAGCGTATCGACGATGAAGGACTGCACCTGCTCATCAATGGTCAGGCACAGACCCTGCCGGTCGATACCATCATCGTGTGCGCGGGACAGGACCCTTTGCGCGAACTGCAAACAGCACTGGCAGGTGCAGGACAAAATGTGCATTTGGTGGGTGGTGCAGATGTTGCCGCCGAGCTGGATGCGAAGCGCGCAATCCATCAGGCGTCGTGGCTGGCCGCGACCATTTGATCACCCATGTTTCTCCGGGTGCCCGGCTACCACGCACGGGCACCCAGACGATAATCCCGCAATTTTTCGGTCTCGGATTCTTTACCTGATTCAGAAACCAGCGTGTCTTTACGCAGGGGTGGAACCAGCCAATCCCGCAACCTGACCACCATCACCAACAGTTCTTCATCCATCGCGGCATCTTCGATTTCAGTCAAGCGAATGCGCGCATAATCGGGCTCACGCGCCAGTCGATCAAGATCCACGGTCTGATTCAACGACCGCCGCACCATGAGTTTGAAGCGGGCCAACATTTGGGCAAGTTCCAGTTTCGCGTCCACTACTACACCTCACGCTTTCAGGATCGGATGACCGGTTCGAATACAATAACGCTGAATGTCAGCGAAAATCATGCCTAATGGGCACAACAATGAGAAAAATGCAGGTATTGACACAAGGTGATCAACAAACAATCACACTCTTGAAAGAGCGCGCCATTTTATAGTGCAACACATGGCACTATGGCACGCAAAATGGGCAATTTCGTGACAAAGGCAGGAGAGAGTCGGTCGCATCTGCGGGCACCGGGGCCCGCAGTGTTTGGCAGGAAATACGGGCTTACAGCAAGGGTTCGCTACTGACGATAATGCCGTTGTTGTCGGCATAGACATATTCGCCTTCACGGAAGGTGACGCCGCCGAAAGTAACGGGGATATTCAGGTCCCCTCTTCCCTGGCGATTGCTTTTCAGCGGAATCGAGCCGAGGGCCTGTACGCCGAGTTCCGTCTTGCGAACTTCATCCACATCGCGTATCGCGCCAAAAATGATGATGCCTTCCCAACCGTTCTGCGCCGCCTGGGCTGCCAGCATGTCACCCAACAAGGCGCAACGCTTTGAACCGCCACCGTCCACCACCATCACCTTGCCCTGACCGGGTTTCCCCACCTGATCCTTGACCACGGTGTTGTCTTCATGGCACTTCACGGTAACGATTTGCCCACTGAACACCGGCCGGCCACCGTAATTGGCAAACATCGATTCCACGACACGAACCTTGTCAGGATGAGCGTCACACAGATCGCACGTTACAAAAGTCATCGGAGTGTTCCTCATGAGGGATAGATGTAAAGGTCATGCCTGACCAGTTGTTGCCAGGGTAACTATTTTTTCGTAGCTGAAAATGCCCACTTCGGGCAACCCCGCGACTTGCACCGGCAGTACGCTCTTGTTGACCAGGGCACGGGCGAGCGTGTCATCCTCAATGCCACGGTACGGCTTGAGAGGGCCCAACAGCAGCGGATTGATCACTCGCGTTACTTTGATTCCGATTTCTTCCAGCGGTCGCGACTCATCGCGATCCCCCATCAGCATCGATGGATGAAAGATTGACAACGACGCAAAACGTAACGCCTTGAGTGCGCTTTCCAGCTCGCCTTTGACACGGCTGTAAAACACGTGGGAACGCGGGGAAGCGCCTATGGCGGAGACCTGTAACCAGTGTTTGACTCCGGCCGCCTTGCAGTATTGGGCTGCCGCGAGATTGTATTCGAAATCCACTTTACGAAAGGCTTGCTGACTACCGGCTTTCTTGATGGTCGTCCCAAGGCAGCAGATGGCGGCGTCCGCACCGGCGAGATCCGCCTTGAGCGCGTCGAGCGAATCAAAATCAAGCGTCGGGTTGGACAGTTTAGGATGGGGCAGCTTCGAATTGGACAATTCCAGTGGGCGGCGGGTTGGGGCCACAACCGATGTTACCTGGTCATTCTCCAGGAGCAGTTGCAGGCACGCACCACCGATCAGGCCGGTTGCACCCCATAACACAATCTTCATAGGCGTTCCTCTGCAGAGGGGTTGGATTGCTGCAGAGTCTACGCGGAAGCTGCGCCGCTGTTAATAGACGGGCTCAATAGAAATAGGTCATCTCGAGTTGAACGTAATCATCGCTCTCGATGATGCCCAGTTTGCGATCCGCATCGGTCAGTCGCGCCAGCTGATTGAGCGCCTCGAGCGCTTCGGGGCTGTCCAGCAAACCGTACACACCGTCGGGGCCGGAGAGGGCCGTCAACACCGCGAGCAGGCCCCGCTCGTCGATGGCTTGCTGGAGGAAATCCGCGATGAATTCAACGTTAAGGCTACTGTCGATGGCGCCCGAAGACTGTATACGTGCGACCGCATCGGCGACCGTCGGACTCAAGGGCGATTCGCCACGATCCAGCACCGATTGCGCATTGAGTTTCAATTGCCAGGAATCCCCAAGTCGCCGTTTCGCCTCCAGGGTAAGTACCTTCTCCTTGGAGTCGGGATCAAACAAACCACCGAACAGGATCTCGGTCGACTGGACGTCATTGAAGGTCAATCGTGTACCCAGGCCGATATCGTGCTCGAAGAACCCGGGCGATAGTTCGTTACGCTCATCCCACAAATATTCAGCAATCAGGGTCAGATCCAGATCGGATTCGAATATGGCACCGAAGGTGTATTCACCCCCGACCACGGCGGCGTCGTAAGGTTGAAACGCACTGCTGACGTGAATGGCTTCAAGCTTACCGATCCAGCCTTCGTAAATGTATTCGAGTTCGAGGCCAATTTGATCCTTGTGGTGGTAGTAAGGCACCAGCCGGGGATCAAAGAAATCGAAGTTGAAACCAAAGCTGGGCTCGCGATCTATGCCGGAAAACAAGGACAGGCCCATTTCCAGTTCATCGGTCAGCTGACGGCGCCAGCGGGCGGCGAAATCGACATCACCTTCACTTTCGCCCTGGTCGTAGACCGCTTCGTCATCGACGAGGATCGGTGTGCGCAGGCGCCCGTCTTCACCGGGAAACGGACGTTCACGAAAACCCAGCAACAGATAGGCGTCGAAATTGCCCCACTCGTGTTCCAACGACAAGCCCACCAAGGGTTGGCCGAGTTTTTCGTCTTTGTCGCCTTCCACGAAATCCTTCTGGTTGATGACATCGACCACATTGAGAAATTCGGTCTTGCCCCAGTGTACCCGCGAAACGCCCGCCTTGAGTTCCCAGGCATTGCCGATACGCGCCCACAGCGCTTCGCGTATATCAATATGATTGCGCTCGCTGTCGAGCGTATCCACGCGTAGAAACGGCACGAAATTGAAAGTCGTGTCGTCATCGATTTCGCGGAAATAGTCGCTCTGCAAACGCAGACCCCACGCGTTTTGTTCCTGACCGAACTCGCCCGGGTTCTTGAAATATCGATATTCCGCGCCGATTTCAGCTTTCCATTCGCCCCCATCGAACATGGATTCGAACAGTGCATGAGCGTTGGTCGCCAGCATCAGCGGCAATACAAGCAAGGGTTTGAAACGCAAGGACATAAGTAAAAGCATCCATCAGGTGCAGGCCGGGCGAACAGGCGCGGCAAAACACGTCGTTCTTTAACTATAGACGGGCGAGTGTCGAAAGGGGCAGGAGGAAGCAACGAATGTCACTTCCTCCAATGGGACAGGACGTTAGCGTGCGCGTTGCAGACTGTTCTGGGTGAAGTCGTTTTCTTTCAACCCGGCCTTGAACTGCAGATCCTTGTTGATGAGCTGCGTGCTCTTGCCGGTTTGCAGGTTGACCATTTCCACTACGTCCGCGCGCCAGAACTTGTCGAGATACAGCTTGAAGCCCGTGGCTTTCAGCGTCTTGAGGTGGCTTTCCTTGCGATCGTAGAAGTCAGCCTTGAGCGTACGGTAATGGGCTTTGTCGACCCAGCTGATGACTTTGGTATAACCAGAGTTCTCGTCTTTGGGGTAGCTTTCAATGACGAAGCAATCCTGCCCGTCGTAAGCTTCATCGCGCAAATACTTGTAATTGTATTCCTCGACCATCTGGCCGCCGACGTCCTCGAACGAAAACTCACTGCCCATGAACGGGCCCGACTTGTTTTTCGAGGCGATTTTCTTGACCCGCTTCAGTGCCGGCAGATAGAGCCACTGGTCATCATCACGCGCTTTGTGCTGGAACGTCAGCAGCGCAGTGCCCTTCTGGTCTTTCGGAGACTCGAACACCATCAGGGTCTTGTCACCTTCCGACTCCGGCCCTTCCAGCGCCTTCACGCGCATCTCGCGCTCGCTGGTATCACCTTTCTTGTCCTTGAGCACCATCAACAGTGTACCGGCAGAATCCACGTAGCCCTGGTTGCGCTTGTCGGCTTCGGCAAACACGTTATAACCCTTTTCTTCCGGGGTTTCGGCGACGGCATTGAAACAGGTTCCCAGCAGAGCGGTGCCGAGCAGGGTCCTGGCAGCGAAACTTGAAAACGTCTTCATGTGTGCTCCTTGTTTTAATCCCGTGTAAGCATTGCCCGGACACGCCAGAAAGCAAGCCGGGGGGTGCGGAAAGTACGCGAGTATACGCGGTGGCGCAGACCCGCGCATGTAAAGAAATGCAAACCATTCAATGGTTTTTTGTGTCATCGCTCAGGTTTTGAACGAGAGTCGATACGTCCATCTTGCATACACCCTTACCTTTACGTTAACGTAAACCTATCGAGCCCCGGAAGCGCTCCCCACCCCAGGGATTTCCGGCCGTTCCATTGGCGCAACCAGCCCTATCGTCCGAGACGCACCGTGAGTAAACGCACCTATTCCATCAGTGACCTGGCCAAGGAATTCGGCATCACGACACGGACCATCCGTTTTTATGAAGACGAAGGCTTGCTGGCTCCGCAACGTGAAGGACAGCGGCGAATTTACAGCGCCCGGGACCGCACCCTGCTGAAGTTGATCCTGCGCGGCAAGCGCCTGGGCTTCACGCTGGCGGAGAGTCGCGCACTGTTCGATATGTATGACCCGTCCAGCGGCAGCCGCCATCAGCTTCAGGTCTATCTTGAAATGCTCGAGCAGAAAAAGATCTCCATAGAACAGCAGCTCAAGGACATCGAATCCATGAAAGTGGATCTCGAGGACGCCCGCGAACGATGTCTTGACGCCATGAAAAATCTGGATGCCCCCTGACGAGACAGGCCTCCGGAAAGGACAGATACCACGGTACTTAGCATAACGTTGAACAACACATTCACCCCCCAGCAGCCCTTTGATGAGAGACACCTTGGAGGAGTACCCATGATTGCCAACTACCCCAGCTTGAATTTCGGTTTCAGTGAATCGCTGCAAATGCTGCATGACAGCGTGCGCCAATTCGCCCAGAAAGAAGTGGCCCCCCTCGCCGCCCAGGCCGATCGTGATAATGCATTTCCCAATCAACTGTGGCGCAAGTTCGGCGACATGGGGTTGCTCGGTATTACGGTTGAGGAAGAGTACGGCGGCAGCAACCTGGGTTATCTCGCCCACGTGCTCGCCATGGAGGAAATCAGCCGCGCGTGTGCCGCCATCGGGCTGAGTTACGGCGCGCATTCCAACCTGTGCGTCAACCAGATCCGCAAGAACGGCAATCCGGCCCAGAAAGCCAAATACCTGCCCAAACTGGTGTCGGGAGAGCACATCGGTGCGCTGGCCATGAGCGAACCGAATGCAGGTTCCGACGTGGTGAGCATGAAATTGCGCGCCGAGAAAAAAGGTGACCGTTATGTGCTGAATGGCAACAAGATGTGGATCACCAATGGCCCGGATGCCAATACCTATGTGATTTACGCGAAGACGGCCCTCGACAAGGGGCCACATGGTATTACCGCCTTTATCGTGGAACGCGATTTCCCCGGTTTCTCGCGGGCGCAGAAACTCGACAAACTCGGCATGCGCGGATCCAACACCTGCGAACTGGTGTTCGAGGATTGCGAAGTACCCGAAGAAAACATTCTTGGGCGACTGAATGAAGGCGTTAAAGTTCTGATGAGCGGCCTGGACTTCGAACGCGTGGTGCTGTCCGGCGGGCCGACCGGTTTGATGATGTCCTGTCTCGACGTGGTGGTGCCTTACATCCACGAACGCAAGCAGTTTGGCCAGGCGATCGGCGAATTCCAGCTGATTCAGGGCAAAGTGGCTGACATGTATGCGCTGACCAACGCCAGCCGCGCGTATCTGTACGCGGTGGCACAAGCCTGCGACCGTGGCGAAACCACGCGCAAGGACGCTGCTGCCATCATTTTGTTCGCAGCAGAAAACGCCACGAAATGTGCGCTGGATGCCATCCAGATTCTCGGCGGCAACGGGTACATCAACGACTACCCTACCGGTCGCCTGCTGCGCGATGCCAAGTTGTATGAAATCGGCGCCGGCACCTCGGAAATCCGCCGCATGCTGATCGGCCGCGAACTGTTCCGCGAAACCAATTAACAAAAAATATTGCGACTCACCTTCTGGAGCCGACCATGCCTGTCATACACACCCGTATCGCCACCGGCAGCGACACTTTTGACACCAATCGCCAGGCCATGCAGGCCCTGGTGGACGATCTCTATAACGTCGTTGCCAAGGTGCGTCAGGGCGGTGGCCCTGCGGCACAACAGAAACACGTCGCCCGTGGCAAGTTGCTGCCACGCGACCGCGTGATGAACCTGCTCGATCCGGGTTCTCCGTTCCTCGAAATCGGCGCCCTGGCCGCCCACGGCGTTTACGACGAAGAAGTGCCGGCGGCAGGCGTGATTGCAGGCATAGGCCGCATCCAGGGCACCGAGTGCATGATCGTCGCCAACGACCCGACGGTTAAAGGCGGCAGCTACTATCCGCTGACGGTGAAAAAACATTTGCGCGCACAAGCGATCGCCGAACAAAACCACCTGCCGTGCGTGTATCTGGTGGATTCCGGTGGCGCCAACCTGCCGCGTCAGGACGACGTATTCCCCGATCGGGAGCACTTCGGGCGCATTTTCTTCAATCAGGCGCGCATGTCGGCGATGAACATTCCGCAAATTGCCGTGGTGATGGGATCGTGCACGGCGGGCGGTGCTTATGTGCCAGCCATGTCCGATGAGAGCATCATCGTCAAGCAGCAAGGCACCATTTTCCTCGCCGGACCACCCCTCGTGAAAGCGGCAACGGGCGAATCCGTTACCGCAGAAGCGCTGGGTGGTGCGGATGTGCATTGCCGGGTGTCAGGCGTGGCTGATCATTTTGCCGAAAATGACGAACACGCCCTGCAGCTGGCGCGTCAGTGCGTGTCGCACCTCAATCGCCGCAAGGCCGAGGTCACCGGCAAGCGCCCTGCAGTGGAGCCGTTGTACGCGCAAGAGGAAATCTATGGCGTCATTCCCCCGGATCTGAAAACCCCGTTTGATGTGCGCGAAGTCATTGCCCGCATCGTCGACGGTTCGGAACTGGATGAATTCAAACCGTTATACGGCACGACGCTGGTGTGCGGCTTCGCTCATATCATGGGCTACCCGGTAGGCATCGTGGCCAACAATGGCATCCTGTTTTCGGAATCCGCCCAGAAAGGTGCGCACTTCATTGAGCTGTGCGCCCAACGCAAGATTCCACTGCTGTTCCTGCAAAATATTACCGGCTTCATGGTCGGACAAAAATACGAAAACGAAGGGATCGCCAAACACGGTGCAAAAATGGTGACCGCGGTGGCAACAGCGAGGGTGCCGAAATTCACGGTGGTCATCGGTGGCAGCTTCGGCGCCGGAAACTATGGCATGTGTGGACGCGCCTATGACCCCCGCTTCATGTTCATGTGGCCGAATGCCCGCATTTCGGTCATGGGTGGCGAACAGGCGGCCGGCGTGTTGGCCCAGCTGCGCCGGGATAACATGGAAGCCAAGGGGCAGTCCTGGTCTGCCGACGAAGAACGCGAATTCAAACAACCGGTGATCGCCACCTACGACCGGCAGGGACATCCGTATTACGCCAGTGCCCGCTTGTGGGATGACGGTGTTATCGACCCGGCGCAAACACGCCAGGTACTGGGTCTTGCGATTTCTGCCTCACATAACGCCCCGATTGAGGACACGCGCTTTGGCGTGTTCCGGATGTGAGGTAACGATCATGCCGGATTCCATTCAAGCGTATATTTCAGACAAGGGTGTTGCTTCGCTCACCTTGTGCAAACCGGCCGTCGGCAATGCCTTCGATGACCGCATGATCAGCGCCATGGTCAATGTCATCGAAGCGTGGAGCCAGGATCCCGGCGTCCGCCTGGTCGTACTGCGTTCCGAGGGCAAACATTTTTCCGCCGGTGCTGATCTCAACTGGATGAAGCGCATGGCGGCGCTCAGCCAGGAAGAAAACCGCCGGGATGCTGCCGACCTCGCACGCCTGATGCACGGACTCTGGCAATGCCCGAAGCCGGTCATTGCCCGCGTGCAAGGGGCTGCCTTTGGCGGTGCCGTGGGGCTGGCCGCCTGTGCCGATATCGTGGTGGCCGCTGAAAACGCCCGTTTCTGCCTGAGTGAAGTCAAGGTCGGGCTGGTGCCTGCAGTGATCAGCCCCTACGTGACGAGCGCCATGGGATCACGGGCGGCGAGTCGCTACTTCCTGACCGCCGAAGTGATACCCGCCACCGAAGCACACCGTTTGGGGCTGGTACACGAGCTCGCCCCCGAAGCGGCACTGGATCAACGCATCGAGCAATTATGCAACACCCTGCTCGGCAACAGTCCGGCCGCGCTGGGTGAAGCCAAGGCGCTGATTCGTCACCTGCACCACGCTGACATCAATTCCACGCTGGTCGAGCACACCACCGACCTGATTGCACGCATCCGCGTGTCGCCCGAGGGGCAGGAAGGCCTTGGCGCTTTCCTGGAAAAACGTTCACCTGCCTGGAAACAAGGCTGAGGATTCCTGACATGACTGCCACCCCGATTGCCTCACAAATGGCCAAACCGATCACCAAGGTATTGATTGCCAACCGCGGCGAAATCGCCTGCCGCGTCATACGTACCTTGCGCAAAATGGGCATCAAAAGCGTTGCCGTGTTCTCAGAGGCGGACCGCCACTCGCCGCACGTCAAACAGGCGGATGAGGCCTGGTTCATCGGCCCCGCCCCTGCCCGCGAAAGTTATCTGAAGATGGACACGCTTCTGGAAGTCGCCCGCAGCAGCGGCGCCGACGCCATTCACCCGGGTTATGGATTCCTGTCTGAAAACCCGGAGTTCGCACAGGCCTGTGAAGACGCCGGCATCAAATTCATCGGCCCGCGCGCGCCTTCCATCTCGGCGATGGGGTCGAAATCGGCCGCCAAACTGATCATGGAAACCGCCTCGGTGCCCCTGATTCCCGGTTATCACGGTGACGACCAGGCGGATGCGCACCTGCAACAACAGGCCGATCGCATTGGTTATCCGCTGCTGATCAAGGCTGCATTCGGTGGTGGCGGAAAAGGAATGCGCGTCGTGGAAACCAGCGCTGCTTTCAACGATGCCCTGCAGTCCTGCCGTCGCGAGGCGCAGGCCAGTTTCGGCAATGCCACCGTGCTGCTGGAAAAATACCTGACGCAACCGCGTCACGTGGAAATCCAGGTGTTCTGTGACCAGCATGGCAACGGTGTCTACCTGCACGAACGCGACTGCTCGATTCAACGTCGCCACCAGAAAATCATCGAGGAGGCCCCCGCGCCCGGTCTGTCAGCGGAAACCCGCCAGGCCATGGGCGAAGCTGCCGTCGCGGCTGCCCGCGCCATTCATTACGAAGGCGCTGGCACCATCGAGTTTCTGTACGATGCCGACGGTCGCTTCTACTTCATGGAAATGAATACCCGCTTGCAGGTCGAGCACCCGGTCACCGAGATGATCACTGGCCAGGATCTCGTGGAATGGCAGATTCGCGTTGCCCGTGGCGAGACGCTGCCACTCATGCAGGCCGATATTCCCCTGCACGGTCATGCCATCGAAGCGCGTATTTGTGCCGAGTCACCCGACAAGGATTTTCGCCCCTCGATTGGTCGCCTCAACCGCTTTGCAACCCCGACCGCCAACGAATGGGTTCGCATCGATACCGGCATTGAGGCCGGCAGTGAAGTGACGATCTATTACGACCCCATGGTGGCGAAACTGATCGTCTGGGGCGAAGACCGTAACGCGGCCATTGACCGGCTCACACAGGCGCTGGAAGACTTCCAGGTGTTGGGGGTCGATACCAACATCAATTATCTGCACCGTATCCTGTCGTTACCGGCATTCCGCGCGGCGAAACTGACAACCCATTTTCTGCAGCACGAACTGATCGCCATCCTGCACGAACAGGTCCAGATCAGACCGGATCACTATGCCTGGGCCGCTGCGGCCAGCCTGCTTCAGCAGGTGCGCCAAGCAGCCAACACACCCTGGGCGGATTCCTGTGGCTGGCAATTGAATGGCCAACCGGAACGCCGGTTTTCGTTGTCGCACGAGGACCAGGTCGAAAAAATCACCCTGCATCATCAAGATGGACGATTCCTTGCCACGATCAAAGGCGCTATACACCCCTTCAGTGCAACGTTGCACGGCTCACTGCTGCGCATTCACGGTGAACAGACAGCGACCTTGCCGTGCCTGATCGATGACAAGGGCGTCACGTTTTTCATCAAGGGCAAGCCGCTGGTTTTCGCACATCACCAGACCGATTACACCCGCCTGGAACAGGCCGATGCCGGTCACCTGCAGGCGGTCATGCCGGGCCGCATCGTGTCGGTACTGGTTGCACCAGGGGATCATGTCGAAGCCGGTCAGCCGCTGCTGGTAATGGAGGCCATGAAAATGGAGCAAACCCTGCGCGCGCCCTTCAAGGGCCGGGTAGACGCCGTGCATTACAAGGTTGGCGATGCCGTACGCGAAGGCGCCGAACTGGTATCGCTGGTCGACGATCATCTGGAGACCGAGTCATGAGCATTCCATTTCTCGCTTGAAAAACGGTCAGCCAATCACACCATGAGTTGATGAAGTCCAGTGTCAACAATTGCCAGTCACTCGCGACGCTACGGTGCTTGTGTGTGGCATTGAATTTTGTAAGGGAGCATCCATGTCCGGATTCAATAAAGTAGTAAAAAGCTATGATGAGGCACTCGCTGGCCTTACTGACGGAATGACGATAATTTCCGGCGGTTTCGGGCTTTGTGGAATACCCGAGAACCTCATTGCCCAAATTAAAAAAATGGGGGCACGCAATTTGACGTTCGTCTCCAACAATTGCGGTGTAGACGGTTTTGGCCTTGGTGTTTTGCTGGTAGACAGACAAATCAAGAAAATGATTTCGTCCTATGTCGGTGAAAACAAACTGTTTGAAGAACAACTGCTGGCTGGCGAACTTGAAGTGGAGTTGGTGCCTCAAGGCACGTTGGCGGAAAAAATGCGTGCCGGCGGCGCCGGAATTCCTGCTTTTTACACGGCAACGGGCTACGGCACACTGGTCGGCGAAGGCAAGGAAGTCAAGGAATTCGACGGGCGAAACTATATTCTCGAACGCTCTGTCACCGGTGATTTCGCTATCGTCAAAGCCTGGAAAGGTGATCGTTATGGCAATCTGGTGTATCGCCACACCGCGATGAACTTCAATCCGATGGCAGCCACCGCAGGCAAGATTACGGTGGCAGAGGTAGAAGAAATTGTCGAACCCGGCGAGCTGGATCCCGACCACATTCACACGCCGGGCATTTATGTCGACCGCCTGATCCAGGGCACCTTTGAAAAACGCATTGAGCAGCGCACGGTGAGACGCAATTGATACGCCGTCACTTTCATCCAGACACCGTGCATAGCAATTTACAGGATACTTTTTATGGCATTGACTCGTGAACAACTGGCGCAACGCGTAGCGCGCGAACTGCAAGACGGTTATTACGTCAACCTGGGCATAGGAATTCCCACCCTGGTGGCCAACTACATTCCGGCCGGCATGCATGTCATGCTGCAATCAGAAAATGGCTTGCTCGGAATGGGCCCGTTTCCAACCGAGGAACAAGTGGATCCCGACATGATCAATGCGGGCAAACAGACGGTCACTGCCATCACGGGGGCTTCCATTTTTTCGTCGGCCGAATCCTTTGCCATGATCAGGGGTGGTCACGTTGACCTGACCGTGTTGGGCGCTTTCGAAGTGGACATCGAAGGCAACATCGCGTCGTACATGATTCCTGGAAAAATGGTGAAAGGCATGGGCGGCGCCATGGATCTGGTTGCGGGTGCGGCCAACATCATCGTCACCATGACGCATGCCTCCAAAAACGGGGAATCGAAACTGTTGACGCGCTGCTCGCTGCCGCTGACTGGTGCAGCCTGCATCAAAAAAGTGGTCACCGATTTGGCGTACGTCGAAATTCATGATCGCAAATTCTGGCTGAAAGAACGCGCGCCTGGTGTCAGCGTCGATGAAATCGTGCGGTTGACGGAAGGCGAAATGGTCGTGCCGGACGTTGTCCCGGAAATGGAATTCTAATCGCGCTGTTGCCCGCCTGATCAGAGCATTTTTTTCAGCATGGCATTCAGCTGGTCGAGTTCGATGGGCTTCGTCAGATAGTCATCGAACCCGGCCTGCATCGCCTTGTCGATGTCATGTTGCATGGCATTGGCGGTCACCGCCACCACCGGTATCCGCTTGAGCGTTTCATCACCGCGCAATTTTTCCAGCACTGCAAATCCATCCATTTGCGGCATGAAAATGTCCAGCATGATCAATGCAGGCTGCTGTTGGCGGGCTAACGACATGCATTCGCACGGGTCATCCAGTGTCAAGATCTGCAGGTCGGCACGGTCTTCTAGCAACCCCTCCATCAACATCAGATTGATTGCGTTATCGTCGACATACAGCACCTTGCGCGTAACGTCGACATTAGGGGCCGCATTCGCGGCAGCAGAACTGGTATGCGCCTTCGCAATGGCGGCCAGAGGGTCTTCCAGCCCAGCAGCATCGATAGCGGATTCCGTGCCGACAGGGGTGCCAGGGCAAACGCTGACAGCAAGGGGCTCGGCCCGGGAAAATTCAACCCAGAAAATGGAACCCTTGCCCACCCGGCTGACCAGCCCGATGCGACCGCCCATTCCCTCCACGTACTTTTTGGTGATGACGAGCCCGATCCCCGTCCCTTGAATGGTGCCGCCTTCCTGGCCAAGGCGGTTGAAGGGCTGAAACAATTGCGCCTGTTTTTCAGCGGTAATGCCGGGTCCCGTATCCATCACGCTGATACGCCAGGCATCGTTTTCCCCGGCATCGACGATAACGTCGACTTTGCCCTGATCGCGATTGTATTTGATCGCGTTGGTGACCAGATTCAGCAACACCTGCTTGAGCCGCACAGGGTCCGCGTTAACGGCTTGATCCGGCGCCGGAGAGAATTGCAGGGTAATGCCTTGTTGACGCGCCACGGGCTCTGCCAGGGATTGCACTTCGGCAAACGTCTGCGCGAGTGACACGGGCACCAGTGACACATCTACCTTGCCGGACTCGATGCGGGCCAGATCCAGCACCTCATTGATCAATGACAGCAGGTGCCGCCCCGCCTTGACGATTTCTCGCGAGGCATCCCGCTGCGGCGCCGGCATACTTTTGTCCTGCTGCAGGATTTGGCCGAAGCCCAATATCGCATTCAAGGGCGTTCGCAATTCATGGCTCATGCTGGAAAGAAAATCACTTTTGGCCTGACTGGCCTTCTCGGCCTTCTCCTTGGCGAGCTGCAATTGCATCTCGGTGTTTTTCAGTTCGGACAAATCGGTGTGCGTACCTACCAGGCGCACCGGCTTGCCCTGCTCATTCCATACGGCGCGGCCCCGCGTCAGAATCCAGAGGAAACTGCCATCCCGATGACGGAACCGGAACATACTGTCATAAATCGGGGTTTTGCCCTGCAGATAGTCTTCCAGCGACTCCTTGATAGAGGGCATGTCATCGGGATGAATGCGCGTTGACCACTCTTCGGGGCTATTACCGATTTCGTGATCCTGATAGCCGATCATTTCCTTCCAGCGCGGCGAGAAGTAGACCGTGCCCGCTTCCAGGTTCCAGTCCCACAGGCCATCGTTGCTGCCCCGCATCGCGAGATCAAAACGCTCCTCGCTTTCCTTGAGCGCCTGTCGCATGTGTTCGCGCTCGCGAATGAGCCAGAGCACCTTTTCAGAGATATCGGCCAGCGTGAAATCGGCACCATGTTCACCCTCCCCACCGTAACCTTCAAGCAACAGGGCAAAGGCGTCCTTCAAGGTCGACAGCGCTTGCGCCATCACCTTGCCTTCTTCGAACAGGCGGATATTGGCACCCGTCAACTCGGAAGAAGAGAGCTCCAGACTGCGACGGACCAGCGCCAGGTCGCGATCCGATTGCGTGTAGCTTTCTGACACGCGTTCCAGCAGATCCGGCAGTTGCTGCAGCAGCTCCGGCAGAGGTAGCGGCACCTGATCGGGAGATCCGGCAGCCGGTGCCTCCGGATCACGGAGCTGCGCCATGAAAGATGCCACGGACTCCGGTTCCAGACCGAAAATACGCTTTAACTGACGCTCCAGCAGACGATGGAATGACATCCGGATCAATCTTCAGCCAGATACGTGATGGTCATGGTCTGGTTGTGCAGCTTGCAATCGGCCGTATCGAGATAGGGGCTGATTTCACCGTTGGAATAGAATCCCGTTAACGTACAACCCTTGCCGAAAACGCTTCCTACCGCTTCGATTTCTTCATCGATGCGATCCCCCATCACCAGCTTGCGGCCGATACACGACACCAGAAGTCCCAGTGATTTGTTGGGTGTGGAATACAACTGGCTCGCGGCTTTCGCGGCAGCTTCGGCGCCATCCACCAACGCCTCGGTGGACGCGTGCATCAGTCGCACCAGACTGCCCTGCGGTACGTCACCTGCGAGCACAATGCTGCCTTCCTGTTCGTTCACCGCCAACAAGGTGCGGATCAGGCCCGAATCCTGCCGGTCGTCCTGCAGCAACGCAAACGGGAACAGCAGCCCGGATGCCGGCAAATCCTTGGCGTAGTCGCCCAGATATTGTTTGTAGATATCCAGGGCGGGACGCCCATCGAGTTCATACAGTACATTGCCAACCGAGCGTGATGCCTGCCGTGCCGGCCCGAAGCTCTGCCAGCCGCCGAAACTGCCATGTGCGAATCGCACCGCATCACCATAGAAGCCGAGCGCAACCATTTTGTGATCGGATACGGTCTCATCCAGCAAAAGATAAGTACGGGTAAAGGCACCGTTATCGCCGGCCAGCCCACCCGTCAGGGGCACTTGTTTGTCCAGCACACGGGTCGCCCCGGCAATCACTTCACTGCCGTTGACATTGACCCCCTGCGAAAACAACACGGCAGCCTTCAAGTCGGGCGCCGCGAGTTGCTCAGCGAGGCGTTGCCCGGCGTTGGCACAATCATCAGTGGCACCGAGATCGGTCTCGGCCACCGTAAAGCGGATCTTGTCGAAATGCACCGCCGTCACCACGACACTGTTGTCGCTGACGCCCTTGCCGTGAATTTCACCGGCAGTACTCACCCCAATTCGGCGTGCCTGCGGAAACGCTTCCTTGAGCGCGTCCGCCATATGTTGGTCGGTAAAAAAAGCCGGCGCGGCAAACACCAGCACCAGCTGCGGATTGATCTCGGCCAGGCGTTGCAGTTCAGTCGCGTTGAGCGACTTGCCTGTGCATTGTCTTACGTCCATTGGAATTGTCGCGCTCCACGTTATGCAGTCCCCGGTCTGCGCCGTCGCAGGCCACTCCCTATTGAGTGTAGATCCTGCGCGCGCGAATCCCAGCGAATCAGCAAAAGCTCACCCACATCTGATTTCTTGCTGGCGTGACCAACCGGTCTAGACTTAGGCGGGAGCCGGATACAAAAGCACTACAATCGCCGCAAGGCACGCCGTATCTGGCCTGGAGCGTATATTCATGCAAAAAATACCGAATATACGAACTATCGATTTCATTTATGCAAGCCGTCTCCCTATCATTAGCGCCATCTGAGGACGGGGCCTCGCCCCTTCTCCTACGGATGTCGAGCGAAACTCGTTACGTCAACTAGAGGACTCTCCATGTCAAATTACTCCACCACCACTGATCAAGCCGCGAGCGCCATATCTTCCAACGGCCCGAGCTGGAACTCGATCAACCCTGAGTACGTTGCTCGCATGCGCCTCCAGAACCGTTTCAAGACCGGTCTGGACGTCGCCAAGTACACGGCGAAAATCATGCGCGAAGACATGGCTGCCTACGACAAGGATCCTGCCAACTACACCCAGTCGCTGGGCTGCTGGCACGGCTTCATCGGTCAGCAAAAACTGATCGCCATCAAGAAGCACCACGGCACCACCCAACGTCGTTACCTCTACCTGTCAGGCTGGATGATTGCAGCCCTGCGTTCCGAGTTCGGTCCGCAACCTGACCAATCCATGCACGAGAAAACCTCTGTTTCCGACCTGATCGAAGAACTCTACACCTTCCTGCGTCAGGCTGACGCACGTGAACTGGGCGGTTTGTTCCGTGATCTCGACGCTGCCCGCAAGGCTGGCGACGCTGCCAAGGAAAAAGACCTGCTGAGCAAGATCGACAACTTCCAGACCCACGTGGTACCCATCATCGCCGACATCGACGCTGGTTTCGGTAACGCAGAAGCGACCTACCTGCTTGCCAAGAAAATGATCGAAGCAGGCGCCTGCGCCATCCAGATCGAAAACCAGGTGTCTGACGAGAAGCAATGCGGTCACCAGGACGGTAAAGTCACGGTTCCGCATGAAGACTTCCTCGCCAAGATCCGCGCAGTTCGCTACGCGTTCATGGAACTGGGCGTTGACGATGGCGTTATCGTTGCCCGCACCGACTCTTTGGGCGCTGGCCTGACCAAGCAGATCGCTTACTCCCGCACCCCGGGTGACCTGGGCGACCTGTACAACGGTTTCCTGGACTGCGAAGAAGTCACGGCTGACAACACCAGGAACGGTGACGTCATCATCAACCGTGGTGGCAAGCTGCTGCGTCCGAAGCGTCTGCCTTCCAACCTGTTCCAGTTCCGCTCTGGCACCGGCGAAGACCGCTGCGTACTCGACTGCATCACCTCGCTGCAAAACGGCGCTGACCTGCTGTGGATCGAAACCGAGAAGCCCCACGTTGGCCAGATCAAGGGCATGGTTGACCGCGTACGTGAAGTGATCCCGAACGCCAAGCTGGTTTACAACAACAGCCCGTCGTTCAACTGGACGCTGAACTTCCGTCAACAGGTGTACGATGCAATGGTTGCCGAAGGCAAAGATGTCTCTGCCTACGATCGCGCCAAGCTCATGAGCGTTGACTACGACACCACCGAGCTGGCGATCGAAGCTGACCGTCGCATCCAGAACTTCCAACGTGACGGATCTGCCCAGGCCGGTATCTTCCACCACCTGATCACGCTGCCGACCTACCACACGGCTGCCCTGTCGACCGACAACCTGGCCAAAGGCTACTTCGGCGAAGAAGGCATGCTGGCTTACGTTGCAGGCGTTCAGCGCAAAGAGATCCGTCAAGGTATCGCGTGCGTCAAGCACCAGAACATGTCAGGTTCTGACATTGGTGACGACCACAAAGAATACTTTGCTGGTGAAGCGGCTCTGAAAGCCGGCGGAAAAGACAACACCATGAACCAGTTCTCCTGAGAACCGGTTCATGAATACCAGAGCACGGTGATCCGTCTCCGGTAGAAAAAAGGGCCAGGCGCAAACCTGGCCCTTTTTTTTATTCTCCGTCCCGACGCTGCCCCTCAGGATCGACGGTATTTTCCCACCCGGCACCTGCCAGCGCTTACCCCCGGCATGCATCCTGTCATTATTTGACCATAAACAAAAATCAATTTAAACGTATACTCCTCGCCTGCAATCCGTTAACATTTCCCCGCCGGGGCCTATGCATGTTGCTGGTCACGCAACACACCACGCGCATTTATTTTTGGTATTTTTTAAAGGGAATTTATCGCATGAGCAATGAGCCTATCCTGAGCGGACTGCAGGGAAAAAACATTCTCATTACTGGATGTACCGGTTTTGTAGGCAAGGTAGTCCTTGAAAAACTGATGAGAAGCGCGCCCACCTGGAACAAGATTTTTCTGCTGATACGTCCCAACAACGAACATGCCACCGCCAAGAAGCGCTTTCAGCACGGAATCCTCAAATCGTCCTTGTTTGAAAAACTGGGCAGTGAAATACCGGAGCAATTCGACATCATGTCGAATAACGCCCTGCATGTGGTCAGTGGGGAAATCACCCAACCCATGCTCGGCCTGGACGCGTCCGAGTTTGAACGCCTGGGCAAGCAGGTCGACGTCATTATCAACGTGGCCGCCAGTGTTGACTTTCGTGAGCCGCTCGACAAGGCGCTCGATATCAACACATTCAGCGTCAAGCACATCGCAGAACTGGCAACACTGAACAATGCAGCCGTTATTCACGTGTCGACCTGCTATGTCAACGGCTACAACGGCGGACTGATACGGGAGGAAGTAGCGCCACCAGCCCGCGGCAAACTGCCCCGGATCAATACACAGCATTACGATCTTTCGGCGCTGATCACCCGATTGCTATCGCGTGTACAACGCGCAGAAGCGCTGCACAAACAGGATGCAGCGCGCAAACAGGCGCTGATCAATATCGGCCTCGAAGAGGCCCGGCGCATGGGTTGGAACGACACCTACACGTTCACCAAATGGCTGGGCGAACAAATGCTCCTGCAGGCATTGCCGGAACAATCCGTCACCATTGTGCGGCCATCCATCATCGAGAGCACGCTGGCCTCCCCCGTGCCGGGATGGATCGAGGGTGTCAAAGTGGCGGATGCCATCATCCTCGCCTACGCGCGCGAAAAAATTTCACTCTTTCCCGGCAACAAGAATGCCGTCATTGACATTATTCCAGCCGATCTCGTGGCCAACAGCATCATTTTGAGTGCGGTGGAAGCCCTGACAAAAATGCCGGCCCACCGGATTTATCAGTGCAGCAGCAGCCACACCAATCCCTTGCGACTCAAGGAAATGATCGGCCATGTACACGCCGAGGCGCAGGAAAATCATGAACATCATCAGAATCTGTTCCTGCGGCGCCCACAAAAACCGTTCCACATGGTGCCGGGGTTGGTTTTCGATGGGGTCATGCAGGGGTCGCATATTTTCATCAAGGCCCGCAACAGCATTCTGGATCGCCTGGGAATAGCCACATCCAACAAACCCCTCAAGAATATTGAAACCGCAAAAAACCTGTCGTCAGTATTTTCCTTCTACACGCACCCGTTTTATCGTTTTTCCAATGAGAAACTGTGTGCCCTCGCGCAGGAACTGGGCGTGGATGCCTCATCGGAATTCGCGGTTGATGCCGCCATCTACGATTGGTCGCATTACCTTCCTAAAGTACATATCGCTGGCCTCAACAAGTATGCGCTGCAACCTCGCACTGCCCGCTTGCCGAAAAAATCGCCCCGACGGGTCACGGAAGCGGCGTAAGGCCTTTGGGTGATCACATCAGATCCCGCGTCGCGGGGTCTGTATTTCAACGCTGCTACCAGGGAACCAACTGCCAGGCGAGCCGTGCGCAAACGCTTACCAGAACATTTACGCGAGTGCACTGCCCGATTTTGCTAGAATCACCGGACTCTTGAAGCCTTCCCGATCCTGGAGCCCGGATGCCATCGCTCAAACTCTACGAATTCCCCATGTCGCACTACTGCGAAAAAGTGCGCTGGGCGCTCGATATCAAGCAATTGCCCTATGAGCGTAAATTGCTGGTACCCGTCTTGCACATGCCGATCATGCTGGCGCTGACCCGACAAACCCAGGTGCCCGTGCTGGAATGCGATGGCAAGCGCATCACCAATTCAGCTGATATTCTGGCGTTTCTCGAAGAGAATTTCCCCGACACGGCGGCGTTGTACCCGGAATCGGCAGAACAACATGCACAAGCGCTCACCCTGTGCGCGCAGTTTGACAAGGATATTGGCCCCCATATACGGCGTGTGGCGTATTTCCACGCGTTGAGTGACAAGGCATTCACGCAGGAACTGTTGACACTGGAACAACCGTTCGTGAATCGGAAACTCCTGACAGCGAGTCTTCCGGTGATTACGCGGGTCATGCAAAAAGGCATGGGCATTGACGAGAAAGGCTATGCCAAAAGTCTGTCCCGCCTGAACGCTGCGCTTGATGCGCTCGACGCAATGATTCCTGCGTCGGGATACCTGGTTGGCGACCGCTTCAGCATCGCGGATGTGACCGCCGCAGCGTTACTCGCTCCGATGGTACAGCCCACCAACAGTTTCTATTCCCTTGCCACGCTGGCACCGGAAAGTTTCAACTCGTTCATTGAAGGATATCGCCAGCGACCTTTCTTTGCCTGGGTAACCGAGATTTATCGCAAGCATCGCTGATGAAGCGGTGGATGCTTGACGTGGCAGATCAGGTTCCCCGTTATAAACGGTTGAGCCGATAACGCATCTGCCAATGGCTTTGCTGAAAGTGGCATTTGTGCAAGCAGCTTTTCTGTAAATGCCTTTTCAGTAAATGCCTTTTCTGTAGATGTATCGTTTGTCGGTGTTTTGAATTGTTTACAGGGTGAAGGGTAAGGCGGAATGAAAGAAAGCAGTCGGATAACGCGTGCATTGTCCTGTTTCAGCGTGTTGGCCATGTCAGTGGCCTGTACCACGGCCAACGCGGAAATACGCAGGACGCCAGATAATGTCGAACTCGCCGGAACGTTCAGCCAGGGTGGCATGATCATCGGCCAATGCCCAACAACCTGCAATGTCACGTTCAATGGCAAGTCACTCAAGGTAACAGCCAAAGGAAACTTTGTGTTCGGTTTTGGTCGTGATGCGGCGGCGCAGCAATCGATTGCGGTTGCACTGGCAAAGCAACCGGTCAAGCCCTTTGGCTTTACAATCAAGCAACGCAAGTACATGGTACAGTCGGTTAACGGTGTTCCCCAGGCCACGGTCAATCCACCGCCCGCTGTCATGGCGCGCATTGCCAGGGAACAGGCGCTCGTCGATGCGGCACGCGCTATCAATAGCGACAGGCAGGATTTTCTGAATGGTTTTTCCTGGCCGCTCAAAGGGCGAATCAGTGGCGTGTACGGAAGCCAGCGCATCTATAACGGTCAGCCTGGCAATCCACATTACGGTCTGGATATTGCGGGCCCGGTCGGTGCAAACGTGACAGCCCCCATGAGCGGCAAGGTGCGTCTGGCGGAACCGGACCTGTATTTTTCCGGGGGTACCATCATTCTCGATCATGGCCACGGCATCTTTTCCAGCTATATACACCTGTCAAAAGTGCTGGTGAAAGTGGGCCAGGAAATCAAGCGCGGAGATTTGATGGCAAAAGTTGGCGCAACGGGGCGCGCGAGTGGCCCTCATCTGGACTGGCGGATCAACTGGTTCAACGATCGCCTCGATCCGCAATACGTGGTACCACCGCAGTAAGCCATAAAAAAAGGCGTGGAGGCAAAGCCCCACGCCTTTTTCATGTTTCCGACGTGACTCAGCGAACGATATCCAGCAGCTCGATATCGAAGATCAATGCCTGGAACGGGCCAATGTCCGCGCCCGCGCCACGCTCGCCATAGGCCAGCTGGTAAGGAATATAAAGTTTCCACTTGGAACCCACCGGCATGATTTGCAGGGCTTCGGTCCAACCCGCAATGACACCATTCACCGGGAACTCTGCTGGCACGCCACGGGCGTAGGAGCTGTCAAATTCCTTGCCATTGATCAGCGTGCCGCGGTAGTGCGTGCGCACGGTCGAATTGCGCGAAGGCAACGCGCCTGAACCTGCCACGATCACTTCGTATTGCAGACCACTGGCGGTCACCGTGATTTCCGGGCGTTTGGCGTTGGTGGCAAGAAAGGCTTCGCCTTCCCCGGCCATGGTCTTGGCTTTCTCCGCAGTTTCCTGCTGGATTTGCTGTTGAATCACACCAAAGGCCTCGTTGATCAGCGCGCCGCTGATACGTGGCTCGCTGCCATTGAAGGCATCCTGAATGCCGGCAATCGCCGCCTGCAGCGACACAGTGCTGAAGACGTCGCGCAATTGCTCGCCCATTTGCAGGCCAATGCCATAAGAGGCACGTTCAGCGGCGGAATCAAGAGATGTTGAGGACATGAAAACTCCGGTCAAGTGAAGGATGCGAACGGCGATTGTGCTTGAAACGCCTGCAAATGACCAGCCTGCTCAGGGAAACAGCCAGTATTTGAGCTTCTCTTCGTTCTCGATCGCAAAGTAGCAGGTGTCGAGCGCAGCGCTGCCGAGCTGTGCTTCGACACTGAACAATTCGTCGCGGCGAAATGCATGCAGCGTGATCGAATCCCCAGGGCAATAGCGAGACAGGTGTTTTTCAATCTGACTGGCATCCGTACGAATGCCATTGACCGCAATGATCACGTCGCCGGCGGACAACCCGGCCTTGTGACCAGCCGATCCATTGAGCAAGGTCTGGATGCGCGCCCCCGCAGGATCGGCGATATAGTTGCCTCCGAGCACAGCGCGCATGCTGGTGTCGGTCTTGCCTTCGGTACCGCCTTTGTCGGAAGGGGATTCGGCGGCCCGCAAATGAATTTTGACGCCCACCCGCTGTAACAGATGCGCCAGATCGAAATCATCGGTTTCACGCAAGGCGCGTTGAAAAAAGGCCTGCACCACCGGAATGGCCTCTGCGCCAATACGCTGTTCGACCAAGGCCAGCGTCACTTCTTCAATGCCGCTTTCGCTCACTCCCCGGCCTTTTTGCGCATACTCGCGCCACAGTACCAACATCACCGAATCGAGACTCAGCCGGTGTTGGCCCAGGTCGCGCAACAGCAGGTCAAGACCGAGTGCAACGATGGACCCTTTCAGGTAATAACTGACGATGGCATTCGGGGAGTTTTCGTCCTGCTTGTAAAACTTGGTCCAGGCGTCAAAACTCGAATCCACCAGGGACTGCTGCAAGCGCCCCGGGGTCCGCAGCAAGCGCGTTACATTCTGACCAAGGATTTCCAGATAGGTTTTGACATCAATCAGACCGGTGCGTAACAGAACGAGGTCATCATAATAAGAAGTGATGCCCTCGAACGCCCATAACAGTTCGGTATGGGTTTCCTGGGTAAGATCGTAAGGCCAGAATTTTGCCGGCTTGATCCGTTTGACGTTCCAGTTGTGAAAATATTCGTGGCTGCACAAACCCAGGAAGGTGCGATAGCCTTCTGAAACGCGATCCCGGTGCTTGATCGATGGCAGGTCATCGCGGGCGCAAATCAGGCTGGTCGACGCACGGTGTTCCAGGCCGCCGTAACCGTCCCCTACGGCCCACGTTATGAAAACGTAGCGATCATAGGGCGCCGGTTCGCCAAACATACGGATCTGGTATTCACAGATTTTCTTGAGGTCAGCGCACAACCGAGGCAGGTCTGCCGTGTGCTTGCCGGTGATGACGAACTCATGTGGCACACCACAGGCGTCAAAGCTGGCGAGGGTAAAATCCGCCATTTCCACCGGATGATCGATGAGTTCATCATAATTGTCGGCTTTATATCGGCCAAAACCATGGCGTGGCGCGGAATCCTCCGGCAAGGTCGTGGCCACTTTCCATTGTTTGCCGATGCCGTTCGCGGGCGGATCAATGTCTACCGTACACGGCAAGTGTTCCTGCTGTTGCACCGCGAGGAAAACACTGCTGCCGTTGAAATAGGCGTGATTCTGGTCGAGATGCGCGGCACGCACAGACAGATCCCAGGCATACACTTCGTAATCGACGACCACAGGGCCGACGACATTTCCCAAGGCCCACGTGCTTTTGTCGATACGCTTGACGGTGACTTCCTGATTGCCCTGCCAGGCGCGCAACCAGACAATATTGCGAGCGAAGTCTCGAATCATGTAGCTGCCGGGAATCCACGCCGGCAGGCTGACACGTTGCCCTTGCGGGGCCGGATTCTGGATGTGCAACGAGACACGGTACAGATGGGCATGCGGATCGTGAGGGATGATGCGGTAGTGTATCGGTGCATTCATGAGAGAGACATCGCGGTGGGCCAGACTTCAAGCCGAAGTGTGGCACAGCCGAGGGGGCTTCTCAATACGGAAACCTCGCAGGATTCCGTATTGAGAAGCCACTCGGCTGCGTCCGTGCCGGATCATGCACCAAGATCAGCCAGCAATTGGTCGGCAATATAGTTGGACATGCCATACACGGTGATTTGCGGATTCACCAGAATCGAGGTCGGAAACAAACTTGCATCGGCCACATAGAGCCCTTTGACATCGTGAGTTTCCCCCTTGGGGTTTACCACCGACTTTTTCGGATCGGCGCCCATACGCATCGTGCCCTGCGGGTGGTAGGACACCATGCGAAACGAAAACGGCTCATTTTTTAGTGTGGCCAACGCAGGCTCGATCTCTGCTTCACTGGCAACACTCAACTTCGCCACAGTCGGCAAATAAATGCGCTTGGCTCCCGCCGCCAGATAGAGTTTTGCTGCGGCACGAATCGACGCTTTCATGACGTCGAAATCAGCGTCTGACAGCTGGTAATCGATGACCTTCTTGCCGTCTTCCAGTTTGACCTGGCCTACGTTGTGATCGTGTATCAGGGTAATGGCCGACGCATAATTACCTGCTTTTGCCATGTATTCCATATAGACACGACCGGTACCGGGTTCGGTCGACACCCCCAGTTCAACCGGACCCGCGCCGCCGCCTTCAAGCACGAAGCCCCCTTTGTCCGGGTGTTCGAATTCGTCGACGTAGACACCCAGCATCGCGCCGCGCCAGGTCTGGATGGTTTCCTCGAATTCCGCGACCACCATGCAGGAAGGATGGCAGGCGAAATTCCTGCCAACCTGGCCGCTGCTGTTGGCAATGCCAGAGCGCAGGAACAATAACGGCGTCTGTACGGCGCCTGCAGCAACCACAACGCGCTTGGCACTGACCGTGAGCGTTGCAACCGGCGCGCCGGTCGCTGGATGCTTGACCTGCGCCGTGACACCGGTGGCACGCCCCTGCTCTACCGAAATTTTCTCGACCCAGGTATCCGCATAAATTTTTGCGCCTTTCTGGGCTGCCCAGGGTAGATACGTGACCAGCATGGATTGCTTGCGATCGGTCTTGCAACCGGACAGGCAGTGCCCGGTCAACGCACACTCCTTGATATTACGACGCAGGGGTTTTACCGACCAGCCAAGTTTGTTGGCGCCTTCCCGCATTTTCGCGCTGTTGGAATTGATCTCATGTGGCTCGTTATCGTGTACCGACAGGCGCTTCTCCACCTTGTCAAAATAGGGCGCCAGCACTTCCGAGGTCAGATTGGTGAGACCGTGATCACGATGCCAGTCTTTGAGGATAAAATCCGGCACCCGGAACGCCACACAGCCATTGACCACGGTGGAACCGCCCACGCAGCTCCCCTGCAGAACCATGAGGTCGCCGTCCTTGTTGGTCTGATTGCCATGATCCTGATACAGCGTGGCCAGCATGTCAGGGAAATTCTCGGTAAATCGTTCGGACGGCACATACGCACCGGCTTCCAGCACGATCACGGATTTGCCTGCATTGGCGAGCTCGAATGCCATGACGGCACCGCCGGCACCACTGCCGACGATAACTACATCACACTCAAGTGTGGCGTTACCATTCTGCCACTGGGCAGCCGTCATGACGGGTAAATCGCTGGCAACCGTCATACGGCCTCCTTGACAAGATCTTCGGGGAGAGGAGCATTACCCAGAGAAGGCAAACCCCATTTCACTGCGACGGGTCCGTCAAAACCGACGGGCACCCAGGTTGCAGGATCGCGCCAATACGACGCATATAACATTTTCTTGAACACGGTCGCGATCGCACGCTGCATCGAAGCGCCATTTTGCCAACGCTCCACATACGCGATGACATCGTCGTCCGTGAGCGACGTGAAACGCGCAAAGTGCCAGCCAAGCACGCTCGAACCGAACTCGAACAACGTGGCAGCGGCATCGAGATCCTTCAGGATTTGCGGATCCATCAGCGCAAACAGTTCCTGAAGGTAGTTATCAATATCGACGTTTGCCGCCGGGATCAGTGGCGGCGTATCAGGCAAAGCCACCGGACGCAAGCGCGCCAGCACCTTCATCAAGGTCGGCGCACCTGCCTCCGTCGCTTGAGGCTGACAGCCGGCCAGCAGGCCGGCGCTGGCGGCCCCCGCCAACAGGAGTGATCCACGCAGGAAGGCGCGGCGACGCCAGTGAGTGACGAACGTGTCCAGCTCAAGATCGGCCGGTCGTGGGATCTCAGCTCTATGCATCAACAAACACCTTCAAGGGAAATAGTCTGACTACCGAGTCTATAGGTTAGGGGGTACTGACCTGAATGACCAAAAGCGTCAGCCGGATGACCAAATCACTCAGTCGGTGACGTCGCAGACCCACTGTCGCTGTTACCGTCGCTGCTTGTGTCGGCATCGGAGGGTTGCAACATTTCCGGATGTGTAGCCTCCATGTCGCGTTTGAGTTCTTCGAGTTTGGCCAAGGCCTCTTCGGCTTCGGCAATGTCTTCGGACGATTTCGAGCCCGATGCCTTGGCCGCATCGATGCGTGCACGCAAGGTCGGGATCTGCTTCAGCATGGAAAGATAGACCGCAGCAATATTGCGGGACTGCTGTTCCTCGTAATCCGCATAGCGCTCAGGATCGGCGAGCACAGCTGCTGAAGGCTTTTCACGCTCAACCTGAGGGGCCATTTCCGGGGTGCGGGAATCGCCGCTGGCCAATGAATTCGTCATCGATTCCAGCGCTCGGGCGACCGGATCGGGGGCTGCATCTACAGGAGCATCGGGTTCCACATCCTCACCTTGTTCAGCGGTCGTCACCGATTGGCGCGCGGGGTTTGCTTGCTGGACCGGCGCCGCTGGCGTGTGGCCTGACGGCGACACCGGGGCGACAGAAACGGGGGTTGGCACGCGGCCAGCGTCGGCTTCGGGCCACAGCAAAATAACGCCTGCCACGAGGGACACCGCCACCACACCACCGATCAGCAGTGTTACAGGGCGGGCCATTGTTTTACCCACGCGGCGTTGAACCTTGATTTGTCCAGGGTGATATTGGCTTGTTGCCAGACCTGCTTGATGGTGTTGCTGAATTGTTCCCGTGCCTTGACGCCAGCCACTTCACGGCGGATTTCTGAACGTACGCTCTCATCGGTTTTAGGCAAATGCTCTGCGACACGTTCATCGACCCACAAAATCTCGAAGGATTTTCCATCGGGCATCCGAAATGGGTTCGACACTTCCCCGGCGGGCAGAATCAGCGCCAATTTCTTCACAAAAGGCAGATCCTTGTCAGTCCGACCAATAACGCCGAGGCTGCCTGCGGGGTCAGATTGCTTGTCTTCGGCCAGGGAATATTTGGCAACGGCCTCATCGAATGGCAGACCCTTGCGGATTTCCGCTACGATCCTGTCGGCATCTGCCTGAGTCGCCACCGTAATATGGCGAGCCTTGACCCGCCCGATTTGCTGGTAGTCCTGCTGGTGGGCATCGTAATAGGCATCGATTTCGGCATCGCTCACGGTATGCATCAAGGACTTGACGATCTGCGGGGAATGATGCAAATCAAATTTGACACCCGCTTCTGCCTCGAAATCCGTACGGGTCTGTTTGTCCTGGGCCATGGTCCACAGGGTTTTCAAATCGAGCGCCGTGAGTCTTTTTTGCTTCAACAACAATCCTTCGTGCAGGCGGATACGCGCAACGCTGCTGCTCAGCCGCGTTAAGGCTGGCAGCTCCCCTCGCCAAAGCTGAAGCGCTGACGCTTCATCAGAAGACTCCAGGATGTTGGCAAGATTTACTGTCATGGGTTCGCTATCGGCACAACCGATGGACGCGATCCGAATGGCAGCCGCATCGAGTCGCTTGGCCGTCGAAACGGTCGTATCCACAATTTTTCCAGCGTCGCTGTTCTCGGATCCCAGCATACGCTTTAGTTGCATGGAATCGATTTTCTCGAAATGCAGACATTCCTGTTCCAGTGCAGGGGTTACCGACACCGGAAAAAGTTGCCCGATCAACATTCCATATTCCTGCCACAACTTGTCCTGCTGATTAAGATGGGAATGAGGGAACATCTGTTCGAGCAATCGTGCCATGGCGATGCTTTTTACCGGGTGCTTGATGCGGGCGAAATGCTGGGCGAGCAAGTGATTTTCAATCACCCCCTTCAATATGCCTGCATCACTCGCCGTGGGAGAATGCTGGCGAATGGTATCCGCCAGGGCATCGTAAGCCACGGCCCCAAACGCCAGATCGTTGACCACAAATGCCGTATCGCCACCCAGATCGCCCACTTTGACGTCTGCCTGTGCAGGAACATTGCTCCCCGCCACCATCATGACGGCCACCCACACCCAGCGTTTCAGCATCCTGTTACTCTCCTTCGGTTACACCTGTTGCGCGCATCGCTCCACGGTCATTGAAATGGAAGTCATGGCAGTCAATGCACGTCGAATTCAATTTGCCCCAGCTATCGTTACCACCGTGACACTCCTGACAGTTGTCGATATCAGGGATCATCACGTCTTCGCTTGTCTCGGAGGTGTCTGCGGCATGACAGCGATCGCAGCCTTCAGTCATGTGATCCGCATGGCTGAACTTCGCCCCCGTCATCCACTGTGAAGTGATCTTGACGGGCAAGACATGATAGTCAGTATAGCCACTCTTCGACGTTTGCCTGTCGATCTGGTGGCATTGGAAGCAGGCCGTCCGTTCAAACAATTCATCGAGCGTAGCGCGGGTCGCGGTGCGGGCACATTCTGCAGGTTCGCCCTTGCACTCGAAGGCCTTCTTGCGCTCGTGGCCAGGTCGGCCGCGTCGCAAATCAACCGCGGACGCAGTTTTGGCAACAGACGCTGGCTCGGTAAATTTACGCAGGTAATATTCCTGCAGCGCAGTAACCACAGCATCCGGGTCACCATGCGGTACCTGACGTTCCGGATTGTCTTCATCGAAGGTCAAGGCATGGCAGTTACGGCAGGTTTTTTCCATGCTCATCGGTTTCATGTACCAGCCACTGTCGTCCAGCTGGTGACAGCTGTCACAGGCCATCACTTGAGTGCCTTCCGGTGTAGAAATACCGTCCGGATTCAGGTGCACCTTGTGGCTGAATTTGAGATTGGACGTTTCCTTGTCAAACTCGGCCAATTTCACAGGGGACGCCGACCACTCACCTTCTTCAAGCGCGTTCCGGGTCACTTTGAACGAGGGATGGCCACCGTCAAAATCGTGCACATTGTCGAGTGGCGACGTCGCGTCAAACTGTTTGATGTCACCATGACAATTGACACACAACCCTTGCTCGACCCGGACCAGCTTCTCGGGCTCGTTATGCTCTTCATGACAGGCAACGCAGGATTCTGCAGTCAGTTGTGCAAATGCGGCGTTATTTTCATGGGCATGATTTCCTGTATGTTTGTGACAGTCCATGCACTGTTCATTGGCGACCGGCTGAAAGGGCGCCGCGTGGCAGGTCTTGCAATCAAACACCGCTTTGCTGTTGTGGTGTACCGTGGCCAGCGGCCCGGAACTCCAAAAATTGGAAGCGGGAAAACCGGCCTCCTTCATTTTTTCGTGCATTTCCGGTGAGGCTGCATCCAGCAAGGGCAACCCCGCCCCCAACACCAGCACCAGCAACACCGAAAGCCAGGCGATGACACGCTTGCTGACGCCTCTTTTCACCAGATCCGTTTCGTAGGCGCTTTGACCGGCAACACCCTGCTTTTCCTCCGTGGCCGATTCCTCGACCTCTAGCCCGACGTCGAAACCGGCGGGAGCACGAACGCGTTTGATCTGGTGGGCACCAATCTCGACACAGTCACCGACCTTGAGCGGAACACTGACTTCTTCTTTGCCATTCACGAGGAGACCGGCGCCACCGTTGGCTTGCACCATGAACGCATCGCCACGCAGGAAAAACGTTGCATGACGTAACGCCACCTGCTCACCTGGCAGATACAACATCTGGTCTGCTGCACGCCCGACGCTCAGGGTATCTGCCTGGATCTCGATGTCCTGGTATTCAACGCCACCCTGGGGAGCCTGAACAAGTTTTCGTATCAGTATGCGCATGGGCTCACCAGTAAAAGAAAACAGACACGATATGAATAATCAGGGCAAACAAGAGCGCAATCGTCATCGGCACATGAATAAACAGCCACACCTGCAGCATTGCCTGGATTTGCACGTCTTTTCGCAAGCGCCGAAGCAATCCCCTCCTCGCGGCGAACAGCCGGATCAATTGTTGCAAACGCATGGCTTCATTGCCATTCGGGCTTTTTGCCATGCGTTTGGCCAGATGCTCTATGGCAACATTCTGATCGGCATTCGCAACCAACGTCGATTTTGAAGAAGCCCCTTCACCTGCCCGCATCAGCACGTTGGAAGCGTCCTTTCCTGTCAATTGCTGCCAGCGACTGCCCCCCAGGGCGCTGCGTTCGATAGCACTGTCAACAAAGGTGAACACTTCGGAATCCAGCTTCCTGGCAATAGCCAGCGCTTGTCGATCAAGATCTGTCAATTGTTCCACCAACTCGCTTCGACTCTGGTTTCCGCGTTTGGTTGACAGCACGTAAGGCAGGCGCAAATACGCATACAGCCCGTAAAAGCCACTCAGGATGACCGTTGTCATCAGCAGGTAAGCAAGTGTGTGGATATTGTTGCCGAACTGGAAAGCACAGTGCAGCGTTGCGATCACCAGACACGCCGCGCCCAGATAGACATGCGCCGATGTCCAGCCCTGCAACGAGCCTTTCGCTGCATAAGAACGTTTGCGAACACCCAGCAAGGTCAACCAGACGATGAGCAAAGCCCCCACGGTGCCCAGTACATACCCTTGCCAGGTGCCGCCATTGGGTGGCGTCGTGCTGGCCTGTGAAAAATAAAGCACAGTGCTTGCCAGCACCAACAACACACTGACAGATGCCCAGCGTGCCTTTTTATAGTTCAACACATTATCGTTGACGGGGTGATTGCGAATTCGGTGCCTGGCCATGCTCAACCCCTAGCGTTTATCAATCAGTTCGACGAACTCATCCGGCGACAACCGGATGGCCGCACCGGTGGGACACGCACGCACACAGGCAGGCCCATGTGTCTGATGCATGCAGGCATCACATTTGTAGGCCTTTTTCTGTTCATTCGGACCATGCGAATCCGCGTGATGTTCGCCTGGCCCCGGACCAGCACCAAACAACAGCCAGGACCAAAAGCCCGGCTTTTTGGGGGCCGGATACGACATTTTGATCACGTCGTAAGGACAGTTCCGTTCGCAATTGCCGCAACCTATACAGGTGTCCTCGATATACACCTCGCCAGTGGGCGAGCGCCTGATAGCATCAGGCGGGCAATCTTTCATGCAGTGAGGTTGTTCACAATGGCGACAGGAAATTGGCACGTGTACGGAGGCAAAGGAAGCCCCTTCCTTGCGATTGAGACGGGATATCCCCTGATGAGTCTCGGCGCAGGCGGTCTCACAATTATCGCAGCCGACACACAGCGTTTCATCGATGAGCAACGCGTTGGTGGCTTCTCCCAGCCCTTCCTTCATCAGGAAAGAAATGACACCGCCCTGTTCGGGCGCCGTTTCCATGCGAGCTTCTGATATGGCCCGCTGGCGCGTGTTTTCCTGTACCAGTTCGACGACCGAGGGTTGCTTGCGTACCAGTTTGAGAAACTGCTGGCTACGCAACACGATCACTTCCACGTGTACAGCGGCCGTGGCGTTTTCCACGCGTCGCGCGTGCCCCATCAACGCCAACTCACCAAAATAGTTACCGGACGCCACCGTCGCCACCACAGTGTCATGACCATCGATGGCACGGGAAAGCGTCACGGCTCCACTGCGTATCAAATACATCGTGTCACCCGGATCGCCTTCCTGATAGAGCCGTTCTCCCCGGGAAAAAGCGCGCAATTCGGCACCCTCTGCGATTTCGATCAACTCCGGAAGATCGGAACCCGGAGCAAATTTTTGCTGCAAAGTGCGAATGATAAAAACCTGATCCAGCCCTTTTTTTACCAACTCATTGGAGTTCAGCAGCTTGATCATGGTGCGACGTGGCGTTTCCACCAACACGCAATCCTTGCCGGCGTATGCATTGGCACTGCGCCGACGCCCGGACAGCAGACTCATTTCCCCAAAGAACTGCCCCGCCTTGATTGGAAATCGTTGATTACCCTGATCCGGTAGCTCCATGATGACCTCACCGTCGACGACGGTGTAAAAGCTGGTCGTATAGTCGCCCTTACGGAAAATCGCATCGCCTTCCTTGAGCAGCCGGCCTTCGCCGTTACCAGGAGGAAAGGGTTGTGACACACCAATGACATTGGAATCAATGATCAGCTCGCGGAACAACAGTGCGTTCATCTGCGAAAACATGGGAATTCGCTGCTGGAAAAGCCGCAAGGTGCGATCCACATCCAGCTGATACGGCAGGTATTGGAAACGGGCCTCAAGCAAGGGGTGATCAGCCGGTTTGATCTTGTTACCCAGTATATACTCGACAACTTCGTAACCCTGGTTCATCGCCTGCTTGATGAGCGGATAGCCTCCGAGTGCGCCCACCACATACAACCCGGCCACATTGGATTCGTAAGTTGCACTGAGTTCCGGTATGGCATTCGGGTTCGCATTCGGAAAACCAATGCCACACGCTTCGACAAATTCGCGCGGCGGAATGGCGCCCAAACGGGCAATGACGCGATGACACGGAATTTCAATTTCGCCGGCAGGCGTTTTCAACACGGTTAGACCGGGCGTACTATTGCCGGTGTCCAGTCTGGCAATGCTGCTGTTGAAGTGGCATACCAAAGCCTTGTCTTCAATTGCGCGGGTAATATTGCTGAGGTTACCTTCCTTTGCGCGTGCAAATTCGTCACGCCGGTTGACGAGAACCACGCGATTTTTGCGCATGAGCGCTATCGCGTTTTCAATGGCAGCATCACCAGCACCGATGACAACTATGGTCTCGTTCTGATACTCGTCGGGATCATCCAATTGATACTGCACAAACCCCAGGTCTTCACCCTTGGCACCGATACGTCTTGGATTGCCCTGCAAACCAATCCCCAGGACCACGTGCTCGGCTTCAATTTTTTCGTTGTTCTTCAGGCTGAGAACAAAGTTGCCTTTTGATCCTGATATTTTCGTCACTTCTGCCTGGTAGCGCACATTGACAGACAGCCGAGCAAGAGCCTGCTCCCATGCCGCCAGAATGGCTTCACGCTTGCCCGCATCAAAGGGAACAGGCGAGCGTAACGGCAGAACTGCGGGTTCTGCCATGACGTGTTTGCCTTTCTGGTATTTCTGGATCGTATTGGCAGGCAATGCGGTTGCTTCCAGCAACACATGCGACACCCCCAACTCAGCCGCATGCGCTGCGGCACTCAATCCTCCGGGGCCGGATCCCACTATGGCAATCTTGTATTTTTCTGTCATGTAGAAACGCTCTCGGCAATAAACGTGGGCGGCCTGTGGGTCAGTGACGCATCCGTGCGATCGTGTTTCTCATTTCATCAGCAATAACGCTGCGCCTGCAGCAGCCACAACCGCAAAGCCAACAAGCAGATAAATCCAGGCAGGCTTGCTGCCTTTGGCGGCCACAACAACTGTGTCCATCGCAGCCTTTGCGCCACCTGACGGAGCAGCTTTCAGCCCCCCCAAATTGAAAATCAATTCAGTGGCGCCGAACTTGAGTCGATCGCCGCCACTCAAATAGGCCGTTTGAACACGTTGGCCATTGACGAACGAACCGTTGGAGGACATCAGGTTGATGAGTTTCCAGGTTTCACCCTCATTGATAATTTGTGCGTGCAGCGATGAAACGCCCGCATCCTCGAGTACAACATCACACTCGCTGGCATCGCGGCCGATCTTGCAGCGACCGCCGGAAAACTTGAACGATTGCCCCTTTACACTGCCATTCAATCCGACCAGTGAAGGAACGGTTTCGCTCAGGGCGGCCATTACCTGGGTGCCCTCCACGGCAGCGGGCGCTGACGCCGCCTGCGCAATAAACATGGTGCCTTCCGGCCCGGCGTCCTGGGGTGCCCACCAGGAACCTTTTTGCGCTTCAACCGGGGTATCCGCAGTGGCCGGTTTGGTACTTGCAGGCGAGACCGCGGGTAAGGGTTCAGGTGATTTTTCCGCTGTGGCTGGTGTCGATGCGACTGGTGTCTGAGTGGCAGGTGTCTGAGTGGCAGGTGTCGGTGCGACTGGTGTCGGAGCGGCCAGAATGGTGGCATCAGACTGAACCGACGCTGGCGCGGTTCCCTCCACTTTATAGCGCGCCGTATCGAATCCGAGTTCATCCCCGGCTTTGGCAACCCCTTTTTCAACACGATTGCCGTTGATAAACGTACCGTTCGACGATCCGAGATCCGTCACGAGGATGCCCAGCGTCGAAGGAGCCAGACTGGCGTGCCGGCGGGAACAACGACCTTCCTCGAGCAACATGTCACACCCGGCGTCCCGACCGGCAATCATTTCGCGGTCGATCTGAATTTTGTTGCCCTTCGAATCCACCAGATACAACGACGTGGCCAGGGGGCTCAGTATGGTACGATCTGAATCCATGGTTTACTCCAGCATGACTTACTCCAATGCATTGACTGTCGACGGGGGATCAAAATTGAATTTGATCCAGCCAGGTGTTGAACAGCCCCAACGCGATGATGCCAAGCAGCATACCGATAACGGCATACAGCAGTGATTTTTTTTCCAGCAATTTTGACAACATGCCATTGTTCTGTAATTGAACGAGAACCAATGTGACATTGTCGTGAGCGCCATTGGCGAGCGTTTTATCCAATAGCGCATCGGCCTTCGCCGCGAGCGATGTCTCGTTGACCAGACATTGCGCGATTTCCATGTCTGTCAATTCATCGTTCAATCCGTCGCTACACAACAACACACATTGTCCCGGCGTCAGCGACTCCCTTACATCCCCCACAGACAGGGTATCGATATTGGTCTGACCGAGACACTGGGTAATAAGGTTCTTCTGCGGGTGCTTGTGTGCCTGATCAGGCGTGATGACGCCACTCGCCAGCAGTAGTTCCACATGGGAATGGTCGCGTGACAAACGACGCAGACTTCCCTTGGCAGCGTCCCACAGGTACGCGCGACTGTCGCCTACCCAGGCCACTTCACATTGGTCGTTATTGATCTGCATCGCGACGATTGTGGTGCCCATTCCGGCAGCACCGACACCGTTTTCGACGGCCTTGCGGATGGCTTCATGCGCCATCTGAATAGATGCGGGCAAGGAATGACCCGCAGTGATAGCCCTCACTGTTTCGTCGCGGGCAATGGCACTAGCGACTTCACCCGCTTCCATTCCACCCATGCCATCCGCCACGATGAACAATCCACCCTCATCGCTGGCGTGATAACAATCCTCATTGTGGTCCCTGACCCGCCCCGGGTGTGTCCTGGCCACATGACTCACTACCGTTTTATTCGACAACGGCTGCTCTCCCTTTGCCTGTGCGCAACACGGAACCTCCAGATATCAAGACATTACAATGACCTGAATCGGCCACTCATGGCTCGCGTTTGTGCCGCAAAATTCTTCGGACTGAAGGAATGTTCATCCTCCACCAGCTGGTATAGCTTGTCGACATCGCCTTTCAGGCGATCATTGGCTCCCAGCGTAATAACGATCATGTCGACAGCCATCACTGCCTGCTCTGCCGATGTATAGTCACGATATTCACCCTTGCCGGCTTGGTCGAACAAGTCATTGACAATCCCCTGCAGGTCAGACTTGGCAAAAGATGTTTTCTTGACCGACGATTCAATGGCCACGAGCACCTGGTCCAGCGTTCTACCAGCATCAATAACGGCCGCCTTCGATACCAACGACGCCTTGTGCCACGCCCGCGTGGCATTCAAAAGCGCTGACAACTGATCGGGGGCCTTGCGGGCAACGATGACACGCAACATGGTCAACGGCGCATCATTGAGTCGAACCGTTCCTGGCGGTAACCCACCTTGCAGATCGGCCGACTGCCAGCGTAGATCATCCATGGGATGGTGGCACGCGTGACAATCAAAGAAAGATGGCTCTGGCGACAGGGAGTTGGCCTTAAACCAATGGGAATCCATGAGTTTGAGCAGGCGACGCGCGGTTTGAACCTGCCCCACCGCCCACATCACCGGGTCGACTATTTCTCCCTTACGCTTGCGGTAATCGTCGTCGACATTGTAATGCGCCGGCTGCAGTACCGTGAAGGTATCCAGCTCAAAGCTCATGCGCGGATGTCCTGCGCCCATGATGCGATGGGTCGCGAACTGATTGTCATTGCCAAGGTGACAGGACAGACACAACTCAGCGCGCGCTACCGGATCTTCCGTGGGATACATACCCGACTGCAGATTTTTTTCATGGGTTGCCTGCGTATCCGTGTGCGACTTGATCCACGCTTCTGCCCCCCCGTGGCAAGTCTCGCAGCCTATCCCATCCGTTATCTGGAACTTTGGCCCTCGCACACTGCTTGCGACATTGTCTGCATGGCAGTCCAGACACTCTTTTGCCTTGGTGGCATCAGCAATGCCGAGCTTGGCAGCAATGGATTTAGACTGGGCATTTTGCAACACCTTGTACGCCTGCGCATGCTTGTCATGCCGTGACCAGATGCGGTACTCGTTTCGCCAGATGTTCGATTCGCTACTTTCACTCACCGCACCATGACAGGTAGACGATGCACAACTCGCGACGCCAAGGTGTTTGCGCGTATCCTGCTGCGGAAATGTCGCCGCGCGCGAGGCTTCGTTCAACGACAACAGTCCCGCCATCAGGAAGACAAGCGCCAGCAACAAACGCCGCCACGTCGATGCGTGTATCATGGCCTCACCGTCCTTGCACTTTGTCAGAAACGTACCAGGGCTTGCCTTTTTCATTCAGGTAAAGTTTCCTGGCTTCGTCCTGATTCAAAGGCCGCGCCCCCAGGCGTCCGAATACCGCGACCTGACCACCGGTTTCATCAACACCCCGATCGCGTTCCAAAGGACGCGACAACGACAACGCCGGGGATGAGGTTTTACGCCACGCAATCAGTTCCGGTTTTGGCGCCGGGCTGAAGCCATAGAATTTCGGTTGCGAATCCGGCGAGGTCATTTGCAGTATCTTCATACCGTTTTTCCCGTCGGCGACATAAGCGAACAAGGTAGCATTGGTACTCGCAAGGATGACGTCGCGAGCATCATTGAGCGTTCCGTCTGCCGTGAATTGTTGATATAAACGCATCCTTTCGGGATTCTTGACATCAACAATCACCAGCCCCTGTTTGCCCGCCGCCACATACGCGTAGGTTCGCGATACAAACACCTTGTGGGCATCTTCCAGCGCGATCAGGTTATTGGCGATCAACACGGGTTGCTGCGGATGCGTGACATCCACGACCTTCAGCCCGTCCTTGTCAGTCACAAACAAATACCGGAACTGCAACATTGAGGCACGACCATCCTGCAACGGAATGATCGCTTCGGTTTTCGGTTTGAGTGGATCATCCAGATTGACCACGACCAGCCCTTTGTCAGCCATGACATAAGCGTAATAACCACCGAGGGTGACGTGTCTTGCACCATCCAGCACGCCAGCGTCGTTCCAGGTCACGGCACGCTTGATGAAATTGTTCTTGGAGTCACCGTCGGTAAACAGATTGATATCCGTCAGTATCAAGCCTTCTTTCGCGTCCGTGATAACGGCATAGTTATAGATCGGATGAAACGCCTGTTCCATGTTGGTGACTCGCATCAGATCCCCCTCGTTACGCGGTGGACTGACGGGCTGCGTGGTGGGCAGCACGACACAAGTGGCGTTTTCGGTATCGATATGGGCATCGTGACCCAGCGGCGAAAACGGTGCCGTCACGATACGCTGCGATACCCCTTTGTTCGCGATGGAAGCAATATCGTAGACACGGAAACCTTTTTTGCCCTCGGCGACATAAAGGTATTCCCCGCGCATCTGCAAACAGTTGGCGAAGCCCGCCGTATGGTCATGGCCTTCCGGCAACGCCTTATTGCGGTCCTGATGCTGCTTGAAGTAATCCGGATACGCATATTTCTGCAGGTAACTGCCAATGACAGCTTGCGGTTCTTCCCACTCGGTCACCTGTACGCCGGTCACGGCTTCTTCCAGGCCAACCCAGGCGTAATAGCCGACGAAATTGACAAAATTGGTGCCCTGTAACAGCAGCTGAGCCATCCATGCATTGTTGTCGTTATCTTTCGACAAGTGACAATCCGTACACGTCTTGGTTTCGGTCTTGCGTTCGGTATGCGGATAATGGGTGTTGAACGCCTGTGAGGAATAGCCACTGGCCGCAATGGGAGGCTGTTGAATGTAAATTTTTTCACGATTGGCGTTGGTCGACGACAATACCAGGGCTGAGGTAGACCGCACTGGCGCAATGCGAGAACCTTGCGGTGATCCCTGACGACCGAGATGGAACATTTCATCACGGGCCACTTGCGGGTTGTAAGTCGCATAGTTGCGCGTTTCTCCGCCCTCGTAATGGTGACGTTCGGTTTTCCAGTTGGCTTCGATAGGCAGATGGCAACCGCCACAGCTGGTGGTCCAGGACGTGTGGCAAGTAAAGCACTCCATTTCGTCATCGTTGTGGGCAAGTTGATCGGCGGGAACCGTCAAGCCAAAGGCCAGCGTGTCCGTATTTTTGCTCATGGTCTTGGCGCGGGCAGCCTTCTCGTTATAGTGCTTGTTGCCCGGCGTCACCGAATCCTTGACCAGCGACATTTTCCATTCTTTCTTGGGATCGAGCACCGAACGCTGTATCAGCTCTCCGTCCACCCACTCAAAACGCAACCGACCATCGGCGTTACGGATCTGGGTCATGTCAGTGGAACCGGTGGACGCTGGCCCGCTCATCACCAGGGAAGGATAGCTGCTCGCCGTGCCGTGACAGTCGCGACAGTCAATTTCCACACCGAGCGCAACCTCACCCACGATATGGCCGTTGCCGTGCGAATCCTGGGCAAAGTGACAATCCACGCAAGCCATACCGACATCGACGTGTATCGATGACATGTGAACAGCCTTGGAAAACTTTTTCGGATCGTCATCAGCAACGATCACACCATCCTTGTCGAGAAGATTGCCTTCCCGATCCCGTTTGTAGATCGCACGAAAATTCCAGCCGTGACCGTGATAATCAGCAAACTGGGTATCCTTCAGCTCCGGGTTGAGACTGGAGACATTCTTGAGGAAATCGACATCGCCCCATTTCCCGCGTGGCGCAGCACCTTCCGGATTGCGATCGAGCACCTTGCGTGTTTGCTCGTGGTCAGGATATGCCTGTTTTTCCGGCCACATTTTCGGCGCATCGGATTCGTAATCCCACATGGTGTAGCCAAGATAGGTATTCATGAACATGTTGGGTTGGTGCATGTGACAAATCATGCACTGCGACGTCGGAATCTGGCGCGAAAAGCTGTGCTTGAGCGGATGCCCTTCTTCTGTTTTCGAAATGGTGGGATCAACGGTTTGCGTCTTGCCCTCATGTCCGAATTTCGCATATGCGAAAGAATGCCGCTCATCCCGGTCGTTGGCATATACGACATGACAGCCGGTGCAGCCAGAGTTACGATAATCGCCCGGTTGATCGTTGGTGCCCATGAACCACGAGAAAGGATCATTCAAGCGGGTTTTGTGAATATTGATCACGGGAACCGCAATTCTTGCCCCGGTACCCGGCCCACGATTCGACTGTTTGAAATCGGGGCGACCGGGTTCCTCCAGGCGCTGGATATTTCCGGCGATATTGGGAAGACCGGTTTCCGGGAACAAGTGAGAAATGTTTCTGCCACCGGATTCGAATACCCGAAAAATATCGCCCGGTTTGATGGTTTCCCACGCCGGCAGCGGATACAACACTTCCAGCATGTTCTTTTCTTTCATTTCATCTGTCAGCGCCATGGGCGCCTTCAGCATGGCAGGTTCGCCCTCGCGGGTATATGCCTCACCCACCAGATAACGCTTGAACGGCAATATTCCATTGTTGTACGCCGCCCCACCCCACAGCATCGCACCGGTCGACATCAGACTGCGTTCAGCCGCTTGAATAACGGGCAAGTGGCAAGCACCACAGGACTCGCGCGCAATACGATAATCACCGGGATTCATGAACCGAATGAATTCGGGTGACTCACGATTGAGCAAGGTAAAGGAATGCTCCGGATTTCGCGACGACGGGTAATGCCAATCATCGGGGTATTGCGGCAAGACGTGTGCGCGCTCCATGAGCGCTGCGTATTGTTTATCCGCACGCTTCAAATCTGGTGCCGCAGACACCTTGGCATTACCGCCATGGCAATCGGTACACCCCAGTTTGACCCCCGGGCTTTCGTGCATTGAAAGTTGATCGGTTTGCGTATGGCAAGAAATGCAACCTGCACTCTTGTCGTTGACTTCCGCTTCCGACTGGCGTGCTGGTGCAGGTGGTGCTGTCACCGCCGAATAATCGCGTTCTACCTTGCGGGAGCCGGTGCTGGCGCTCGCGACATCCACGCGGAACATGCCAATAACAACCAGCAGCAGAAGAATAACGGTGGCCACGAGCGGCGATTTGTGATTTGTTTTTCTTGCCAGTGAATCCATGAGAACTCATTGCCCCGCATCAATAGGTAAGTATCAGGTTGCCCAGCAGAGAGTACGGCTGCTCATCATCGGCCAGTTGTTCATAGCCATCAGCCGGCAATAACACCGCGTACGAAAGTCTTGCTACCACGTTCTGATTGAAGAGTGGACGCCAGACAAGCGCGGCAGACAGGTCCCAACCGATTTCCTTGTCGATTGGTGCCTGGTTGCGGGCAACTTCGAGAACCGCCGTGTTGTCAAAATAGAGATTATTGGCATTCAATGACAGCCTCAACTCGGGCAGCACATCGAAATCCGCACCGACACCCAGCAGATTGATGCCGGGATTGACGAAATTGGATTGACCTTCATCCTTCGAGGAGCGCAAGGAATTGAGTACCCCATTGCGTCCCGACAGCGTTACCCCGCCTCCACCGACCAGGGGCACGGCCTGCCGAATCCAGAAACTGGTGTCCGCCCCTGCAATCAACGGGTTCTCAAGGATGGCGTCGAATCCACCCGACACATCGTCAAAAGGATCATCATCACCGCTGCCGTGCAGTGCCGACAAGCGACCACGAATCCAGTCAAAATCGCGGGAAAGCTCCATCGCCGCAAATCCGGCCTTGATATCACTCGACGCTTGGGTAAAGACGGAGGGGGTTTCCTCGCCGAAGGCATAGTACGTCGAGACTGAAAGGTTGTAACGCCCCAGATGACCGTCCCCATTGTACCCAAGGTAGGTCACATCATATTGCCTGGGAACCTCGGTTCCGATGGCCGAGGGACGCGTCAGAAATCCGTTCTTGTCATAGTAGTACTCGGTATCTTCCCGGTTCCGGTTGTGAACGAGCGCGATCTGCGAGGTAAACCCCGTGACGAACAAATCCTGACGATAAAGGTTGAACAGGAACACATCATCATCGCGCAAAGGTTCACCAACATCGTTCAAACCACTGTTGGTATCCTTCTCGATACGCCGAAACCACCCGAGATTGTATTGGTAGAGGTTATTGTCCCGGTTTCCGAACAGACGCACACCCAGCTGATTGTCGTTGAACAGAAAGCCCCTGAAGTCTACCGTTATAGGCTGGATTCCCACACGAATGCTGTCGAAATCATAACGCGACGAAACGTTGCGCAAATGGTAATCGGCAAAGGCAGCCTGAATACCTACATGGGAATCGGAACGCGTGGGCCCCTGAGCGGGATCGGTATAAAGCCCCAGGCGTTCATCCAATTCGACACGATTCCAGTTGAACACCGGCGCAAACCGGAATTCGAGCTCCGGCGGCATAAACACGGTATTACCCTTGTAAACGACGAACTCCGTCGCCAGGTTCTGCACATAGGCATACTGATCGCCCTGTCCAAAGTTGTCGTTGGACCCCGGACTATCGGTACTTTGCCCGCCAACCGGCGTCGGCAGCCGACGAAATTCCATCACCGTGTCGGAGATACCGGTAAAGGCAAAGAACCATTTTTCGGCTCCATGCTGATAAAAAGGTTTGTCACCCTTCCAGGTGTTCTGGTTGTAGGGATCCCACCAGTGTTCCTGGTAACCCAGCGCATCCACAATGCGCCAACGATCAGGTAACGCGATCGGCGCGGAAAACCCGTCTGCCGGTGGTTTGGGCATATTCGCCAGCAATTCGCCCTTGCGTTTCTGCGATAGCCCCCGATCAGCAATGGGCGCATCAGGCGCTGCTGCCGGCGCAGTGGACCGCGGCAATTCCTTTTTTTCGCACTCGAACGTATTCAGGCGTTCTTCGGCAGCGCGCCCCGCACGACGGCGCTGCTTGAATGTCGACTGGGTCTGCACGCAATCTTCATACGTCGCCGCTTCCTCGGCGGAAGCCGTTTGTACACACATGGCCGGAACCAGCAACGATACGCCCAGTGTGGCCAGCGTTATTCCCTGGGTCGAATACCGCACGTTTCTTTTGCGCATGTCGTGCCTCATTTGCCGGAACACACATTTTGTTCGCTACTGTTGAGATAGGGTGTCTGCGGACATTGTACATAGCGCAAACGAACACCCTGCGGCACCAGCCTGTCACTGCGCATGGAAACCGGCGCATTGGAAAAATCGCCACTGGCCTCTGCCACACCAAGAAACGCGATCATGTCATCCTGATCCACGCCATCCCCCGACACACCGATGGCACCCACCAGCGTATTACCCCGGTAAATGGGCACTCCTCCGGGGAAAAACTGCAATCCATTGGCCAACCTTGGGCCCACCGCAGGTTCAGTAACGCCGGGATCCGTATCGAGAACACTTTTGCGCCCCAGACAACCCGACGCCACATCCGTGCCCGTCAACCCCAACAGAAAGGCAAGATGATTAACCACACCGTTATAAGATACGTCGAGTTGCAAACCGATATTGAACGCACTGAATTCGCCCGCCGGTTTGCTCAGCGGCCCTTGCCCACGCCCATCAATCCCGTCCGGAAAGAACGGTACTGCAATATTACCGGCGCCTCGGGACGAGAACGCGATGTCGCCGCTGGTCAAAGCACTGACATTGCCCAGGAAACCTTGCACATCACTCACGTAATTTGCCACGTCACTGGAAAAAGCCGAGCTGGCCGAGTTGCTGTCGAGATATTTTGCGTCGGGCACACTTCCAAGCACACTTGCCGCATCAGCCGATGACATGAACGCCGCTGTTCGCGCCTTTTGTAGCGAAACATCACTCCCAAAAACCGGTGCATCGCGGGTACGCGCCATGGCCAGTACCTCGCCGTCGGTATCGACAACGGCAATCGTAACGCGTGCCTGGGAATTTTGCGGGGTACGAATTTGCGCGCGGGAGCGATTGGCGACATTCAGCGCGCTACGCACGATTGATTGCACTTCGTCTTGCGCCAGTTGCGTTCCCGACGATGGCGGATAACGATTGCCGTCTGCATTGTCCACGAACACAAAGGCATCCAGCCCTGCATAATGCTCGTTGTCAGCGCGAACACCGGAAGCTGCTGTCGCAAACGCAGTGCCGGATTGAAGTGCACCGCCGAAATACCCCTCTACCGCGACGATATCGCCATCAGCAACCGAAAGCTCGGCAAAGGTGGCGTCTGCGGGAGCACCCATCAAGTCACCCGAGGTGGCATCGGAATAGCGCAGCGATTTTCCACCTGCGGTAATCCGGTCAGCCCGACGTTCGGTGGGTGCGCCAAAGCCAAGGCCAGCAGCAAGTGCAATCGCTTCGTCGTCATCCTGGTCGACATCGGTTACGTTGCGATCGATGGTATAAAGCGGCTTTTCGTTGGCCGGGCCAGCCATGACCCCGACGCCACCGACAACGGTACCCCCACGGTACAAGGGAAATCCCCCTGGATCGCCACTGAGACCTAACGGCGAACGTTTGGGTCCAGGAGGCGTAGGCCCGCCATCGACAAAGGCACCCATGAAATCGGAACAGGCCAGTTGCGAAAACTGGACACCAAAAAGGGGGCCGGCGGGCTTTTGCTCCTCTCCCGGATTGAAATGCTCCTGAATGATTTGACTGGCTGTGCGAGTGGAAAACGCATTGCCTTCTGACGACAGATATGCGCCCGTAACGGCCTTCGCAATGGCCCCAAGCGTTGACGGCACCAACTCAATGCCCTCGAGACCGCCCGTTGCACCGCTTTGTGTCGAGATCCGCATGGTCTTGAAGTCTTCGGCGGAGGAACCCGTTGCACGCATCTGATACACACCGAGCACATTGCCAACCCGGTCAACGACAGCAATCGTAGCGACCAGCCCACGGGCCTGTGCTTCAGCCACGCCCTGGGCAATGATCTGTTGAACATCGGAGATGCCTAGAAAGCTGTCTGCACCCACGCAGGAGCCGGTGCATTTGGATGTGGAGTCAGTGCCGGCATCGTGCGTCTGTGAACCTCCTCCACAAGATACGAGCGAAACAAGGGCTGTGCCCAACAGAAACCTGCGTAGCGAATACACGTGACGATTCCCCATTCTTGTCGTTATGGCGGGGATAACTTTATGCAAGACCCGAGCTAGGTTGGCAAAAAAGGCGGGGTGAATCAAAAACGAGAAAACTCATGACCCACGCATCCCCTGAGCGCAAACCATGAACCACGTGTATTCGTCGAAAAAATGAAGACCGCCCCTGATCAACAATGTTAATGATTAAATTGTCAAAAGCCAGCCGGGGATTTAAAAAAAGCAGAAGGAACCGGAACTTGCCAAGCAAATTCCGGTTCCTCGATCAGGAAGGGAGAACTCGACTTATAGCGTTATAATCCGCATTGATTGTTCAGACAGTTGACGGCCTTGGTCAGAACAGCGACGGTCGCTGCAATGGTTTCCGGGATCATCACTTGTGCAGTCGCCTTGCGGGTCTGGTAGTCAGTCGCGTACAGGGGCTCCGGATGGCTATAAGCGATGCCGGCCAATTGCGTGATCAAGCCATTGATGCTCTCACGCGTGTTGTATTTGGCGAGTGCATTTTGTACACCTTCCATATTGGCAAACTGCTCGGAAGCGTAATGATCTTCTACCCAGGTTTCCCAGCCAGCGTGATTGTTGGCTGACGTAGACATCGTGTGATGTGGCTGACCGGCATCCGTCAGAAAGTGCAATGAGTAGCCTACCGTCTGGAAGGTCGGTTGCTTGCGGAACTCATCAAACCAGAATTGGCCAGCGTTGGACGAGGGCTGCCAGGGAATATCCTGGAAGTCGCGATAATGTTCATTCCAGTTGGAATAGGAGCCTTGGCGGTAATTTGCTTCCGTTGTATTGAAATCATTCTTCCACAGCTCGTTATTCCAGAGATACACGGCAGCGAGCGTATCAATGTCGAAGGTCTCGCCTTTGCCAAGCGAGCCGTTGGGCGTGCGGGTCCGATAGTTGTAACCACCGTGCGCGTTTCCGTGTGCATCTTCGCCGCGTGACATGGTAATGAAGTGATGGTAAGCGTTATAGCCGACAATGGAATGCGCAAGGCCAAACACTGGCGCCGACCAATAGCCGCTCCACCAGGCACCCAGATGCACGTCCTTGAAGCTATCCACGTCGTAACAGGCCTGACCCAGTGCATCGGCCGCATTGGCAGCATTGCCTTGTGCAGCAGACACATAAAAGTCATACGCCCGGCGCTCGTCAGCAGTCGCTCTTGATGAACCCATATAAGCCAGGGCATCCATGACAATCAGCTTGTGTGTAGGTTGTGACCAAGCCATGACATCGGCCGCACCCATGGCCAGAAAGGAACCTGCAACTGCTGAAAGCATCATCTTCATCATGAGAACTCGCCTTTTTTGAAATTTATTGTCTGGAAAGAGGTCATGTACCGTATCGGTCATCACATGGTCATAATTTACCCAATTGGATAACCCAACACTATTACAAAAATGTAACAGCATGACTGAACAGTCATTTTCCGCACAAAACAAGTCATTGATATATCTATAAGCAAAAAGTTGCCTAACAATCGCCAGCGTTACAGAAACCAAACATTAACCCGCCAAAATCGCCCTCGCTTGGTTTCGGAACAAAGCATTACGTTCAAACCTAACTGGTTTGATACATGTCAACGCGGGACAATACCGTTACACTAGACTGGGTTCGTTGGCACAATAACTAGAGGTTGCATAATGTCACTTGAAAAACACAACTTGATCACTGAGTTCCCGGAACACAAGGACCGCATTCATCAGTTGAAAGTAGATAACCAGCACTTCTCCCGGCTGTTCAGCGAATATCACGATCTCGATCACGAAGTGTTGCGCATCGAGCAAGGTATCGATAACACCTCGGATGACTATCTGGAAGAGAAGAAGAAACAACGTCTGAATCTGAAGGATCAGCTGTACAAGATGATTCTCGAAGCGTGAGCTTCAATGGGATTTAAAACAAAAAGGGCTGCCATGCAGCCCTTTTTGTTTTTTAAACTATTGTGTTGCGGTCACGCACTCACGCCGGCAGGCTTGGGCACTGATTAACGTCGTTGCTGAAGCGCATACCAGAACTCACATAGACCACTCATGGTGGTTCTGGCAAAAAGACAACACTGAAAATGCTGCGCCCACAAACACAAAAGCCCGGTCAAGACCGGGCTTTTGTTCTGGATCAAGCCGAAACTTAAACCAGTTTTTCCAGTGCAGGAACCGCTTCAAACAGGTCAGCAACCAGACCGTAGTCTGCTACCTGGAAGATAGGTGCTTCTGCGTCCTTGTTGATGGCAACAATGACTTTACTGTCCTTCATACCTGCCAGATGCTGAATCGCACCGGAGATACCCACGGCGACATAGAGCTCAGGAGCAACGATCTTGCCGGTCTGACCAACCTGCATGTCGTTGGGAGCAAAGCCCGCGTCAACAGCAGCGCGTGATGCGCCAACCGCAGCGCCCAGTTTGTCGGCAACGGCTTCAATGATCTTGAAGTTGTCGCTTGAACCCATGCCACGACCGCCAGAAACGACGATACGCGCAGCCGTCAGCTCAGGACGGTCAGACTTGGCCAGCTCTTCACCGATGAACTTGGAAATGCCGGCATCTTTGCCGCCACCCACGTTTTCGATGGCAGCCGAACCACCTTCCGCTTTTACTCCGTCAAACGCAGTTGCGCGAACGGTGATCACCTTGATGGCATCACTGCTTTGCACGGTAGCAATCGCGTTGCCGGCGTAGAAAGGACGTTTGAAAGTGTCAGCACTGACAACACCGCTGATCTCGGAGATCATTTGTGAGTCGAGGAGAGCAGCAGTACGCGGCAGGAAGTTCTTGCCGGTAGTAGTAGCAGGCGCCAGGATATGGCTGTAAGCCTTGCCGACTTCTGCCACCAGCACAGAAACGTTTTCAGCCAGTTGGTTGGCAAAAGAGGCATCATCGGCGACCAGGACCTTGGCGACGCCTTCGATTTTTGCAGCCGCTTGTGCAGCTGCACCGCAATTGTGACCAGCAACGAGCAGATGGATGTCACCGCCAATGGCTTTGGCAGCGGCAACGGTATTCAGCGTTGCGCCTTTGACGCTGCTGTTATCGTGTTCAACGTAAACGAGAATGCTCATTAGATCACCTTCGCTTCATTCTTGAGTTTTTCAACCAGTTCTTCGACGCTCGCAACCTTGATGCCGGCCTTGCGCTCAGAGGGCGCTTCAACCTTCAGGGTCTTGATGCGCGGCTTGACATCGACGCCGAGTGCTTCTGGCGTTTTGGTATCAAGCGGCTTTTTCTTGGCCTTCATGATGTTGGGCAGAGACGCATAACGCGGCTCGTTCAAGCGAAGGTCGGTCGTAACGATGGCCGGAAGGGCCAGCTCAACCGTTTGCAGACCACCGTCGATTTCGCGAACAACGGTCAACTTACCGCCGGCGATTTCAACTTTGGAAGCGTTCGTTCCTTGGGCGATACCCGCCAGGGCAGCCAGCATCTGGCCAGTCTGGTTGTTATCACCATCAATGGATTGTTTGCCGAGGATGATCAGGTCAGGCTTTTCCTGGTCAACGATGGCTTTCAGGAGCTTGGCAACGCCCAGCGGCTGAACAGCTTCGTTGGTTTCGACCAGAATGCCGCGGTCTGCACCCAGCGCCAGTGCAGTGCGGATCTGCTCTTGGGCTTCCTTGGGACCAATCGACACAGCTACGATTTCTTTGGCAACCCCTTTCTCTTTCAGGCGAACCGCTTCTTCGATAGCGATTTCGCAGAAAGGGTTCAGAGCCATCTTGACGTTGTTAAGATCAACATCAGTGTTATCCGGCTTGACCCGCACTTTGACGTTGTAATCTACAACTCGTTTGACAGCGACAAGAACCTTCATGTAATCCTCGGCGTATGACTAGGTGTGAATAGATGGCAAGACGACCGACCGTTTCCCGAGACAAAACAAACGGTTAGACTCAGGCTTACCCGACTGGAACTGCTCCGGGGTAAAAAGGCAATCAAAGCCCCTACCGCTAGGGCGGTCGGTATCTTGCCGATTTATGGAATCAAGGTCAATAGCAATTCAGCCCCGTACGAAGGCGTGATCGGCCAATCTGCGCGCGGCAACTCATCTTGCTGATATAAAAGGAAATAGGACAGGAGCAAGCGACAGTTTAGCCAACGTCGACGAAAAAGCGAGAGGCTTGGCGCAAAACCCGCAAAAATTCGCAATAGACGGCCTTTGCGCTGCGATATACTGGCGTCCGGCCATTCAAACGGTCGTTTGCCATCCGGAGGACACCAGCGCGGTCCTGGCGGTCAATGATTGACCACAAGGAAGGCCCGCTGCCTCAGTCATAACAACAGCAGTAGAAATGAGGTTTAAGGATTATGAAACGTGCTCTTGCTATCGCTTCCCTTCTGTTCGCCGCGTCTTCAGCTTCGGCACTCGACATTGGGGGAATCACGCTGCCTGATACCCTGCCGGTGGCCGGCCAGGAACTCAAACTGAATGGTGCCGGCATCCGCGAAAAGTGGATGTTCGATCTCTATGTCGGTGGACTGTATCTGCAGGCTTCCAGCCAGGACCCCAAAGCAGTGTTGGCGGCCGATGAGAGTCAAGCCATCCGCCTTCATATCATTTCCAGCAAAATCACCAGCGAAAAAATGATTGGCGCCACCACCGAAGGCTTTGAAAAATCGCTCGGCGGCAAGACTGATGCACTGAAACCGAAAATCGATGAATTCATTGCTACCTTCAAGGAAGAAATCAAGGTAGGCGACGTCTTTGATTTGAGCTATGTCAAAGGTGAAGGCGTTCATGTGTCGAAAAACGGCAAGGCCATCAAGACCATTGCCGGCCTGGATTTCAAACATGCCCTGTATGGCATCTGGCTGAGTGACAATCCAGCCCAGGATTCACTCAAGAGTGAAATGCTCGGCCAATCCGCAGATTGATCCCCTTTGTTATGGCGCCCCTTGTGGTGGGCGCCATAACGGTCGTACTGCACCCCCGCGCACAGCCCATCGCATTGGTACGCCCGCTCCGCTCCGTAATGAAAACTTAATACGGCTGTCACCGGCCTGACATACCTAAAAGTCAATCTTCTGCATGTACCCATCATCCACCCGGAGTATGTACATGCTGCACGAACTTTCCCGTGAAGCCGCAGAAAAAAGCACGCTGGCCCCCCGCCTTTACGCCGACATCATTACCCGTATTGAAGATATTCGTCAGGCGCAACGACTGCGCTACGAAACCTTCTGCGAAGAATATGCGGTAACGCTGCCTGTCAACGGCTACTGGCAGGGCCATCCCATCGACGTCGACGAATTCGACGATCATTGCCTGCACTTTGTTGTTCGCGAAACGGTGACCAACGATATCGTTGGCTACACGCGCGCGCTGACCTGTGAAAAAGCCAGAGAGATCGGTGATTTCTACTCTTCACATGAGTTTGATCTGGATGCGGTCACACGCTTGCCAGGAAAATTCCTGGAAATTGGTCGCACCTGCATCCGCAAGGATTATCGGAATGGCGCCACTATCGCTGTATTGTGGGGCAAGCTGGCACAGCACCTCTTACAAAATGGCTACCACTACCTGTTTGGCTGCGCATCGATTTCGCTTGCTGACGGCGGGATGCAGTATTCCGCGATCATGAATGCTGTGCGCAGCAAACACCTGTCACCAGAAGACCGCCGCGTCGTTCCGCGCTTGCCGCTGACGGTCAGTGGGTCTGAAGGTTTGTCTGCCCTGTTCCCTCCCCTGCTCAAGGCTTACACACGTATGGGCGCCAAAATTTGTGGTGAGGCCTGCTGGGATCCTGACTTCAATGTGGCAGATGTGTTTGTGCTGCTGGAAACAGCGGACCTCAATGAACGCTATGCCAGGCATTTCCTGAAAGCGGCGGAATGAACGCACCGGGAGCAGACACCGTGGCATTATTGCGACGCCTCTGGCGTACTTCGCTTATCGTCACCCACCTGTCATTAGGATTGGCGCTGTTGGTCATCACGGGCGCTGTATGGCGCCCGCATTCGGCGCTGGTGAAGAAAACCAAACAATGGTGGCTGGCACGCATTCCCGAAATTCTCGGAATGCAAATCAGCGTGAACGGGGCACTGCCCCGTCATGATGATCTGCCGTTGCTACTGGTGTCGAACCATGTGTCCTGGATTGACATCCCACTGATCGGTGGCGTTACGCCCACCTGTTTCATTTCCAAGGCGGAAGTCGCGCGCTGGCCGGTTATTGGAACGTTGGCCGCCAAGGCGGGAACGCTGTTCATCCGCAGGGGATCAGGCGATACCGACGCGGTCGCATTGACGATGGCTGATACGCTGAAACAGCGACGTTCAATCCTGTTTTTTCCAGAGGGTACGACAACCGATGGTTCAACGCTGAAGCGCTTGCATACCAAGCTGTTCAAGGTTTGCCAACATCACCCGGTGACCGTTCAGCCTGTCGTCATTCGTTACTGGACGCTCGCTGGCGAGAATCCGGTGCCGTTCATCGGTGATGATGAATTTACCCGCCATTTATGGAACATGATGGGGCACCCACAGCTGTTTGCAGCCATCGAGGTCTTGCCGCGTTTTCAACTTGAACCGGAGTCGATGTACGAGCAAATTTCACGGATGGAAAATGCCATGCGTGACACGCTTCATCAATACGCACCTCCTCAGACGCCAGCAGCGTTGCCTCTGGCGGTACCAGGAGCGAGCATAGCACTCTGATACGTGCGCCTGCGCCGCTCCCACACCTATTCAGCAGATTTTCAACTGATTAACGCCGGGCCTCGGTACCAGTATTCGATGGCCTGGTGCATCCATTCATCGCGTGTTTCCCGCCCGGGCATCCACTGCTCGTGTCGGCGCGCCGCCCGCATCAGGAAATCCATGAAACACTGATGTCGACGCAATACGCGCTCATGGCGATGAGGCATGACCGGATTGAAAATTCCCATGGCATTGAACATCTGGCGGGGATTCTTGCGAACCCACATCCATGAACCCATTTCCAGCGTCAATGGCAGATAGACACCAGCACGCTGCTGCATTTTCTCGCGATAGGTGTAATCCCAAAAATCACCATGCGTGGTATAGCTGGTCGATTGCGGTTCGATGATATAAAACGAATAACTGCCGTGATTGCGCTGAAACAGCTGCTGCAAGGCAAACACTTCACCGATATGCTCGAAGGGATCGGCCGTAAAGGCATAGGGAAACCAGATACGATCGTGATGCCCGAATCCGGAATGGCAATCCAGCGACACCACAAAGCGGGACGTTTGCAGGACCGACTGTACGTAGTCAAAAACGGCCTGATTTTCAATTTGCATGGGCTGGCCCTTGCGACCACGATACCAGGGAAGATAACGTGATAGTCGGTGACCGCCCAGCATCATGGACACCCGCCCCTGGGCATCGATCGGGGCGTTGCGCATCAGGTCAACACCCTGCGCGTTACTTCGCCGGCGCTTCAACATGCCGCCCGGATTCATCAACGGAATGAAAACAACCCGCAGATCGGCAAGCAGGTGTTCCAGTGTGTCATCCCATTGCAGGCGTTCAAACAGGGTTTGCATGAAGGCGAGCAGCACCTGTGTACCGATACGTTCCACACCGTGCACACCGCCAACGAAAATGACCGTCGGCGCGTCAGGCGCAGTGGAACCCATTTCAAATCGGTAAAGGGGGAGAACTTCATCCTTGTACGCAATTTCCGTCAGTATAGCGACGCGACAACGGCTGTCGTGCACCTCGGCCCAACGATCCAGTTGATACAGTTCGGGCAAGCCTTTCAATACACGTTCCGATCGCACCAGCCATTTCCTCCGCCTTGCAACTCAACATGCCAATCAATGGATTTACTACAGTTTTATTTCATGACGATGACAGAGGGCACCATCAGAAGCACACCCCGGTGCCACCCAGTCCACAGTATCCACCGGGATTTTTGGACAGATACTGTTGATGATAGTCTTCTGCGTAATAAAAGGGTGAAGCCGATTTGATTTCTGTCGTAATCGTTCCCAGCCCTTGCAGATGGAGCTGTTTCTGGAAATGCTCTCGTGAGGCGTCGATGATGCGACGTTGTTCTTCGTTGGCAAAGTAGATGCCGGATCGATATTGCGTGCCGATATCGTTACCTTGCCGCATTCCCTGGGTAGGATCGTGACTTTCCCAGAACACTTTCAGCAGAGTTTCCAGACTGGTTTTGGCAGTATCAAAAACGACTTTGACGACTTCGTCATGGCCGGTCTGACCCGAACAAACCTCTTCATAGGTGGGATTGGGGGTGTAGCCCGCGCTGTAACCCACTGCCGTGGTATAGACGCCGGGCTGCGTCCAGAAGCGCTTTTCCGCGCCCCAAAAACATCCCAAGCCCACGATGATTTCGTCCATGCCTGTGGGGAAAGGCGGACGCAATGGGGATCCCAGCACATGGTGGTGATCGGCGACCGGCATCGACGCCGTTCTTCCAGGCAAGGCAGCGTCTGGCGTTACCATGGTGGACTTCATTTTGTATTTCATCGAGGTAAACAAATCAAACATGAGCACTCTCCCGAATAAGCTTTTTGCTAAAAACCCTTGTTGAATTGTGCCCATTGACGGACACCCTGTGTTGCACCGATGCGTCGCTTGGCAGCTTCCACCATTGGCTACATTCGTTAATTGGCAGCATTCTTTCTCGATAGTACCGCAGTCGTCACAAAATCGATTATCTTGTTGAGACCACTCTCGCTGAAGAACATTGGTCGCAACATGACACAATCCAAGGTCACACTGGTTACCGGTTGCTCGTCGGGTATCGGGCGCAAGCTTGCCATCCTGCTGAGCGAAAGAGGCTACAAGGTGTATGCCGGCGGCCGCCGCTGGGAATCCATCAAGACCTTGCAGGAACTCGGCATCACGCCAGTTGAACTGGATGTTGCCAGTACCGAGCAATGCAATGAAACGGTACGCGGCATCATTGCCGAAAGTGGCCGGATCGATCTGCTCGTCAATAACGCCGGGGTTGGCATCATGGGCCCGCTCATCGATCTTGACGACCAGCAAATCAGCGAACAACTGTCAGTGAATGTCCATGCGGTGCTGAGAATGGTGCGTGCCGTCGCCCCTCACATGATAGAGCAGCGCAATGGTTTGATCGTCAATATAGGCAGCGTGTCCGGCATTCTGGTGACGCCGTTTTCGGGAATCTATGGCGCATCCAAGGCCGCGGTACACATGTTGTCTGACGCGCTGCGCATGGAGCTGGCGCCCTTCAACATCCACGTCATGACGGTGCAACCGGGAGCCATTCAATCGGAATTTGGCAAGAATGCTGCGCACTCCCTGCAGCTGCGTCGTCGGCAGACCTCAAGCTACGCCCCTATCGAGAAAGCCATCAATGCACGCGCAAAGGCCTCCCAGGATTCACCTACCCCGACGGACGAATTTTGCCAGGCGCTGATCGAGGCGATGGAGCGTTCCCCTGCCTCCCCGGTGTTTCGCTACGGCAATGGCAGCACAGCATTGCCGCTCCTGGCGCAGTGGTTGCCCACCCGTGTCCGTGACTGGATCCTCATGCGTCGCTTTGAATTGCACAAGCTGAAATAAAATCCCGGGAACGCTGGCCGTGCAGCCCCTCGCGATGGACGCGGGAGCAAAAGACACGACACCGGCGACCGGTTTAGACTCCTCACCATCACTATCTTCCGGAGTTTGGATATGGGCAGTACCAGAAAGAACGCGATGTTCGGTGCCTTGTTTGCGCTGGCGAGTTCAAGCCCCGTATTGAGCCTCGAAGTCGGGGGCGTCAAACTCGAAGATTCTCGCGAACTGCAGGGCAAGAAGCTGTTGCTCAATGGCGCAGGCGTTCGCAACAAATATTTTGTGGATGTCTATGTCGCCGGTCTGTATCTGCCAGCGCCGAACACATCAGCCCAAACCATCATTGCTTCCAGAGACTTGCAATCGGTAAGGCTGGTCATCACCTCTTCGCGAATTACCCGCGATCGGCTGATTGAAGCGATTACCGATGGCATTCGCAAGTCGTCAGGCAAGGACTTTGCCCGTTATGAACCCATGCTCGGTGAACTGTGGTCGGCGATGACCTTCGAGGTGCAGGAAGGTGATGTGTTCGATTTCAATTACGTGCCGGGGGAAGGTGTGCATTTCGTCCGCAATGGCTCGTTGTTGCGCGTGATGACGGATTTCGAATTCAAGAAAATCCTGTTTGGTATCTGGCTGGGTGAAGATCCGGTGCAAGCTACGCTGAAAGAGGATCTGTTGTCAGGTTAATCAAGGCGCCCAACGTGTATCTGGGTGTCGCGAAATTGGCCTGGCGTCTGCCCCATCCACTGTTTGAAACTGCGATGAAAGGAACGCGGCTCGGCAAAGCCCAGCATGATGCCAATTTCGTCGATGCTCAAACTGCAGTCCCGCAAATAGTTCAGCGCCATTTCCTGTCGCAATTCATCCAGCAATTCCTGATAACCCGTGCCCTCCTCGGCCAGTTTTCGCTGCAAGGTGCGACTGGTCATGCCCAGCTTTTCGGCAATGAATTCCTTGCGCGGCAAATCCTGGCGGATCATCAGGCGCAGCAGGTTTTTCACCCGATAACTCCAGTCTTCATCCTGATCGATTTCGGCCAGCAGTTGCGTGGCATGATCGAGCAGTGTTTTCAGCAGTGCCGGATCCGACTGGCGAATGGGATGAGCGATTTGCTCCGGTGAGATTTCCAGTGCACTGAAGGGCTGCCCGAACAGAACCGGGCACTGGAATACCGATTCGTACTCACTGAGTGCTGCCGTTACTGGTTTGGCGTGTTCCAGGCAGACACGCACAGGCGACTGATCCCAGGAATCCCCGACCCAACGACTATAGCGAGTCCAGGACGCGAGTACGTTTTCGATGACGTGGCGCCGAACGTCGTCGTTATCAAAATTGCAGTGCCAACGCACCAGGGTATTGTCGCCAGCCGGAACAGTACGTGTCACCCCCATGTCGCCCACAATCTTTTCGTACACCGGCACTTTTGCCAGCGCCTCGCCCAACGTGGCGCAATTCATTGCGATGTAACCAAGCACGCTATACGAAGCAGGCTGGATATATTGCGAGGTGTGCAAACCAAAGAGCGCGTCCCCGCTTGCTGGTATAAGTTCAGCCAACAGGGTTTGTAACGCCGCGCCAGGGACGCGCTTGGTATTGTCATTGAGCAAGGATGCGTCAATGCCTGCCCGCGCCAGCGCAGGCCGGTCATCGATCCCGGCGGCGGACGCCGTTTTCAGGTATTGCTGCACGGCGGGAATGGAGGCATAACCCAGGTCTTTCATGAATACGTGTTTACGTCAGCTGGTAGTCGGTGTTTGTCAACGTCGTTGTCTCGATCGGCGAAGGGTCCTGTCTCAATTCGACAGTGAAAATCCTGGCTGAGCGACTAGTATACAGTGATCTCGGAGGCCGAACGGATGAGTTCAGCTCCCGCACAGAATACGTCACCGCGCAAAAACAACAAGTTACCACAAGAGGATCACCTATGCGTCGCTGGAATGGTTGGGGTAGTGAGAGCACTGATTTCCCGTTGAAACCCGCTGCAGGGCTGTTCCTCAAGGAACGTATCGGTGAAGGCAAGCCGTTGCCCGACGCCACCCTGGAACAAGTCATGGCCACGGTGCCCGCAACGCGCATGCCTGCCCACGCGTTGATTCAGACAGATGCGGAAACCCGCCTGCGCCATGCACGCGGTCAAAGCCTGGCCGATTGGCTGGCCATGCGCAGCGGTGATTTCGGGTTTTTCCCCGATGGTGTGGCTTTCCCCAATGATGCGGCGCAAGTACGTGAACTATTGCAGTTCGCCAAGCAACACAATATCGAAGTGATTCCCTATGGGGGCGGTTCGTCGGTGGTCGGGCATATCAATCCGCGCAAGAGCGAAAAGCCGGTGCTGACCATCAGCCTGGCACGCATGAACAAGCTGATAGAAGTCGATCGCCAAAGCCAGATTGCCACCTTCGGTGCCGGTACGCCGGGCCCTGAGCTGGAAGCCCAGTTGAAGCCGCATGGCTTCATGCTCGGTCACTTCCCCCAGTCGTGGGAATTGTCGACCGTCGGAGGCTGGGTGGCCAGCCGTTCCAGTGGCCAGCAGTCGCTGCGTTATGGCCGCATCGAGCAAATGTTTGCCGGCGGCAGCATTGAAACCACAGAAGGCACGCTGGAGATTCCAACAATTCCGGCGTCATCGGCGGGTCCGGATATCCGTGAGATGTTCATGGGGTCTGAAGGCCGCATGGGTATCATCACTGATGTGAAGGTGCGCGTGTCACAGTTGCCGGAACAGGAAAAGTTCTACGTGGGTTTCCTGCCCAACTGGCCTGACGCCGTGGCTGCGGTGCGGGCGCTCGTACAGAATCGCGTTCCCCTGTCGATGCTGCGTCTGTCCAATGAAGTGGAAACCGCAACCCAAGTGCGACTGGCGACCAACCCTGCCGTCGTCAACGTGATGGACAAGCTGCTCAAATTGCGCGGCGCCGGCGATCAGAAGTGCATGGTGACCTTCGGCGTGACCGGCAGCAAACAACAGTGTTCTGCGGCCTTCGATCAGGCCATGAAAATCCTCAAGCAATATAACGTTGTGCATACGGGCACCCTGCTGGGCAAGAAGTGGCAGGAAAACCGCTTCAAGGCTCCCTATCTGCGGCACGGCCTGTGGACCGCCGGTTATGCGGTGGACACGCTGGAAACCGCCTGCGACTGGTCAAAGGTTCCACGCATGGTGGAAAGCGTCGAATCGGCTATCAAAACCGGGCTGGATGCCGAGGGTGAGAAAGTCCACGTCTTTACCCACCTGTCGCATGTTTACTCGCAGGGTTCCAGCGCCTATACCACTTATGTATTCCGTTGCGGCCGCACCTACGAAGAAACGCTGGCACGCTGGCGTCGACTGAAGAGCACTGCGTCAGAGGCGATAGTTGCCAATGGCGGCACCATCAGTCACCAGCATGGTGTTGGCACGGATCACGCTCCCTATCTGGAAGCGGAGAAGACCAAAATGGGTATTGCGGCGATTCGCACCTTGTGTGATCACTTCGATCCGGCCCATATCATGAATCCGGGCAAGTTGCTGGAGGATTGATCATGAGCACTTCACGCGCGAACTGGCAGGCCATTACGCAAGACCCGGCTACGTGGGACATGATCATCGTCGGTGGCGGCATTACCGGTGTCGGCATTCTGCGCGAAGCGACCCGGCGCGGCCTCAAAGCGTTGCTGGTGGAACAGAAAGATTTCGCCTGGGGCACATCGAGCCGTTCCTCAAAAATGGTGCATGGCGGCTTGCGTTACATCGCGCAACTCGACATCAAGCTCACCAAGCATTCCGTGCTGGAACGCGAGCGTCTGCTGAAGGAAGCACCGGGGTTGGTGGAGCGTCTGGGCTACCTGTTCACCATTCGCAAAGGCCAGTTTCCGGGAAAGCTTATTTTCAATGGTTTGCTGGCGGTCTATGACTCGCTGGCCGGTATCAAGACGCACGATTTCTTTGACAACACGGCGCTCGCCAAGCGTGCGCCAGGCATCGATACGCGCGAGCTGAAAGGCGCCAGTTACTACACGGATGCCGTTACCGATGATGCACGTCTCGTGCTGCGGGTATTGCACGCGGCAGTGGCAGAAGGTGGCCAGGCGATCAACTATTGTCGCGCCGAGGAACTGCAGCGCGACAACGGCAAGGTCACCGGCCTGCGCGTGGTGGATCACGAGACAGGCGAAAGCGCGGTCCTCAAATCGCGCGTTATCGTCAACGCCACTGGCGCCTGGGTCGATCACCTCCGCACCCAGCTTGGTCACTCCCGTCAAATCCGCCCCCTGCGCGGAAGCCATCTGGTGATTCCACGCACGCTGGCACCCGTGAGTGATGCGCTGACGCTGTTTCACCCGAAGGACAAGCGACCGGTGTTTCTTTTCCCCTGGGAAGGTACCACCATCATCGGCACGACCGACCTGGATCACGACAAGGATCTGAACCTCGAACCGGGTATCACGCAGGCAGAAGTCGACTATCTGCTGGAAGCGGCGCGACTGCAGTTTCCGTCAGCCAACATTGGTGAGAAGGATGTGATTTCCACTTGGTCGGGGGTACGCCCTGTGATCAGCCAGGACAAGAGCAAGGATCCCTCCAAGGAAAGCCGCGAGCATGAAGTCTGGATCGATCAGGGCTTGATTACCGTGAGCGGTGGCAAGCTGACGACGTTCCGCCTGATCGCGCTGGATGTCATTCAGGCCGCAAAACCGTTCCTCGGCCCGATTGGCAATGCCACCGGCGACGCAGTCATCGCGTTACCTCATCTGGACGCCGGCGATGCGGGATTCAACGCAGCGGGCGTCAATGACCGGCAGTGGCTGCAGCGTCTGATCGGTCGTTATGGCGATGCCGCCAAGCCCCTGCTCGCCGATGCACCGGCGGAAGAGCGCGCGCGGATCGCCGACACCCAATTCTGTCTCGCGGAAGTCCGCTGGGCCGCCCGCAGCGAGTGGGTACAACATCTTGATGACTTGTTGTTGCGCCGCACCCGACTTGGCAATCTGCTGCCGGAAGGTGGTGCTGCCCTGTTCCCGGCGCTCAAACCGATCTGCCAGCAGACACTGGGCTGGAGCGATCAACAATGGGACGCTGAAGTCGAGCGTTACGTGACTTTGTGGCAGCACAGCTATTCGCTGCCTTCCAAACGCCGGGCCTAATGCGCCGTCAGGAGTGCTCCACACCATGAACCGATCCGACGACGCATACCTGCTGGCGATCGATAACGGCACCCAGAGTGTCCGCGCATTGATCTTTGATCTCGATGGGCAGCTTGTCGCCAAGAGCAAGGTGCTGATCGAACCCTATTATTCGGTGCACCCGGGCTGGGCGGAACAGGATCCCGACTATTTGTGGAACTCGCTGTGTCAGGCCTGCCAGAGTCTGTGGGAACAGATTGATTTCCCGAAAGAAAAAATCAAGGCGGTGGCGCTGACCACGCAACGCGCTACCATGCTGAACATCGACCGCGATGGCAAGCCACTACGGCCCGCCATTATCTGGCTTGACCAGCGCCGCACCGAACCCGAAGCGTTGCCGGGCATGCCCCTGCATTGGGAGTTGCTGTTCCGTGCGCTGGGCGAGCAGGACACGATGCGTTATTTCCGCAGTCAGGCGGAATGCAACTGGATCAAGACGCAACAACCGGATATCTGGGCGAAAACGCACAAAACCTTGCTGCTGTCGGGCTACCACACATTCAAGCTGACCGGGCGTTATGTCGATTCGGTGGCCTCGCAAGTGGGCTATCAGCCCTTCGATTTCAAGCGTTTCACATGGTGTAAACCGCATGACTGGAAATGGCAGGCGTTGCCGACCCGCCCCCGCATGCTGCCTGATCTGGTCGCGCCCGGTGGATTGCTGGGCAACATCACCGCCGAGGCCGCGCGGCAAACTGGTATTCCGGAGGGGTTGCCATTGATTTCGGCCGGTGCCGACAAGGCCTGCGAGGTGATTGGCTCCGGTTGCCTGTCGCCCGACATCGGCAGTTTGAGCTATGGAACGACCGCGACCTTCAATACCTGCAACCCGAAATACGTTGAGGCGATTCCGTTTATTCCGCCCTACCCGGCAGCCATTCCCAACACCTATAACACGGAGATCATCATTCCGCGCGGTTACTGGATGGTGAACTGGTTTCGCAAGGAATTCGGTTATCGCGAGGAACGCATGGCACAGGAGCGCGGTGTCGAGCCAGAGCAATTGTTCGATGAGCTGCTGAAAAGTGTTCCGCCCGGATCGATGGGGCTGACCCTGCAGCCTTACTGGACCCCCGGCGTGCGGGTGCCAGGCCCGGAAGCTAAAGGTTCCATCATCGGTTTTGGTGACGTACACACCCGCGCCCACATTTACCGCGCCATTATCGAGGGCCTGGCCTATGCGTTACGCGAAGGCAAGGAACGCGTTGAACAACGTTCCGGCGTGAAGATTCGCACCTTGCGCGTTTCGGGTGGCGGCTCACAAAGCGACGAAGCCATGCAAATCACCGCGGATATTTTCGGCCTCACCGCTGAGCGCCCGCACACTTTTGAAACGTCCGGCCTCGGGGCCGCCATCAATGCCGCCGTGGGCGTCGGCCTCTATCCCAACCATCACAGAGCGATCGAGCGGATGACACACAAGGGCGATGTATTCCGCCCTATCGATGCCAACCGCCGCATTTATCAGAAGCTTTATAGCGAGGTGTACCAGAAGATGTACGAGAATCTGTCGCCGCTCTATCGCTCCATCCGCAAGATCACCGGTTACCCGCGCTAAAGACGCCACTTGTGCGTCCCTGTCCCGCCACGGTTTGTGGCGGGATTTTTTTTCCATAACCTACGGCAGTCACCATGAGCAGTCGATTGGAACAAGTCAAAGACGGCGTACTCCACCATCCTTTTCACAAGGCCTGCGAACTGGCGTTGCTCAGTGCAGAAAAAGGCAACGCCGAGGTCAGCTTCAAAGTCAATGAATTTACTGTCAATCCGCAGGGCGCATTACACGGCGGCATTATCTATGCTTTGATTGATGTAGCCTGCTTTTTCGCGGTGGTGCCGGCACTGGCGCCCGATCAGCACCCGGTGTCAATCGAAACCCACGTCAGCATTTTGCGGGCCGCCACGCTGGGCGAAACCATTATCATCAAATCCTGGACGGATCGCGTCGGTCGCACATTGGCGGCGATGCGCGCCGAGGTATTTGCCGGCGAAGGCGACCAGAAACGCCTGATTGCCACTGGCAATGTCACCAAATCGATCCTGCAGGGCCGGGGCCATTAAGCCACCCTGACCTGCCGTTATACCGATCGGACATTGTCAGCCCAACCCGAGGAGCGACCATGCCCGATCACGCAAACGACGAATCACCCTCGTCACTCGATTTGCCCACCGGATTTCTGTGGGGCACATCGACATCGTCCTATCAGATTGAGGGCGCCGCACAACTGGACGGTCGTGGGCCCAGCATCTGGGATACGTTCTGTCGCCAACCCGGCAAGGTCATTAACGGTGATCACGGCGATGTTGCCTGCGATCACTACCACCGTTATCGCGATGATATCGCCCTGATGCAGAGTCTGGGCATGCAGGCCTACCGTTTTTCGGTGGCGTGGCCGCGCGTGCTACCCGCAGGCCGCGGTGCGATCAACGAAAAGGGTCTGTCTTTTTATGATCGTCTGATTGACGAGCTGCTGCAAAACGGCATCGAGCCCTGGCTCTGTCTTTACCATTGGGACCTGCCCCAGGCACTGGAAGATAAAGGGGGATGGGCAAACCGCGACAGCGCTGGCTGGTATGCGGATTACGCTGCCCTGATCGGACGCCGTTACGGCGATCGCGTCAAGCAATTCGCCACTTTCAACGAACAAACCATTTCCTGCCTGTTTGGCTATCTGCTCGGTACCAACGCGCCAGGCAAGTCCAACGTAGCGGAATACCTGCTCGCCATGCATCACCTGAACCTGGCGCATGGCCTCGGAACGCAAGCGTTACGCAGTACGGTCCTGCAGGCGAAAATCGGTGCGGTGTACACCTTGCAACCGGTCAAGGCAGCCACGGATTCTGCAGCGGATCAAGAGGCCACTCTGGCGCTGGATAGACACTGGAACGGTGCTTTTGCAGATCCCCAGCAGTGTGGTTATTATCCCAAGGCGATCGCTGAGTTGATGGAGGCCATTCAACATGCGGGAGATCTCGCCACCATATGCCAACACCAGGACTGGATCGGCATCAATCATTACTCCCCGCTGTACGCCCGTGCATGCAACGATAATGCGCTGGGATTCGCCCTCGTGGATGCCCCGACTGACGCAGAAAAATCAGCCATTGGCTGGCCCATTGACGCGGACGCATTCACCACGACGCTGATCGAACTTTCCCGCAAATATAAACGCCCGATCTACGTGACGGAAAACGGCTATGGCGGATACGATTCGCCGAATGCAGACGGCCACATCCTGGATGCCGAACGCGTCCATTACCTCGACCGTTACACGCGCGCCATGGCCACGGCGGTCAGAAAAGGTGCCGATATACGCGGTTATTTTGTCTGGTCGTTACTCGACAATTTTGAATGGGCCTTTGGTTACAGCAATCGTTTTGGTATCGTCCACGTAGATTTTGCCACGCAACAGCGTACGCCCAAGGCATCTGCTCATTGGTATCGTCAACTCATCGAGAAAAATCATGGCTAATTCGCTGGATAATACCCACTTCGTTCCCAAGACGGTCGAGTTTGACGACATCGCCAGAGGCGTTCTGCAAACAACCGCTGACATCAGAACTTTGTCCGCCGGGCTTTTGAATCTTGCGCGTATCGATCCGCTCGGACGCTACACCATCGGGCGCGTCATTGAGTACTGGGCGAAGCATACGCCCAATCAATGCGCCATCCTGTACGAAGACAAACAATGGACCTATGGCGAATTCAACGCCTGGGCCAACCGCATTGCCGCATCGTTCAAGTCACAAGGCGTCGGTTCCGGCGATGTGGTCGCCCTGCTGCTGGAAAACGGCCCGGAAGTCCTCGCTTGCGTCGCCGCCATCGCCAAACTCGGTGGCATTGCCGCCATGCTCAACCACAACCAGAAAGGCAACGTGCTGGAACACAGTTTCACCCTGGTGTCCCCCAAGTTGATCGTTACCTCGCCGGAATGTCATGACAAACTGGCGACGACCCATTTCACGCCACTCAAACAACCAGACATCACGTTCATGTGGTTGGGCCACGAAAAAGGCGACAGCTACCCGGACGGATTCATTGATCTGCACCACGACAGCGAGGGTCGCAGCGACAAGAATCCTGCATCGACCCGCAAGGTCAAGCCGTCACAGCCGTGCTATTACATTTTCACCTCTGGCACCACCGGGCTGCCCAAAGCCTCCATTATGTCGCACTATCGCTGGGGAGCGGTTCTTGCGGGAATCGGCATCTTGTCCATGCGAATCCGACACGACGATATCTTCTATTGCTGCCTGCCGTTCTATCACAATAACGCGCTGACGGTGTCCTGGGGCAGCGTTTTATCGGCGGGTGCCACCATCGCGATCGACAAGAAATTCAGTGCCAGCCGTTTCTGGCAACGCATCAATCATTTCGGTGCCACCGCGTTTTGCTATATCGGCGAACTCTTGCGCTATTTGTTGAACCAGCCCACCACCCCCAGCGATACCCATCACAAGGTACGCATTATTGTCGGCAATGGCCTGCGCCCGGAAATATGGGCGGATTTCGAAAGCCGCTTCGGCATTAAACGCATTTCGGAATTTTATGGTGCGAGCGAATCCAATATCGGGTTCATCAATGTGTTTGGCGTTCCCCAAACGGCAGGCTTTACCCCACTGCCCTATGCCATCGTCAAATTTGATACCGATCTTGATGAACCCCTTCGCAATGAAAAGGGATTTATGACGCGCGTCGGCTCGGGCGAATCCGGTTTGCTGATCAGCGAAGTCAGCAAGGCCCGCCCCTTTGAGGGTTACACCGATAAAACGGCAAGCGAACGAAAACTGTTGCGCAACGTTTTCAAAAAAGGCGACTGCTGGTTCAACTCGGGAGACCTGGTACGCGATCAGGGATGGCATCATATCCAGTTCGTCGATCGGGTCGGCGATACCTTCCGCTGGAAAGGCGAAAACGTTGCAGCCTCCGAAGTGGAAAGCGTTATGGCCAACCTGGAACAGATCGATCATGCGGTGGTTTACGGCGTGTCTGTACCCGGTGCCGACGGCCGCGCCGGCATGGCCTGCATTACCCTCAAACCCGACGCCACTTTCGTTGGCCAGACACTGGCCGGCGAACTCTTCGAGCGTCTGCCCGTCTACGCCATTCCCTTGTTCATCCGCCTGCGTGAAGAGCAGGAAACTACCGGCACCTTCAAATATCGCAAAGTCGACCTGAAAGCCGAGGCCTTCAACCCGGAACGCATCCAGGAACCCCTGTACTACCTGAAGAACAAATTGGAGGGTTATCAACCCCTGACTGCCGAGATTCACGCCCAGATACAGGCCGGCCAGAAAGTGTACGTCTGAAGCCACGAAGAAACACGGCGCTTGAATGTTCACATCTGTACATTTATGCTATACCCATGTACAGGTATGAACATTCAGGAGTTCAGCATGACGCCCATCCAAACACATCCCCGCATCTCGGAAGGCGAACGCGGCCGTGTAGCGGCCAAGCTGTTTCTGGGTATCACCAGTGAATGGGGGCTGACTGACAGCCAGCGTCAGGTATTGGCTGGTGCCGGTTCCCGTACCACCATCGACACCTGGAAGAAGCGCGTGGTCAATAACGAGCCGCTTAACCTGCACAAGGACACCATCGAGCGGCTGTCCTATATCGCCGGGATCTACAAGGGCTTGCAGATTCTGCTGCCCACCCGTGAGCAATGGGCTGCCTGGGTGAAGAAGCCGAACCGTGAATTTGGCGGGCAATCGGCGCTGGAACGCATGTTGGGCGGGCGCGTGATGGACCTGGCCTATGTACGCCATTACCTCGATGCGCAGCGCGGGTGGTAGATGATCAGAATGACAGAGACGTTCCCGCCGACACATCGGCTGGTGCCCAGCAAATTCCCCCCCATCACGCTGTTTGAGCATCTGCTCGATCCGGATGAACTGGAAATCGCCTATGAAATCGAGGGATTGACCAATTCCCGCCTGCGCGATGAGGCGGGTGATATTTCGCTGGTACCCCGCGATGACCGCATTGTAGGGCCCGGAAGCTCCGCCGTGATGGCAGCCTTTACCCATATCGGGTACCCAAGTCGCTTCAGCGACGGCAGCTATGGCGTGTATTACGCTGGTCTGGCGGTAGAAACTGCCATTCGCGAAACGGTGTACCATCGTGAACGGTTTCTGTCGGCCACCCATGAGCCCCCTTGCCAGGTCGTCATGCGGCAATATGTCTGCCGCATACTCCAGCCGTTAATCGACATCCGCGACGATGATCACCTGCATCATCCTGATACCTATCTGCCTGCGCAGCAATTTGCGCGAATGCAACGGCAAACCCTTGCATGGGGCCTGCACTATCGCTCGGTTCGCCACGCCAAGGGCGAATGTGTGGCCGTGTTTCGCCCCATCGCACTGTCACCGGCCAGGCAGGGCAGCCACTACGCCTATTACTGGGACGGCAAGGCCATCGGCAGCAACGTCGCGCGACTGGAAGCCGTTCCGGCATGATGCAAAACCAGACAGCCCTCGGGCGCATCCTGTGAGACAATGGCGGATTATTTTGTCGTAATCCGCCTGACAGGTCTCCTATGTCCGCCACTGATTTTGCTTCGTTATTGCTTCCGCCGCACATGGTCGCCAACCTGCGCGATCTCGGTTACTCGCAGATGACCCCCATTCAGGCGCAAGCCCTGCCTGCCATCCTCGATGGTGATGATGTCATTGCCCAGTCGAAAACCGGCAGCGGCAAAACCGCCGCCTTCGGCATTGGCATACTGAGCAGTCTCAACCCGCGCTTCTTTGGCGTGCAATCCCTGGTGCTCTGCCCGACCCGCGAACTCGCCGATCAGGTGGCCAAGGAACTGCGTCGACTGGCCCGCAGCCAGGCCAACATCAAGATACTCACCTTGTGCGGTGGCACGGCGATTGGCCCCCAATACGCCTCGCTCGAACACGGTGCACACATAATCGTCGGCACCCCCGGCCGCGTCATGCAACATCTCGACAGGCGCTCATTGGATCTGCATGGATTGAAAACGCTGGTGCTGGACGAGGCCGATCGCATGCTGGACATGGGCTTTTACGATCAGATTGCCGAGATTGCCCGCCATCTGCCACAGCGCCGCCAGACCCTGCTGTTTTCTGCCACTTACACCGGAGCGATTCGCGAGCTGAGCAAAAAATTCCAGAAAAATCCCCTGGAAGTCACCGTCGAGTCGACCCACAGTCACGCCGATATCGAACAGTATTTTTTCGAGGTGGATCACAAACATCGCGAACACGCGATCAGCGCGCTTCTGCGGCAATATCAGCCGGAATCTGCCGTGCTTTTCTGCAACATGAAGCAGACCTGTGACGATGTTGCACACGCGCTTAATTCACAGGGGTTTTATGCACAAGCCCTGCACGGTGACATGGAACAACGCGATCGCGATCTGGTGTTGCTCAAATTCGCCAACCGCAGCTGCCCGATCCTGATCGCTACCGATGTGGCAGCACGCGGCCTGGATATCAAGGAACTGGCGGCTGTGATCAACGTTGACATTGCCTTCGATCCCGAAGTGCATATTCATCGCGTCGGCCGCACCGGACGTGCCGGCCAGAAGGGGCTTGCCCTGAGTCTGTGCGCCCCCGCCGAAGTCCAGCGCGCCAATGCCATTGAAGCCCTGCTGGGCACCCCGCTGAAATGGAAGGATGTGCCTTCCCGCGCCGATAACGCCAAGCCAGCACCGCCCAGAATGATAACGCTGAATATCGGCGGCGGAAAACGCGACAAGCTGCGCCCGGGCGACATTCTAGGTGCCTTGACAGGTGACGCCGGATTGCCGGGAAGCGCCATTGGCAAAATCGACATCACCGACCTGCAAGCCTATGTCGCCATCGAACGGGGCATCGCCCACCAGGCGTTGAAGCGCATTGAAAGCGGCAAGATCAAGGGCAGGAGTTTTCGCGCGCGGTTGCTTTGATCAGCCGACTACCTCAGGACCGACATAGTCAAAAGCCTCATCTGACAGCAAAGGAAACAGCAAAAAAAAACGCCTCCCGAGGGAGGCGTTTTTTATTTCAGCATGACTAGATCATGGTCATTGCGGCCAGCATACCGGCCCAACACCATTGTATCCAGCTTCACACAGCGGGTAGCACAGCAGACCATTACGTTCCCAGCCACTATGGCAGCTGTTCGGAATGGTGCCGACGCCACGGCCGTAAGACAAGGCCGAGTTGGTCCAGCAGACCGGACCTACACCGTGATAGCCAGAAGAGCACACTGGGTAGCACAGGCCTGCATCGTTTTCATGGCCAGCGGCACACGTTCTCGGAATGGTGCCAACACCACGACCGTAGGACGCATTATCCAACCAGCACACTGGACCTACACCGGTATAACCGGAATCGCAGTAGTAGTAGCAGAGACCGGCTTGGTTTTCCTTGCCAGATGGGCATGCACCCGTCCAGATGTTGCTCGGAATGGTACCTGCGCCACGACCGTAGGACAGCGGTCTGTTCGACCAGCAGACCGGACCAACACCGTTGTAACCAGAGGCGCAACGGGTGTAGCAGAGACCAGCATCCATTTCTTCACCAGCACCGCACAGGTTCGGAATGGTGCCTACGCCACGACCGTAAGAAGCATCTTGTTTCCAGCAGACAGGGCCAACACCGTCATAGCCTGCAGCACACTGGGTGTAGCAGAGACCGGCATCGTATTCCTGGTTGGAAGCACAGCTCATCGGTACGCCGACGCCACGGCCATAAGCCACTTTCGGCGGAGGAGTCACTTCAACATCGCACTCGTCGCTCACCTTGACCAGCGTGCCGGCAACGTTCAAGTGACCACCTTCACCGCCTACGGCAGTAACGTCGACACTGTCAAACGCCATGCAGGCAAACGACGGAAGTTTGATGTTTTCGATAGGCTTGGCCAGTTCTTTCATGACCAGACCGATCGCGTCGACCACCATGCGGTTCGCCGTTGCGTTGACCACAGGACCCGTCCAGGCATTTTGACCCAGACGCATACCGGTGATCTTGAACTCGGGCGCTTGACGCAGCTCAACATCCAGCGTCTTGGTGTCGCTCATGCCCAGGCTAATGCCGACTTCAGCATTGACGCGCACGGCGATGTCGTTGGTGTAAACAGAAGAACCGTTCTTCTTCGATTCGCCGTGGATTTCCAGGCCGTAAACCGAGATGCTCGGCTCAGCGCGTCCATTGATTTCACGGACCTTCAGGCTGACCGGCGCACCCAGGTTGACCAGAATACGCATGTTGGCATCTTCAGGACCGAAGTTGTCGTCACGTGGCAGACCGAACTGGATCTCGTTACCCACCATGTTCATGTGGGTCAGACCAACGGAGTGGGCAGACGCCAGCGTCTGGTTGATCACGTTGGAGTTCAGCGACGCAGCAAACTGGTTGCCATTGAGTTCTGCCGGGGGCAGTTCATCAAAGGTGAACAGGGTTCCTGCCAACGGTTGCGGAATGTTCGGGTTCGGATTGATGGGCAACACACTTCCGGCAGTCGCTGCATACAGCGTATTGCTGGTGGTGTAAATGTCACTGAGTTTCAACGCCATCGCCATATCGAAGTTGCTGACACCGTCTGAAATGCGGATGGTGTAGCTATCCATGATGATGGAGCTCAACATCTCGGGAATCGCATTGTTCAACAGGGTCTGGATCGCGCTCGAAATCGGGCCGCTCAGCAGGTTGGCAATACCAGACGTCACGCCAGACAGAATCTCGCGGAACACGGGCGGTACATCGTCAATGACGATCGCGCCAATCTGGTAAGTGAAGTTGCTGATGGAAACGGTCGGGGCCTGATCAACCACACCGATATTCACACGACCACCCAGATCCAGGGGGCCAACGGTCGCGCCGACGTTGATAACAGTCGGTGGCAGGAAGCCGTTGTGAAGACGCAGCGTCAAGCCGATATGCAGGTTGCTGATGGTGCCGTCGAAGTTGGCGGCGCTTCCTGGCAGCAGTCCGAGACCAAAGTCGCTGGCAGACATGGAGATGGTACGAACGAAGCCGTCCGCGCCGTAAGTTTCACCGAACAGACCTTTCCAGGTTGAATCGTATAGCATGGAACCGGCGACCAGCGCGTTAAGGTCAGCGCCATTCAGTGCGTTGACGACTTGCTTGGTGGCGAAGTTCAGGCCTTCCTGGGTGATTTGAACCGTCATGGACGGGTCATACTGTTGGTTCAGGTCTGCGTAATACACGGTATTCGTGTGACCGATCGTGTCCACCGTGTTGTAGGTGTAGACGTCAGCCTTCGGAATCGTGATGGAGAACGAACCATCGGCATTGAAGGAAATGGCATTACCGTTAACGGTGCCCGAAGCGACGCCTTTCTCATCGATCGCCTGGCCGTTGATGGTGATGTTGTTGCCATTGATCGTGGCGCCAAGCACAACAATGCCGGGACCCTTGGTGTCATAGATAAACTTCACCTGCGGACCCAGTGCACCGTCTACCTGGAAGACGTTGTAGCCTTCTTTCAGGTATTGCTCCAGCGACGATCCAGCAGCGATAGCTTCTGACGAGCCGGCAGTAAACTGCGAAGCAACGTTGAAACCGTTCAGCGTCATGGACGGAAGCGTGGCGGGTTGAGTGGTGTAGGTGACTTTATATTGCGGAGGAGGAGCCGTGTGAAGCGACTCATTGACAGGGTCTACGATCGTGTACTTTTTACATGCTGCAAGTCCTAGGACCAGCAGTATGAGCAAGCAACGCTTGATGCTTTGTCGCCATATCATGGTGATTTTCCCGTTCTTTTTTTATTAGTCGATCAGGTGAGAGAGAGACGCCATTCTGCTCAGCCACGCCTCGCAGCGTGAAGAACCGCCCGGCCAGCTCGCGTAGGATATAATGGCACCTGAGTCCACAGTACCTCTAAATGGACTAGCGGTTGTTTATTTTTGTAACCAAATAAACAACTTATTGAATTGTCAGCGATTAAAGTGACCCGTTTGGACCCTTCACACATTTTGTCTACACCCGCTTAATCCACACCTCAGACCGGGTTACACTATGTACACCTGACCGGTTTTGACCGGTCAACCATCCCTTCTGGATGGTCGGCGCCATCCTCTCTCCCCTTTGCAGATTTCCGGAAGTAACTGCCCATGATTCCTGACCCGTTAAACGCGATCATCCCCTATCTCAAGACTGGCGGACGTCGCATTGATATGCCCGCCGACCTGAATGACATCACCACCATCAATGTCGACCGGGAGTGCCCGCCGGAAGCGGTCGGATTGCGCCAAAAGGACATCGACGCGATCTGGCAGGCCATGACGGCTTATTACCAGACGGGTCTGCACCCTTCCCTGACCTTGGTAGTGCGCCGCCACGGCAAGATCGTACTGAGTCGCGGTATCGGTTTAGCGCATGTCGGGGCCGCCGGGGAATTCAGCGGGGATCATCATCGTCTGGCGGATGCCGACACCCCCATCTGCCTGTTTTCCGCATCGAAAGCTGTCTCGGCGATGATCATCCACAAGCTGGCCGAAGAAGGAAAACTCGCCCTCGACGATCGCATCGTGAAATATCTGCCGGGATATGGCAAAAATGGCAAGTTTGCCACCACGATCCTGGACATGCTGTGTCATCGCGGCGGCATTCGCAGCATTCCGCTCGACAATGTAACGCCGGAACTGATGTACGACTTCGATGCTGTGGTGAAATTGTTGATTGACGCTGAGCCGATCGACAGACCAGGACGCGATCAGGCCTATCACGCCGCGACCGCTGGCTACATTCTCGGTGCGATTGCCATGACGGTCACGGGTGAAACCTTGCCGGGCTTACTCAAACGCATCATTGCCGACCCGCTCGGCTGTGAGCACATGACCTTCGGCATGCCCGAAGATCGCCGCCACGAAGCCGCCCTGAGCCAATCCACCGGCCCCTCACATGTGCCGTTTGCAAGTCAGATGCTAAAACAGCTGCTGGGTGTCGAGGAAGCCACCGTGACCAACGCACTGAGTTCCACCGGGGGATTGTCTGCGATCATTCCCGCCGCGAACATTTATGCGACCGCAGAAGAAACATGCCGGTTTTTCCAGATGCTGCTCGATGGCGGTCGCTGGAACGGCGAGCAGGTATTCAAACCGGAAACCATCGCCGCCGCCACAAAGCCGGGCAAATTGATGCTGGATCGTTCCATGAATGTGCCGATGCGCTTCACGCCGGGATTCATGCACGGCGAGAAGTTGTGGAGCTTGTTCGGCTTCAACACACCGAAAGCCTTCGGTCACCTTGGATTCATCAATATTCTGTGCTGGGCGGATCCCGAGCGGGATATTTCGGTGGCCTTTCTCAATACCGGTAAAAGCATGGCCCCCGAGGGCTTGCTGGGCTTTGGCAACGTGTCACGCATGATCAGCCAGGTGGTCCCGAGAAACGCACGCTGAGCGTGCGTTTCTGGGCTTCACCGATTTCCGACAGGCTCGATGGCCGGATCCTCACAGCTGGCGTCCTTGGCCATGATGGGCGGCAGCAACTTGTACATCACCGGCGTGATGATACGGGCGAGCAAGGTCGAACTGATCAAGCCGCCAATCATCACAATGGCGAGTGGCGAATACAGACCGGATTGCGCCAGCGCCAAGGGCAGCAATCCACCGATCGCCGTAACGGATGTCAACAGCACCGGCAAAAAGCGTAACTCCCCCGCCCGCTCGATGGCCTCGTTGAGTTCCACGCCACTTTCACGCAGCTGGTTGGTGAAATCCACCAGCAGTATGGAGTTTTTGATCTCGACGCCGATCAACGCCACCACGCCCAGTATCGCCATATACGACAAGGTATAGCCCGTCACAAATAACGCCAGCACTGCGCCCATGATGCCAAACGGAATCACGCCCACCACGATCAGGGTCGAGCGGAAACTGCCGAATTCCAGCACCAGCACCGCAAGAATTCCGAAAATCGCCACCAGTGCCGCCGTGCCCAAACCACTGAAGCTCTTCGACGTCGCCTGCGCTTCGCCCCCCTTGTCAAAGCGATAGCCCGCCGGTAATTCGATTTTCGCCAGCTGGTCATAAATCTGTTTGCTGACATTGGCAGTGATAAAGCCCGGTTGCACATTCGAGGTAACGGTCACCATGCGTTCCCGGTTCAAACGCTCGATACGGTTGGGACTGGCGACCAGGAACGGATCGGCAATCTGCGAGAGGGAAACGCTGGCCCCCGTGGTGCGACTGGCAAAACGTAGATCATCGAGGCTGTCGAGTTGCGGGTGAGCCTGCATGGGCAGCCTGAGGGTAACGTTATATTCATTACCTTCGTCGTCGCGGAACTGGGTAGCCGGGTAGCCGGCAATGGCGATCCGGACTGCCCGATCGATATCCAGACTGGTAATGCCCAACAAACCAGCCTTCTCGGTGTCAACACCCAGATCGTAGTCAATCCGCGGCAGTCGCACAGGATTGGTAACATCGCGCGTACCGGCAACGGAATGCATGACCTGCTCAACCTCTGTTGCCAGTTTGCGCAGCATGTCGATTTTCGGACCCACTATGCGCACGGCCACCGGCGCCTCGATGGGCGGCCCATTCTCGAAACGTTTGATGATGATCTGCGCCTCGGCATAGCGGGAAAACGCGTCACGCAAATCCTCGATCAAGCGCGGAGTGTTGACAGGATGCCAGCGATCCAGACTCACGAACACCTGCCCGGTGCTGGACTTGGTTTCCAACGGAAAGACGTTGTAATAAATGTAGGGGTTACCCTTGCCGATATTACTCATGACACGGGGAACCTCATGGCGCGCCAACTCATTTTCGACAAAAAGGACTGCACGTTCGGTCGTCGCATGTGATGCGCCTTCAGGCGCTTTGATCGTGATCAGGATCTGCGGTTTGTCTGCCCCCGGAAACAACGAAAATCCGATTTTGGGTACCAGTGCCAACGACGCCGCCACCAATGCCAGTGACAGCAAGAGGCTGGTTGCGGGTGCATCGAGCGCACGCC
>JBPOHS010000012.1:0-132083 GCA_052035295.1 Pseudomonadota bacterium
CCAATACGCTTCTTCGCCGATCGATCCGGGCGAAAAAATCGAATACATCGCGGCGACGACGCCCACATCGCGTTGCTGCAGATGCGCGGCGATCCGCAGCAAGGAATCGTGTGACAACAGCGCAGACGTATCCGTAAGAACAAGCACGCCGCTGTCTACCGTCGCGATCGCACGGTTGAGCAGTGCCACTTTTCCACCGTTGACGACCATTGCGCAAATCTCGATGTCAAGGCCGGCAAGTTCCGGTTCCTGCAGGGTGCTGCGGGCAATTTTCAGCGTGTCATCGGTCGAGCCGTCATCAAAAAGATAGATTTTCAGTTTGTTGAGCGGATAATCCAGCGTGGCCAGATTGCGCAGCTTTTCCGCGATATATCTCGACTCGTTGTACGCAGGCACCACCACGGCAATGGAGGGCAAGGAAACATCGAAAGGTTGCGGCATATAGTGCCGTACCGGTACTGACAGCGGTTCCGTCACGACTGCACGACTGATCCAGCGCAATATCAGCGGATACAGCAAATGATGATAAACCACCAGGACGCCCATCATGATGAGCGTTATCAGCAGCCAGGGTTTCAAACATTTCAAAAGTTCCAGCAGGTCAATCATGACAGCAAGCCCCTGTTACCCAGGCAGGTATTGATCTCTTCCGCACGGCGACACCAGCTTTCGTTTTCGACCGCGCCGCGTCGCATCAATGTCGCGTGAACGGCATCAGCACCCAGCGCTTCCGGATCGCACGCTGCGATGGCGGCAGCAAAGGCGTCGACGCCCTCGGCGATCGCGATAACCGAGCGATACGGTTCCAGGGCCGGAAACGGCGTAGCGACCAAGGGCGCGCCGGCCGCCAGATATTCCCGCAACTTGAGGGGATTACAGGCCCGAATCTGCTCGCAATCGCGAAACGGCAGCAGTGATGCCTGCCAGTGCTGGACATAGCCGGGCAATGCAGAATGCGGCCTTGCTCCCAGCAAGTGAACGTTGGACAGCGCGGACAGCAACGACACATCCGTATTGATGTTCCCCACCAGCACGAATTGCCATTGCGGCAGCCGACGAGCCACCCCTGCCAGCAATTCAACATCTATCCACGAGGCCAAGCTGCCGTAAAATCCGGCGATTCGCGGGCTGTCAGGCAGATCCGTGGCGCGTGGGGCGGGTGTTGCAAAAAGTTCGACGTCAACCCCGTGCGGCAATGTGACCGGATTGAAGCGGGCAAACTTGTCTGCCAGACGCTCACTGGCCACCAGCAGCAGATCTGCGCGCTCGACCAGCTTGTTTTCCATTTTCGCAATGGCGGCATGATCGACGCCGGCCAACGCGGAAAAATCGTCGCCACAGTAATAAACAACGCCTTTTTCGCCGCAATGTCCTACCGCAGGCAGTGCCGAAGGCAGCGATGTCCATAACAGGGGAGCCTGCGAAAAAGTCGCCAACCGGGGCGCAAGACTGGCCCGGATCAAACGGCGATTGATGGCTTCGCTCCACCCGGACCCATAGGCAGGAATGGCTTTCACGGTCGTCACCGGAAAGGGGGCTGTAGCCACATTACCCTGACGATGGCCGTTACGGTCGCCAGACAAGATCGCCCGCCCCTTGCGCCAGAGACGACCGAGATCGTCACGCGACAACCGCGGAGAACGCAACCCGATAGAATTGATCCAGAGCACTTCATGTGTTCGGGAGAGATGCGTCATCAAATGTTGGGTAGAGGAAGGATGTGCACCCCAATCTTCACCGAACACGCACATCGACGAGGTCAGTTGCATCATGACGTTTGCTCCAGCGTGCGAATGACCTTCGCCGGCACCCCTGCCGCCAACACGTTGGGGGGCAAATCGCGAGTGACCACGCTGCCGGCCGCCACCACCGTGTTACGACCAATACGTACGCCCGCCATGACTTTGACATCCGTCGCCAGCCAGACATTCTCTTCGAGCACAATGTCACCCACCTGGTCGTCGGTCTCGGGCAATCCTGCCGCGCGATCGCGGGCATTGAGAGGATGCCCGGGATACCCTGCCAGCAGACAGCGCCCGGCAAGCCGAACGTTATCCTGCAACACGACACGGCTGCCCACAGCGATAGAGCATTGCCATCCGACATCGACATTACTGCCTATGCTCAGCAGCGGCATCGTCAACGCCGAGGACCGCCCGGAAAATGTCGTGATGCCGGACACGCGGCTCCCATCGCCGATTTCAATTTGCAAACGACCCAACACCAGGGGCATGCCACTGTAGAGATAAAGCGCACGCGGGCGATTTGCGATTCGCGATTTGAAAACCGGCGTGTAGTAGAAAACTCGTGTCGCATTGGACACCGCTGCTGCCACCACCCCATGGGCACGGTACAAAATACTGAATATCCACTTGGGCGCGGGAATTTCAAACGCACGCACACCGTAAAACAAGCGGCGCAGGCCCTTTGCAAAAGGCGAATCACCTTGCTTGACCCACAGGCGAAACCCCCGGGCCGCGCCCGGAGTGCTTTCCCTTTCTGAATGCGTTGTCGTTGCCATAAAACCGTTTCCCGTGCTTACCGATGGGAACGTTGGTGAGCAGGATGTGTGCCAACCTTAAAATCGGCAACAAGGACGTCAGCTGGAATGAAATTTGCCATGTGTCGCCCACATTCATGCGATACCGCCATCGCCAGCCGTTGGTGAAAAACACAGGAGCCCTTCTATGTCGAACCCACAAAACAACATTGCCTTGTTACTGGATAGCCGCGCCACCGGCGGCATTGAGAGTCATGTGCTGGAACTGGCGCTCGCCCTGAAAGCCACTGGCAACACGCCGATTATCCTGCTGTGGTGTGACTATGGTATTCACCCGTTGCAAGCACGCGCGCAGGAAAGCGGCATTCCCTTGGTCAAACTGAATGGCAAATTGCGAACGCTGATTTCCTTTTTGCGAAAAGAGCGCATTGCCATTTTGCATACGCATGGTTATAAGGCCAATATCGTCGGACGGGTGACCAAACTGATGATGCCTGTCAAAGTGATTGCCACTTACCACAACGGCGATGTGGGCGAAGGAAAGCTGCGTCTTTACACGCGTATTGACGAACTGTCTGCGCCACTGTCACGCAATATTGCCGTCAGTGATGACATCGCTGCCCGCCTCGGCCACCGCGCGCAGGTCATTTCCAATTTTGTCGGTATGCCCCGCCATTTACGCGCGTCGAGACGAACACACGTCGCCTTTGTCGGGAGACTGGAGGCCGAAAAAGCGCCCTTGCGATTCAGTGAATTGACACGCCATTGCCCGGACCTGCGTTTTGCGGTGTTTGGTCAGGGAAGTCTACGGACGCAAATGGAAGCAACATCGGGCAGCAACACGCATTTTTTTGGCCAGATCAGGGAGATGACGCCGTATTGGAGTGGCATTGATATTCTGGTGATGCCGTCGTTGACGGAAGGTCTGCCGATGGCGGCGCTGGAAGCCATGTCACATGGCGTGCCCGTGATTGCAACACCGGTGGGCGCGTTACCGTCCCTTATCCATCACAATGACAACGGATTTCTGGTAGACGGATCGGCGCAGTCATTGATCGAGGCACTTGAATACTGGCGTACATTGCCTGAGCGGACGCGAATGACCATCCGCCGCCGGGCGAGGGACACGATTCTTGATCATTACAGCGCGCAAGCGATTATTTCTGATGTGCTGGACGTATATGCGGCCTGACAGGGAACATTGAACCTTATCTTCGGCGTTATCCACCAGAGGATAGCGCCGGTGCCTGGCGCGTCCAGGGCAGCAGGACATTGCGGACGCAGGCCAGGAATGCGCGGGTGTTCCGCCAGGTTGGTAATCGAACCAAGGCTCGCAATGCACACACCAGGGCGCGCCCGTGCTGTCCTTCACTGGTATAAAATTCCTGATATCCCAGCGCCAGACGTGCATAGGCATGCGCTATTGCCGGCGAATGTACCTCACTCAACAGGCATGCATGACGGCCAATAATGCCCTCCATGGCAAGCAGACGTTTGCCCTGATTGCGACTGATGGAACCTTCGCGTATCAAATACGCGGTCATTCGGGCGCGGCTATACCCCACTCCCCCTGCTGCGGCCAGCTTTAGCCAGAGATCCCAATCACTCGCCGAACTGAGCTGAGTATCAAAACCGCCTACCGCTAGAAAGGTGTCCCGTCTGACCACCGCCGTGGAAGTTCCCACCACGTTTTCCGCCAGCAGGGTCGCCAAGGGATTGGCGAGTACGGCATAGTCATCTCCACCCTGCGCTTGCGCAATACGATTGAACAGCGGCCAGAACTCAAAACAACCGCTGATACTTTCGCTTTTTCCTTCCTTGACATGATCATAGTCAGTGAACGATAACGCCGCGCCCGATGCTTTCATGAAATCGAGTTGGGCAGACAGCTTGTTGGCGTACCAGATGTCATCGGCGTCGATAAAAGCAATGAATTCGGCCCTGGCGCTGGCAACACCCAGGTTTCTGGCAGCGCTGACACCTATCCGCTCGGCGCGAATGATCTGCAAACACGGATCAGCACTCGCCACCTCTTGCAAATATGCCCAGGAGTCATCGGTTGAACCATCGTCGATGACAATCAGCTCATAATGTTCAATCCCTTGTGCGCGAACGCTGGCAAAACACGCACCCAGAAAATCGCGGCAGTTGTAATTGGGTAAAATAATGGAAACACGTGGATTGGCGGATTTCATGTTCATGCCTTGGTCACCGTCGTTGTCTGGTGGAGCGCTTGTGTCAGCGCAATGGTCAATGCGAGCAGAATGTAGAGTGGCCAGATAAATCCCTGGGTGAGGAAAGTGCCGGACACGCAAAAGCCGATGAGCCCCGACAGCAAGGCTTGTGCCATCATCGCATAAGTGGGATTGCCCTCTGCGGCAACTTGTCGCAATGAGGAGAACACCACCAATATCGTACGTATCACCAGACTGGCAAAAATCAGGAATCCCACGAATCCGGTTTCGGCCAACACCTGAAACCAGGTCGAATGCACCGCGTGGTTTTTTCCGTCCCAGTGATCGCTGTAAAAATAGTAATTCGAATAAAAATTATTGATGCCAACACCAAATACCGGATGCGCCAATGCCATGTTCCAGGCAGCGCCCCATGCGTAAATTCGCCCCATGGCGGATTCATCGATGCCGTCTTCCGTGGCACCGCCAGACGCACGATCCGAGATGCCGGCAGCGACCAACAGTATGCTCATCACGACACCACCGACCACGATGAGCAGCACTTTGTTTTTGGTATTGCGCCACGCGGCAATACCCGTCACGGACAATATTCCCAACAAGCCGCCCCGGCTCTGCGTGGCGATAATGCCCCAGCAAATCAAGCCATAGCAGGTCGCCGCGAGCACCCGCCGAAACCAGCCTTGCTGGCGTGTGAACATCACACCCACGGCAAAACTCAACGGAAACGTCAGCACCAGGGCAAGGTCGTTGGGGTCGCCAATCATGGAGCCAATATTCCTGCCGATGGTCACGCGTGTGCCTTCCACCAAGCCGATGCCATTGAGTTTGTTGCTGATGGCCACCGATGCGATCAGAACGCCTGCGCCGATAAATGCCCACGCGGCCGTGTTGATATCCTGTTCCCGACGGGTCAGCCATGCAATTGCCAGAATCATCACGAATATTTTCGAATAGGTGCCGGTAATCATGCCGATGGCTTCGCCACGATTCGTCGCCAGCAAGCCGCTGATCACGACGAAGACAAACAGCACAGTCATGTGCGACAGCAATGGACTCCAATACATTTTGATGCTGTTGGAAATCATGATGTGCCACGCCAACACGGCAAACGATGCCATGGCCAGCAACTGGGGTATCCGCAGCGGGTTGAGCGCCGGAAACGCCTCATGCAGGCGGAAAAACGAAAACAAAATGAAACCGAGACACACCAGAAAAGGGAATCGGAAGCAGAGATACACGCCAAAAATCGCCACCGGCAAGACAAACAACAAGACCGGATGCGGAAACACCCACAATGCGACACCTGAGACCAGCAACAGCGGGAGGGTGAGCATCCAGCGGGTTCCCGCGACGAACGCTGTCATGCGGACGCCTGCGAGCGCAACCATTTGCGTTGCGGCAACGACAGTTCGATTCCCGCCTGCAACAACGCAACCCAGATTATCGTCCCGGCGGCCATCAGCTGCATGATACTGGTGAACGGCCCCTCATTGATCCAGCCGCCACACAGACTACCGATGGCGAAAAGCACCACCCCCGCACCCACGAGATAGGAATACTCCAGCCGCAACACCCGCTGACTCACCAGCAGATATAGCACGAAGCGCAGACACGCCAGCACGAGCGACGCAACCACAACACCGTACAAGCCAAAGAAATGCAATCCGATCGCATAGGCAGCCATCGCCAGCAGCGCAATCAGGCCGTTAAGACTGAACGGTAGCCAGGTCGTGTTTTTTACGTAGCACCCCAAATTCATGTAATACGATGCCTGTCGGAAGGCGGCCGCCAAGGCAAGCCAGGGTAACCACTGTAATGCCGGAATATAGCTGGCAGGCATCAACCAATGAAAAATCAACGGCGTCACTGCCACGATCACGAGCATCGACGCAAAGCAGAGCATCGCGCCGGCCAGCGCGAGATCCGCATTGGCGCGCATGCCGTCCTGTTCACGCAACAAGGCAAACCGGCGCGGAAAAAACCAGAGCGAAAAGGGCTCGACCAGCGTTCCCACGATCATCGCGAACTGCATGGCAATGGCATAATGCGCAAGCTGAGTGACGCCAATGGCATCAGCAATCATCCAGCGCTCAACACCGCTCACCAGAAAGGAACAGGCACCGGCCAATACCAGCGGCATACCATACACCAGCATGGATTTCGCCATGGCAACATCAAACACCATACGTTGACCACGACACTGCCCAGCCACCAGATACGCGGTCATGCCCGCCTGCGACACGGCGCCGGCCAACAACACGCCACGCACGCCCCAATCAAGATGGAGAGCAATAAAAGTCAGACCGGCCTGACAGGCAGCCTTGATCACGCTCACCCAAAAAAACTGTTTGGCATGATTGCGCAGGCGAAGTCTGGCCAGCGGAATGGTCACGCCGCCGGCAAGCACCAGGGTCACAATGGCAATTGCCAGATCAGTTTCGTCCACGACCCCGGGAAGCCGGCTGGCCAACGGGTTCAAACAGGCGAGCAAGGCGATCATTGCCAGCAATGCGGCCGCCAGCGTGCCAAGAAACGCAGTCATGACGATGCGATCTTGCGCCTCGGGGGTATCAGCCGTCGCGGTGAATCGATACATCGCCTCGGCCAGCCCCAACCCCAGCAGAATTCCACCGATATTCAGGAAGTTGATCAGCACATCCAGCTGCCCGTACTGCGACGGCGCGAGAAAGTGCGCTGTAACGGGCATCATGAGGAGCGAGATCCCCTTCATTATCACGATACCCATTGCATAATAAGCTGTTTGCGTAACATTGTTTGACATGGTCAGGCTCCTGGATGAACCGATTCAATGGCATCCGAGAGCGTTCTGACGCACTTTTCTACCGTAAACAGACTTTCGACGCGCAGGCGCGCACGCCGGATGCGCAGCGCCCTTTCCTGCATTGGCATGTCCATATGGCGTTTCATCGATTGGGCAAACACCTCGACATTGTCCACCGGTAATTTATCCCCGGTATCGTTTGTCACCATTTCACGACATCCCATCAGATCCGAGGTGATAACGGGCAGCCCCAGTGCCATGGCTTCCTTTATCACCAGCGGGCCGGTGTCACGGTCTCCATCAGCGGCGATGCGGAACGGCGCCACCAACGCACAATAGCGCGGCCCATTTTCAATCAACCACTCCGACGGCATCGCCCCCAGAAAATTGACAGAATGGTCAACCCCCAGGGAAACAGCGAGCTTGCGCATCTCGCCCAACAAGGGCCCATCGCCCACCAGGTCAAGACGAACACAGGGATACGCCATCAACAGGGAAAAAGCCCGCAGCAGCACATCGATACCCTTTTTTTCACAGAATCGCCCCACAAAAAGAAAATGTGGCTGCACCGGTGCTACCGGCTCCGTGAAAGTGAAGCGTGCCAGATCGACACCACAAGGCATGTAAAAAACAGTGGCCTCCGGCGCCTGCCGCCGAAGGTCCTCTTCTGTTTGAGCACATACCGCGATGGAAAAATCCGCATCCGTCAGCTTCAACGGCAAATCGACTGCGCAGGAATAAATATCAAAGCCATGCCCGACGAAGGACACGCTTACGCCTGCCAGCCTGGCCGCCACAATCGCGGTGGCAGCTGAAGCCAAGGCAAAATGCGCGTGAAGATGTGTGATGTTTTCGCGCTCGATGATCGCCACCAGGCGTGCCGCCTGCAGCAGCAAGGATTTTTTGGACAGCCCCTTTTGCCGGAACAAAAAGGGTAGCGCACGCGGCCACCGCACCAGATGGCGAACAACACGCAGCAACGCCGTTACAGGTGCGATATCGCTAAAATAGCGTGTTTGCGCTTTGAGTGCTGCATCCCCGGGCTGATAAGCCCGGGTTGACGGCACCAGCGTACATGGCACGATCCGGTGCCCGAGCCCCTGCATGCCACGCATCTCTGTTCCCACAAACGTTTCGGAGAGCACGGGAAATTCAGCGAGGACATAACCGATGGTTTTCATGCACACGCCTCCTGCCTGATGTTCATGCTTGCTTCCAGCCCCGCCAGCGAATGCGAAAGCCCACGCAGGTGGGTAGCGGACGGCCCCTTCAACAGGATCCCAAGGCCATGGACGGCGGCTTCACGGGCAATTCCCTGGGCACTGAGCGCACTGATCATGGTATCGAGGCACCCGGTGGCGACATGGGACGGGTAATCCGCCAGCGGACGCCCCTGTTTCCCCCAGGCGGCCTGCTGTCCGAGTCGGGCCGCGAGGGCGGGATAGCGCTCGCGCCAGCGCAACCCCTCTGCCAGCGGGCGCGAGGTCTTGTCCCAATCAATGCTGGCCAGTGAGGGTGAAAGCTGCTGAATGGCCTCGCGATGAAATCCGCTTCCCAGCTTGTAACGTACAGGCAAAGCGGCGAGTGTCTCGATCACCGGCTGCGCAAGAAAAGGATGGGTACGGACATAATACGCGTCGAGTAATTGCTGCCCGGCAACCACCATGCGACGCACACGTTCGCCCAGGTAAATGCTGTCCAGCATCCGGGCATTATCCAGATCACTTTCGGCATAAGGGGCAAGGACGTTATCGAGTGACGCCCGCAGCGGTTCAGTCAGGGCAGGAAATGCCGAGGTCAGCGGAGCGAGAAGCTTGGCGAATTCCTGCGCCACATAGCCCATGGCCTTGCTGCGCAAATAATTTTTTCCGAGTGGCGTGGCCAGCACGCTGTAGCCGGGCATGCCGCGGTCGTAGTAAAAAGCCCGGAAAGTTTCCGCGCCCGTGCCGGTGATAATGGTTCTGCCACGGGTTTTTTCGAGCAACGTACTATGCATCAACGCATGTCCATGGTGATAGGCCACCTCGCCACCACCGGCATAAGCAATTCGTTCCGCCGCCTTGCGATCAAAGCCCGGTGCCTGCAGTCCTTCATAAAGACGCAGCCCGAATTTATCAGCAATATCACGGGCAATGACGATATCGGCACTCTGTTCCGCGCCATAACACAACAGATCAGGTTTGATACCCAGTTTCAGCAAACCGGCAAGAATCAACCGCGAATCAAGCCCGCCCGATATCGACACCAGCGGATACCGGTCACTTTCAATACATTTTTCCAACGCCCCCATGAACGCATCCAGGGCCTGCGGAAAGCTTGCGTTGCACTCGCCTGGCAATAAAAATGGAGCAGCGTCGTTCCGGGATACGTTGCCACGCTTGTCGACATACACCGTAGATCCACCCCGCAAGTGAGACGTGCCCTCAACAATGGACTGCTCGCCCATCAGTTGTCCGAATCCCATCAGTGAAAGCGTGCCGGCGGCGGAAATTCGCGCTGAAAACATCGCGGATTCAAGCAAGCCTTGCCGGTGCGATGCAAATACCACTCCCGCTGACGTTGACATCATCAGCACGGGAAACGCACCCAAACGATCGCCCCCTACCCGCCACTCTCCCGTACGTTTGCAACGCCCGAAGAAACTGCGTCCCCACGGTGACACGCCTTTTCCTTGCGCCAGCGCGTGCTTGATATATTTGTCTTCGTGACGATAAGCAGGATCTCCCCAGATAACGCCCTGTATGGCATCGTCATCAAAACAGGTAAGCGCCCGGCCATCTGCCCGGGAGGCATCAAACGTCAATTGCCCCTGAGGCGCTGTTGCCTCACTGAAAAGGGTCGCGCTGAAAGTTGTCGCGCAAACAGGAATATCCAGTCGGGCTCCGATCATTGGTGTCTACCCATTCTTATGTGCATTTCAAAAAAGCCAATAGCAATGCACGAATTTGGCAATGCCACCCCATTTCGCCCGAAAGACGCCGGGCTGACCTCGCGCTTGATAGCAATTGACGGGCCAATATTAATTTCCCGTCAAAATAGGGCTTTCCGGAAAGGGGTTGTTTCCAGGCGCCAGCTTGCATTGCGATTTGCAACGCGACACCACGCGCGTCTCGCATTTTGCAACAGGCACCGGGTCTTGCATTTCATCCGCCCCGGATATTGGTCCTTTTGGCGCTGAGGAATAAATGATAAGGATTGGCCTGTTCCTTGCTGTGGGCTGTCCCATCCTTCTGAACCCACGTGTCAGCCAACGCATGAAAACGAATTTCCTACAGCCGGGGCACCCATTTTCGGCAATACGTCTTTTGCCACTGTTGATGCTGGCTGCGTGCCAGGCCCCCCTGACGGATTCGGCCATCAATGCCGATCTTAATGCCCGCCTGCAAACGCTCAGTACAGAGACTGCACCGGATCACCATGCCGCGAAGCTTCCCGCTGCGCCGGCAACCGTGGTGATAGATCAGAAAGTCGATGGTGACTATCGCAAACATGCCGTCGTGTCGGTATTCCTGTCGCCGCTGCGCGACAAGGCACCGTTGCACTGCACGATCCGTTTTGGAAATGAATCAGGAAAACAAGGCCCTGCCGCCTTGGTGGGTGGATACGTGCAAGCTCAGGCACTCAAGAAAACATTGATCGATCCGTGCCAGGAGGTCAGCGTTCGTCATGACGACACCCTGGCACCTGGAAAGCTTGCCATCGCCGTGACAACGACCCCATGAGAACCCGCATTTTCGGCAACCTCTACCATATCCTCGCCGCCGGTTGGCGGCAGCGCTATGCCATCGCCATTTGCACGTTACTGCTTCCGGTTATCGCGACTGCGGTGGGAATACTTACCAAGCGACAATACTCCAGTTACACCACGATCCTGGTGCAGGAAGGGTCGAAAATAAATCCTTTCCTGAAAGACTATTCTGTCGACACCCAACTCAAGGACCGCATGGCCGGGATGAACGCGCTGCTACACAGCCGCCACATTCTTGGCGACGTGGCAGAAGAGCTGCAGTTGTTAAAACCCGATAAATCCGACGCTGACGAAGTGATTCGACGTTTGTCGGCCTCACTTTCCGTCGAGCTGGTGGGCGCCGACATTATCCGCATTTCTTACCAGAGCAACTCACCGCTGAAGGTCAAGGAAATCCTGTTGGCGGTGACAAATCATTTTCTCGATCGGCTGCTGGCGCCCGAGCGCTCCTCGATTGATTCCTCGGAGGGGTTTCTTGAAGAGCAGCTGGCTGTGCAACGCACGGCATTGCTGGAATCGGAGAGAAAGCTGGCCGATTTCAAGGTTAAATATTCCGCGCGATTACCGGACCAATACAGCTACGACGTCATGAAGTTACGCGATGCGGAAGGTCAGTTGAACGAAAAGAAAATCGAAATTTCCGGCGTGAAGGCCAAACTCGAATCCTTACGTGAGCAGTTGACCCAGAACGATCCGCGGGTGGCATCGATCGAAGATGAAATCGTCAAACGCTCCTCGGAATTGACCCTGCTGCGTTCCCGTTACACGGAGCGCCACAGCCGTGTAGTCGCCGCACAAAGAACCGTCGAACGCCTGCAGGCGGAACGCGACAAAATGCTCAGGGAAGCCGACCAGAAAACCCCGGTGGATATTGAGAAAATGTGGCATATGGCATCGAATTCCACCGCAGCGGGTAATGACCCGCAGAACAGGACTCTGCTGGTCTCACAGCTGGAAGCGATCGAGAAAACGCGCTCCAAGAAACAGCAATTGCTCAAGGAGTCGAAGGAGCTCAAGGACATCATTGCCACCATGTCCAAAAAGCTCAGCAAATTTGCCTCGGTCGAACAGCAGATGGCAGAGCTGACACGTGATACCACCACACGCCAGCGCATTTACGATGATTTGCTCAAGCGCTATGAAATGGCCAAAGTGACCGGCGCGCTGGGCCGATTCGAGGAAACCGACCGCGCCAAGATCATCGATCCACCCTACACACCTGGCAACGCAGACAACCTGCCCTGGATCGTATTTTCGATCGCGGGCGTATTCGCGGGCTTTCTGTTGGGGTGCAGTGTTGCACTCGTCATCGAAATCACGAATACGGCGGTCGTACGCAGCGGCACCATTGCCGCATTGATGGGGGTTCCTGTCATTGCACGGTTGCCACGCATTCATGCCGTTTCAAAACCAGCCTCTCCCGGGAACGAATTGACACATGACGTATAGACATTCAACGCCCAAGCGCAGCCTTGTTCATATTGTGCAACATCTGGTTCCGGGCGGCATCGAGTCCATGGCACTGGAAATGTTGCGCGCAGCCCCCGCCGACCTGGATGTCCATATCATCAGTCTCGAAGGTGAAAAAGACAGTGCCATTCGTGCCTGGCCTCGACTTGCAGAGAGCGCCCACCGATTGCATTTTCTCGAGAAAAAGCCCGGCGTATCCATCGCCACCTGGTGGTCACTGGTACAACAGCTACGGCAATTGCAGGCAGAAGTCATTCACACGCATCACATCGGCCCCTTGCTTTATGGTGCCAGTGCCGCCCGCCTTCTGGGAATCCATCACCGGTTGCATACCGAGCATGATGCGTGGCATCTCAGCTCACGCCGCAGACGCCAATTGATGTCCTGTTGCCTGCAGTTTTTCCGCCCGACACTGGTGGCCGATGCCGAACTGGTGGCAAACGCCGTTCAACAGGCGATACCCCGCGCCAGACCAGCCATTATTCATAACGGCATCGATACCGAAAGTTTTCAACCGGGTGACGCCGCACTCGCGCGTCAACGACTGGGCCTCGCGGAAAACGTCTACCTCATTGGATGCGCAGCTCGCCTTGAGTGGGTCAAGGGCGTCGACGTCGCCATCGCCGCGATGGCCAGCCTACCCGGCGATTATCATCTTGCCATTGCCGGTCAGGGCAGTCAGCGTGAGGCGCTGGACGCGCTTGCAAAAAGCCTCGGCGTGGCATCGCGCGTTCATTTTCTCGGCCTCGTCAATGACATGCCCACGTTCTACCGAGCGCTGGACATATTCTGCCTACCCTCGCGCCAGGAAGGCTTGCCCCTATCGATTCTTGAAGCACAGTCCTGCGGAATTCCCGCACTTGCAACGCGCGTCGGCGGCTGTGCAGAAGCGCTGTGTCCGCAGACCGGACAGTTGGTGGCACCAGAAGATCCGGCGCTGCTTGCGTCGGCCTTGATGTCGCAACGTGTCACGGCAAACGAACACGCAACACCACCACGCATCACCCCCCGCGAGTTCGTCGTACGTCATCGCGATTTGCGAGTGATGTCGCAACAGTATCTTGCGCTTCTGAACGGATGAATTTGCAGAATGCGAGCGGGCAGTCATGCAAATTGCATTTGCAGCCTGCAAAACCCGGCACGAAGCCTGCGAGGTGGCTTGACTGAGCACGATTTTTTCCTGGCACGCTAATTGCCAGTCAGGTCGAAACCCCACTTCGGTACGGCCTTTTCATGAAACAATTCTATCTGACCGGAATCGTCATCCCGCTCCTCACGGCGTGCTCACAATGGCCCGAGCCAGGACAGGGAGGCATGGCTGAATATGAGCATTCCGCAGACGTTTACGCGGCGTCCATTGAGTTTTCGCCCACAAAGTCCTCGCTTGCACGCCAATTGCAAACGGATACCATGGAAATTGCGTGGCTGATTGAGGATGGCGCACGCGCCTGTGCACCGGCGGCGCTCGAAGAAGCAGAACTGCAGAAAGTGCGTTACCAACGTGAAATCAACGCCGGTCTGATCGAAGATGCCTACAACGATGCGGTCATTCTGCGCCGGCAATTACACCAATTGCACAACAGAATGAATTACCTGCGCAAACATACCCAATGCGCCGGCACCCATGCTTCCATGCCATCATCGGACGCCACTGCACCGGTACATCAGCCATTGCCACCATTTAATCCACTGCTGCTGGAAATTCACTTTGACACCGCTTCGGCCATGCTGTCAGACGCATACCGACAACGCATTGAAAAGCTTGCCGATCAACTTGAATCCCGTCACGACACCTGGCGCCTTGAGCTTTACGCCAACAGTGATGATCGCGCGGATACCGACTACAACACCGCACTTGCGGAACAACGTGCGAACGCCGTCGCCGAAGCGCTTCGAATTGCCGGCATTGCAGAGGCAAACATTCACATCGCCATCAGCGGTGAATCTTCGCCACTGCTCACGGAGCCCATCGAAAGCGCTCGCACGTTCAACCGACGGGTTGACATCTGGCTGGTCAGCGATACTTCGCCTGTCACCACACACGCAACATCGCCAGAGGAAAAGCCGAAAATCATTCCGCTCAAAACCTGGCCTGAAATATTCAGCGAAAGTAAGAGCACGAACGTTCAAGAGGCACAGCAATGACTTTCATGGCCTCAGGTATGCGATTCGTCAGTTTGATTATTTTTCTGGTCATGAGCTTGATGCCGTTGCGAAACACCGCAGCCGAAGAGCTTTTGGCGCCATTACCGGAAAGCATCCCGGCGCTAGCGGCCAACACGCCTGCAGCCTCTTCGCCTGCATCACCGGCCACCGCACCTGTCACAGGAATCACCGGCGCCCCACAAATTCCCCCCATGTTGCCGCCCACACCGGATCCGGCCAGCCTGGTGATACTGGAACCGGGCGATGTTTTGTTCATCGGATTTCCCGGTGAGGATGATTTCAATACGACGTTCCGCATTGACAAGGAAGGCAACATCAATCTGCCCGAGATCGGCACACTGGATCTCGCCGGTCTGACGCTGGCAGATGCCCGCACCGCCATTGGAGAACGTATCCAGGAAATGTATCGGGACGTTTCCCGCTTAAGCATCGAGTTACGCGAAAAAAAGCTGCTGATCAATGTGCTGGGATTTGTGAGAAAACCCGGCATGGTGGCCATCGATGCCAACGGCAACATCCAGACCGCCATCCAGAAAGCCGGTGGCCTCATGCAGGGCGCGCAACTCGACAAAATGCAGATACAGCGCGGCGATTCGACACTTCCATTCAGTTACAAGGAATATCTTGATACCGGCGACATGGGAAAGCTGCCACCCCTCAAGTCGATGGATACACTTTTTATTCCCGCGTCGCCGTTGATGGGTAACGTACAAATTGATTTTGATGCCAAAACGCTGGCCGCCAGTGGCGACGCCTCTGATGCCAAGGCAGCCCTGAGTGTTTTCGGTGAAGTGCAGAACCCGGGTAAATTCTCCTATACCAAGGGTCTGACCGTCATGGATGTATTGATGCGTGCTGGGGGCGTGACACGTTATGGTGCAGTGGAACAGATCAAAATCATCAATAACGGCAAGCCCATGACCTTCAATCTCAAGCACTATCTCGAAAAAGGCAGTGAAGGTCTTCTGCCGCAGGTGGCGCCCGGCAGTACCGTCTTCGTGCCCCTCAAGGAATCCGAGATAAAAACCGGATCACGCGTCGTGTATGTGATGGGGGAAGTGTTCAAGCAAGGGGCTTTCGAAAATGCACCCGATGCCACGCTGCTCGATATTCTGGCCAACGCTGGTGGTCCGACCCGTTTTGCCGATTCACGGTCAATACGTATTTTGCGTAACGATGGCACGGTCATTCCTTTTGACTTGCTGGCTTACACGGATGGTCAAGGTCAACGCGCCGCCCTGCCGCGCGTCAATGCGGGTGATGCTGTTTTCGTTCCAGAAAAAATTGACGAGGAAAACGGCTCCTGGATCAAGATACCGACAAGTCGCTCGGTGCGTCTCATGGGCGGCGTCAAATCGCCCGGCCGTTACGAATGGAGCGACGAGATGACACTGATCGACCTGATTTCCCACGCGGGAGGCCCCTCGGAAAAAGCCGACATCTCCGCCATCCGCATTATTCCTTTGGGCAAAGCGGGGGAAAACGTCAGTCCGGTGCTTTTCGATCTCGAGACCTTCATCAAAAAAGGCGGGGACGTTGCTGATATACCACCCATTCATGCGGGCTATACGATTGTGGTTCCGGCCTCGCCGCCGGAATCGACGACCAACAAAAATCAGTGGTTAAGACAACCCAGCGAGAAATCCATTTACGTCATGGGCCAGGTGGGATCGCCCGGACGCTATGCATTTGATGATGTCATGACGTTCCTTGACATTCTGTCGGCGGCCGATGGCCCCACCGGCAATGCCGACATTCATCGTGTGCGCGTGATACATCGCAATGATACCGGTGCTCGCGTGACCGAACTGGATCTCGGGCGTTATTTCGAAACCGGTGACGAGAATCTGTTACCCCGGGTGCAACAAGGCGACACGATTTTCGTACCGGAAAAAGACAAACCCTGGATCGACACCCCCAAAGAGGAAAGTGTGCGCGTGCTCGGCGCGGTAGGTAAACCCGGCCGCTATGAATTCCGCGATGATCTGTCATTACTGGACTTGCTCGCGCAGGCCGGCGGCACCACGCCCAGCGCCATGGCCGACAAGATTGTCGTGGTCAATCATTCCTGCTGCGAACAACAATCCAGCACGTTCGATCTCGTTTCCTTTGTCAAGGCACCCGATTTCACCAAGCTGCCTGTCTTGCGCGCGGGCGATACCGTGTACATCCCCGATCGCAACGACAGTCACTGGAAACTTTTCATGGATGGCGTGACCGACATTTTCAAAATTGTCTCGATTGTTGGCATCGTAGGGGCGCTGTGATGAACGAAGCTTACCAGTTTCTCGAATTTGAACAGATATATGCATCGACCTTCGGCAACGGCTTCCAATCCGTCGCCATCACGGCCAGCAATCCGGGTGAGGGCTGTACGTCGCTGGCCATGGCACTGGCGCGACGTCATACTGCAGTGGGACGACGTGCATTGCTGGTCGATATGAATATTTATCGCCCGCATTTTTCCAGCCGCTTTCAACTGCCGAGCGTCGCGTGGCAGCCGGGCGCATCCCCGCTTCCGGTACCGCAACGAATTGACCACAACATCGCCGTCATCACTGCACCCGTCATGCCGGGTATTTCATTTCGGGAACCCGCGACATTGCGCGGCATGATCGAACAGTGGCAGCAGGAGTACGATGCCGTCATTATCGATACATCGCCACTCAACGCCCTCAATTATGCGAATATTCCCGCAGAAAATGTCTGTGCCAGTGCTGATGCCTGCATCCTGCTGGTCATGGCCAACCAGACACGCGAAGAGCATTTACTCCAGGCACGTGAAAAACTGTTGAGAATGAAGGCCAATCTGGTGGGGGTCGTGGTAAACGACTATCACAATCCGAGTCTTGCGGATGAGATGATCCGGGAGGTCGATCGCCTGACACATCGCCTCCCGCGTCTGAACGCCTATATCAAGCAGCGTATCGCCACTATCGGTTTACTGTCCGGCACGTCATGGTGAAAGGGATCGCGCCACCATGGCCAGCAATGTGCTTTTCTCCATGGGTTTTTGTAGCCAGGAAACTCCTTGCAAGTCAACGACACCCGACAGTTCCTGGGCAAAACCATCACCTGTCAGGAACACAAACGGGATGCGCGCGCCGGCTCGCAGCAACGCTTCACGCAAGGCCACCCCTCCCATGCCGGGCATGTGGATGTCAGACAAAACAAGCTGCGGTGCGTGTTTGAGGGCGGCGAACATGGCTTCGCGCGCATCCTCGAAACACATTACATCATGATCATCTTGCAGATAAATTTCAGCGATACACAATTGGGTCGCGTCATCGTCGACAACATGGACAAGGGGACGGGTTGCCTTGTCTGGCAAGGTTTTAGTCACGTTCAAATTCACCCAGAAAAATCATCAAGTTGAATGAGTGCGGCAACATCCACATTTCTTTAGAATTGCGAGTTGATTGCCAATAGAGCCACGTCGACCTTCAGCGCATTAGAAAACAGTAGCCATGAAGATCCCGGGCAGCAAATGCAAGCAACAACTACTGGCAACAAACACCAGCAACAAACTCAGGCAACAAACACCAGCGACAACAAAAACCAGCAATAACTGCGCCAGCGCTGCGATCTGCGTCCTTCCACAACCCGGCTATACTTTCGGGACGCCTATCGCCATGCAGCCCCGCCCAGTGGATGCTGCGCCACATTCCCGTTCAGGACATGACATGAAATGAAAGGTATTGTTTTCCGGGAGTTTTCCGAGATGGTCGAGTCGCACTACTCGGAAGCGCTCTTCGACAGCCTCATACAGCAAGTACAACCCGCCAGCGGCGGTGCCTACACGACCGTGGGCACCTATGACTACGAGGAACTGGCGGCACTGGTGGGAGCCCTTTCCGTTGCGACGAACACGCCTGCGGAACAATTGCTGCGGACGTTTGGCCGTCATCTGGCGGATTCCTTTTCACGCAAATTTCAGCATTTTTTCGGTAATGCAGCGCATCTCTTCGATTTCCTGCACTCGGTGGAAAGCCACATCCATCTGGAAGTACTGAAATTGTACCCCGACGCACAATTGCCAAGATTCAGCTATGAAGACGTCGAACATGGCGTTTTGCATTTGACGTACCGCTCCAGTCGCCCGCTGGAAATGCTGGCCTTCGGCCTGATCGAAGGCTGTGCCGAGTACTTTGGCGAGGCCATCGACATAGCCACGCAGACGGATACGGACACGCAGGGCCGATTTACCCGATTTGTCATCAGCAAACGAGCCTGACACCTGTGCCCCGGGAATTGCCAACACCTGATCCCACCGAGGCCTACGCACTGCTGATGCGCCGTTATGTGCGCGAACGCAGGGCCCGCGAAGAAGCCGAAGCGCTGCTGGAAGCCAAGAGTCTGGAACTGTTCACGTCCAACCAGAGCTTGCGCAGCCTGGCCGCCTCGCAGGAAGAAGAAATCGTTACGCGGACCCGCGAACTGCAGCGGGCACGCGATGACGCTGTGGCTGCCAATCAGGCCAAATCGCAGTTTCTGGCCAACATGAGCCACGAAATACGCACGCCCATGAATGGGGTGCTCGGCATGCTGCACGTGCTGGATGCGACCGGATTGTCGAAAAGACAGCGCGATCTGCTGAACACCGCACTCTCGTCTGCCGAATTGCTGCTGACCGTCATCAACGACATTCTTGATCTTTCCAAGCTGGAAGCGCATGCGGTCGAATTCGAGTCGGTCGAATTCGACCTCCAGCAGCTGATCGAAAATGCCGTGGCCTTGCACACGCCGCGCGCCCAAGAGAAAAACATCCCGCTCAACTTCAGCGTTACTCCGGAAGTACCCCGCTACGTCGCCGGTGACCCCACCCGGTTGCAACAGGTGCTTTCCAATTTGCTGAGCAATGCCATCAAGTTTTCCGATAGTGGCGAAATCCTGCTGTACGTTGCCATGCAGGAAACCCGCATCCATTTCGGTGTGGTCGATGCAGGCATTGGCATCGACGAAGACAAGCAAGCCACCCTGTTCGAACCCTTCCGGCAAGCCGACAGTTCATTCACTCGCCGCTATGGCGGCAGCGGATTGGGACTGGCCATCTGCGACCGGTTGATCACTGGCATGGGTGGCAGCCTGCAGGTGGCAAGCGCACCCGGCTATGGTTCCGAATTCAGTTTTTCGCTGCCGCTGCATTTGGTCGAACACTCGGAAATATCACCCGACATGTTCCATGCAATGCCCGCGACACGCGTGCTGATCGCCTCGACCAGTCATTACCAGCGTATCGGGTTGCGACAGTTGTTGTTGCGCAACGGCGTACGCGACATCGATGAAGCGTGCAGCCTCGGTGAGGCGTTATTTCGTCTGGGCCAGCCTGGCGACAGCTGTCACGCCGTTATCGTCGATATGCAGGCAGTGGACGAAAGCGCAAAAGTCCTCAAGGAACTTCGCAAGGCATCAACGGCCCATGGCGCCCGCATGATCGGCTTGAGTGTCGATCCTGAAGTCGATCCTGAAGAAGGCAACGAACACCTGGATGTAATGGTCTCCAAGCCGGTGCGTGAACGGGAGCTGTTGCAGGCCTTGCACGCCGACCTCGCCAACCTGCCCGTGCCAGGCGATAGCCTGCCGCCAGAACCCTTTCCTCCGGGCACGTTCCAAGTTCTGCTGGTGGAAGACAACGACACCAACCAACTGGTGGTACAGGAACTCTTGGCCAGATCCGGCGTTCGGGTCGATACCTGCCACAACGGCGAAGAGGCGCTTCGTGCACTGGAGCATGCGCGTTATGATCTGGTGCTGATGGATGTACAAATGCCCGTCATGGATGGGCTGGAAGCCACCCGCCAGATTCGTCAGAGAGGCATGACTACCCTGCCCGTTATCGCCCTGACGGCACATGCATTGCAGGAACACGTCGACATGTGCCGCGCGGCGGGAATGAACGGGCATCTGGCCAAGCCCATCATGCCCAATGAATTGTTCACCATGCTGACGACCTGGCTGGGGCCTCTGCAGCCACTGCCGACGGCGAGCGAGCCAACACCGGAACCCGCAGAAAGCACGCCCGATACCTCCCTGCCCGGACTGGACATTGCCGAAGCCCATCGGCGCCTGGGAACCAACGAGCGGGTGCTTGGGAAACTATTTTCGTTGTTTTACGAAGGACACAAACAGACGGGTGCGCAGCTTGAGATGGCCGTTAATCGGCAGCACTGGCAGGAAGCGTTCATGCTGGCCCACACGCTGAAGGGGGCCAGCGCCAACATTTCCGCGCCCTGGCTGTATCAGGCAGCTACCGCGCTGGAATCCACCCTCCGACAGCACGACTCCCCCAGCGAGATACAAACGGCTCTGGAAAACGTAATGGCGCAGTTGAGCACGGTGCTCGCTACGCTTTCGGCATGGTTGAACAAAAAACACTGAGCCGTGTAACGACGAAGATCAGGCGTCAACGGTCATTGGCGGCAAGGCCATTCATTGGCGAAAACTTTTCTTCGAACAAGGCGTCAAGGGCATCCACTGACAAGGGGCGACTGAAATAGTAACCTTGGGCAAACCGGCAGCCCAATTGCACCAGACGATCCACCTGTTCAGAGGTTTCTACGCCTTCTGCCACCACATCGATATTCAAACCGCGTGCCAGCGCCACCACGGCAGAGATGATCGCGATGCCCTGCGGCGTCTGAATTTCATCGACAAAGGCTTTGTCGATTTTCAGTACGGTCAGCGGCAATTTGGCCAGATAGCTCAACGAGGAATAGCCCGTGCCAAAATCATCGAGTGCAATGCCGATACCGAGTTTGCGCAGGCTTTCCAGACGCGCCACGGCTTCCTGGGTGCGCTCGAAAAAGAGGCTCTCGGTAATTTCAATTTCCATCAGTGCGTGATCGACCTTACGCTGCTCGATGATCTTGTGGACCAGACTCACCATGTGCGGATCATGCAGTTGATGCACGGACATATTGACCGACACACGAAAACCTTCAGGCAGGCAGTATTTTTCGCTCCACACTCGCAGCTGACTGCAGGCGGTTTCGAATACCCAGCGCCCGATACTGCTGATCAACCCGGTTTCTTCGGCAATCGGGATGAAGGCCGCCGGGGAAATCATGCGTTGCCCGATACGCCAGCGAATCAGGGCTTCCACCCCGATGATCTGGCCGTCGATCATGTCGAATTTGGGCTGGTAATGCACAAAGAAATCCATCGATTCCACCGCCCGGCGCAACTCGACTTCGAGCGCCATGGTTTCCTCGATCTGGGTCTTCATGTTGGGGTCAAACACCTTGTAGCGGTTACGCCCCTCATGCTTGGCCTGATACATGGCCATGTCGGCATTCTTGATCAGCTCATTGGCGTCGTTACCCATCTCCGGGTAATAGACAATACCGATACTGCCGCCCACATAGATTTCCTGACCGGAAATTTCGAATGAGCGGGACAATTCGTTGATCAACTTTTCGGAGACCCTCAGGGCTGCCGTTTCAACCGAATTACCGGTGAGGATCAGGGTAAATTCATCACCGCCAATACGACAGAGAATATCAGCGTCACGAATACACAAGCGAATACGGTTGGCGACTTCCTTGAGCAGTATGTCGCCAGCATCGTGACCGAGCGTGTCATTCACCTGCTTGAAACGATCCAGATCCATGAACAGCAGCGCAAACGGCATCTGGTTATGCCGGCTGTAAGTGATGGCGTTATTGAGCGCATTGCTGAACAGGTTGCGATTACCCAAGCCGGTCAGCGCATCATATTGCGCCATGTAATTGAGTTTTTCTTCGATCTTGCGGCGTTCGGTGATGTCCTTGAACACGATCACCACACCATCGAATTTTCCGGTGGGCGCATGCATGGGGCTGGAGGTGTATTCCACGGGAATCACGCGATTGCCAGCGGCGCGAAAGACACCGACATCGGTGTGGTAAGCCTTGCCTCCTGCACACGCGGTAAAGATACGCGATTCTTCCCAGCTGGCATTTTCGCCCTGCTGCGCCGACACGATCACGGTTTTGTAAACGGGTTGGCCAATCAACTCCGAGGCAGCGAACGAAAGAATGGCTTCGACGGCCGGATTGACAAACGTGATGACACCTTCGTGGGATACCCCGATGATGCCTTCGCCCACCGAACGCAGCAGGATCTCATTGCTGGTCTTGAGCTGATCCAACCGGCGCATCGCCTCTTCCAGCTGTTTTTGTCGCTGGTCGAGTTCCAGGAAAATGCGCACCTTCGACACCAACATATGGGGATCGACCGGTTTGAAAATGAAGTCCACACCCCCGCTTTCATAACCCTTGAAAACGTGTTCGTCGTCCTTGTTGATGGCCGTGAGGAAAATAATCGGAATATGCCGCGTCTTGCTGCGCTGGCGCATCAGCGTCGCCACTTCGAAGCCATCCATGCCCGGCATTTGCACATCCAGCAGCACCAGGGCCACCGGCTGTTTGAGCAGGATACCCAGCGCTGCCTGCCCCGAGGTGGCCGACACCACATCGACATGCAATTCCGACAGCACGGATTCAAGCGCGACCAGGTTGGCAGGCTGATCGTCGACGATCAGAATGCTCTGCCTCATGCCGACGCCCTCTCGGCCTGCAGCGCCATCAACTGTTCGGCGAGCATGACAGGACTCAGCATGCCGTCGACCGTCACCTGACGCGTTACCGACAGGGGCATGACCGCCATGCCCGCGGTTTCCGGCGCTTGCACGTAAACGCGTCCATGCCGTTTTTTGACCGCAACGGCCCCTGCGGTACCATCACTGTTGGCACCACTGAGGACACAGGCCACCAGTTGTGGCCCGTAGGCAAACGCGGCGCTTTCCAACAGCAGATCGATGGAAGGGCGGCTGAAATTGACAGGGGCGTCCAGGTTCAAGCTGAATATCTTCTCCCGCTCGACGAGCAAGTGATAATTCGGTGGGGCGACATACAAGTATCCGCGTTCGATGCGTTGTTTGTCGTCCGGTTCACAGACGGAAAGATGCGTGTAGCGCGCCAGCATTTGCGGCACACCACTCTCCCGATTGGCACGCTGATGCAATACCAGCACGGTGGGCAGGCAATAGCCCGCAGGCAAGTGCTGCAAGATTGCGATCATGGCTTCCAGCCCGCCACTCGAAGCCCCAATGGCCACTAACATGCAAAACGGTTCCTCAATCGATACGCTGATACACCCGCATGGCCGCATCGACGGGCCGGAAATGCTGTCGACTGTGGAAATTACCCAGCGATTCCTTGATGCCCAGGCCGAGAAAGCCGCCCATATCGAGGCTCTGATAGAATAAGGCTAGCACCCGCTCCTGAAGTTCGCGGCGAAAATAGATGAGCACATTGCGGCATACCACCAGTTGCATCTCGCCAAATACCTGATCCGTAACAAGATCATGCTGGGTGAAGACAATATTTTTTTTCAGCACCGGGTCCATCATGAAACGCTCGTACCCGGTGGAAACATAATCCTGCAAGCGCCCCCGCCCTCCCCCGGCGATGTAATTCTCATTGGCGGTAACCCATTGTTTTTCGTGGTATATGCCTTTACGGGCCAATTCCAGCACGCGGGAATTGATGTCGGTGGCATAGACGACCGCCCGATCCCCCAGGCCCTCCTCCTGCAGCAGTATCGACATGGAGTACGCCTCTTCCCCGGTCGAGCAGCCGGCATGCCAGATCTTCAGAAACGGGTGCGACTTGAGCTCCGGGATCACCTGCTCCCGCATGACCCGGTAGAATCCGGGATCGCGGAACATGTCGGTAACATTGACCGTCAGCCCGCGCACAAAATGCTGGCTGCGCTGATGGTCACGGATGAGATCGTGTTGCAGATCAGCCACCCGCTTGTATTGTTCTTCGGTAACATAGCGGGCCACCCGGCGGCGTAACGATGCCCGTGAATAGCCGCGAAAGTCGTAGCCCCATTTCAGATAGAGGGCATCGAGCAGGCATTCGACCTCCACTTCAAAATCGTCCGGCACGTCGGACGGTATGACTTCACGCGTCATGTCCGTTTTTCTCCCGCCTGATGCAGCCACATTTTCACGATGGCTTTCAGTTTGTTGTTATCGACGGGTTTGGACAGATAATCGTTGGCGCCGGCTTCAATACACCGCGCGCGATCATCCCGCATGGCCTTGGCGGTGAGGGCAATAATGGGCATGCTGGCAAACTGTGCCTGCGCACGGATGCGCTGCATGGCTTCAAAGCCGTCCATTTCCGGCATCATGATATCCATCAACACCAGATCAAATGCGCCTTCCTGCGCCAGTACATCCAGCGCTTCGCGCCCGGTACCGGCGGTGCGCACTTCCCAGCCGCAGTCTTCCAGCACAGCCGACAGCGAGTAGAGATTGCGGATATCATCATCCACCAGCAGCAGGCGCTGCCCCGCCTGCGTTTCATCACGCTCAGGCGTCACGGCAGGCGCTACCAGCTTGTCATCATCGTTGCCTTTCAACCAGTGCAGGAACAAACTGGTTTCGTTGAGCAAGCGGTTGAGCGAGCGATCCGTTTTCAGCACAATGCGGGTCGCATAACGACGAAGGTCAGCGTCTTGTTTTTTGGTAAGATCACGCGCCGTATAGACGATGATTGGCGTTGCATGGGCCTGGGTCAGGTGACGCACTTCCTCCACCAGGGAAAAACCATCGCAATCCGGTAAATCCAGATCCATCACAATGGCGCCGTAATGCTTCTCGGCCAGCAGTTTGCGGGCTTCCTCGCCAGTCTGCGCCATGTCACAGGGAATTTTCTGCCCACTGAAGCTGTTTTCTATCGCTTCCCGCTGCACGGCATCGTCTTCGATGACCAGCACCCGATGCACCACCGTTCCCTGCAGTTCGTCACTGATATCATGGAACAACTTGTCGAGTCGCTCGCGCCCGAACGGTTTGGCGATGAATTCCTGCGCCCCCCGCAAATTGGCGACCACCACATCAGGATTTCCGGAGATCACGTGCACAGGCACATGACTGGTGCGCGGCTGTGACTTGATGAAATTCAACAGCTGCTCACCCGGCGCGTCCGGCAGTCCCAGGTCGAGAATCACCGACGCAGGCACCTGTTTTTCGATATAACGGTAGGCATCGGCCGCACTATGCACGCACACGGTCTCGAAGCCGAACTCGACGGCAAGATTTTTCAACACGGCGCTAAAGCTCGGGTTGTCTTCGACAATCAACAGCGCCGGTTCGGTACTGGCGGGCAGGCTGTCTTCGGCCCGCCGCGTTGCCGCCCCGGCGACCGGAACAACACCGGGCGCGCTGCTCGCGGGCGAGGCGACAGATGTCACACTGGCTAGCGCAGACGTCACTGGCAAGACTTTCGCTGCTGCGTTGGCGCTTGCGGCAACGCGCGGCAACACCAGCATGAAGACGCTGCCCCGGTTTTCGCCTTCGCTGCTCACGCGAATGCCGCCACCCATGAGTTCCGCCAGTTTGCGCGAAATGGTCAGCCCCAGGCCGGTGCCACCATATTTGCGGCTGATGGTGCCATCCACCTGCTGAAATGCTTCGAAAATGAGGCTTTGTTTGTCTTTGGGAATCCCAATACCGGTATCAATCACGCGAAAGCACACGGCGTCGGCCGACGCCAGCCGACGCTCGCCAAACTGGTACTCGGCATCCGGCACCCCGATATCAATCGTCACCGAACCTTCATGGGTAAATTTCAGCGCATTGGAAATGAAATTGCGCAGGATCTGGTTCAGCCGATGCTCATCCATCGCGACCGCCGGTGGCAACCGATCATCGATGTTGACGATAAATTTCAGCCCTTTGCTTTCAGCCTGACTTTCGAATTGCGCCTGCAGATTACCCGCGAAGGTACGCAGTTCCATGTTGTCGATGACCAGCTCGAACTTGCCCTCTTCGACTTTCGAAAGATCGAGAATGTCGTTGATCAACATCAGCAGATCGCGACCGGAAGAGTGAATCACGCGCGCGTGATCCACCTGCTTTTCCATCAGATTGTTCTGCCGGTTTTCCATCAGGCCTTGCGAGAGAATCAGTATGCTGTTGAGCGGTGTGCGCAACTCGTGCGACATGGTCGACAGGAACTCGGATTTGTAACGGCCACTTTCCTCCAGTTGGCGCGCTTTTTCCTGCAAGTCTTCGCGGGAACGCTCAAGCTCGGCGTTATTGCGCACGATTTCCTCTTTCTGGCGATCAAGCTGGACATTGCGTTCCTCCAGCTCTTCGTTCATGACGCGCAGTTCTTCCTGCTGGGCCTGCAGACTTTCTTCGGACGCGCGCAGAATGCTGGTCTGCTCTGCCAGCTCCTCGTTGGTGGCGCGCAATTCTTCCTGCTGTTGTTCCAGCGCTTCGGCCTGTTGTCGCGTGCGGGCCAGCGCATCAGCCAACTGCGCACGGGAAAGCGCACTGTTGAGTGCAATGGCCATCGCATCACTGCCCTGGCGAATGAAATCAATTTCATCCTTGCTGAAATCACGGAAGGAAAGCAACTCCAGGACACCCACGAGCTTGTCGTCAAAAATCAGCGGCAGCAACAGCAACGCCTCTGGCGCGGCACCCCCCAGACCCGATGACACGGGAGCATAACCAATCGGTACGTGATGAATGACCTGCATGTGCTTGTCCAACGCGCACTGCCCGACCAGCGTTTCCCCCAACCGGAAACGCGACGGTTGCGCAGCGCCGGCAGAGCGTGCATAGCTGGCCTGCATGACCAGCTCGTGTTGCTGCAACACGAAAAAAGCCCCGCCCAACACACCCAGTAATTCCGCCATGCAGTGCAGGATATTGTCACCGAGTTCTTCCAGCTGCTGCTCGCCACGCAAGGCCTCGTTGAGCGATGCCACGCGCATTTGCCGTTGCTGACGCAGTTCATTGGCCTGATTCTGTTCCTTGAGACGATTGCGCATAACATCCAGGGCCTGGAACAAATGCTGGAATTCCTTGCTGCTCTCATTCTGCAGATCGACGTCAAGGTTGCCTTGCGCAATCTGCCCGGCCACGCCAATGACACTTTTAATGCCATCGGCAATCATGCGGGTGAGCCCAATGAACGCGAGCAACATGATCAGCACCAGCAATAAACCGGAGGTAAACTGGTCACGAAAGGTATTGGTCGCTTCGACCCGCAGCATTTCCATGGTGACACCGAAATCACGATCGATATCGCGGCCCAGTGCCCGCAATTTCTGATCGCAAACTTCACGCTTTTCCAGCGCCTGCGAGAATGCCGTGTACATATCGTCGCCGGCATAGCGGCCTTCGATAACGTTATCGGTGTAGGCCCGCATTTCCGCGATGTAATCATCGTAACTACGCATGAGTTCGACTGTTCTGCCGGTCATTTCCGGACTGATCTGGCCGATATTCAGGATCATGTTGCGCATGCGATCAGCCTGGGCAATGGCTTCGCCATGGGTATCCTGATCGCGCTCCACCACGGCCGCTTCGAACAGGCGATTCATGTCGGCCATGCCCACTTGCAGGGCATTGGCAATCTGCACAATTTTCAGATCGACATGCTGCACTTTGGTCATGTCGGCATCGATTTGCCGAAAATATGTGAAAGTTCCCAACAAAATGAAACACAAACCAAAGAAGCCCGTCAGCGCAAGCACCGAGATCTTTACTTTGAGGGACGACGCGCGCAGTCGCTTGATCATGAGGGGAAACCTGCTGAAAATCCTGGCGAAATCCGCTGACAAAGGGGGGAGACAGCGAAGCCCTATTCCTTGACGTGAAACACCACTTTGACACGGGCATCCTTGGGGCGCGTGGTGACATAACCGATCGCCCCGGGCTTCTGTGCCACCAGGGTCATCATGTCCGCTTCATTGGCGACGGAAGGGGGTGGCCGATCTCCGCCCGAAAACATTTTGCGCGACCAGTAGTACTTGAGCTGTTGTTCATCGCGCCCGAGGATTTTACTGTTGAATAACGTGCGCTGCCGGCTGCCTTCGGCCTGCATGAAGGGCTCGGCCCCGACGCCGTTCTCAAAGCGCTTGGTTTTCTTGAGGAAAATGCGGTCAATATCATCCATCGTCATCGCCGTCAGCGAATTCGCGGCGTTGACAATCACAAAGACGTCGGCCCGCGCGCACGGTGTCAGCAATAAACACAGACACGCAAAAACAAGGGCCTGAAATCGGGTACGTTTATTCATGGCATCAGAACACCGCGTCGATCGACATACGCATGCCATCAAAATACTTCGGAGGATCGGAGAATTCGATGCCGTTGATCGAGGTGCTACCCGCCACCGCCGCATCCAGCAACTCCATCGGGAAACTCAAGCCATAACCGTCGTACATCGGCATGACGCGAAAGACTTCCCCCTTGACCGCAATCCCCGGCAACGGATCCCAGCGCACACCCAGCGTGATGGATTCCTGCGACGCTTCTACCAGGCCATTGGCCAGACCCAGAATCCTGCTATAGGTCTCCGCGCCATCGGCAACCTGATTCAATAGCGAATCCGGTGTGGCACGCCAGATGTCCGGGTTCAAGGGCAGATCCACAATTTCCGGGCGCTCATCGTCATCGATGGTGTACATCTTGGCGAACGTCAGGTGTGGCATAAAATTGCCAAACCGGTAGGCAAACATGATGTAGCCTGACTCGAAATCCGGGTACACACCGCCGATCTTTGATTGCGACAACTCGGACATGATCTGATAGGTACCGTTATCCAGATTGAAGCCGACCCCGGCAAAACTGCCATCAACCCGACCATCCATGCCGGGAATCGATTGATACACGGGAATCTGCGCCAACAACATTTCCTTCTCGGCCTGTAGCACCTCATCGGAGGCGGTAATCCCCAGGGCAGGACGAAATTCAGGGTGGTCAATCAACAGATCGAGCGTGTCCTCGATCATGAAATCTTCGATGAAATCGATCAAACCCGGCACTTTTACTGCGGAGTCCGTATCATCATAAGGATTCATGTCCGGCACATAGGTCTTGCCATCGAGCAGCTGCCCGATGAACTGATCCCACACCGAATTGGTCAACTCGAATTTGTATTTGGAATAGCCGGCGCGCACCGTAAGAATGTCGTAGGTGGCCTGTATATCCAGCCCGCCAAACTGGCTGGTCTGGTCGGTATAATGTGTACCGCCGAGATTAAGGTCCTGGCCCGAGGTGGTTCCGACAAAAGGATTCAGACGCACATCGGCGCTCGACAGCCGCAGGTTGTAAAGCAAATCCGCGCCCTCGTAGCGCGAAAACGGCAACCAGGCATACACCTCCACCGGCGTCTGCACCCAGGGATAGGCGTACCCCACGTCCAGATATTCCGACAGCATGAAGCCGGGCGCCCGCAGGCGGCCGAAACGCGCCGTCAGTTCCGGATCAAACGCATAGGCGAGATAGGCCCATTCCAGATCGATCGGCTCATCGCCGCCGGCCGCTTTCAACTGCATGGAGACACTGATATCGCTCGATACCGATGAGTTGACCTGCAGGCCGAATACACTGTCCTCCGAGAAGGTCCAGTCGTCGCCATAGCGCGCCACATACTCGACCTCATCGTTGCGGATCTGGGCGCCACGAATGCTCAAAAACCCCGAAAACTCCATGGTCTTGACAGCTTCTTCCAGTATCGGAGTGACCGCCGACACGGTATCGTCCGCCACGGCCAGCGCCGACGAACTTACCGCCAATACGCCACCCACGAGCCCCAAGCCCTTGTTTCGGCGCCACAATCTGTTTGAATTCACTACCCCGACTCCTTCCATGCCTGATGCAAGTCTTCCCTGCATCCACACGTCTATTGATGGCTCTCCTCATTAGGTTTAGTTGAGGCAACCCCCTTGGTCAAAACCATGTCATCCCTTCCCTACCCCCTTTGATGGGCGTGCAAGACAGCGGTGCATGTCATAATTTGTAAGCATTTAAATGCTGGCAATCGACGCGGCGGGCGTTAAGATGAATGACTTAATTTCTTGTTGCTGTTGCAGGGGCTTTCCCCATGGATGAGTTTGACGCGATTCGACCGTTTCGTGACCACGAGACGCCCAAGGTCATGCACCGGCTGTTGTACGAGCACAATTTGGCCGCCGTGATTTTGCGCTTCCGTTTTCCCCGGCTGCCAGGCTGGCTGGTAAAACCCCTGACGCTGCTGGGGCAGCAGCTGCTGAAATATGAATTCCGGCATGTGCATGATGTGGCCAGTTTTCAACAGTTAGTGTGGCGTTATGTCGCGCGCACGGTCAGCAAAACCACCTCCGGCCTCACCGTCGAAGGACTCGACAAGCTCGATCCGCGCCAGTCCTATTTGTTCATCAGCAATCATCGCGACATCGTGCTCGACCCTGCCCTGCTCGACTTTGTGCTGGTGAACGCCGGATTCGATACTGTCGAAATCGCCATCGGTGACAATCTGCTGAGCGATCCCATGGTGTCGGATCTGATGCGTCTCAACAAAAGCTTCGTCGTCAGACGTTCGGTGGAAGGCCTCAAAGCCAAACTGGCTGCACTGACACAGCTCTCGCGTTATATCACGGCGACCCTGGGACGCGGGCAATCGATCTGGATCGCCCAGCGTGAAGGCCGCGCCAAAGACGGCATGGATCGCACCGATCCGGCGGTCATCAAGATGCTGAGCATCAACGGCAAGAAGCAGGGGCTGGAATTCAGCGAGTCGATCCGCAAACTCAACATCGTGCCGGTGTCGATATCGTATGAATATGACCCCTGCGACGGGTTGAAAGCGGCGGAGTTGCAGGCACGCGAAGGCGGCAATGCCGAATATGTCAAAGCCGACAACGAAGACATCATCAGCATCGTCAAGGGCATCGCATCGCCCAAGGGACGCATCCACATTAGTGTAGGCGCACCGTTACAAGGCGACTACGCCAATGCAGACGCCGTTGCCAGCGCCATCGATGCGCAGATCGTCGCCAACTACAAGCTGTTCCCATCCAACCTGATTGCCTATGAGCAGTTGCAAAAGCCTGCCAGCCGCTTTGGTGCAACGTTACAGGAAGACGCCCGCGCCCGCCTGCACCAACTGGCGGCGCAGTCACGCGAAGCCTGGGAGCGACTGGATGCGGCCGAAATGCGCCGTAACGCCCTGGAATTCCGCGAGCGAATCAGCCACTACCCGGAGAAGCTGCAACGCTATATTCTGGAAATGTATGCCAATCCGCTGATGAACAAAGTAGAACTACTGCAGCAAGGCTGAACATCGCGCTCAGCAAGCAAAAAGCCGGGCAATGCCCGGCCTCCCGCAAGCAAATCCGCTGCGCAAGCATGCACGCGCTGCGCTACTCCCCTGCGTCCCGGGCCGCCAACTGCAGCGGCAAACCACAGCGCGGCCTGGTAATAGGCAAAATCACATAGTCAGTGGTCTTTTCAGAAACCCGCTGAAATGAATACCCACGCAACCAGTGAAAAAGAATGGCCTTGGCTTGCATCATCGCAAAATGAAGGCCAATGCACGTGTGCGCGCCACCGCCAAAGGGCACCCATTGATACGGATGTCGATGCTCGGCCGCAGACGTAAAGCGCGTTGGCACAAATTGTTGCGGGTTTTCCCACAAAAGGGGATCCCGGTGCAGCTGCCCGACATCGAGCATCACCTGGGTATTTGCAGGAATGTCATAGCCTGCAAATTGGCAGGCTTTCACGCTGCGACGATACATTTGAGGGCCCGGCGGATACAAGCGCAATGCTTCCTTGAAGAGCCCCTCAATCAATGGCAGTTGATCGAGCGCCGTAAAATCCAGCGTATGTTCCGTTATCGCTTCGCACTCGGCGCGGGCTTTCTGCTGCCATTCCTGGTTTGCAGCAAGGAAATCAATAGTGACCGTCAAAGCGGTTGTCATGGTGTCATGCGCCGCCGCGAGAATGTTGACCATGTGATTGAGAATGTCCTGCTCGCTGAACGCGCATCCCGACTCATCTGTCGCCTGACATAGCCGCGTAAAGACATCTACCCCCGGCAGTGCCCTGCGCTGGGCGATTTGCGGTCTCAAAAATTCGATAATGCGCTGACGCCCCCGCAGACCACGCCAAAGTGCAAGACCCGGCACCGGATAAGGCACAATGGGAGCAAGCCCCTCACCCATGGCAAGAAAGGCTTTGGTCATGCGGGACTCTTCATCGGCCAATTGAATGCCCATGAATACCGAACCGGCAATTTTAAGGGTTAATGCCTTTATGGCCGGGTAAGCGCGAAAATCCGCCACGGCTCCCCACAAGGCCATCTCGCGACCGATGACCCGTTGCATTTGATCAAGGTAGTCTACCAACGCCCCTTTCTTGAAGGCGCTCTGCATTATCCGGCGATGATACCGGTGATCGTCAAAATCGCGGGTGAGCAGCGCATCAGGAAACAGGCGCCCCAAAAAGGGTTCCCATCCCAGCTTGTTCGAAAAAAGACGTTGTTCATCCTTCAGGACAAATTCTGCCGCCTCGGCGCCATGCAGCACAACAAAGGTTTGCCAGAACGCGTTCAGGCGATACACATTGCCAAACTGGCGATGCATGCTTTCACTGAAGACGTAATGATTCTTGAGGTAATCCAGTGTATGGCCGAGCAGCGGCAATCCATCGCTACCTGGAAACGCCTGCAAATCACGATTTTCACCAAATAGTGCAACCTTCAGCATGTAGCCTCCTGCTTGTCTGCATGCCCATGAATAATGGGCTGTTGCGTGGTTGATGGGGTGGTGAGTAGAGCCCGATCGACGACCAGAAGCAGCGCTGGTAAAAAAACCAGATCGAACAGGACGGCAATGACCAGCGTCAAACTGACCATCAATCCCATTTGCGCATTCACGTTGAAGTCGGAAAACGCCAACACACCAAAGCCGGAAGCCAACACCACCGTGGTATAGAGCATCGCCATACCAACATGCCTGTAGCTGTTGGCGACGGCCTCAAGCGCGGGCATACCCTGCTTGCGACCCTGCAAATACCTGGAAAGAAAGTGGATGGTGTCATCAACGATGATGCCAACAGTAATCGAGAACACGATGGTTACGGCCAGGTTGACCGTGCCGGATCCAAACCCCCACAATCCGAGTGCGACCAGCGCCGGGAACGCGTTGGGTAACAGGCTGATAGCGCCGTACTTGACGGAACGGAAGGCAATCCCCAACACCAGCGCAATCAGCACCACACCCAGGACGTTACCCTGCATCATGCTCTTTATATTGTTGATGCCGATATGGGCAAACAGTTTGGGGACACTGGCGGAACGAACGCTGATGTTCGGGGCATGATCGTGCATCCATTGCGTTGCCCGTTGATCCAGCGCCAGCAATTCGGCCGGATTGGATATTTTGAGTGTCGCTGTGACACGACTGCTCCGGTGATCGAAAGAAACACGGTCACTGATGCCCAGACCATTGCTGGTGGACATGCTATACACGAGCAGATACTGTGCTGCCATCTCTTCGCTGTCTGGTAACCGGTGCCAGGCGCTGTCATCGCCGTGAATGGCACGATTAATACGTTTGAGCACATCGGTATAGCTTCGGACATGTACCACTTCCGGCTGTTGACGAAGCCACCCGGTAAACTCATCCAGCATGGCAAGATAGGCCGGATCATTCACACCGTCATCACGCTGTGCGCTGAGAGCAAAGGTCAACACATCCAGGCCTGTCAGTGTTTTTTCAATGGCCAGTGTTGCCTGCTTGAACTCCGCTCGATCCTTGAAATAATGGCTGGCATGATCATTGATAACATTGCGCTGCGCGCCTATGACACAAACACCACCGATAATCAGTGCACCCACAATGATCAGCCAGCGGCACTTTTGCACGCGTCGTGCCCACACAATTGCGGCGCCCGATTCATTTGCGTATAGCCTCATATGTACTGGCGCGTATGCCAGTAGTTGAGGAAAAATGACAACGGTCAGAAGAAATACCCAGCTGACGCCGAGTGCGGTAACCAATCCGAGTTCGCGAATGGGTGGCGAATCGCTGGCCACCAAACCCAAAAATCCGAGCGCAGTCGTCAAACTGGTGAGAAACAGCGCTTTGAAATTAAGACTGAGACTTTCAGATATCGCCTGTTCTTTATCGATTCCGGACTGGGTAAGCGCTGTAAAGCTCGAACCGAGGTGCACGCAATCTGCCACGGCAAGCGCGAGCATGATGGTCACGCTGACGACATTGACCATATTGATATTGAATCCGCACCAACCAATAAACCCCAGCGTGCTGATGCTTCCCAAAATGATCACCAACATCACTGCCATGGATTGCCAGAACGAGCGGAGACTGAGCGCAATCAACGCGAACATGATTCCCAGCATGACAGGCATCAAGGTCATTGCATCACGGTCAGTCGCTTCCATGAAGGCATTATTTAAAGCCACAATGCCATGCAATCTTACGTCGTAACTATCCGCCGGAAAAAAGCGTTCCGTGGATTGACGCGTCCAGGCAATGGCCGCCCGGGTTGCCTGGGCATCCCGGGGTAAATTCACCGCCAGATTGATCGCCGTTGTTTTTCCATTGAGCGAAATCAGCTGATTCAGCAACTCTGGTTCGCGCAGAATTCGCCTTTGAAGCTGCTCAGCATCCACCGTTGCAGTCGATTCATCGAGCATAGGTGCGATGACTATTCCCTTGTCATCACTGTCGACAGATTGAAAATTGGCGATGGAGTCGACCCTTTCAATGTGTGGAAACGTCCAGGCATGCGACGAGAAGTCACGAATGGCCAGCAGGGTTTCCTCAGTAAAAACGGTGCCCTGCCGAGGCGTTACCACCACCAGAATATTGTCATCCCGGGTGAATTGATTGCTGATCCACTGATGTGCCAATAGATCACTATTGTTATCATCGAAAAAAATGGAATAGTGATTGTCGAGCGCCAATCGTGACGCTCCACCCGCAATGACCATGGTCATCAACAACACGATAAGTGCGCGAAAACCAGGCATTTTTACCACCTTACGGAGTTTTGACGACATGGTGTTGCCCCCGCTGTAACAGCACCAGCAGTGCCGGCAGAAACGCCAAATCGAAAAGCAACGCCATGACTATCGTAATACTCACCATCTGCCCCAGTGCAGCGTTGACATTGAAGTCAGACAGGCCCAAAACCGCAAAGCCTGATGCCAGTACGACGGACGTTATGACCAGGGCATTGCCCACCGAATTCAGTGTCAGGCGAACCGCATCAACACCGCTGGCAATGCCGCTACGAGTAATGTCCAGGTAGCGGTTGACAAAGTGGATCGTGTCATCGACCACAATCCCCAGTGTCACCGAGAACACCACCGCCACCGCAATATTTATCTCACCGTCAAGCAAATACCAGATCCCGAGGGCAATAACGGCGGGCGACAGGTTAGGCAGCATGCTCAACATTCCAAAGCGGAACGATGAGAACCCGATGATCAGGGTCACCACCATCATGCCGATGATCCAGTAATTACCGATCATCATGTTTTCGATATTGTTCTTGCCAAGATAGGCAAACATCAAGGAAATGCTCGCGCCATGCGTCGTGAGTTCAGGTGCGTTTTGCGCCAGCCACGCTTGAGCGCGCAGATCAAGATCAATGATCTCTTTCGCCTTGTCCACACGCAGGCGCAGATTGACGAGACTGGCGGATTTATCTGTCTTTATCTGGTTGGAAATATCCTGACCGAAACCCAGCGACATTTCATAGAGCAAGAGATATTGCGAGACCAGATCAGACGCAAGGGGAACGCGGTACCACTCAGGCGCATCGCCATGCATTGAGCGATTCAGGCTTTTCAGCAGCGGAATAATCGAGTCGACATGCACCACTTCCGGCTGCTGCTCCAGCCAACCAACGAAAGATGCCACCGCAGAAAGATATTTCGCATCATAAATGCCGTTGGCACGCCGGGTATCCAGCGAGTAAGCCAACGTATCGATGCCGGTCAGTTCGGACTGCACCAAATCCGCACCCCGCCGAATGGAAGTATCGCTGCCAAAATACTTGATATAGTTATCATCAAATTCATTGCGAACGGCCAGGGCTCCGAATACCAAGGTGATGGCAACAAAAAACGTCACGACACTACGCGGGTAAGTCGTCACCAGCAGGGAAAGCTTAGCGACCAGCCTGCCTGATTCGCTGGAAATTCTTTTGTGCTGAGGCAACCAGCGAATTGCCGCGTAGGGCACGGCAAACAGCGTGATGAAAAATGCGGCTGTCACACCCACGGCGGTGATGACACCCATTTCAATCAGCGGAGGCGACTCACTGAAGTTTATACAGAGAAACCCCAGAACTGTCGTAAAACTGGTAAGAAAAAGCGGACGAAAAATCTCCCTCAGGGCAGACTTCATTGCCGCAGAAGGTGTTTCGTCGTGTGCATTCTTCTCAAAATAGGTGACGAAAACATGCACACAGTCGGACACCGCAAGCGTCATGATGACGGTCGGGGCAATGACATTGACCTGATTGAGGGCAATACCTGTCCATCCGCAAAAACCCAATGCTACCGACGTACTCATGACAATGACCAACAAGGTAATCGCCGTAGCCCGCAACGAGCGCAACGCATAGCAGAGAAAAACCAGGATAGTGACAAACATGAGCGGCATCAGTGTCTGCCCATCTTTTTCCGACGAATCTATAAACGCCTGGTTGACTGCGGCAGTACCCTGTAATAACACGTCGACATCCGGATTGTTCTTCATCGCCGCATCGGCAATCTTCCTGGCACTGGCGTTGATTTCCCTGACGGCCACATCCAGGTTCTCTGGCATGGTCAACATGATATTGACCGCAGTAACGCTGCCCTTTTCATTGACGAGACGATGCACAAGCGCGGGTTCCCGGATGACTGACGCTTGCACACGGGCAAGCTGTTCGGGTGTCAACAGTTCAGTTTTTTCGAACAGGGAGCGCACCTCCAAGGTATCACCGTCAGCCGTCACCTGTTGAAAATTGGCAATACTATCGACGCGCTGCGAGTAAGGAACGGTCCACCCCTGCTGAGTTATTTCGCCGATGGTGGCAAGTGTCTGCGGCGTATAGATCGTTCCGTTCCGTGGCTTTATGATGAATAGCAGGTTGTCGGCATTTCCGTAGGTTGACTGGATGTCATTTTGCGCAATCAATTGCGGATTGTTGGCAGCAAAAAACGACTTGTAATTGCTATCCAGGCGCAGATTTTTAATCCCTGCACTGAACGCCACCACGAGCAGCAGCGCCAACAGAAAAAAGTGCTTTCGTTGATCGACCAACCCGTTTGATACAGGTAGAAAAATAGACATGGCGACGACTACCTCGACAGTTTGCGGTTTTCACCGCGCGCAAAAGCCTCAAGAGAAAATTCTTCTTCCGTCAGCCCCGTCTTGAACACACGATTGGTAAAAATCAGTTTGCTGACCTTGCCAGACTTGTGATTGGTCAACGTAATCTGCCCTTGTCTCCAATACTGATCGTTATAGACTTTCCAGCCTGTGACAATCGACGTCTTCAAAGGTTTTCCCTGCAGATCGAAGGATTCGATTTTCACCGGGTGCAACTCCTCCATGTCTACCCAAATCACCTGTTTGCTGTAGCCTGAATTTGGATCTTTAGCGACACGTTCTGCCACATGCATTTTTCTTCCATCAAGCATGTCCTCCCGAAGATAGCGATAGCTGAACTTGGGAACCTCCTGGGAATTGATATCCTGATAGGTAAATTCACTGCCTGCATACGAAGAGGAGCGATTCTCATTGCGTACATTCACCATTCGGTTGGCCGCCGGCAAATAGAGCCAATGCTCGTCAGGCCGATCGATATGCCCATACGATAGTACGGCCGAGCCCTGCATGTTCGACGGTTCGCGGAAGACGTAGAAGCGTTTGTCACCGTCGCTAGTGCCTTCCTTATAGCGCCAGAATGCAAATAGATGTTGCTCTTTACCATCCGTATTGATGTTGATCAGCTCGACATCGCATATCTCATCCTGGTAACCGATATCGTGGCGATCCATGGCATAGGCGATCGCCAGGGCTTTTTCAACTGGATCTTTCTGATCGAACGTGGGAATCGGGCCGGCCATGGCGGTTACCGACGACAACAAGAGTGAAGCGCTCAGAAGTAATGCGTTTTTCATTGAATATCTTCTTTCGTAAAGTCAGGATAAGAGTTGGGGTAGGCGGTGCTGCCAGGGAGCAACCTGCTCGAAGAATCGTGCCAGCTGCAAAATCAGCGTGTCCTTGCCGCAGGGAGCCATTAACTGAATCCCGATGGGCAGTCCGGCAGGTGAATGATCCATGGGTACGGACGCAGCCGGACATCCGGTAACGCTTGCCATCAGCGTGTAAGGGAACGGTAGAAATGATTTCAACATTGCTTCGGCAAACCCTGCGCTGGTTGCCACGGCGCCGCCCAATCGCAGCGCACCAACGCATTTGAGCGCCAGCGTTTCTGCCCGCGTGGGTTGCAGTTCTCCATTTCGCGGCGGCTCGATGGCCTGCGTGGGGGTCAGCACAACATCGTATCTGGAAAACAACTCTGCCATGGTGGCGACATGGTTAGCCCAGCGACGCTTGGCAGACGCATAACGCTCCGCAGACAGGGCACGCCCTCCCTGGGCGAGCAACCAGGTCGCGTCCTCGAACTCGCGACGACGAAGGGGTTGCGTGCGTTGTTGCCCGATAAACCGCATATCCGAAGCCACATTTGCCAACAACACCGGCAAAAAATCATTGAGCAGCGCCTCTCCATCCCAGAGCGACGACAGCGATTCAACGATGTGACCAGCCTCGCTGAGCAATGCAGTCGCCTGGTGCACAGCAGCAACGCAAGCAGCGTCTACTGGTCCACCCAATGGGGAACCCGTAAAATAACCGACGCGTAACGGCCGCAGAGGCACTTCCAGTGCTGCCAAATAGCCGCCTGCAGGGAGGTGGGGCGTGACCGTGCTGCCGCTGTCAGCGCCAGCACTGATATCCAACAACAACGCGCTGTCCCTGACAGAACGCGTAATGGCGTGACAGACCACGGCGCCATCCCACAGATCGCCGTACGGCGTCAAGGGCACCAGGGCGCGCGAGGGTTTAAATCCGAAGACACCGCACATTGATGCAGGAATACGTATCGACCCGCCGCCATCAGTAGCATTGGCCATCGCGGTAATCCGGGCTGCCACCGCTGCTGCAGAGCCACCGCTGGAGCCTCCGGCATTGTGTTCAGGATTCCAGGGATTGCGCGCGGCACCGTAACGGCGGGATTCAGTGACAGGCTGCAAGCCCAGCTCTGCGGTTTGTGTCATTCCGATGATATTGAGGCCAGCGGCCTGATAACGCTTTACCAGCGTCGGCGTACGCGCCAGCGTGAAATCCTTCAGCGCATGGCTCCCGAATGATATGGGCATGTCTTCCGTACCCATCAACAGGTCTTTGAGAAGAAACGGTACACCCGCCAAAGGCCCCGAAAACGTGCCACGACGTGCTTCATCCATCGCCTTTTCAAAACGTCGGGTACAGATGGCATTAAGTGGCTGCATACGCTCTGCCTGCGCGATGGCTGCTTCGCATGCTTCTGCCGCGCTGATCTCGCGCTGGCGAATCAACGCGGCAAGAGACGTTCCGTCGTGATGAAGATATTCAGCAAATGACGACATGCCTGGCTCCCTTGAGTCAAATTTCCAGCGGCGAAATAATTACCGGCAAATCATCCCGCGGCTTGACCGGAATGGACTGATAAGCCGAAGGCTTGCCTTTCGCCAGCCGAATTTCATAGCGCATCAGCAACTGATGCATGATGGCTTTGACATTCATGTACGCGAAATGCATACCGATACACTTGTGTGCGCCACCCCCAAAGGGTGCCCATAAAAATGGATGCTGCTTGTCTTCTGCGCGCGAGGGGGAAAACCTTGCCGGATCAAACCTGTCTGGATCGTTCCAGTATTTTTCCATGCGGTGGGTGTAACCAATGCCCGCCATTACAATGGTATTCGCGGGTATCCTGTAGCCATTGATCTCGGTGTCCTGCAGCGTTCGTCGTTGTGCAAGATCCACTGGTGGATGCAGGCGCAGACCTTCCTTGAAAACCCATTCCATTTTTTCCATGCGGTCAAGGTCATCGTATTCAACCATTTCCTTGTTGAGGCTTCTGCATTCATCCCGCACGATGGCTTGCCATTCCGGCACTTGTGCCAGCCAGTAAACCATTGACGTGAGAATACTGGTGGTAGTGTCGTGCGATGCAAACATGATGGCGATGGTGTGATCGAGAATTTCCTGGTCGCTGAACGCCGCACCTTCTTCTGTTTGTGCGTGACAGAGATGTCCAAACAAATCGGTCGGCGTGGATCTTCGTTTGGCTTCAATATGTGGACGCAGCATATTGCATAGGGTTTCTCGACCTTTCAAACCCTTCCAGTAGGTTGTACCGGGAATCTTGGTGTGAAACACGGCACCCACGGCTTTTACCAGGTCCAGCAATGCGCGATTGGCTCGCCTGGATTCTTCACCAAGGTCTATTCCCATAAATACGGCGGCGGAAACATCAAGGGCCAATTGCTTGATGGCGGGATAGAAACGAAAGGATTTTTGGGGTTGCCAGCCTGCCAGACCTGCGTGAGCGACGGGATTGATCACGTCTACATAACCTTGCATGGCATTTTTCTTGAAAGCTTCCTGCACTATTCGCCGGTTGAAACGGTGGTCCTCGCCATCGCGCATGGGCAAACTGCTGGGAAACAGCTTGTAAAAAAACGGTGCCCACCCCAATGCCGTAGAGTAGGTGCTTTCTCTATCATGAAAGACGGTTTTGAGCGCGTCGGGGCCAAGCACCACAATCCCTTTCAAAAAGAAGGCATTGACGCGAAACACATCACCGTAGCGCTCCTGATTACGTCTTGCCCAGGCCAGGCTATCGCTCATGTAGTGAAAGGTATCGCCGAATACCGGCACGCCAAAGGTGCCCGGAACCGAGTCAAGTTCTACGTTTTCCTTGGGAACACTGCTCATTGTGGGTAATGCCATGACTTAGACGCTCTTCATAAATTGGGGGAAAATACGCGGGAAAAACCGTCCCGTCTGTTGTGCATATGACCTGTAGGCCTGCCCCATTGGACCTTGTGACAACACCTTCTCCTCGCGAATGGCAGTAAGCGTGGTGGCGACAATGCCCCACGCCAACAAAAACGCGGTAGACCAGTGAGGGACGGCTAAAAACACACCTAGGAACAGGAGCAGATAGGCACTATAAAAAGGATGTCGAATGGCTTTATATGGGCCATCAGTAACGAGCGTGGTGGGCGGCTGGTGGTGCTCCTGATGCCAGAGCGCAATGGCTTCTGAGTGCGATGACACACTCCAGCGAATCAGCAACGCTGACCCCAGCGCCAGCAAACTGGATACGGCACTTAACAAATGACTGAATGCGGATCCTGGCAACACGACGCTTTGCAGGGAGCCGAACATTGCCAGCGCCAGTGTCAGCGGAAGCCCAAAGAACGGGACACAAGATAGAAACCAGCCTAATGTTTTTTGGCTGTCTGGCTTGAAAAAGGTCGCTGGCAGTGAGCCTGCATAGATAAACACCGCGCCGAGAATGGCGAAGAGAGAAACTTCCATTGATCTGTATCCCCAAATGATCTGACAAACGAACATTTACACTTTCGTTTATCTTCCTTGCGCAACTCGTTTCGCACGAAATGCGCTCTAATTGGGGGGCTGCTACCTTAATCCCTATTGGCCTTCCCGACGTCCTGCCGGGTCATTAGGGTCAACTTCGTTTGCTTCAGACCCAATATATCACCAAAAAATAGAATATCTATTCTAAAAGAACGAACGGATAGAATATACGGATCTATTAAATGGCACGATCGATCAAGAAATGCCATTTTTTATACACGCCACCAACCAGGCGTATACGTTTCACTTTGTTCGAATTCGAAAATTGTAGAGTTTTGTAATGCCAACAGCGGCCGGTTTCGACAAAACAGGGAGCGTGACCGCTGCGGACTTTTCGGTCACACCAAAAAGCAAACCCTGTTAGGGTGAATTACCGTCAAAACACCCCTACTTACGTTAACAAAGATGTAGTTTGTATGTAGATATGTAACGGCGAGGTTGTTTTTGCTGATTTGCCATGCCAACAGCAAAGTTGTTACCATTTTTTTGCCACGTGTGGGGCTGCCCACTCAAATCTGCATGGATGCGGATCATCGTTTGCTTTTTTATAACGACATACATCAGCGACGCCGTATTGCCGCTGGTGCTCAAGTTAATACAAGAGGCAAAGCGATGGCGAACACTCTGCAATCTGCATCATCCGCTAAAAAGTCTTTATCTGTTTCCGTTGTCAGCATCTCATCGCTCGACAAGGAAACGATTGAACAGATGTGGCAGATTTTTGATACGTATTACCTCGATGTAGACCGGGCACGGTTTGAAACCGATCTCCAGGCCAAAAATGACGTTTTCCTTCTGCGCGATACCGGCAGCCAAACGCTGCAGGGCTTTTCTACGGTGCGCGTGTTTGAAGAGCGCATCAACCAGCGGAAGTGTGTTGCGATTTATTCAGGCGACACCATCATCCGGCGGGAATACTGGGGGCAAACGGCCCTGCAGAAAGCCTTCTACCTGTATATCACCCGCGTTTTCCTTGCCAACCCATTCACGCCTGTATACTGGTTCCTGATTTCGAAGGGCTACAAAACCTACTTGCTTCTCAGTAGGAATTTTCCGGAATACTGGCCGTCGCACAGAGCGGAAACACCTGCCTTCGAGAACGCGCTTATTGATCGTCTCTCCCGGAAAATGTTCGGTGATTCATGGAAACCCGACCTTGGCGTGCTGAAATTCGACACACCAATGGGAAAACTCAAAGGTGAAGTCGCGCCTGTCACGGAATCCATGCGCCAGCATGCCGATATAAATTTCTTCATTGAGAAAAACCCCGGGCATGGCCATGGCGATGAACTGTGCTGTCTTGGCAAGGTGGATTTAAGCCTCGCCCTGCATTATCCAGCGAAGCTGGTGAAGAAACGTCCTTCCTTGTCGCAAATTGTGAGTTGGCTGCCATGGCCCGTACGCTCCTGAATCTGATACACGGCGCCTACGTCGCGTCGTTGCACAGGAATGCACTGGCTTTCCGTCGTAGCCTCAAGGCACCGGCCAAGACCCAGCAGGCGCGCTTTGCCGAGATCCTGGCCACCAACAGGAACAGCGCGTTTGGCCAGGCGCATCAGTTTGATGCCATCAGAAATGTGCGCCAGTTTCAATCGCGGGTACCGGTGCGAGACTACGCGCAGATGCAGCCATGGATTGATCGCGTTCTTGCCGGCGAACAGGACGTCCTGACGTCCGAACGCGTGTTGATGGTGGAGCGATCCGGTGGCTCGACATCGGCCAACAAATACATTCCTTTTACGGCGTCATTACTGACGGAGATTGCTAACGCCACGCAGCCCTGGCTATGGGATCTCTATTCGCATGTCCCCGGGTTGCGCGGCACCTCTGCATACTGGTCGATTTCGCCGTTGAGTCATCAGGAGAAAATGACGCAGGGGGGTGTACCGATCGGTTTTGAAGACGAATCGGCCTATTTCGGGCCCGTCGTACGCTGGGCAATCAACCGCATGATGGCGGTGCCCTCGACCGTACGCACGCTCCGCGATGACCAGCAATGGCAGCAGGAGACACTGGCCCGTCTGGTCGCAGATCAAAATCTCGGGCTCATCTCAGTGTGGAGCCCTACGTTCCTGACGGTACTACTGCAGGCCCTGGTCAATGATCCCGACCCGGTCATGGCCAGGATGCCGCGGACGGCGCAGCGCCGATTGGGGCGGGCGTTGGCAACCGGAAGCCTTGATACCCGCACATTGTGGCCGTCACTGAAATTGATTTCCTGCTGGAAGGATGGCGTATCGCGTGATTTTGCTGCGACCTTGTCGTCCTGGTTTCCTGATGTGCCCATTCAAGGCAAGGGGTTGCTGGCGACAGAAGGGGTGATAACGGTCCCGTTTGGGCGCCTTGCGCATACGCTGCATGACAAACAAGTCGCCTCTCATGGGTGCGTTATCGCGATCAACAGCCATTTCTATGAATTCATTGATCTTAATGGCGATCCTGCGCGCTTACTGATGGTCGACGAACTCAAGGTCGGTGGTGTCTACTCACCCGTCATCACTACCGCCGGGGGCTTGTACCGATACCATTTGAAGGATGTGGTGACCTGCAGTGGCTTTCAATGCAATACGCCCGAGCTGGTTTTCTCCGGCAAGCTTGATCGTGTCTCTGATCTGTGCGGTGAAAAGCTCAATGCCACCTTTGTTGAGCCGATTATTGACCAGGTATTGCAATCGCAGGGGATTCACGCTCATTTTGCCATGCTCTCGCCCTCTCCCGCTGATCATCGGCGTTACACCCTGTTTATCGATGCCGATTACGATCCGGCCAAAAATGCGGAGCTTTCAAGCAACATTGAAGGGTGTCTGCTGCAGAGTCACCACTATCACTACTGCCGTCAACGCGGGCAGTTATTGCCGTTGCGAATCGTAAAAGTGAACGACGGCTGGTCAAGCTACCAGCAACACCTCGTCAATCACGGCCAGCGGCTGGGCGACATAAAACCGACCCGACTTGAGACGCGCCATGACTGGCATTCCGTATTTTCTACTTCTGGAGATAGACCATGACAATACCTGTCGTGAATTTGGCTGAAAGCAAAGTGCCCATGCGCGAGCGCTGCGGCTTGCTGAGTGAATACTGGTACGTTGCGGGCGTGTCGGGCGATTTCAAACCCGGCGAACTGAAAAGCGTCGAGATAATGGAAACCCGTCTGGTGCTTTGGCGCAAGAAGAACGGTACGGTGGTATGCGTGCGCGATCGCTGTTCCCATCGCAACGTTCATTTGAGTAAAGGAAAACTGGTGGGGGACTGTGTCAAGTGCCCCTATCACGGCTGGACATTCAACGGTGAGGGTGAGCTTTCCAATGTGCCCTCGGAAGGGCCGGACGGAAAAAGTTTCAAGAATCGTCATGTCGAAAAATTCGCAGTGCGCGAACAGCAAGGTCTGGTTTGGGTATGGATGGGAAAGGACAAACAACCCGATCCAGCGAAGCATCCGTTTCCGATGCCTTACTACGAAACCGAGGGGTGGAAAACCTATTACATGGTGACCCCATTCGATAACGGTGTAACGCATCTGGCTGAAAATTTCATGGATGTACCCCACACGGTGTTTGTGCATGAAGGATGGTTTCGCGATCGCGCGAAGAAGCCTGTCACCGCGACCGTCGAACGCACAGACACCAGCGTACTGGTGACCTATCACCAGCAAAAGGATGCCATTGGCTTTGCAGAACGCGTACTGAACCCGAAAAAACTCCCTCTGTTCCACACAGACAATTTCTACATGCCCAACAATACGCGTGTGGATTATGTCTTTGGCGCCAACGAGCGTGGCTTCGTGATTACCAGCACCTGCACGCCCATCAGTGACTTCAAATCCATGGTGTACACCTGCATCAGTTACAAGCTCGGCATTCTGCAAGCATCCGCCCCTTACTGGTTGCCTTGGTATACGCGGCAAGTAATCCAGCAAGACGTTGACATCATGCTCATCCAGGGTGAAGCACTACAGGAAGCACCGGCAGAATTCAAACATACGCCCGCTGACACTCTGCATGTGTTTATCGAATCGCTGCGGGAATGGGATGAAATGGGCGGTGTCGGCGAGAAGCCAAAACCGGTCGTTCGGGAAACGAAGTTCTGGATATGATTTACGAAAATGCCGACTGGGGGCTGAGACTGGCACAGCCCGAAGACAATCAACGACTTTGCCACATTTTTGGCGAAGTCAAAATGGATGCAGAACTGCGCATTGCCGAAGAACGCGATCCAGATTTTTTCGCGTTGCGCAAAATGCATGGAGGCGCAACCTACACCATCGTGTTGATCGACAAGTCAGACGATGTTGCCGATACAGAGCGTGTATCGGGATGCTGCACTGTGGTTGTCCGCGATGGCTGGCTATCTGCTCGACCTGCAAGGATCGGTTACGTCTGCGACTTGAGAGTTATCGAAAAATTCCGTCGCGGACGGGTTTTTCCGGCCAGCATTCGTATTGTGTTGGATTACGTGAAACAGCAGGATCCGGTCGATGCTTTTTATTTCTCGATGATGCGCGACAACCGAAGTGCCCAGCACGCCAAAATGCTGGCCAATGCCCAGAGCATCACGCCATACAACATGGTGAATGTGCAATTGGTGGGTAAATTCAAGAAATGCAGCCCTTCGGTCAGTCGTGCCGAACCAGGCGATATCCGTGAACTCGTCACATTTTTGGCTGAAGAAAGCGCCACCAAGCAGTTTGGCTTTCGTTTCGATGCAGCAATGCTCAACGACCGCATTGAACAGTGGCCAAATTTCTCGCTGGCCAATTTCTATATCGCCCGGGATACCGCAGGTCGGATCGTCGCCTGTGCTGCCCCCTGGAATCCTGAAGACAGCTTGCGAAGAAGCCGGATACATGGTTACGGCGGAAAAATGAAGCTATTGAAAAAAGCCTACAACCTTGAAGTGGCATTGCGAGGTGGTCTGCCCTTGCCCGAAGAGGGTGGCTGCTTTCACATTCTGTCACTCACACATGTCGCCATCAAGCAAAACGATCCGGCGCTGCTGCGTGCCCTCGTTGACCGGATTGCGCTGGATTGGCAGTCGGAAAACGTGCATTTCGTGAGCGTGCTTGTGCCCGAAAACAGTCCGTTGGAACAGGCGTTCAAAGGTCTGCGGGTACAGAAAATTGCCATGGATCTCTATGCGATTCCCGTGTGTGAAAACACATCGGCCACGTCGCTGGAAAAATCCATGAATCCCGGTTTCGAAATGGTTTTGCATTGAGGCTCACCGGTATGCAGAAGTCAGACTATTTACATCTTCGCAGACAATTGTCAGAGGCAGGCGAATTCCGCAAGAGCGATCTTGTCGGCGTGGCCACAATGATTGCGGAGCTGTCAGCAACGGCCTTCGGGCTCTTTTTGTTGACGATGGGAGCGCCCTTTTCGTGGACCTATTTTGTGGGGGAAATTTGGCTGGGGTGCTGCCTGTTTCGTTGTTTTGTACTTGCGCATGAATGCGGGCACGGAACACTGTTCCGCACGCGCGCGTTGAACACCGGTGCCGGCACGCTGATGGGAGTACTGAGTCAAGTGCCCTATATTGGTTGGCGTAATGTCCATTATGAACATCACAAGTGGGTAGGCGTGGTCGACAAGGATCCCACCTCTGCAGGCTTGCTGAAGGCGCAGCGTTATTCACCCCGCATGAAAAAGCTGCTGTCGCTTTGCTGGAAATGCCGTTTGCCACTGGCGGCGCTGGGCGGCGTGATTTCCGCGTTCTGGCTGTATCCCATGCGCCAATGGCAGGCCGGCAATACCCGTCAGGCAATGTCGGGGCTTGGGTCGGACATAATCACTGCATCCCCTTTGGTCGCCCTGTTCATCACGCTGGGAATGCATGGCGTGCTGGTGTATTGGGTGCCGGCAATGCTGGTCTTTTACGTCCTCTTTGAGTACATCAATCTCACGCATCACTCCGGGCTGTATCCGTTCCTCAGCGATACCCATCCGGAACCGGTACCCCTGCATGCACAGGATGTTCACTGCCGGACAGCGGTAATGCCGGAATGGCTGTCATTGGTTTTGTGTTACCACTTCAACCTGCACACAGAACACCATTTTTTTCCATCGGTGCCATGGCATCGGCTACCCGCGCTGCACAGAACCTTGCGCGAACGACAAGGCAGTACCTTCAATGACGTCAACATGATTTCTTATATCAACCTTATTCGCCGTCTCAATCCCTTTGATGCGTTTGTGGATTCCGTATCCCGCCGCTGAAATTGATTTCTAAAAGGAGTAACATAAGCATGATTGCAAAAACATTTGCCGGCATTACGTGGGATCGGTTCCCCACTCGCCATGACCCGCGCATTCCTTTCCTCTTGATCCTGGTGACCTACCTTACCGTAGGCATAACGTTATTGGGATTCAATCGCAGCTTTTACCAGATTGCTGCGATTGTCGGTACGACCTGTGCCCTGGATACACTGTTTTCGATTATTTTCCGACGCAAGGTACTTTTTCCATTGAGTTCGGCCATCACTGGCTGTGGGCTCAGCATTCTGGTAAATACTGCACACGGGGTATGGTTTGCCTTTATTCCACCATTTTTTGCGGTCGCGTCCAAATACCTGATTACGGTAAAGGGGCGCCACGTCTTTAATCCCAACCTGTTCGGCCTACTGGTGGGGGTCACCATCGGTGGCGGCATGATCAGTCCATCGCCCGCCTACCAGTGGGGAGGCTATGTCGCGCTGTGTGCCTTTATCGTGACCGCCGCACTGGTTCTGTTTGTTTTCAAGATCAAACGCAACGCGCTGATCATCTCTTTCCTGGCTTTTTATTCCATCAATCTCTGTATTCGTGGGTATCTGACAAGCCATCACGTACCGTTTGAAACCATTGTCTTGGGAACACTGACATCGCCTGCTTTCTACCTTTTTACTTTCTTCATGATTACCGATCCGGCCACCTCGCCCAATTCTACGCGGGGACAAATTTTCATGGCTGCCTTTATTGCCATTGTCGATCTGGTACTCCACAAGTTTGAAGCGCTGTCCACCACGCTGAAGGCCGGATTTCTCTTCTATTCCTGCATGTTTTTCTATCAGCTGTGGCAGAGCCGCAAGGCAGAAGATACCACCTGGTTCAAGCGGGTCGCAGGATACGTACCTCGCCTTGCCGGCATTCCCATCGTGGCAGTCCTGGGTGTCGGCGCCTACAAGGCGGCACACAGTTATTCCCTGCTGGAAAAGCCGAATTTTTCGCTTACCAAGATCGATACTGAAAAGCTGGGCATGCTCGCCACACCCAGCAACGTCATGGAAGAAGTCGATCCACGCGTGCAACATTTGGCAAAGTGGATCATGGCGCAGGGTGATGGCGTGGCCGCCGGTGATGCAGACAATGATGGCCTGCAAGACATTTTCGTCAGTTATTCGCTCAAAACCAAGGAATCACGCGCAGCGCTTTATCTGAATAAAGGCAATTTCCAATTTGAGCGTTTCCCCTTGCCGGCGCTGGATGATCTGGTGGAGCACTACAAAGAGGAAGGATTGGCAGCAGGCGGTCTCTGGTTAGATTATGACAATGATGGCGACAAGGATTTGTGGGTCATTGTCGGTTTTGGCTACGGCCGCTTATTGAAAAACGAGTTGCAGGAATCCGGCACGCTGTCGTTCACCGATATCACTGAGAAAGAAGGTTTGCGCATTTACAGCACATCAATGCGTGCTGTGGCATCCGATATCGATCAGAACGGCAAGCTGGATCTGCTCATTGCCAATTCATTGACCGTGAAACTGGACGACTATCCGACCGACACGTATCTGAATCTTTTCCATTTACCAAAACCGGAATATGAAGGCGATCGTCGGGCGCTCCATTTCATGCATCGCACCTGGCATGATGCAGCGAATGGTGGTGAGAATTATTTGTTCCTCAATCAAGGCGGCGCATTTTCCCGTCAGGACAATGATCAATGGGGCTTTGAAGGCACGCGCTGGACGCTCGACATGACCGCTGGCGATTTGAACAAGGACGGCTGGCCGGATCTTTATCTCGCCAACGATTTTGGACCGGATCAACTCCTCATCAATGAAAACGGCAAGGGCTTTAAATCCATTCGTGGTCCTTTTGTGGGAGAAATGGCCCATGACACGTATAAAGGCATGAATTCCACGATGGCGGATTTGAACAATGATGGTCTGCTCGACATTTATGTTTCCAACGTGCATGTGAAATTGCAGGCCGAAGGGTCGATGCTCTGGATCAACAAAGGTACGGTCGATACCGATGGCCACAAAGGTTTCGAAGATCGGGCCATGGCCATGAACATTCTGAATGACAGTCGTTTCGGCTGGGGAGCCGGGGTGGGCGATCTGGATCGTGACGGTCGCCTCGATGTGGTACAAGCCAACGGCATGGTCAACAACAACTACGATAAACTTAATGAAGGTTGCCCCGACTACTGGTACTGGAATGACAAGATCGCGCTGACGGGCCCGCAAATTCATGGTTACGTGGATATGTACGCTGATTTGCGCGGCCGCTGCATTTATCCGAACGACAAAAAGCGTGTATTTTTGAATGTCGGACAATACTTTGTGGATGTCGCCGAGATGGTCGGATTGAACGACACGGAAGTCGCGCGTGGTGTGGCAACGACCGATCTGGACAATGATGGTGATCTCGATGTGCTGATCAGTCAGCCCTTTGCACCATTGGCCATGTACCGCAATGACAGTGAAAGCACGGTCGGCTGGGCCGGAGTGCAGATGGTTGGCAACGGGACAAGCTGTAACACCGATGCGGTGGGCACCAAAGTCACCCTGGTTTACGAAGAGGCCTCTGCTCTGCCAATGCAGTACAGGGAAGTGGTGGCATCGAACGGGCTGGCTTCACAGTCTGATCAACGACTGCTATTTGGTCTCGGACAATACCATGGGAAGATAAGTGCCGATGTTCAATGGTGCGGACGTGGCGAAACGGTTCGCTACCCCCTGACCGCCGGACAATATCAAGTGGTCCGTCAGTAAGTCTGGATCACTGCCGCCCTCATTATAGCGGGGGCGGCAGTGCCCCTTTTCAGCGTTTACGCCGCAGATTCACGCCGCCCTTGTCCTCTTCGGCAAGACTCAAACCACGCGTGGCATCGTCGATGAATTCCTGCGCTGACTCATTGCCAAGTTTGATCATCAAGCGCAGATCATTGGGCGAATCCGCATGCGCCAGTGCATCTTCGTAAGTGATTTCCCCTGCCGTGTACAAATCAAACAGCGCCTGATCGAACGTCTGCATACCCAATTCGCGGGATTTCGCCATCAACTGTTTGAGCAGATGCACATCACCCTTGCGGATGTGATCCGCCGCCAGCGGCGTATTCAGCAACACTTCAATGACTGCACGACGGCTCTTGCCATCAGGCGATGGAATCAGCTGTTGCGCGACCAACGCACGCAGGTTCAATGACAAATCCATCCACGTCTGGCCGTGCCGATCGGCCGGGAAAAAGTGAATGATGCGATCCAATGCCTGGTTGGCATTGTTCGCGTGCAGGGTGGCCAGCACCAGGTGGCCGGTCTCGGCGAACGCCACGGCATATTCCATGACCTCACGGGTACGAATCTCACCGATCATGATCACATCAGGTGCCTGACGCAGCGTGTTCTTCAATGCGACTTCAAAGCATTCGGTGTCGAGACCCACTTCGCGCTGCGTGACGATACAGCCCGCATGCTGGTGGATATATTCGATCGGGTCTTCGATCGAAATGATATGCCCCTTACTGTTCTTGTTACGGTGGCCGATCATGGACGCCAGCGACGTCGATTTACCGGTGCCGGTCGCTCCCACGAAGATCACCATGCCGCGCTTGGTCATGGCGAGATCCTTGATCACCGCCGGCAGACTGAGTTCATCAATGGTGGGAATGCGCGTTTCAATACGACGCAACACCATGCCCACCAAGTTGCGCTGATAGAAGGCGCTGACACGAAAACGACCGATACCGCGCGCACTGATCGCGAAGTTGCATTCACGCGTTTCGATGAATTCCTTGCGCTGCGACTCGTTCATGACGCCCAGCACGGTTTCACGCGTTTTTTCGGGGCTGAGCGAGGTCTTGGTCACGGGCACGATCTTGCCATGCACTTTCATGCTGGGCGGCACACCCGCGGTGATGAAAAGGTCAGACGCCCCCTTTTCCACCATCAATTTCAATAAGCCTTCAAAATCCATAGCTGACCTCGGCCGTTAGATGCTGTCCGGATTCTTCGCCATTTCGCGGGCGAGATCGCGCGCCACCAACCCTTTGCGCACCAGATCCTGCAAGCACTGGTCGAGCGTCTGCATGCCGTAGGAAGCACCGGTCTGAATGGCAGAATACATCTGCGCGACCTTGTCTTCACGGATCAGGTTACGAATCGCTGGCGTCGCGACCATGATCTCATGCGCGGCCACACGTCCACCACCGTTCTTCTTCAACAGGGTTTGTGAAATGACCGCCTGTAGCGATTCCGACAGCATGGAACGCACCATGGCTTTTTCTGCCGCCGGGAAAACGTCCACGACACGGTCGATGGTTTTGGCGGCGGAGGTTGTGTGCAACGTCCCGAACACCAAGTGACCGGTTTCGGAGGCGGTCAACGCCAGTCGAATGGTTTCCAGGTCGCGCATCTCACCCACCAGCACGATGTCAGGGTCTTCCCGTAACGCCGAGCGCAAGGCTTCGGAAAAGCCGAGGGTGTCACGATGCACTTCACGCTGGTTCACCAGACACTTTTTACTCTCGTGCACGAATTCGATGGGGTCTTCGATTGTGAGAATATGCTCGTAACGGCTTTCGTTGATGTAATCGATCATCGCCGCCAGCGTCGTGGATTTACCCGAACCGGTCGGCCCGGTCACCAGCACCAGTCCACGCGGCCGATCCGACACGTCACGAAAGATCTGGCCCATGCCGAGGTCTTCCATGGTAAGCACTTTCGAGGGAATGGTACGGAACACCGCACCGGCGCCACGGTTCTGGTTGAAGGCGTTGACACGAAAACGCGCGACGCCCGGCACCTCGAACGAGAAGTCGGTTTCGAGAAATTCCTCGAAGTCCTTGCGCTGCTTGTCATTCATGATGTCGTAAATCAAGCCGTGCACCTGCTTGTGCTCTAGCGGTGGCAGGTTGATCCGGCGCACATCACCGTCCACACGTATCATGGGCGGCAAGCCGGACGACAAGTGCAAGTCGGAAGCACCGTTCTTAACACCGAAGGCAAGCAGTTCTGTAATATCCATTGTGATTCTCGAAGACCGTGATTCTGTTGAAAAAGTGCTGAGTCTATTCGCCGGGAAGCACAGGGCTTTACGCCGGCAACAGGATCTATTCAGCCTAGCAAGGCCCCCACCAATCCGCTAGGAACCTCGCCCATGATAGCGGGGCACACCCTCACCGTTGCGATGCATATCACGCAATTCATTGAGAGGAAAGAAGAAAGAAGCCTCAGGCGCGCGTCAGGCGCAAAGCATCGGTCTGACGACGGAGCTCGTTGACGGTGCCGAACACGATGGTCGAACACGATTCCACCACCAGACGCTGTTCTTGCACATAACCACCCGCCATCCACTGCACCGCCAGCGTGGTGCAAGCGCCGTTGATGGCATACCCGAGGCACAAGGCCTGGTCATCCGAAAGCGCGAGTTCCGGGTTGTCGGTGCGCAACAGAAATGCCGCCATTTGCGCCCCCAGCAGCACATTGGCGTTATGCACAGAGGCAATGCGAGGGCTCGCGCCCATGACTTCGGTGTACAGAATCCGCACACGCCGCTCATCGCGCATTATGTTGTAGTAAAGCCCCAGCGCCGCACGCACACGCGACTCAAGATCGCGCGGCAAACGTGGCACCTCGGCGACAAAGAAATCCCGCAATACGGCCGTCTGCTTTTCGTAAACCGCGCAAAACAGATCGTCGGTGTCCTCAAAGGATTCGTAAAAATAACGCTCGGTAAGGCCGGCGGCCTTGCACAGGCCGCGCACGGTGGCGCCCCTCAGTCCGATCGTTCCGAACACTTCCAGACCGGCATCCAGAAAGCGCTCGCGCCTCTCCAGCACGCGCTCGGATTCACTCAGCCCGCCATAGGTACGAGAGGCAGGTTTCTTGTCGCTGGTGCTTTTTCGGGGAAGGCTGGTCATTGAGGTCTGCATGGATGGCACGGGACACCTCTTGATTTGACAACAATTCCTGACGCCAGTAAAGCGACAATCATCCACGTCAGAGTCGGTCACCTGCAGGTCGTCTTTTCACTGTCCGGGGTAGCCGATCTCCACTTGCGCCCTCCTCCACGCAGGCCCTCGCTCCCCTCGCCAATATTGACAAGAATCGTTGTCAGAATATAAATTGAAAACACGCCCTGTCAAATTTGGCGCCTGACGAAAACAACACCTCGAAAACAACAACATCTAAAACAAAAAGAAAGTGGATGCCTCATGAAAATGACTTTCAACCTGCCCCCCTTGCGGCGCGGGATACTGGCTGCGCTGGTTTCACTGGCACTGGCCGCCTGCTCTGGCGAAGATGGCGACGCCGGCCCCACCGGTGATCGCGGCGCACAAAACCCGACGCCTGAAACGCCCTCGACAGAAACGCCAGACACGGAAAGCCCGGACAACGGTAAAGATCCCGGGGTGAGCGATATCGGTGTCAAGATCTATGAACGGGCCGCCGAATACCCTCAGGCGGTCGATCTGCCCTTGCAGTTCGTCACCATGTCCACCGGCAAAAAGCTGAGTGTTCGCGTTACCGTTCCCGCCGACGCAACCGGCTCGCCCATCGAAGGTGCCTTCCCCGTGATCCTGACCCAGGCGGGTTACAACACCAACCTGCTCAGCCTGATGTTCATGGGCACGCCCGGCAACCTGATGCTCGGCGCCTCTGATCCGTTCATCGTCAGACGCGGCTATGTGCAGGTGGCGGTGGATGCCTTGGGCACGGGCGCCTCCGAAGGCGGCTGGGAATTATTCGGGGAAGAAGAGCAAACCGGATTTGCCGACATGGTCGACTGGACCCGGCAACAAGCATGGAGTAACGGCAAACTGGGCGTCGCCGGTGTTTCTTACATGGGGATCAGTGCGTTGTTCGCCGCCCAGCGACGCCCTGACGATATTGATGCGGTATTTGCCAGCTTGCCTATGGGTGACGCCATGCGTGCCATTGTCGGCACCGGCGGCCTGATCAACGGTGTGTTCATGAGCAAATGGATGCAGATCACCCAGTTTCTGTCGACGCAGAACGTACCCACCGCCCTGGCCAACCCGCGTTACATGAGCCAACTGGTGCAAACGACACAGGAACATACCGATCAGGTGGATCGTTATTTCATTCCGCTGATCAACGATGCCCTGAACGGCGAATCGTATGTGACCTACGACAGCGATTTCTGGCGGGTACGCTCACCACTGGAAAACATGGACAAGATCAAGGCACCCACGTTCATCTTCGGCGCCCTGCACGACCTGTTTCAGCGCGATGAACCGCTGTTGTATGAAGCCTTGAAGCGTAACGGCAACGATGCCCGGCTCGTCATCTACAACGGATCGCACTTTCCCAATTTTGTCACCAGCCATGCTGGCATGGGGGCGGTACCGCCCATCGACATGCTGATGCTGCAGTGGTTCGACCATTACCTCCGGGGCATGGACACTGCATCGCAGGACATTCCGTCAGTGGTGCAGTACGTGAAAAGCTACCCGACGCCCAGCACACCGGCCAAATACAGCAATGACAGCTTTTCCAGCACAACCGACTGGCCGCATCCGCTGGCCACCCCCGCGCGCTGGTATCTGCACGGCGATGGCAGCCTGACACAAACCGCACCCACCACCAACGAACCCGTGCACATCATGACCAACCCGGAACCGGCCGAACTCTCTGCCGCCAACAGCAGCGGTTTGCTGACCTTCGAAGTCAAGATCAAGGATGGCACCGAGTGCAGTCGCAGCTTTGAGCAATGGACCCTGGGTCTCGCGTTACCGGAAACCTGCTTCAGCAACAGCGAAGCCATGGAACAGGAACGCCTGATTTTTGAAACTGCCCCGATGGAAGAAGACTATTACATCAACGGGCCCATTCAGGCCGATATCTGGCTGGAAGCCAGCGTTCCCGACACAGTGGTTGGTGTCTGGGTGGAAGAAGTCTCGGACAGCCAGTCGCTGCCCATCACCAATGGCCAGTTACTGGCGTCGGTACGGGCCGTCGATGTGGAACGCTCGCGTTTTCTGCAGGGCGAAATGATACAGCCCATGCATTACTTCACCGAGGACAAAGTGCAATACCTGACACCGGGCGAGGTGGTGAAGCTGCAAATCGAGGTGTTCCCGACCAGCGCCATCATCCGCAAGGGCAATCGCCTGCGTATTGCCTTGAGCCCGAGCAACCAGGCACAGGGCGGTCTCAACTTTCCGCGTCAGGACATGATGCCGGCGGGCGCGATCACGACACTGCACAACAGTGCGCGTTACCCCTCCAGCGTGGTATTGCCTATCGTGCCGACCAGCGCCCTGAACTGAGGATTCAGGCGCGGTCAGTATTGAGCGGGTTCGTCATCCGGCTGACGAGTGGCACCTGCATCCTGCCAATCTTGATCTACATTGATAAGGCTATCACGCGGGGAACACCGGGTGCCTTATTCGCACCGTTATCGTGTCGCCACCGTCACCGCAGCTTGATTACGGACAGACAATGAAACATCGCCTGATTCTCGGTTGCCTGGGAAGCGTGCTCGTGAGCACGTCCACACATGCCATCGATCTCGATATCTCCGGTTTTGGCTCCTTCGTCGGGGGCTATAGCGAAAAGGGCAACGGCTATCTCCAGTATGCCCAGGATGATCTCGACTACCAACCCGACAGCCTGGCGGGCATCCAGGTGTCCGGTCGCATCAACGACAAGGCCACCGCCACGGTGCAAATCATTTCCCGCGCCATGGAAAACTGGGGAACCAGCGCTGACTGGGCGTATGTCACCTACCAGCCGCGCAGCGATTTCACCTGGAAGGTGGGCCGCTATCGTGGGCCGTTTTTTCTCTATTCCGAGAACATTCTGGTGGGTTATACCTACCCATGGATCAGCCCGCCCTACTCGGCCTACAACATTCCTTTTACCAGTGTGGATGGCGTCAGTCTGACCTATTCCCGCAGCGTGCACGATATAGACCTCGAATTTCAGGGCTACACAGGAAACTCCCATTTCAGTGGCGAATCGGGTGTACTGGAGGGCATCGAAGGCGATGCCCGCAACATCGTCGGTTTCGTTTCACAAGCCACGATCGAGGATTGGGTTGCACGCCTGGCGATACACAGCACCAAACTCACCTTTGACCTGAGTGGTTCCAGCCAGGGGGCGGCCTTCAATGCACTGGAACAAAGCTTGCGCGCAGGTGGCTACGGGGACGTCGCCGATGACCTCCGCATCGAGGATGATCGCGTCACTTACGCAGACGCTGCCATACAGTACGATAACGGGCGGTTTCTGGGCATTGTCGAAAGCACGTATTTTTCCTCTCACGATACGACGCCCATCGGCGCACTGACGACTTATTACATAACGGCCGGCATTCGGGACAACAGCCTGCTTTACCACCTTACCTACGGTCGCTCTGACGGTGACGAAGCCGACATTGCCGGTAATTTACCGCCGGACTCTCTGAGCTACGCCCTGGTCCATCTGGCAACCTATGCCTTCCTGCCGCAGGATGACACCTGGACAGCCGGCCTGCGTTGGGATTTCGCCGAAGGCATGGCCTTCAAGGTAGAAGCGACCTACATACCGGAATATCACCCTCGCGTCGTGGATATCGATGACGAATACAGCATGACGGTCGTACGCCTTGGCGTGCAGACGATCTTCTGAAGGAGCGACACATGCGACATCGACTGATCATGCTGTTTTGTACCATGACGATGGTGGCACATGCGCACGCGGACCTGGTTGTCATCGTGAACCCGAAAGTTGCCGTCAAAGCCTTGTCACGCGACGAAGTCGCGCGGATATTCATGAAGAAAAGCAAGACCCTGCCCAACGGCGAAGAAATCATTCCGTTGAGCCAATCATCGCGGGCTGAGGTCAACGAACGATTCTTCAAGGGTGTGACCGGCCAGGAACGCATGCAACGTGACGCCTACTGGGCCCGGCTGCTATTCACCGGCAAAGCACGACCACCGGAAGACGCCAAAACCGACAAGAACGTCAAGGAGCGCGTGGCCAACGATCGCCGTTATATCGGCTATATCGATGCAACCAACCTGGACAAGACGGTCAAGGCTGTATATCGGCTACCCTAGGCGGCCACGTCATACCGGGGCAAGGTTTTGCAGCCTGCCCCCGGAGTTGATAGTCTTCGCCCTTTCCGTTTGCGCAAAGACGAGTCATCCATGCCTGATGCCATCACCCGCTATCAACAGCTGCGCCTTCACATCGAGAACTGCGCCAGCGCCCACCAGCGGCCAGCCCCCCTGCTGCTGGCCGTCAGCAAAACCCGCTCCGCTGATGAGCTTCGTGCGGTCTGGCAGGCGGGTTGCCGCGACTTTGGCGAAAGCTATGTGCAAGAGGCGATGGGCAAGCAGGAGGCACTACAGGATCTCGCCATTACCTGGCATTTCATTGGTCCCTTGCAAAGCAACAAGACGCGGCCCGTCGCCGGCCATTTCGACTGGGTACACAGTATCGACCGTGTAAAACTGGCACAACGCCTCAACGAACAACGCCCGCCGACGCTTCCTCCCTTGAATGTGTGTATTCAGGTGAATATCGACGATGAAGCCAGCAAGTCAGGCGTGGCCCCGGGCGAGGTCGAAACACTGGCCAACGCCATACGTGAGCTTCCACGATTGAAACTGCGCGGATTGATGTGCATTCCGCACCCTTGGGAAAGCGTTACGGAACAAAGACGCCCGTTGGCGGCGTTGCGGGGCTTGTTTGAGGCACTCAACGCCAAAGGTTATGCACTCGACACCTTGTCGATGGGGATGAGTGACGATCTCGATGCCGCCATAGCCGAAGGCGCCACGGTTGTGAGAATAGGTACAGCGCTGTTCGGGGAGCGGCCGGGAAAAACGTGAGAGAGCACCTTCCATCACCGATGGATTGACGTACGTTTCGACGGCGAGACTATTTCTGGTAGGGAAAATTATCCGTTTTTCCGATGTGCTTGAGGTACATTTCTTTCAGTGCACCGCTTTCCACGAGTTTTTTCAACCCCGCATCAAATTTTTCCCGGGCCAGTTTTCCATTGTCGGTTTTGCTGAAACCAAAGAAAATGGGCACCGGATTGAATCCGGTTTTGATTACCAGCGGCTGGGTAATTTTTGCTTCCTCGGCGGCCGACTGGATGTCCGCTTCATAATCGATCACGGCATCAACCCGCTTGTTGACGAGCATCTGCAGCATTCCCGGCAACGATGCGCTCTCTGAATACTTTACCTTGGGGCCCAGCACGCCACCAAAGCCATAGTTAATCTTCGCGATGACACTGTGCCCTTCGAGCGACGCAACACCTTGCCAATCAGGAAAACTGCCTTGCAGATAAGCAATCGCCGCAGAATCCATTTCTACCGGCAAATCGAGATTGACGGAGCCTTCGGGCGCGTCATCCTTGGTCACGCCCAAGGCAATGTCCACCTTGTCCGTCGCAAGCATGTGCAGCGATCGCACGTACGGAGCATAGGTAAATTTCAAGCTATCGCCCGTCGTCTTGTAAATGGCGTTCAGAATATCGTGATAGTAACCGACACCATCTTCAGTGCTGTAACTTTCCCACGGCTCGGTCGCGATCTGAAATTCGGTTGCATGGCACGGAACGCTGGCCAGTGGGATTGTCAGACAAAGAAAAGAAAATGCCTTCACTTGCATATCACGGATTCTCCCGGGAATCACTTACACTGCTGACAAATCAACTTTATTGATAGATCAACCGTTTCCAATAAATCAGCAGATCGCCCATCGATAAAGTCTAGTCGAGATTCACACAAGCGGCCTGCGTGAGGCTTCCAACGAACGCGCGCACCAAAAGGGGAAACACCGAACAGGCAGTCAGTCGCTGTCGTGGCCAGGTTGCAATCGGCGCTACAGGTGCTATACCAAGTTATGCTTACAGGGGTAAGGAAAACAACGAAAAGGTCGGTGCATTGTCAGGACATCCTGATTCCGGATGAAACCGTTTTCTTCGTGCAAATGCGACACGAGCGATTCCCCTTGATGGCCGGTTGTAACGCAAAGGGAGGTCAGTCGGCACACCAAGACATCTGAGGACGCCATGTTCCACTACTTCAACGCCAGTATTGTCCGTCGACTCAATCTCATTGTACTTTCCGTCATAACGCTGGGGTTGTTGCTTTTTTCTTTCCTGATTGGCATGCACAGTTACCGGCAGATCACCCATGATCTGGAAATAAAGGCCGAGGGCATGTCGAAGGTGGCGGCTATCGCCCTGCAGGAGCCCATCTGGAATTTCGACAACCAGGCGATGAATGGTGTCATTGATGCCATTCTGCTAGACCGTGATGTCGTTGGGTTTGTTGTCAATTCGGCAGAAACAGAAGAACCCCTGGGGCAGAAGTTCATCGGCAGCGTCAGTGGGCTTGCCCTGAAAGACATCATTGCCCGCAAAGACGAGCTGGGCCTGCTGATCTTCTCGGGTGAGATTCACCGGGAAGACAAAGTGATTGGCAAAGTCACCATCATCACCTCATCCGCCATCGCCCAGGAGCAGATCAGGCAGACCGTTACGATCATTGCAGGCTTCGCTGGTGGTTTCATCGTTTTCATGGGGCTGCTGTTTTGGGCCAGCGCACGAAAATTCGTTGCCACGCCGCTCAAAACGCTCGAAACCAGTGCCTGTGAACTTTCCCAGGGCAATCTCGATTACCCCATCGACACTGGCCGCCCTGACGAAATCGGAACGCTGGCGACGCGCTTCTCGGAAATGCGGGATTCCATCCGCAAGAAAATCGATGATCTGCATGTACTCAACACCACCGGGGAAAAACTTGCCGCCATCCACGATCAAACGCGGGCACTCGAGACCGTGTTGCAAGTCATGCAGGAACAAAACCATCTGGAACACGGCTCCATTTATTTACTGAAGGGAGACGAGCTGGTTATCAGCGCTTTCTATCCCCAGTCGCTGGAATCGGCGGTCAAGGATCAGCTATCACCCCGCAGCTTCCGGCTCGGTGAAGGCATTGCCGGGCAAGCGGCCGCCAATGCCAAATCCATCTTTATCGAAGACACATCAAAATCCGCCGACTATATCGAAGAAAAATCCGGAACGATCGGCAAGTCACTGTTGTGCGTTCCAATGATGGACAACCAGGAAGTCTTCGGTGTCATGAATTTTTCCGGCCAAATAGGTCAGGTGCAATATCTGCCAGAGAACGAGGAATTTGCCCTCACTCTCGCCCGCATGACGGTGATCACGACCAAAAACATCAAAATGCTCAACGTCATCGAAGAGCAGAACAGAACACTGGAACAAAAGGTCCTGGAGAGAACCTCCCAATTAAGACAAAAATCCAACGACATCAACAGCATGCTGCAAAACATGCAGCAGGGCATTTTCACCATCACGACCGATGGCACCATTCACCCTGAATACTCGGTCTATCTTTGCCAGATTCTTGAGACAGAGAACATTGCCAATCAATCGTTCATGCAAATCCTGTTCGGCAAGGCGTTGATCGGTTCTGATCAACTCAACCAGGCCTGCTCGGCCGTACTGGCGACGCTGGGCGAGGACACCATGATGTTCGAATTCAACGAGCATCTGTTGCCGAGAGAATTCAGAATTGCTGTCGCCTCCGGCACAGAGAAAACGCTCGAAGTCGATTGGTCACCCATCGCCGATGACGCCGGAACCATCGAGAAACTCATGGTCACCGTGCGTGACATCACCGAACTCCGGTCATTGCAAAACGAAGCCGAAAGCCAACGGCAGGAACTGGAAATCATTGGCCAGATCCTTGCCATCAATCAGCAGAAATTTACCGAGTTTCTGTCCAGCTCCGAAAATTATCTGGCGGAAAATGAACGGCTCATTACCGAGACAGACAACAAGGATATTGATGTACTGGCGACCCTGTTCAGAAATATGCACACGATAAAGGGCAATGCACGCACCTACGGATTCAAGTATCTGACGGACGCCGTGCACGAAGCAGAGCAGACCTATGACGAGCTGCGCAAGCAACAGGAATCCGGCTGGGATAAACAGCAATTATTGACCGAGCTGCAGAAAGCAGAGCGGTTCATCGAACGTTACAAGGATATTTACCGATCCAAGCTGAGCAAATTTTCCGATGCAGCCAATGGAAAATTCATCAGAAAAGAACTGCTCGGCCGCATGGAAGGGCTTTTGCAATCCGCCGCCATTGACGATGTCACGCAGCTCAAGAACACGATCGGCGCGCTGACCAACCTGCTGCAGTCGATTGAGACAACGCCCCTCACCGAAGTCGTCTCGGGCATCGTTGAAGCATTACCTGCGCTTGCTACCGAGCTTGGCAAGGCGCCGCCACAGGTCATCATCAAGGAAGGCGACACGATCTGCCTGAAAAACGAAATCGCGCCGGCCATCAAGGATGTCTTCGTTCACATGTTCAGGAATTCCATGGATCATGGCATCGAAACAATCGCCGAACGTGAGGCCGCTGGCAAAGCGGCGGCGGGCAACATAACGCTGGATGCTGCACTGGAGAATGACAAGCTGGTACTGAATTTCTACGATGACGGCCGGGGTCTCGCTCTGGCGCGCATCTGGAAAAAAGCGCAGTCTTCAGGATTGTTCTCCACAGAGAGCACGCCCGATGATCAGGAGGTCGCGGAATACATTTTTCATTCCGGGCTTTCAACCGCAAGCGAATTATCGGATATCTCCGGGCGCGGTGTCGGCATGGATGCGGTCAGGCGGTTTCTGCAGGATCGCGCGGGCACGATCACATTGCGATTCTCCAGTGATGCGGATGCCGGCAGCGACTTCCGCGCGTTTTACTTTCATATCGAACTGCCGGCAAGTCACGCGACACGCGTGTAGGTAGAAGCGGAGGCAAGCGGGCGCACAGGCACCCGCTTAAGACTCCTGTCACAACCAGATAGCAATCGCCTTTTATTTAAGCAAACACTGATGCTTTGCGTTACAATTCCCCGCTCTACCGACCACTCTCCCGCCGGAGCCTCCATGACTGCAAACGACATGCATCTGTTCAGGGATGTCGAATTTCGGTGCTTTCTCTTCGCCGCTGCGCTCTTCCTGCTGTGGGTGTACAGCGGATTTCTGCCGCTCATATTTGCGGCCATATTGTCCTATGGATGCGTCAACAAGCTTTCCCGCAAGCTGATCGAAAAGGGCAGCCACTCCAATCGTTCAAATTTGATTGCCGTCAGCGCGGTGGCCGTCGTCGTGGTGAGCTTGCTGGTCGCCCTGGGCTTTGTCGTTCGCATGTTTCTGCGCGAAGGTGCTGCCATTTCTGCCCTCAGCAACGAACTGGCCATCGTGCTGGAAAACCTGTCAAAGACGGCCCCCGCCTGGATATCGGAAGCGATTCCGGAAAAAGACGAATTTATTCAGCATGTTGGCAGCTGGCTGCGACAAAACGCAGCCATCATTGGCGGCGCCGGTATTGCGACACTGAAAACCGTGGGTTATTCGTTGTTTGGCGTGATCATTGGCGCCATGATCGCCGTGCGTTCCGTTATCGGCGAGAGCACTCGCGGCCCAGTCACCGCGTTATTGCTCGGCCAGTTGGAAAAGCTCTATGCAGCCTTCTGGAACGTGGTCAGCGCACAGGTCAAAATAAGCGCGCTCAACACCACCCTGACGGCGGTGTACCTCCTGCTGATCCTGCCGTTACTGGGAATCCATATTGCCTTTTCCAAAACACTCGTGCTGGTCACGTTTGTCGCCGGCTTGATTCCGGTACTGGGAAACCTGATTTCGAACACTGCCATAGTCTCGATGTCATTGACCGTCAGCCTCGGAACAGCCGCCGGCTCGATGGCGTTTCTGGTGTTCATTCACAAGCTTGAATATTTCATCAACGCACGCTTTGTAGGCGAAAAAATCAATGCGCGGGCGTTCGAAATCCTGATGGTGCTGATCATCGGGGAACGCCTGTTCGGCATTGGAGGGGTGGTTGCCGGCCCGGTTTTTTACGCGTGGGCCAAGAAAGAATGGAAACGAGCTGATACCATCAGACCGACGACGACCTAGCATGGGAATGTCGCAGACATCCCCACCGAAGAGGTAATCGACGTGGCAGGCAGCATTGGCGATCGGACTGCCTGCCGCTACAAATTCAGGGTGAATATCTTTGCGGCGGCACGCTCCGACCGACTATGACCGCTCAGCGCAACATCCCATTCGCCACCCAGGGCGCCCGTCACCGGAACGATCCCCAGTATCATCTGCACGACTTCCGGCACACTTGCGTCAAATTCATCAAGCTGATGGCGGCTTTCGCGTAAAAGACGGGCAATCGCCCCACCCTCCGCATCAATCAAGACAACAAATCGCACGCGTTCATGGTGAGTGTCTGTAGACGGTGTTGGCGGGGATTCAATCCCGTAAGTCTGACTCATGGCGCTATTTCCCTTCTTGATTGGAGACCATTCGGGACTGCCTGTAGTGTCGAGTATATACCTGTGCGCTACCTGGGGCACACGACTTCCGTTATACGTATTTCGGTCTACGCTAGATAAAGGGCGCGGTAAGCAATGCCTGACGCGCTGCCGCAAGCGACTGAATAAACACGATTTTCATACCATCAGACAACCCCGGTTCAGGATGGCGAGCACATGGCTCAACCCGTTCGATTTGAATTTATCTGCCAGGACCTCCCCAAGGACACCTTTGCGGTCAACCGCCTGAGTGGGCACGAAGCCCTCTCCCAGCTGTATCGGTTTGATATCGAATTGCGTTCCCGACAAACGGAAATCGATTTGAGGATGATGCTGTCACAAAATGTTCGCCTCAGCCTATGGATTGACGGCGAAGAACGGCGTGTCCATGGCATTCTCTCTGACTGCCAAATGCTCCAGCAAATAGGCGATTATGCGTTGTTTCGGGTGGTATTGGTGCCCCGTCTGTGGCAGTTGAGCCTGTATCAGGCCAACGAGGTATTCCTCGGAAAAACGGTTCCGCAAACGCTCAGCCAAGTGCTGGAAGAGGCCGGGTTTACCCCGCTGGATTATGAGTTGATCCTGGCACGGAATTATCGTCATTGGCCTTATCGTTGCCAATACGGTGAAACGCACCTCGATTTCCTGCAACGTCTGATGGAACGCGAAGGCATTTACTATTTTTTCGAACAGGGTGAATCCTCGGAAAAACTCATTATCACGGATCATCTGCAATTTCACTGGGACATGCCAAACGCGAAGGTGTTTTATGATCCGGTGAGTGGTCTTGAAGGCGAACAATTCGGCAACAGCCTTCAGTCTCTGGTTTGTCATCAAAAGCGCGTTGCACGCCAGGTGGTGCTGCGCGATTACAATGATGAAAGTCCCTCCGTCGACATCAAGGGGCAGGCCACGGTCGACACAATGGGCATGGGTGAAGTCAATGTGTTCGGATTAAATATCATTTCTACCGAGGAAGGCCGGGAGCTGGCAGAAATTCGCGCGGAGCAGCTTCGCTCCACCGCCGAGGTCTTTTACGGGGAAAGCACCGTACAACGTCTGATGTCAGGTTACACGCTCAAACTGGAACGCCACTTCCGCAACACCTTCAATCGCTCCTATCTGGTGACTTCTGTGTCGCACACGGGGGTAGACCCGAGTCTTTCCACACTGGGGAGTACCGCAGAAAATCAAACGGCCGTGGAAGCCTACAAAAACAGTTTCACCGCCATTCCTGCCGATGTGCAATTCCGCCCCGAGCCCATTACCAGCAAAGTCCAGATACACGGCAATCTCGATGCCGTAATTGATGCCGAGGGCGACGGCCAGTATGCAGAAGTCGACAAGGAGGGCCGTTACAAGGTCGTGCTTCCCTTCGACCGTCAATTGCGTGCAGAAGGCAAGGCCTCGCACTGGATCCGCATGAGTCAGGCGTTGGCGGGCGAGCGCGAGGGTATGCATTTTCCACTGCGCAAAGGCACTCATGTCCTGCTGAGTTTTATCGGCGGTGACCCGGATCGCCCTATCATTACGGGTGCCATGCCGAACGCCGCGCACCCCAGTGTCGTCACTGCCGACAACCAGACAAAAAGCAAAATTCAAACGCGCGCAGGGAATTTTATCGAAATGGAGGATCGAGAAGATTCCAAACGCATCAAATTGTATTCGCCGCATGAAAATACCTACATGCATCTGGGCGCCCATAACGCCCCGGGTGACGGTATCGTCATGGTCTCGGAAGGACTGCATCGACAGGAAATTGGGGGTGGCAGCAAGGCAACACTGGTAAGCAAAGCCAAGCTGCGAGCCTGGGCCAGCGAAAATTCGCCAGCGTTGATCACCGGTGCCAGCGATGAACTGTTCAACGAAGCAGAACTTTTCCAATTCAAGAAAATGACCGACACGGGCCATAGCAACGGCACCCTGTCGCAGGAAGAAGAAAACGCTGGCGATTATCATATTTCACGCCGCGTCGGTGACTATCACGGATGGAAAGACGGTAACGATTACAACTACGGTAACGGCAAGAAATTTGACTTCGGTAACAGCCACGAAGAGTGGCATATCAATGAAGATGGTATAGACAATGGTGAAACCTTTGACTTTCCAGCCAGTCTTGGTGGCGCGCACGCATACGATACCAACAGCAGCTACGTTACAAAACGATGGGGCGATGACATCAACTACCAGAGTGGCAATTCCTACTCCTGGCGGGACGGTTCCCAATACGTGTTTGGCGGGCGTTACGTAGAGACGCATATCAGTGGCAGAACCGACCAACTGAACAGCACCAGCTGGTCTCATGATATCTGCAGTCCTCCCACGGCTACCGGCGGCAGCGCGACCATACAGGGAAGCAAGGTAATACTGGATCCGCAGACCACCACCGTCGACAAAATGCTGGGGGGACAATACTCCTACATGAATGGCGACACCCTCAAGGTGATTGTCGGGCATTCCGAGCAGCAGACGTATGGCAATATTTATCAAACGCGGCATGGCGGTCGCCAGGAAGATACCGTTTATATTACATACGCCGGCGCTGAGGTCATGGTATCGCGCACGGTGTCTTTCGACGACCAGGAATTGCAGTGGAATTACCACCCACAGGCCGGTGCCCTATCGTCCTTCAGCGCCTCGGCCCAATGTGGACACGTCAATTTCGAAACCAAGCTCATGCCCACCTTCGACACATCGATTGATGTGTCCTCTCTCAGCTTTGGCATGGAAATCGGCATCAATTCTTTTAACATCAACCTCACCGGCTGTGAATTCAACCTTGAATTACAGCCTTTCAAAGCGGAGATTTCGCTGGATGGATTTGAAATCAAGTTGCCCGGTTTCGAATACAGCACCGAAGCCCTCGAACTGAACACGCGCCTCACCGAGCTCCGAACTGCCATGGCGGCGATCAAAACCAAGGTAACGGATGTAAACGCCACACAAGCCACCATCGGTACAGGCATTGTCGACTTGCAGACTGCAGTGATCAAAATGTTTGCCTGAGACATCCGCCGCGGCCCGCCAAGGTGGATTCCGGTCTCAGCCAAGTCAATTCATTCAGGAAAATTACGATCATGGCCCAAGCGGCCATGGCAATGTGCGCCCGACAAATGCAAGATAATGAGACAAACGTACCATAACAACAATAACAGGAATTCCCCATGCTTCTCTCGCTGCCTGCCCGTCTGCTGGCACTTGCCGGCTCCGTTCTGCTGTTGCAAGGCTGTGACAAGATCGACGACTTGCCGATTGGTAATGGCTATACCGCCAAGCACATGTGTTCCGGCATCTTTGTCAGCGGACTCGACAAGGATCTGGTGCTCAACCGTTTTATCGCGCCCAAGGTGCAGCCGCTGCCGTACTTCTGGAACGTCAAGGTGGATGCAGCGAACAAGACTGTCACCGTCACCGACAAGGTGTTCGGTAACCGTTACGCGGCATCGGCGGTGTATCGCGAAAACATTGGTTGCACGCTGTTGGCACAGCAAACGACCGCCAGCACCCTCGACATTCTCGCTGAAAAGGTCACGCCCGTACCGGTTGAACCCTTGCCTGCTGGCGAGTGGCCGCACGGTAGTGGTGGCGTTACCACCGATATTCCTGCGGAGATAAATATCGACGCCATTCACAGCGCCATGGATAGTGCTTTCGTCGAAAATTATCCCGGCCCACGCAACACAACGTCATTGCTGGTCGCCTACAAGGGCAAACTGATTGCTGAAAAATACGCCCTGGGCGTCACCCCCGAGACACCGGTGATTGGCTGGTCAATGACCAAGACCGTAACGGGCATGCTGATTGGCCTGCTGCACGAGCGCGGCGCCATTGACATTCATGCGCCCGCCCCCATTCCCGAATGGCAAGGGACCGACAAGCAGAACATTACCGTCAACGACATTTTGCACATGTCATCAGGGCTGAAATTCAACGAGGACTATCTGGGCTTTTCCAACGTGTCTTTCATGCTATATCGTCGAGCTGACATGGCGCGTTATGCCAGAATTCGCCCTGCAGAAAGCGCCCCCGGCAGCACGTTCAATTACGCCACCGGCGATACGTTGATTCTTAGCCATATTGTACAAAGTGCAGTGGGTGGCGGCCTTCAGGACGCCTATGATTTCTACCAGCGGGAACTGTTTCACAAGCTGGATATCCGCAGTGCATTCATCGAACCGGATGCCAAAGGCACCTTTGTCGGCGGCGCGTACGGCTACATGACGCCACGCGATTGGGCACGCCTCGGGCAATTTTATCTGCAACGCGGCGAATGGAATGGCCAGCAAATACTCTCCAAGGAATGGGTTGACTACGCTTTCACGCCCTCACCTGCTGCGGATTTCTATGGCGCGCAATTGTGGATAAACACCGGCAACAAGGAATGGCCAGCGCTCCCGGAACGCATTTATCATTTCTCCGGACACCAGGGCCAGGAAGTATTGATGCTGCCTGATTACGATCTGGTCGTGGTCAGAACCGGCGTGACCGAAGCAGACGGTGATGTGGGGCTACAGGAATTCATGCAGGGAATATTGGCGGCGTTACCACCCGCAGACGTTGCCACGGAATAGCCTTCTCCAGAAAGTCTTGCGCGCGCCGTTCATCGATAGGCAAAACGATATCGATGAACGGCGCGCCAAAGGCTTCATGCCCCACTTACCTGAAAATGGACATCACTCCACGCTTGGCATCAGCGGCCTCCAGTTCCCTGACCACATTTTCATGGCCTAACTGCCCGGCAATTTCCAACGCCGTTTTCTTATTGTGATTGCGCACTTTCGTGCTCGCGCCTTGCGCCAACAACCACGAAACCACAGCCAACTGATTCGCGCCCGCCGCCGACATCAATGGTGTGTTCCCGGCAGCGTCGCGCTCATCCAATGTAGCACCGTGCTTTACCAATACCTCTGCCGCAGACTTGTTGCCGGATTCACAGGCGATATGCAGGGGTTTGGCACCCTGGACATTGCCGCGGTTCCACAATGTAATGCTGCCGGCATTGCGCAGCAAACGCTCATTCATGCTTGCATCACCGGATCGGCTGGCAATATGCAAAGGGGTATCTCCTGATTTATCCGCCATCATCGGCGAAGCCCCTGCGTTCAAAAGCACGTCGACCAGCGCCGTCTTGCGGTTTTGCACCGCATGCCATAGCGCGGTGCGCCCTTGCGCATCTTTGTGATCAGGCGGCATCTTACCGCTGAGCAATTTCACCACCAACGCCTGATCCCCCTGCCTGGCCGCCAACACCAGCCACGCGGGATCCCAATGATCCGGGGCTATAACGGCAAGCATTGTAGTACTCATCGCACTCTGCATCCCGATCGCCCATATCATCGGCGTTATACCTTTCTTGTCTGCCTGTATGGGGTCCACACCAGAAGACAACAGCAGGGAAACGTTTCCGGTACGCTTACCTTTGACTGCATGAAACAGGGCATTGCGTCCCTCCGCGTCCGACCGGGCGGAGACAGGCGCACGCTTGAGCAACAACGACAGTGTTGGCGCCGATGCGGCACCCGCCGCCAGCGTCACCAGTGTCTGCCCTTCGCCATCAAGCGCGAATACCTGCGTGTCGGCACCTGGCTCAAGGCCATCAAGCAACGCCGCCAGCACGGCCTTGTCATCCTTCAAAACGGCACGACGCAGTGCCTCGGTGCGCTGCGTGGAAGACTGCACGGCAGCCAGCTTTCGCTGTAACGGCGTATCTACAGGTCTCGCTTCCTTTGCCGATAACACCTTTGTTTGTTTTTTTTCTGCGATGGGTGCTGCCTTGGCTTTTGCCGGCGTTTCATTGCCTTGCCACGAATTGTCTGCGAGCATTTCGGCAGCACGTGAGTGGCCTTGCTGTGCTGCCAAAGTCAACCAATGCTGTGCCTCCACCGAAGAGGGGCTTGCGCCAATACCTTTCACGTGCATGATGCCCAATTGATACTGGGCGTCAGCCAGCCCCTGTTCGGCCGCACGCTGCATCCAAACACGGGCTTGTTGCAGGTTCTTGGTGCCGCCTGTTCCGTTGCGATACCACTGCGCCAGGGCCATTGACGCCTTGGCGTCGCCGGCTTCTGCCATTGCCTGCAAGGTTTGCTGCGCACTCACCCACTGACGCTGCCGGAACTGCTGCTCATACTGTTGCCACTGCGCATCACTGGCATGGCACGACCAAGACACCCACAGAATCAACATGCCCGCCAGGGTCGATTTATGCAGCACCATGCTTGGTCTCCACGTGAATGCCTGTTCGCTTCAGGAACGCCGTCGGTAATTCGCCACCCGCACAGACGATAACGACATCATTGGGAAGCTCACTGAGGCGAGAGGCGCCCAGATCCGAGAGAGTGACGCTCTGCTCAGCGATATTGAGCGGCTGATGGCGTAGCTTGACGTCGAGTTTTCCTTCGGACGCAAGCTTCTCTATCAGTAACCGGTTGCGCGCCTTGGCGCGATTGAAGCTCTCCCCCCGGTATGCCAGCGTGGTCGCTGCGGCAATACCGTGCTCTGCGAGCGATGCAGCGGCTTCAAGCGCGCTATCACCGCCCCCCACGACCATCACGCGTTGACCCCGGTATTGTTCAGGATCGACCAGCCGATAGACCACCTTTGCCAATTCCTCGCCTGGAATATCAAGTTTTCGCGGGCTTCCACGCCGACCGATCGCCAGCAGTATCTTCTGGGCGCTATAACGCTTACCCTGTGTTACGACATCGAACCCGCTGTCCGACGGCAGGATCTGCTCCACTTTTTGGCCAAAATCAATGTTCAGTGGAAACCGCATGATGATGCCCTGCCAGAATGCCAGTAGCGACTCTTTGCTGGCTTCGCGAAATTTCGCCTTGCCCGCCAGCGGTAAATCAACCGGGTGTGTCATCACCAGTTTCCCCCGGGGGAAATGCGCGACGGTTCCCCCCAAAGAATGCTCCTGGTCCAACGTTTTGTAACGAACACCTTCAGCTTTCGCCGCCAGCGAAGCCGCAATGCCCGCCGGGCCGGCCCCCACGATCACGACATCGTATTCACAGCGCTCATCACGTTTGAGCTGCTTCACAATCTGCCCCATGGCCTGCCGCCCCTGCGTGATGGCATTTCTGATCAATCCCATTCCGCCCAGTTCACCTGCGATGTAGACACCTGGCACGGATGTTTCAAATTCAGGAGACACCAAGGGTATGTCGACACCGCGTTTTTCCGTGCCAAACACGAGTTGTATCGCGCCTACCGGGCATGCCTGCTGGCAGGCACCGTGACCAATGCAATTGGTGGGCCCGACGAGTTGGGCCCTGCCGTTGATAATTCCCAGCACTTCTTTTTCGGGACAGGCCGTCACGCACGCGGCGCAGCCGATACAGCGCGTCACGTCAATCAGGGGGTGCAAGGATGCCGGCTCGGTCAAACCGGCATTGATGGATTCCTGCAGCAACGCCATGCTTTTGGCTTCGTTGCGTTTTACCACCCATACGTAGCCGCCAATAATCAATAACAACGGTACAACATAGACCAGGAAAGGAAGCAGCACAGACATGATCGACTCTACACATTTGCGGCAGGGATCACAGGTTTTGCATTTCGCGCGAGACCTGTTTCAAGCTTTGAAAATTAGCACAGAATGCTTAAGGGTATGTTAAGAATGCTTTCCTAATATTAGCATGGCGCTCCCTCAGTACTGGCTTATCCGAAGTATGCTGCTCTCGACGAAAACAAACATGAACAAAGGCGACCGTTTGCCCTCCCCCGGGAATCTGACGCCCATCCTGTTTTCCCTGGCGACAACGGCGTTGCTGGGGTGGGGCTTGATGAGCAGCCAGCAGCGCTACATCAGCGCCGACACCGGGCTTGGCTATGTACTCGGTATCGTGGGCGCCAGTCTGATGGTGCTGTTGTTGCTTTACCCCTTGCGCAAGCGTTGGCTGGCCATGAGGCATTTGCCCGCCACCAAACACTGGTTTCGGCTGCATATGCTGTTTGGAATACTCGGGCCGACCGCCATTCTGTTCCATTGCAATTTTGAGGTGGGGGCACTCAACAGCCGCGTCGCGCTGTATTGCATGCTACTGGTCGTCGCCAGCGGCATCATAGGCCGATACATTTATGTGAAATTACACGCCGGGTTATATGGTCAGCGGCTCTCCAGCCAGGATTTACTGAGGTTGGCACAAGATCAAAAACAAACGCTTGCAGACGCATTTGGATCAAACGCCGAGTTACAAGAGAAGCTTGACCACCTGTTCAACGTCATGGTGCCTGACGACCCGACGCAAATATCCGTCACGACAGCACTCATGGCCGCGCCTCGACGACATCGGCAGTTAAAGGCCTTTGAACGTGCCATCACCCAAACGGCAGATGCTCGCCTTATAGCGATCTGGAAACAGGATCACCGCGTAATGAAAGATTATCTGCACACGCTGCGCAGGCTCGCACAATTGCAGTTTTTTGACCGGATGTTCCACTGGTGGCATGTGCTTCACCTTCCCATTTTCATCATGATGCTGCTGACCATGAGCATCCATATTTGGGCCGTCCATGCGTATTGACTTGTTGAGATATTTCACTGGCCCTTTCCTGGCAACGCTATTGGTTTTGCTCTTGCTACCCGTGGCAGCCCTTGCCGTGGATTTCAATTTTGAATCAATGCTCAGCCCCGGCCCCCTGAGCAAGACACACGCAAAGTACGAAAACAACTGCAAAAAATGCCATGGTGAGGGAGAAAGCGCCAAGGAACAGCAGCTCTGCACCCAGTGCCATAAATCCATTGGCAGGGATTTGCTGAACAAGGAAGGCTTTCACGGCAAGGCACCCGGCGTCGCAAGCGGGGAGTGTCGATTGTGTCACTCTGAACATCAAGGGCGGGACGCGAGACTCGTGCAACTCAATCCGGCCACCTTTGTCCACGATCACACCGATTTTCGTCTTGAAGGCAAGCACACAGATCTGGCCTGCACACAATGCCATGACGGCAAGCATTCCTTCCGCAAGACGCCGTCTACCTGCGTAGGCTGCCACCGCAGTGATGATGTTCACAAGGGCGAGCAGGGAGAGGATTGTCAGAGCTGTCACAACAGCAAGCAATGGATCAAAACAGCCTTTGATCACGACAAAACGGCGTTTCCTTTACAGGACAAGCATGCCGCGCTCAGCTGCAACCAATGTCACCAGACACGGGATTTCAAAGGTGCCGATAAGCAGTGCAATAGCTGCCACGGCATCGACGACGTGCACCTGCGCAGCTTTGGCACCGACTGCAAAACCTGTCACTCCAGCAAGGGCTGGCAAAAGACAAGTTTCAATCACGCACTGGATGCACAATATCCGTTGCGCGGTGCCCATGAAAAATTGTCCTGCCAAACCTGTCATCCGGCCAATGTTCCTGCATCAAAGGCACCCTCCACCTGTAACGGCTGCCATAAAGCGGATGATGTTCACCAGGGCCGCAACGGGGTCGAATGTCAACAATGCCACTCCGAGTCGTCATGGAGCACAAGCCGCTTTGATCACTCGAAAACCGGATTTCTGCTCAAGGGAGCCCATCAAAAGGCCACCTGTGAACAATGTCACGCAGATGACGTAAAGGCGCCCATCAAGGACAAGACGTGTAACGGCTGCCATGATCGGCAAGATCCGCACAAACGCTCCCTGGGTGAACGTTGCGATCAGTGCCACAGCGAGGATGGCTGGCTCGAAAATTTACGTTTCGATCACGATTTGACAGTGTTTCCTTTGCTGGGGCAGCACGCCAGCGTGGGTTGCGAGGGCTGTCACGCGGATTCCCATTTCCGGGGAGCACCACAGGCATGCAATGAGTGCCACGGCAAAGATCCACACAAGCAAGCCTTTGGAAAACAGTGCGAAACCTGTCACCACCCCATCGACTGGGCACTCTGGCAATTCGATCATGACCGGCAGACTGACTTTTTACTGACGGGCAGCCACAAGGATCTTGCCTGTGATTCCTGTCACAAAGGCGGGCATGGCAAAGCGTCAGATACACCTTCACAGTGTGGCAGCTGCCATCGCAGTGACGATATTCACCGCGGCGCGTACGGCGGGCAGTGCGATACCTGTCACGACACCCGCGATTTCTCGCACGTAAAAATGAGGTAAGCACCTATGCCCTCTATCATGACTTGCGTGAAAAATGGCTGGAAAATATTTTGCACGTTACTGCTCATCGCCATGGGATCAGCAGCACATTCGGCTGACTTCGACCATGGCGCGACAAAGTTTCCGTTACAGGGATTTCACCGACTCGTGGAATGCGAGACCTGCCATGTCAACGGTCGATTCAGAGGCACCTTGACGGATTGTTTTGCCTGCCATGGTGGCAGCATGGCCATTCCGGGTGGAGGAAAATCCGCAAACCATATCCCCAGCAGCAACGACTGCAGTGAGTGCCACAACCACTTTGACTGGGGCACGGTCAATCGTGTCGAGCACAGTCAGGTACAGGGTCAGTGCCAGCAATGCCATAACGGTATCATGCAGACAGGCAAACCAGCGAACCATGTGCCCGCCGATAACAACTGTGAATCCTGTCATAACACGAACCTCTGGACGGTCGCACGATTCAATCATGAGGGCGTGGGTGAGCAATGTTCCCAATGTCACAATGGGAGCACCGCAACAGGGAAACCCGGCAACCATCTTCCAACCACTTCAGAATGCGGCACCTGTCATACCACCCGGGCCTGGGAACCCACTTCCTTTGATCACAGCAATGTTACCGGCACTTGCAGCAGCTGCCATAACGGCACCAGTGCGACGGGTAAACCGACAGGGCATATCACCACCACCTCCCAGTGCGATGTCTGTCATTCCACCCGCGCGTGGGAACCGGCCAGCTTCGATCATGCCAATGTTACCGGCACCTGCAGCAGCTGTCACAACGGCACCAGTGCAACGGGTAAACCGACAGGGCATATCACGACTAATGCCCAGTGCGATGTCTGCCATTCCACCCGTGCGTGGGAACCTGCCAGCTTCGATCATGCCAATGTCACTGGCACCTGCAGCAGTTGCCATAACGGCACCAGTGCAACGGGTAAACCGACAGGGCATATCACGACTAACGCCCAGTGCGACGTCTGCCATTCCACCCAGGCATGGGAGCCGGCCAGCTTCGATCACGACAATGTCACTGGCACCTGCAGCAGCTGCCATAACGGTACGACGGCGACTGGCAAAGGCAACGACCATTTCATTACATCGAGACAGTGCAATGAATGTCATACAACCCAACGCTGGGAGCCACTGTCATTTACCCATCAATCCGCAGCCTACCCCAGCGGACACCGCACTTCGCTCGACTGCAACGACTGCCATCGGGGCAACAATGAAAACAATGTCTGGCAATTCTCTGCCTATCAACCCGATTGCGCAGGCTGTCACGCCAATGACTATGAAAGTGATGAACATCGAAAGATCAACAGCACGGGCGCACGCTACACGGTGAGCGAACTGCGCGATTGCACCGGTGCCTGTCATGTATACAGCGATCCTTCGCTGACAACCATCAGCGATTTCAGAACGGGGCAACATCGTGTCAGCGATTCATCCTTCGATGACTAAAACGAAAATGGTTTGCCGCCGACTGATCGTTGGGCTCGTTATGGCGGGAAGCGGATGGACGCACGCTGAAATCCAGTGGATCGATGGCGTCGAAACGCTTTTTGAAAAGGATAAAAAGGCGGCCGTTCAAGTACAGCTATCAAAACGCTTTTCTGTCGTTTCCATCGAGAAAAACACTGGGCAGGATTGCGTCATTCGCTTGCAGCCTGACTTCACCTTTGTCCCTGACCAGGGGCGCTATGGCAAAGAGACCCTGCCCTGGCAGGCAACTGAAACGTTGCCATTAAGCCGCCTGCACTCGGAATGGATAGGTGACCAGCTTTGGGTCAGCCTCCATTTCGAAAAGGATGTCCATTGTCAGGTACAGTCCAGCGGCGACCGCCACAACCTTTGGGTGACAATATCACCCTATGACACGACGTTGGCACACGCAAGCTCACAGTCGTTGCAGCGTGCGAAAGATGCAATAACCCGAGGCAATCTCGACCAGGCCATCACCCTGCTCAACGCCATCGCCAACAGCGATGGGCACCCGGACCAGGCAGAGTCCCTGGAATACCTCGGCGTTGCTTACGAACGAAAATCCCGCTTTCAGGAAGCAGCAAACAGCTATTCCCGCTACCTTGCACTTTGGCCTGACAGCCCGGGGGCACCGCGTGTCAAACAACGCTTGCAAGGCCTCTCGCTGATGAACGCCACCCTGCCTGCCCCTTTGAAAAAATCGACCGCCCGACGAAAAACACCGGAGTGGAAATGGTTTGGCGCCATCGGCAATGGTTATCAGTACTACTCCAGCCAGCTGGACAAAGAGCCCCGCCAAACCTATCAATCCACCTGGATGACGGATCTGGATCTGAACGGACGCTATAACGGCGAACGTTATGATACCCGCATCCGCCTCGCTGCCGGTTATTGGAAAGATTTTGAAAATGAGCTCGAACAGGATTCACGCTTGAGTCGTGCTTCGATTGACGTATTTGATCAACAGACAGATCAGCAGATCAAATTGGGACGCCAAACAACCCAGGGAGAGGGAGTATTGGGACGTTTTGATGGCGTGCATTACAGTATTCCCGTTGGCGAGCTGTGGCGTGCCAACCTGCTTGCGGGTTCACCAGTCTACAGCAGCAGACAAGTCTCCATCGACAGTGAGCGTCAACTGAGTGGCGCCAGTGTGGATTTTGAGCCTGCGAACACGCCCTGGCGAAGCAACCTTTTCCTTGCCCAGCAAACCTATAACGGCATGACAGAGCGGCAAGCCATCGGCACCGAAATCAGCTACGCCACGAATGCCGCCAGCTATATCGGGTACGTGGATTACGACATTTTCTTCAATGAACCCAATGCGGTCATGTTGAACGCCAATTGGTACGGCAAGCAGGAAAGCAGTTATTACCTTGGCGCCGACTATCGACGCTCGCCTGTGCTTCTGCTGGATAACGCATTGATCGGCCAGCCGGTCGATGATCTCGACGCCCTGCTGAGTCAAGGCGGCTACAACGAAAGTACACTGGAGCAGATCGCACTGGATCGCACTGCCTTGAGCACCACCTTGTCAGGAGGAACGACACAGCGATTCAACAAACAGTACGGCTGGGGAATAGACTTGAGCAGCTGGCAACTGTCGGATACTGATTCCTCTGCCGGCGTCGAAAGTTTTGAGGGCACGGACGTTGAAACCAACATCGGTTTGCAACTGACAGGCAACGACCTGATCCGTAACGGAGATCTTCACTGGCTGACACTTCGCTTCGCGGATCTGACTACCAGCCAGCTGGTTTCATTCACGGCAGAAAGCCGGTTTCCCTTATCAAGTGCAAACGACGGTCAATGGCGACTCCGGCCGAGACTGCGACTTTATCAACGCGACTTTACTGTCAGCGATGGATCGCAGGCATCGATTCAACCCGTGTTGAAACTCGAATATGCGGGCCGGGGTTCATGGGCAGGTGAAATTGACTTGGGTGCGGAATGGCTATCCACGGATCAGGGGGGCGTCACCGTGGATCGAATCGACTATATTGGGTATGCCCGTATTGACTGGCTGTTTTAGTTCGCCATGGGCATACGCAATCAATACATCCAGCCCTTGTGCTCCCGCCCGCAAGATGGCACCATCGTACAATACACGATGTTTCCATCTTGCGTATTCAGGAGCCCTCATGGACGTCCGATCCCTGTTTGCCGACATCAAGCGGCCTGAACTCTGGCTTTGGGGGCTGGCGCTGGTCGCCATGGTCATCCATGTCTTCCCGGGTGCGCGCTGGTTCTATGGCGCTCACGTGGTTGCCGGCGACCTGGAACCTGCCATGCTGGCCTGGCAGAGCATCCAATGGCACCACGTCGCCACCCTGCTCTGCTTTGGCATTCCGCTCTGTCTGATGCCTCTGCTCGGCATTCATCGACAAGGCCTCTCCCTGTTTCAGCCGGGCGACTGGCGCTGGGGGCTGCGCTGGACACTGCTGGGTGCCGTTACCGTTACGCTTCCGACCTGGATATCCAGTAGCGATCCAGCCTTTTTGCGGGAATATCCACTGACCCTGCACGCCTTCGACAGCCCCTTGCTACTGACGTTATTCTTCGGCAGTTATTTGCTGTATTACATCGGCTGGGAAGCATTCTTTCGCGGATTTCTCGGGTTTGGTCTGACCGGTGTAGGTTACTCACCGTTCCTGGCGCTTATGGTGCAAGTGTCCCTTTCCACCATTATTCATATCGGCAAACCACCGATGGAGTTGGTCAGTGCAATCCCGGGTGGTATTTTCATGGGAATTCTTGCTTATCGGTCGGGCTCGCTGCTGTGGCCACTGCTGTTCCATTTTTATGTGGGAATCATTAACACCCTCTTCTGCTGGATGCACCTATGAGCACCGCTACCCCTTCCGGCATCGAACTCGCCCTGGTCACCGGCGCCAACGGCTTCATCGGCAGTAATCTGTGTGCCTACCTGCGCACCCAGGGCATCGCCACCCGCGCGCTGATACTGCCTGGCTCGCCGCGGCAAGCGATCGAAGCCATGGGGTTGGAGATCGTCGAGGCCGACATTACGTCACCCTTGGCGCCGGCATTATTCAATAACGTGACGCATGTGTTTCATCTGGCGGCCATTCCGTTCGACTGGGGGCCGCTGGATTTGTTCATGAAGGTCAACGCCGAAGGTACACGGCACATGCTGGACGCGGCGAACCAGGCTGGCGTCAGACATTTTGTACACATGAGTTCCCTGGCTGTACACCCGTATGAAGGTCATCAGCAAAGCGACGAAAACGCGCCACGAGGCTGGGATGTCAACGGCTATACGTGCAGCAAGAACGCGGCAGAAGACCTCGTGGCGCAGTTCACTCAATCACTGATGATCACCGTTATCAGACCGGGCATCATGCCCTATGGACCAGGCGACAGACTGAGCATGCCCGGCTTGATCGATGGGATGAAAAAAGGGATATACCGCCATGTCGGCGGCGGCTACCAACGACTCTGCTTGTCGTATGTTGGTAATCTGGTGGAAGGCATGGTGCTGGCAGCTCAGCGCAGTGGTCGCAGCGGCGAGGTCTATATTCTCGCCGATGAGATCGTGACCTGGCGCGACTTGCTGAAACAGATGGCCAACACCTTCCATGTGCCTGAAGCAACGGGCAGCTTGCCCTATTCCATTGCCTATACTGCCGCCATTGGTATGGAGGCCTTATGGAAGCTGGGGCGCTTTCGTTCCGCCCCACCCCTGACGCGTTACAGGATTGCCCTGTTTCGCGGGGATTTGGTGTTTTCTTCGGCCAAGGCGCGGCGGGAACTGGGGTATCGCCCCAGGGTCGGGCTGGCACAAGGGCTGGCCATCACCCGGGAGTGGATGCTAAAAGAAGGCTTGCTCCCGCAGGAGTAACTGACTCAGAACGAGCCCAGGAAGACCAAAGCAATCCAACCGGGCCAGTCAGCAAATTCGTTATTCAAACGCCTCTGGTTATTCAAACGCTGCTGGTTAGTTAAACGCCTCTGATGCGATGCTCGCTACCTGACGCTGGCAACAGCTGACCGATGGGAGCGAGCGACACTCCTTGCACTTCTGCAAGCGCCAACAGCTCTGCCTCACTCTCCGGCGCGACACTGATCAGCAAGCCGCCACTGGTTTGTGGGTCACACAGCAATTGGCGATAACGCTCATCCAGCGGGGCCACCTTGTGACCATAGCTGGCAAAGTTGCGCTCGCTTCCCCCGGGGATACAACCTTCAGCACGATAATGCTCGACCTCAGGTAACAACGGAATCTGCCGTAACCACAATTCAGCATCGACTCCACTGCCTTCGCAGACCTCCAGTAAATGCCCCAAAAGACCAAACCCGGTGACATCGGTCATGGCATTGACGCTCGCCAGCATCGACGCTCGTGCGCCAAAAGAATTGAGCGTACACATGGCGTCAATGGCAATGTGCTCGTGTGAGGGGTGCAATTTCTTTTTCTTTTGCGCGGTCGTCAGAATACCCACGCCCAGCGGTTTGGACAAAAACAATTTACTGTGCGGCTTGGCTTGATCGTTACGTTTCAGTTGTGTCAGCGGCACGGTGCCCGTCACTGCCAGGCCGAAGATGGGTTCCGGCGCATCGATGCTGTGCCCCCCCGCCAAAGGGATGCCTGCGGCATGGCACGCGGCACGCCCGCCCTCCACCACCTGACGGGCAATCTCCGGTGGCAGTACATTGATTGGCCAACCGAGAATGGCGACCGCCAGCAATGGTGTTCCCCCCATGGCATACACATCGCTGATGGCATTGGTGGCGGCAATCCGGCCGAAGGTGAAAGGGTCATCGACAATCGGCATGAAGAAATCAGTGGTGCTGACGACCCCCGTGCCGTTGCCAAGGTCATAAACGGCCGCGTCATCCTTGGATTGATGGCCGACAATGAGGTTCGGAAAGCTCACCGGGGCCAACTGCGATTTCAGAATCTGATCGAGCACCTGGGGCGAAATTTTGCAGCCACACCCGGCGCCGTGACTGTATTCGGTGAGACGAACGGTGTTAATTTCGGACATGTTGGACTCTTGGGCACTTACAGGGCAGTAAAACGACTCAGCGTCGGAATAATGCAACCTGCCGCCCAAAAGGTAAATAGCCCTGAGCAGGTTGCCGTACAGATCGCCATGCTGACAGGGACACCCGTCAAATCACGGTACTTTCTCCAACAACACCGCAATGGCATCAAGCACAACGGCCTGCTGCGCATCCCGACTGATCGACGCTACACCATCGCCTTTCTGATCGCCGTAGTAGCCCATTTGCGCATGATTTCCGCCAGCAATCTCTTGATACACGGTCGTGACAGGGAGATTGGCTTTTGCGGCTTCCCACCTGCCCCGCTTCAGCACCTCATCATTTTCGCCATAGAGCGACACCACATTGATACCCCTATCAGACAAATCACTCACTGCATCAGGATACGAAGCAAGATAGAATACGCCCCCGACTCGCACTGCTGCCGCATTGCCGGCAACGAATTTACTGGCTGCCACGCCACCCAGCGAATGTCCGCCTATGACCCAATGTTCGATATCGGGATTTCTTTCAAATATTTTTTCCGCACGACCGGGAAAAAGCAGTGCAAAATTGAACGGAAAATTGGCTAACGCAACGCGATAGCCCCGTTCAGCCAGATGAAAAGCCAAGGGTGCGTACGAGGCAGAGGCAATAAATGCACCTGGATAAAAAACCACACCGGTCTTTCGGGAATCACCTGTCGGTGTGAACAACAGATAACTGCACAGAAAGCCGCAGGATTTTCGATCCACCAATACATCCGTGTTACTTTGCAAATACGTATAGACCTCTGGCATCGGTTGCGCGGCATTCACCGCACTGCCCCCGAACATCCAGAATCCAAAAACGCACAATAGTCTGATCAGATAGTGACGCCACATACGCTGCCCTCTTTTTCTTGTTGGAATCCATGAGAGCCGCCAATATAGGAAACGAAAAACACACGGATAATGGCCGAAACATTCATTGCTGCACCAAAAACAAGAAATAGAAGTCAATCGGCATAGATTTCATTCACACAAAAAAACATGACACCTTTCACTGGCGCCAATTCGCAATTGAAGTGTCGTGAAATGTAAAACGCCGGTTCGACGCTCGCTGATAGAATGCCGTTCTCACCAAGGAGCTTTAAATGAAAACAAGAATAACCCTGTGCATTGGATTGCTGTCCTTTGTCACCGCCCTTGCCGGATGCAAGCAACAGGAACACCCACGCGATCACAACGGCCTGCAATTGTCGTATTTATGTGATGGCAGTCTCGCCACGGCTTACGGAGAAGAACTGCTGGAACGCGAAGACTGCGGCAGCGGAAAAATGGCGATTCCCAAAGGGAGACTGGAAGACACACCGCGCTTTGCCAGCCCGTATCAACTTTGCGAAACGCCTCCCGCCCAACAAACGGCAGAAGAACGTTTCGATTGTTTTGAAAGACAATTTTGGCATGCGTATTCCGACGGGCGTCTTGAGCCTCGCAAAGAGGCGCTGCGCACCATGTCAACACTGATAAAACTCGCCGAAGCCGGCAACGACGGCACACCCGCCTACGTGACCCAACTGTCGCGCATGTATCAATTACGCGGCATGTTCTACATGGCGATGGGGATTGAAAACGGGGCCTTGCAGTACATTATCCTGAATGGCCTTTACAGCGGAAAGGACTTTGCGCGCGTTGCCGCCCTCGAACCCGGCAATTTTGTCGCGTCATCTTTCGATGTCACCATGGACATGGCCAACCTGCGCGTACTCGGCAAGCATGATCGCGCCCAGGAACTCGCACGGCAAGCGGTCATGACCGCCTGGCACGCCGGAAATCCTGACGTGATCGAGCCCATCAATGTCGGCTCCATGTTTGCTGTCAGCGGCGTCACCATGCACTACCCGCTGGCCTCCGGGGTACCGGCCCTGACACTCGATGCAACGCTGGCCGTCAGCTGCATACCGGAAGTTGAATTCTGCAATACCAACACCCAGCACGCGCCCTTTGCCCGCCCCGGACTCGAATACCATTTGGCAGAAATGTACGCTCGCATGGGAATGCGTGACGAATACATTCAGCAACTGGAAGTGGTCGCGCAACAACCCGCATACGATACGTGGGCATGGAAAGACATGGTCGAGTTACAGCGCGCCAACCCCGACCGCCTGCTGCAAAAATTCGCCAGCTACGGGGATCAGCAATACTCGGAAGGCTATGCCACCCGCAACATGGGCTGCGTATTCTGTCACGGCAGGATTTGATAGCGATATTGAATGTGGAACCTGGCGATGTGGGAAGGTATCACGCCTCACCCACGCCGCCAGTGGACTGATTCAGCAATATAACGGAAACCTTCCGTGGCATCCAATGACTCAGAAGCTCACAGCCCCAGCACAGACGTTGACGTATCAAAAAAGCCATTCGGCAGATCACTACGCTCAAGCGCCATGATCGACTGATACTCACTCAACAGATCGGTACACTGATCCGTATCGCTTTCCAGCGCATACTCATTGCCAGAGCCTTCATTTTTCACGCAAAACGTTCTTGCCGTGCCGGTCGTACACACCGAACTGTCATCGCTGTTTCCGCAATTGTCTGAACGGTATCCCATCACAAAGTGTGCTGCACTGCCGGTCGTTCCCTCATCAAGCTGACTCGTACCAGTGCCTGCCAGCGTTATGTGATCGGCATAACTCGGTGCCGCGTCAATATAGTCGGCACGCAACGAAAAAGTATGCGTACTGACATTACCGCTGATTTCCGAGCGGGACGAGAATTCCACCCCCGCGCTGTAAAGCGTGCTTTGCGCAAAGGCGAGCTGCAGGTCCTTGCTGCATCCGTTGTAATAAAATTTCTGCAGCACGGCAAGATCCCGTGTTGAACCGCGCTCTTCCACGTTCTCGGTGTTTTCCTCGTCATCGACCGAGGAAGCACTCATCACGAAATATTCGTAGGGGTCCGTGCAATCTTCGGCTGCATCCGCAATCAATTGGCGGCCAAACAACCGACGCTCGGAGTCTTCCTCAACGTAGCAGGTATATTTACCGGCGTCGTCCCACGCATTGAAGGGGGGATTGTCTGCCGTATCAAAGAATGGAGTAGTAACGCTCGTTTCAGCGGCGATCTCGGTACAGTTGGTCGGATTGCCGTCTTCGTCCGTGTATTGTGAATTGAGCGTATCCATCAGATTGTCTGCCTGTGCCAACAGCACAAACATGCTCTTCACCGGGCCGGATGGCCCCGCATCATTCAGCACCTGACCGATGTAGTTTTCACTGACCGAAAAGGCCCGGGTAAATTCATCGGCATCGGCCGTGTAATCCGAAGGAAGGGCCTCGCGTGCCGTTCGGGTTGCCGTCAACGCGGCCTCCATTCCGGCGGGCAATACTTCCTGGGTCAGGGCATAAAAACTGGGAAAGCCCTCGCCGGGCGGGTTGGTGGAGTCTGTATCACTGCTTGACCCCGAATTTGAACTGTCGTTGCATCCCGCCAGCAGCGCCACGCTTGCCAGCATCGCCATGCGCATCTTCATCACCGTGCTCCTGTCTGTGTTGTCTCTCCTCACCCCTTGAGTATAGGCAGGACAATACAGTCAGCCAGTGCAATGCACCCGCCCCATCCGGGGGCAGGTGCGTCACGGACGCAAGGCCTCAGAAGTTACGCTGAATCACACGCTCAAGCAGCAGCTTGCCCGGAAAATCAGCCATGATGACCCCCACGCGACCATAGCCAGGAAGGCGCTCGCTGGTCAGCATGTTGGTGCCTTCAAAGGCAATGGTGCACATGCCGATGAAGCAGGCCACGCGCGGAAAATCCGGGTAGTAGCTCTTGAACAAGGGCGTCGTCAGGCCAGTGGACAGCAATGGTGCGCTGTCACCGGGCGAACTCTTGCCGCTGGCAACAAAATACGGGAAAGACCCCACGGCACCGCTGAGGAAGTTCACGTACAGGGTATTGGCGTTTCCGCTGCTGGCATTGGCGAGCTGTTGCTTGACCGCACCCCATTTATTGTAAAGGTCCCAGTTGGTCGACAACTGATAGTTATCCTGGATATTGAGCGAACCCCAGGACAGGCCTTGCTGCTGACTGGCAGAAAAGTTCTGTAACACAACGATCTTGCCACGCACTTCGCCCAGCGCAGGGTTGCTGCCGGTGTAAGACCAGAACAAACCGGGATAACGCTGCTTGTACATGGCGAATGTATCGGCAAAGCTGCGCGTCGTTCCCTCGGCGTTATACTCCTCCTTGACCCGCATCAGCACCGTTTCCTGCGGATGCGCCTGCAGAAATTGCTGCACGGTAATCAACACGTCATCGAAGTTGGCGTTCTGGTACACAAAGCCATGATGGATCGTGAACGTGTCGTAGTAATGGCGGCATCGGATATCGAGCGCGCGAACACCCGATGCCAATTGCTCGGCCAGGGGCAAGGACTGGGTCTGTACGATATCGCCGCCATAAAACGACATGCTGTCATGCGTTCCCGGCATTGAAATCTCACTGATGCGTTTGGTGGCAGGAAGGCTTCCCATCCAATCGGTATTGCGGTAGCCCGAACTGGATTTGTGCGTGTAGGCGGCATAATCGATGGCAAAGGCAGAAGTAGAAGCCATCATTGCAGTGACGAGCAGGGTGTTTCTTATTGTTTTACCAGGCATGCGGCCTTTCTCCAGATCTATCAAGGAAATGGCGCCCAGCCCGGGACTGGAATGATCAAGGAATGAGCGCAGGCACAGTGTGCCTCGACCAGATTGGATAATCCAGACCCAACCGGTAAACAGTTGGCCGCTTTTTGTATTAATTCTGTATCCAATTGACCTGGCCAGGACAAGACCGGTCACCTTCAGGAGAAAGCCTGCCACCCATATGGGTGGCAGGTCATGCATTTTCAGAAAGTTTGCAGAAACTCCTCTGTTTTGCTGACAACAACGTCACGGATGGCATCACGCTCCATGTAGGATTCGTGGTACGCATCGGGGAAATTCACTTCCTCGAAGTACGGGGCGTTGGTGGCGTTATCACGCAGGGCATCAAACCCCTTGGCACCGACAATGCGATCATCACCCGACCGGAACATCAGGATCGGTATCACGATTTTCGATGCCTCGGCGGCACTACGCGCCTTGAAGGTTGCCTCATAAGCGGATTTCGCAAACTGATTGGTGATGCCCCAGGTGGCACCTGGCCCGCCGGCAATCAGCTCCGGTTGCAGCTCAATAATTTCGTTATACACCTGCCAGCGTTTCCAGCTTTTGGTCAACAATTCATGTTCAAATTTGTCAGGGCTTGTCGAGTCAATCAGGACCGCGGGTTCCTGCATGTCGAGTGCATAGGCTTTACCCTGCCCTGCCAGCACGGATGACTTCGATACGCTATAACCAAAGGTTTCACTCACCGGGAACGGATGCGTGGTGAGCACCTGCAGCATGGGTGACGACAGGATCGCACCGTCGAAGTCATGCGGGTATTGCTCTATATACTGCGTGGCAACGTTGCCACCGACCGAATGCGCAAAAAAGAAATGCTTTGCATGCGGTGTTGTATTGACCACCGTGTCGTAGAAGCGTTTGACGTCAGACACGTAATCAGCAAAGTCGCGAACATAAATCTTGCGGCGTGCCTGTGCCGAGTCATTGAGGATGCGACCGGAATGCCCGTGGCCGCGATGCTCCATGATGTAAATGGTGTAGCCCGTATCGCGCAGGTCGTAGATCAACTCTGCATATTTGTTATAGGTTTCATTGAGTCCATGCAGAATTACCAGTGCGCCTTTCGAGTCTTGCGCGGCGAATTTTGCATAGGCGATGTCAACGCCGTCGGTGCCGGTGAAGCTGCCGAACTCACCTTGTTGAAAATGAGGCAGGACGGCCTCGTGATAATAGGTGCGGTAATCCGCGACCACCGCATCGGCATCGCGTTCGATCGCGGGTACTTTCGTTTTGCAACCTGTCAGCACAATACCGAACAGCACGAATCCCAGAGCTGCTACCACATTGCCGCGTAAACGCATGATTTCTTCCTGTATCGTCATGAATAGGCGCGGCCAGTATAGAGCACTCAAAAAGTTCGATTTGTTGCGTTTTGTTTTCTTTTGGTGACACTTGGCGTCACAAAACGAAACCCCCTAAGAAAGTTAGCCTCTTCGCAAGGCTTGCTCTTGTCATAGCGGATAGCGCAAAAGCAGGATGTGCAAGGTGTTCGACGCCCAATGCACCAGGATGGTCGCTTTCAGGGATCGCGTTATCGTGTACGTGAAGGCATATATCAATCCGGCGAGCAGAAAAACCATCGAGGTTTGTAGGCCGACCGCCGGCGAATAATGTGTACCCCAAAATACTGCTCCCGACAGCACCCAAGCGAGCATGGGCGATGCCACCGAGTGCAGGCGTTCCTGCACCAGCAAACGGTAAAAACCTTCTTCGGTTGCACATACAAAGAAATTCATGGCGACAAAGGCCAACACTGCCGTGCTCCATTTGACATCGACGGGAACGCCTGACAGGAACCCCGCAGAAATGAGCACGACGGGCAAACACGTTACCAACATCGTTCGGCGTATTGGCGACAAATGAAGAAAGAGCTCACGGCCTTGCGACGACAGCGGTTTCGCATAGGCAAGAATCACTGCGCCCACCGCCCACTTATCAAGACTCACGCGAAAAACGTAGTCCTGCTCGCTCAGACCGAAACGGGTGGTACCCAGCGAAATGGAACCAAACCCGTCAACGACATGCATGCCTAGCGTTACCGCCAGCAAGGCCACGACCACTGTCAGGAGCCCCTTCTGCAACGAAGCGTCACTGTGCTGCCGCCATTCGAGAAGGCCCACCAACAGGCTCAGTGACACCAGGGCCAACACACCCGATATTCCCCAACTGATGCCCGACAACATGGCGACTGAAGTCATTATCAGTGCCAGCCACTTACGGCCCGCCAACCCGAGCAGCATCGCAGCCGACAAACATCCGATTATCCATATGGATTCCAGCATTGGCATGTTTGGCTCATCCACAAAAAATATCACTGCAATGGATGCCTGAATCCACGAAAAGCGAGCCAGACATCATCAGATATGTCAGCTGACAGGCATCCAGCCATTCATAGACAATGAAATCCATGTCACGGTCATTGAGCATCTTGGCAGTCATGGCGGAGCGTTACCTCTGTTTATTTTTGTGGTGAAATGACGACCTTGCACCGAACTGACGCTGTCGGCTGTGGGCCAGGGCTACGCGGCGATGGCAGAAACAATCGGCGCGACGGCATTCCTTGTCAAGGGCGAATGCTGACTGCCAGTACCATCGGGCCGGCGGAATCGGCCACTACCAGAGGGGCTGGGTGTTATCGCAAAAGGATGGTATCTTTTTCTATCCATGCCCGCTGTCGGCGGGCATGTCACTCTACTCGAGGAGACGCACCCATGGAGGCCGGCTTCTGGCACCAAAAATGGGAACGCGGTGACATCGGTTTTCACCAGTCGGCCGTGAATCCCTTTCTCGCAAGCCATATCCAACAGCTCGCGTTACCGGCGGAGGGCCGTGTATTCCTGCCGTTGTGCGGAAAAACACTCGACATGGCCTGGCTGCTCGCCAATGGCTATCGTGTCGCTGGTGCCGAGCTGAGCGAAATGGCTATTCGTGAGCTGTTTCAAACGTTGAATGTGGCGCCCACCATCAGTGAAGAGGGCAGACTGATCCGCTACAGCGGGCCTGGCATCGATGTGTTTGTCGGGGACTTCTTCGCGCTTTCCGGTGAACAACTGGGGGCGGTGGATGCCATCTATGATCGGGCCGCACTGGTGGCGTTACCTCATGAAATGCGCAAGCAGTATGCAGCGCATCTCATGAAAATAAGTCACGTCGCGCCGCAACTGCTGATTTCGTATGAATACGACCAGTCGCGTATTGATGGCCCGCCGTTTTCAGTCACGGGTGGCGAAATTCAGCAGCATTATTCCGGCGTCTATCATATCCATGAACTGGCACGTCAGGACGTTGCCGGTGGCATGAAAGGAAGAACGCCGGCATCGGAAGCCTGCTGGCTATTGAACGCTGTTCACTCGCAGGAAAAACGGTAGGCGTCATCAAGCTCCAGAGGCAATACCAAGGTGCTCAACTGCAATGCAGCACTTTGCTGGCATAGCGTTTCGCGCTCACCGGCCGAGGTGACATAACGCTCAGCATACTCTGCATGCAGTACGGGCTTGTCTGCGTCGACAAAAGGCGACAGCATGTCGCACTCGTCATATTCCTCGCATTGTTCGTTCACGGCAAAATCGAAGTAATCCACCAACGCGACAATCTGGTCCAGATCATTTTTCAAGGCCACGGCAAGCCCTCGATCATGCGCGGCGTTAGCGATAAACGCATTGTAATCGGCCTGATCTTGCGCCGTCAGCGGAAAACCCGACCCCTCGTAAGTGTAGGCGTCTACGTTGTCCGGCTCGACGCCATCACACCCCTTGTCGCGCGCCAGATCGAGGCGCGCCGACATGATTGAACGAACGTTGGCAGAACGAATATCCAGCCAGACTTCTCCGTCCCAGTCGTCCAGCGGGTTACCTTTGTCGTCAGCCGTGAACTCAGCGATATCCGGACGCCAGTTTTCGTAGCTGCCGGCGGAAAAATAGCATATGACCTTTCTGCCCTGTGCTTGCAGATCGGCGATGGCAGGGGCCGAAGTATCGAAAAGATCGACATCGTAGATCTCGACATCGTAACCACTGTTGAGCGTACCCTGAAGCTGCCACTGCCAGGTCGCGCCCACGGCGGGTCGGTACCAGTCGCCCTCGATCACAGGCGGTACAGACGGGGTGGCATCATCGCCCCCCGCGTCCTCATCTGCGCCACCGCCCCCTCCACCGCATGCCGTCAGGGTGGCCAACAGTATTGCGATACATAACGGTCTGCTTGTCATGGAGGGTACCCGGGGATGAGTCAGTGAAGGCGCGTCCCCTCGATCATAGGGGAACCTGCGCCGTTGTCCACCCCCCACTGCTGACACCTCATACGATGGATACCCAGCGACTATACAATCCCGCCTTCACTCAGTGTCATGGCAGAACGCGGTTTGCATTGGCAGGCCAGCGTAAGCCCCTGTGCACGCTCACCCGGCAACAATCCCGGCGGATCTTCGCTGATCAATTCGCCGTGGCCATCAATGACCCGCATCATGCAGCAACCACACTGCCCGATACCGCAGGCATACGGCAGCGCAATGCCTTGCTGGGACGCAGCCTGCAAAATGGTCTGGTTTTCCGCTACGTCAAATTGACGGTGGGTGCGATCAGCAAGAATGACCTCTACCTGATGCACCGCACCCTCGGGGGCTGGCGCCTGACTGGCAAATTCTTCCACCGAAATCTGGTTCGGCTGGATGCAAATGGCCTGCAATGTATCAACAACGAGCTTCTTGAGCGGCGCTGGCCCGCAGATGAAGAAGCGTCCTTCCCTGCTGCCAGGCAAACGATCTATCAGCGAGATCAGAGTGTCGGCATCCAGTCTCCCGGTCAGCCCATCCCAGCCCCCATGGCCGCGCTCATATATGTGACTGATCTTCAAACGTTCAGGATACTGCAAGACCAACGCATTCAGTTGGCGCAGAAACATGGCATCCACCACGGATCGATTTGCATAAACCAGATGAACAGTGGTCGCAGAGCGCTCCAGCAGGGCCGTCTGCAAAATGGACATGATGGGCGTAATACCGCTGCCACCCGCCACCAACGTCAAGGGTAAATCGTCATTCGCGTCATAAACGAAATCACCAAACGGGCCTGCGACGCTGAGTTTGTCACCCACTTTCAAATAGTAATTGAGAAAACCGGACACCCGACCGTCGGTCACACTGCGCACACCGATGGCAAGTTCACCAGACGCAGGTGAACGACAAATCGAGTAGCAACGCGTCAAGGGTTCGCCCTCTATGACTCTCGTTACCGTCAGGTATTGTCCGGCCTTGAACGCCAGTGGGCACCCTGGATTCTCAAAGCGGATAACAACCGAATCCGGTGTTTCACGATCAATGGACGCCACACTCAACGTGAGTTTGTGAACGCCCTCATGGCTCACCGGCTTGAGCGCCTCCGGAGCACGCAAAAAACCATGCGCCTTTGCCGAATACAAGACTTCAATGGGTGAGTTCTTGCTTTCGAGCTCTGCTCTCATGGCATGGAAAACGCGCTTGTAGTGGTACCAGGACACGCGCGGATACAGATGATGGATAAGGTGATAGCTTTGCCCCAGGGTGAGCACGTTCAATCCGGGAAACAAATAGACGCGGGTGTTCTGAAAGCGGCCCTGCTGGCGCGCAGGCGTATGAGGAATCCAGTCAAACAACATGGCAAGCACAAAGCTTCCCAAAAACAGCGGAACCACACCAATCCATATCAGTGTTTCAACATGACCGGCGGCAATGACACCGACCACGAAGCTGAGCGTTATGGCAAAGTAAACCAGTGTACTCTTGTGCGTACTGACCATGACGGGGTGGCGCGAAAATGCGCCTGCCGTCAGCTGAATATATTTGAATGCCAACCCGAAAGCACGAACGCACGCCTGACGAAAACTTTGACCTGACACCCAATAATCCGGGTCTCGCTGCGGATCATTGGTAAACGCGTGATGAAAATCATGTATTTTCGCAAACAAACCAAACGGCATGACCAGGAAAGGCGCGGCAGCGATCCAGCCCATCATGCGCTCGACCGGCTTCATTGCCGCCACCTCATGCGCAATGTTGCCATGACCGGCTTCATGCGCCACCGTAAACGACAAATACAAAAGCACGGTCGACGCCAACACCAACCAGGGCAACGGAACACTTTCCGTCACCACCGCTGTCATCAACGCGCCATAACCCGCAATAATTGCTACGAAAAGCACGATCGTGCCCCAGGCGATACCGGTGGCGCTGCTTATCCAGGGAGCGGACAGCTCCGGGGCTTGCATGGCAGGTGTATTCATACTCGGACTCCAGTACAGGGTGAATGTGTTCAGGTGGTTCCGAGTCTACAAAGTCCTCTGTAGCAGTTTTATCATTTTACGCCTATCATTTATCATATCGCGCCAATCATTTCCTTCGAACCCGCCGGCGGTGCTGCCACTACCGCAACGCCAACAGAGGGTATCCCTACGCCGAGAATCAGGGCCACCATGCGCATCCCCTACATCAGCACCAGTTTCCTGAGAGGTTTCAATGCCTTGGTTCTCTCGCGCAAAGGCAACCCGGCCCACTACTACTCGCTGGCAGGCCTGGGGCATGCAGCGGCGGTGCAAGAAAGCCTTTTGATCCCCTTCGACAAATTCGTTTACCTGCTCGATATCGCGGGTCAGCAGCTGAATATGCCCCATATTGCCCTGCATCTCGCCCGTCAACAGGACATCATGATCCTGGCACCACTCGGCCCGATGCTGGCCAAATGCCGCCATGTCTCGGATGCCATCGCCACCATCCTTCATTATCTCGATGTACTGGTGAAGGGTTACCAGGTCGACATTCAGGTACGGGACGGGCTGCTCGAAGCCACGTTCCGCTGTGATTTGCCCACGATTGCAGAGCTCGCCGCCTTTCAGGACTATGCACTGGGCAGCGCCTACAGCATCATGAACGCACTGGCAGGCGGCTCGCTACCCGTGCGCACCTGCCATTTCACCCGCACCGAACGCAAGGACAGCGTTATTCGTGAATATCGCAATTATTTTGGTTGCCCGGTGGAATTTGGTTGCCACAGCCTCACCATAACGGCGGATGCGTCCATTCTCACCCGCGATATTCCAGCGACAGTAAATCAAATTGCCGGACGCATGCGCTCACTGATGAGTGACGAAGAAAATTTTGTGGATCAGGTTCGCAAGGTGATCAGCCTCTCTCTCGCCAATGGCATCAGCGATATTGGCGATATTGCGTCCTCCATGGGATACAGTAGCCGCACACTGCAACGACAATTGCAGGAAAACGGCACGTCGTTTCGTGCTCTACTGGATACTGTGCGGTTCACGCTGGCCAATGAATATTTAAAGAACACCTATTACCGTATGACCGATATTTCCGTGATGCTGGGATACGCCAATCTCAGCGCCTTCAGCCGCAGCTATCAGCGCTGGTGTGGATTGTCGCCGGTCGAAGCGCGACAGCGCTTGTTGGAATAGATGAAATTACGTGCCGGTTCTTGCGGAGGCATCAACCGCAACGATGGATTGCGCACATTCCACCAGACAGGCTTTCAGGTCGCGAACCGTTAGCGGCTTCGCCAAATGGCCGTTCATGCCAGCTTCAATGCATTTTTCCTGCTGCTCTTTCATGACGTTCGCGGTCAGTGCGACGATGCGCATCGGTGAAAGCGCATTGCGCACCTCCCAGTCACGGATGGCGCGCGTGGCTTCATAGCCGTCCATGACTGGCATTTCACAATCCATCAGAATGAGCTGGTACCGTTCGCCCTGGGCAATGCGGGTAACGGCTTCCTCTCCATTTTCAGTCACGTCATGCGCCACACCAAGCTTTTTGAGCATCTTGGTGATGACGAGCTGATTAACGGAATTGTCTTCGACCACCAGCAATTTGATGACGCCCAAATCGGTTGCCGACATGGTATCGACTGTGGTTTCCGGCATGGCCATCGTGCCGGGAGGAAGCGGAACCGAAAACCAGAACGTGGACCCCTTGCCTTCAACGCTGTCGACACCAATATCGCCTTGCATGAGTGTCGTAAGCATCTTGCAGATAGTGAGCCCCAGGCCGGTACCGCCAAAGCGTCTGGCCGTCGACGCATCGGCCTGGCTGTACGATTGGAACATCCGCGCCTTGCCGGTTTCCGACAGTCCGATACCCGTATCCTCTACTTCAAATCTCACCAGATCGCCTTCTGCCCACACGGCACGCAACTCCACTGATCCACTTTGGGTAAATTTGAACGCATTACTGAGGAAATTGGTCACGATCTGACGAATACGCGTGGGGTCGCCCTTGACGATCACCGGCAGCCGCTCATCGATGTACAAACGAAACTGAACGCTGTCTTTCAGCTTGCCATTGAGGCGAACGACTTTTCCGACTTCATCCAGCAATTTTCTGAGATCGAAATCGATGGATTCGATATCAAGCTTTCCCGCCTCGATCTTGGAAAAATCGAGAATGTCGTTGATGATGGCCAGCAGGGACGAACCAGAGCTCTGGATGATATCGAGAAACTCGGCCTGCTGCTTGTTCAGCGGCGTATCTCGCAAGAGCTCGGTGACACCGATAACGCCATTCATCGGGGTGCGGATTTCATGGCTCATGTTGGCCAGAAATTCACTCTTGGCTCTCGCTTCTGCTTCCTTCAGTTGCGCCTTGAGTGCATTTTGCCTGGCCGCTTCATTGGCTGCCAGGGCAGAACGTTCAAGATCAATCGCCTTTTCCTGTGCGACCAGTCTTTCCTTGCGCTCGAGATTGATACGCTCTGCAAGACCAAAGGAAAACATCAGCACTTCAAAGACGGAACCCAGTTGCATGGCGTAAAGGGTAAATCCATTTCGCTCGAACACGCCAGCCAACATGCCAATATAGGCAAAAATGCCGACAAAAAACACTGCCCACCCCAAAACGTAGAAGCGCGCGGCACGGACACCAATTTTCCAGCAGTAAATGCCTGCCAGCAGCGATGCAAATCCACCTGCCAGCGTTTCGACAAACAATACCTGCATGGTTGTCGTGAAGCCGGTCGCAAACAGCAGGAAGGTCTCAATCAATGGAACAAATATACACAGCCGTATCACGAGATCAATGCGCGGCGCATGCTTGCGCGTATCCAGGATATTGACAGTGAATAGCAGAATCGTGAGTTGCGTGCCGAAGACACAAAGCAATATGCCATTTCGCGCCAGCCACGCGGATTCTGGCCATACGTACTGAAAGGACCACCCGCTCAATGACAGATAGGTCATGAGAAAACACAATACGTAGGACACGTAATAGAAATACGTACGTACTCGCAACGAAATAAATATGAAAAGATTGTAAAACAACATCGCTGCAAGAATGCCGAAATACAGACCGAGATAGGCCTGCTCGGACATCATGTGCCTGACAAATCCGCCTTTTGACATGACGTACATGGGAATTTGCATTCCCGCTTCACTTCTCAGCTTGAAATATACGGTGGTCGTTTGTCCCGGTGCGAGGTCAAGCTCGAAGGCGGGAGCGCGATAGATCAGGCTACGCTCATGGAAAGGGCGAACATCGGAAACAACCACCTGTTTGTATTCATCACCACTGTCTCCCGGCGCGGGAATGTACATTTCGGCGTGGTGCATCAGTACGTTATCGATCACAATGACCCACGCACGGTTATTCTGCGCGCGGTTTTCAAGTGTCAGTTTCAACCAGAAGGGATGCGATTCGAAACCGAGGAAAGGCGTGTCCTTGTCACTGTCCTGAAACGGGTAAAGCGCCGGCTGCGCCATGATTCTGGATAGCGTCAACGATTCATCGGGGTCTTCCAGAAACGCAAGATGTCGTCCTGCCAGCCGACCCTGGTCGCTCATGTCCAATGCCAAGGGTTCGACCGCGTGTACCAAACCACACCAGAACACCAAAAACGCCGCTAAGTACTTGAACAAACTCACCATGACCGGCACTACCTTGCACAACCAGACAGACGCGAATGAGGACATCCAATAAGGCTAGCCCAGAAACGGGAGAATCCCCAGCGGGAACGGCGGGTTGTGTGTCCAGAACGCTTGCCATCGCCTGACCCACTGTTTGCGTTCAGAGCAGGTTAATATCCGCAAAATAGAATGAGCTGATCACAGACCTGCCAGGAAGCGCTATGGGAACCCCCACTTTGGAAATTAACCGCCTTCACTTGGGTCGCATCACCTTGCTCTTGTGTTGTTCAGCGATGACACTCACCGCATGCATGAGCACCGAGGAAGCGACCATGGATACGGGTGCAAGCGACGCCACTACATATGCTGCTGCCGCAAGCATGAGCGTGGGCGGGAATGTGCTTCCCAAATATGCACCAACACAGGCAGAGCGTTACCAGGACTTCAAGGAAAACACTGTCAAACTGACCTCACAGGAAAGCGTGTCCACGCTCAGCCTCGACGTGGATACCGGCAGTTACAGTAACGTGCGCCGTTTTATCGAGTCCGGCCAACTACCGCCAAAAGATGCCGTCCGCATAGAAGAGTTGATCAACTACTTCGATTACAAATATCCGACTCCCACCGGCTCGCAAGCGCATCCTTTCATCTTGAATACCGAATTGGCTGTCGCCCCGTGGAACACCGATCACCTGTTGATGCGCGTTGGCGTCAAGGCGGTCGAAAAGCAGGTCGCCGCCATGCCTCCAGCCAATCTGGTGTTTTTGGTTGATGTGTCAGGCTCAATGGAAGAACCCGACAAACTTCCATTGGTAAAATCCTCACTCAAATTGCTTGTCGATCAACTCCGCGAACAGGATCGCGTTTCACTGATTGTCTACGCCGGCCGCACGGCAGTGGAACTGCCTTCCACCCCTGGCAGCGAAAAAGCCAAAATTCTGGCCGCCATCGATCGACTTACAGCCGAGGGCTCCACCGCTGGTGAAGCGGCCATGCGAATGGCCTACGACCAGGCGCGAGCAAACTTTATAAAAGGCGGTGTCAATCGGGTATTGCTGGCCACTGATGGTGATTTCAATGTCGGCATTACAGACACCGAGCAGTTGATTGATTTGGTAGAAAAGGAACGCAGCTCGGGGGTCACCTTGACCACCATCGGTTTTGGCACCGGCAATTACAACGAAGCCATGATGGAACGTGTAGCCGACGCAGGCAATGGCAACTACGCGTACATCGATTCCCTGTCTGAAGCACAGAAAGTGCTGGTGGAAGAACTTTCGTCCACCTTTAACACCGTTGCCAAGGACGTGAAAATACAGGTTGAATTCAATCCTGCCCAAATTGCCGAATGGCGTCTGATCGGCTACGAAAACCGTGTGCTGAATGAGGAGGATTTTCGCAATGACCGCGTTGACGCGGCTGAAGTGGGCGCAGGCAAGAGTGTCACCGCACTGTATGAACTCACGCCGGTGGGCAAGCCTACACTAAAAGGCGAGCGTCGCTACGCGGCAGCGCCAACCCCGCAGCCAGCAAGCGTTAAAGACAATGAAATCGGTGAAGTACGATTACGCTACAAAAAGCCTGACACTGATAGCTCGGTGGAAATGCGCAGTGTTGTTGAAGGCAATAGCACTAAACTCTTTACGTCAAACACCCCAGCCACTAGCGAGCTGAATTTTGCCGCCGCCGTTGCCGCTTATGGCCAATTATTGCGGAATAGCCACTACGTGGGAACATGGACCTATGAAGATACGGCCAAACTGGCGGAAAAGTCCTTGGCCAATGACAGCAAGGGGTATCGTCAGGAGTTTGTAAGAATGGTGGAGCTGACCTCCGCATTGAACAAATCCAATTAAGGGCAAGCAATAATCACCTGTCGCACCTCAGCCACATCACCTTTGTCAGGCTCTCCCGTACAAGTGTTCGGTATGTGGCATATCCTACAGCAAATGGATGGCAAGACAGCAGCGGGATACGCCTGCGCAAGCGTCGACGCCGCGCTCCTCTGACGCCAGCGCCACTTAGCGAGTACGATATAGATTTTCCGCGCGCGCTTTCAAAGCAAATGTTTCCTGGCGCATTCCCTGCGCCAGGGCATTACCCAACAGCCACCGCGTCAAATGCTCAGCAACACCTTTGATGCGTAAATCCACCTGGTATCTGCATTTGTCGTCGGCAATGCGTTCGATCTTGCGAAGACGATCACCATAGGCCAGCGCAGTGAACCAGCCCACATCACACCAGTGAAACGTATGCGGCGGCTGCGTGGAAAGCACACGATGATCGAAACAGCGTTCCTTACCGAGCATACGCATTTTCACCACCACCCGGCCACCCGGAGTTGCCTGCCCTTCCGCGTGATAGATCCAGGGATTCCACTCCCGATAATGAGGTAAATCAGCAATCACTTCGTACACGAGATGATCCGGGGCATCAATTTCTATCGTTTCGGAAAAAATCTGCATTGGTTTTCCCTGTTGCTGATTCAGGTGTGGGACGACATCATCGCCCCTACGAGTATCATAGTTCTGCCGCCACCGCCACTCCCGACCAGCTGTCTGCAACCACCGCGTCAACAGCAGGCGCCACCGTCACCGGAATTCCCGTCAAATGCGCCATTCCCGAGACAGTTTCCAACGCCGATGGACCATCATCGGCCAGTATATTGACGTTCACGCCTCCCAATTTCCGGGCCACCGACAAGCCTCGCGCGTGCTGATGCCCCCAACCATGCTGCATGGCCACCACCCCGGCTTTCAGATCACTGGAAAACCGCGCAGGCAAACGCACCTTTCCTGTCTGTGAACTGACATCGACAATGCCACCCTCAATGATGCCCAATCGCATGGCATCGTCAGGGTGAATGTAGAGATAGTTGGTTTGTGAAAACTCACCGTGCGTCAATGCTTCGGTGTTCTGCGTCCAGGAATTGTGAGTGCTGTGAACACGCTTGGAAATCAGGCGCATGTTACCGCGCTGCCGCTGCTCGAACTCCCGGCTGAAGATGTCATTCAGCGACCGCGCTGCTTCCATTAATTCAGGCGGGGCCAGCCGGATTTTCTTATCCGGAAAGGACGGCCTGAGCCCCAGAAAATCGTCCGGCTTCGCACCAGCCACCGGCATGCCGTTGGGCTGGGCGACCAGCGATTTGAAACGGCCTTTCTTGGCCAGTCGCAAAATCAAATCCAGCAACCACTGCTGTGGCAATCCCGTCATCGCGGGCGCTGTTTTTTTCGTGAACAGCCCATGAGTGCGATGAGCCAGACGCAGTGCTTTCAACGTCCATTGCAGTCCTTTCTCGTTGAACAAGCTGATACCGCAGGCTTCCGCAAGATCGAAATAAATACTCGCCTCGTCACGCTGCTCCGCTTCCGGCGGAACAATGGCCTCTGTGGCCGACAGGTAGGGAATGGACTGCATTCCCAGAAACAACGGAAAGACAAACGGCAGATCCGGGCGCTGTAACGGCGACGTTGCGGGCAACACATAGTGCGCGAGACTGGCGGTTTCATTCAGGTAGATATCCGTCACTACCAGCAATTCGAGTTGCTCGAATGCTTTCTTCAATCGCTCGCCATTGGCCATGGTCATCAAGGGATTGCCGCCCGTAACAAACAAGGCCTTGATCTGGTCTTGCCCCGGGGTGAGGATTTCATCGGCCAGAATACCTCCGGGAAATGCTCCATTCAATTCCCGGAACCCACCAATGCGCGAACGACGCTCACGACCAAATAATTTGTTCTTCTGGGCAAAGGCGGCGAAATCAAAAATGCCGCGCCCGATCAATGTTCCACCCTTCTTGTCCAGGTTACCGGTAATGGCGTTAATGACTTCTGCCAACCAATGCGCCAGCGTGCCATGGCGGCCCATTCCCAGACCGGTACCGGTCACGATGGCTGCGCCATCAGCATTCAGGTATTCGGTCACCAGCGCACGCAAGCGCTCAGGCGCGATATCGGTCAACGGCGCGGTTTTTTCCGCTGGCCAGCGTTCCGCGAGTGTACGTATCTCCTGCACCCCCGACATGTGTGCGTCAACACGCGACCAGGCCACGGCATCGCGGACAAAAATTTCGTTCAGGAATGACAAGAAGAAGAACACGTCTGCGTTCGGCTGAATAAAACAATGCTGATCGGCGACCCGCGCGGTTTCATTGAACCTCGGGTCCACCACAATAATTTTGCCGCCGCGCTGACGAATCTGTTTGAGTCGTTTGACCGGGTGCGCGACTTGCAGAAACGTCCATTTCGACACGACCGGATTGGTCCCGACGACCATCAAGCAGTTGATGTTATCCAAATCAGGAAACGGCTGAAAAAACGGGAATCCGTACATGGCTGTCGCCGACGCAAACCGGTTCGCGCAATCCTGCGTGGCAGAAGAGAACACATTGTGTGAACCGATGCCCTGCATGAATCCTTCCGCAAAAATCGGATGCAGGATACTGAAGCCAGCGGCGGTTCCCACGTACATCGAGATGGCATGCGGAGACACCGACCGAAGGGATTTGACCTTGGCACCGATTTCTTGCAGTGCCTGTTCCCAACTGATACGCACATAATCGTTACCGACGCGTTTCAGCGGGTATTTCAATCGATCCGGGCTGTCGTAGAGACGATGCTGCTGCAGCCCTTTCATACACGAAAATCCAAGCGTACCGATATGGTGCTTGTTCGGTGCGATGTGGCTGACCCGCCCCTCCTCCATCTGTACGACCAGACCACAGGAGGCTTCACAGATACGACAGAAGGTGGTGCGGGTCTCAGCGTTTGACTTCATGCCAGAGGATTCCTGTTTTTCGGTGGACGGCAGATCTGTCGTCTCTATACGCATCGTCACTCACTCCTGTCATCGGTAGCCGCTGTCATCGGAAGCTGCGGTCATAAGAAGCCCCCCTGTCACAAGAAGCCACTGCCACAAGAAGCCCCCTGTCACAAGAAGCCTCTTGCGGCAAAACATAAGTTAGTTTATGTTTTGCCGCAAGCACTGTTCCGACAAACGTCTGCCCCCTGTGCGGGGAAGCACGAGGCGATGGGAAGCGTACGACGATGGCAAGAGTGACACGCGAAGACTGGCTTGAGACCGCCAAACAACTGGTCATTGAAGGCGGCTTTGCCAAATTGACACTGGAACATTTGTTGACCCGACTGGGGGTCACCCATGGTTCTTTTTACCATCACTTCAAGAATCGACAAGCGCTGACCGAAGCCCTGCTCAAGCAATGGCGCAAGGAAATGACGCTCGACGTGGTCGCCAAAGCGGCGCACATCGGCGATACCGAGCAACGCGCCCGTGCGCTGATGAGCCTGGGCAGTGAATTTACTGACCAGACCCAGCTCGAAATCGCCTTTCGAGCGCAGGCGCGCATCGATCCGATGGTGCGCGAATACGTGCAAGAGGTCGATGAACTGCGTATTCGCAACTGTACCGAAATGGCGAAAGCGCTGTTTGGCGACACTCCACAAGCCGTCACCATCGGCAAACTGGCACACGCCGTATTCGTCGGCAGCCAGCAAATGATTCCCGCGTTTTCAGCCGAAGAATCCCAGGCCATGTACCTCACGCTGCTGCAACTGGTGCAGCACGCCACACAACATAAACAAGGTAATGTTTCATGAACCGTGATCTGATCCCCATCGGAATCGCCTATGGCGTGGCCATCGCCGGTGCTGTTATTGCCCTAGCCCTGTTGCACGGTCCGATACTCTGGATCACGTTGCTGGCAGACATCATGGCCACCTGCATCATTTTCGGTTTCAGTCGCGTCTATAAAAACTCCAGTTTCTATGATGCCTACTGGAGCGTCATTCCGCCGCTGATCGTTGTGTACTGGATGGTGTACCACGAATCACCCCAGGTCGAACCCGCGCGTCAGGCCATGGTGATGATTCTCGTATGGTTGTGGGGCATCCGCCTGACCGCCAACTGGGCGGCGCATTGGACCGGCATGAACCATGAGGATTGGCGTTATGCACCGATTCGTGAAAAAGCCGGTCGCCTGGCGTGGTTGGCCGATCTCGGTGGCATTCATATGTTTCCTACCCTGATCGTCTATCTGGCTTGTTTGCCCCTCTACGCCGCCGTTTCCATTGGTGAACGCCCGTTGAACTGGCTCGACGGCCTTGCCTTTGTCGTGACTGCCGGCGCCATCCTGATCGAATTGATCGCCGATTTACAATTGCATGCATTTGTCGCCACCAAAAAGCCGGGCGAGATCATGCAATCCGGTTTGTGGCGCTATTCACGGCACCCCAATTATTTCGGCGAAATGAGTTTCTGGCTGGGATTGATGCTGTTCGGTCTGGCCGCTCACCCACAAGGCTGGTGGTGGATCATGCTGGGAGCAATTTCCATTGTCGCCATGTTTTTCTTTGTCAGTGTGCCGCTGATGGATGCGCGCAGTGCGGAACGCCGGGCCGAGTACCGTCAGCACATGCAAAAAGTGTCGGCCATTGTGCCGTGGTTCCCCAAATAAACTGCATCATCAGGATGACATCATGCGTCAGTCCGTTAAGGGCACTGCCTACCCGCCAACTGGATTGGCATCGCCACGCAGACCACGCGTTGTCATTGCCGGTTTCGGTGACACGGGTTTGCTGGTGGCGCTACACCTCAGCAAACGTTATGAAATTGTGGGCATCACGCCCAAGCCCTGTCTCGTCAGCGGTCAAGAGCTGGGAACGCGACTTGCACGCCCGACACAGTGGCAGGAAAATTATCTGGTCGACTTCTCGCGTTACAAACAATTGCAGGGCGTGAACGTGCTGCAAGGCAAAGTGACCGCCGTGGATACGCGCGCACAGACAGTGACACTCCATAAGGCCGATGGCAGCGAACGTAGCGAGCCCTACGACATCCTGGTCATCGCGTCCGGCGTGAGCAATGGTTTCTGGCGCACTGCGAATGTCGAATCGCGCGCAGAAATCCAGGCGAATTTGCTGAGTCAATCCAACGCGCTGCTCTCTGCCAGAACCGTCGCCATTGTCGGCGCCGGACCCACCGGAGTGAGTACGGCATCCAATGTGAAAGACGCCAACCCCGCGGTTGATGTCCACCTGTTTTTCAGTCAGGAATACCCCTTACCCGGTTATCACCCCAAGACACGGCAGAAAATCGCCGCACGGTTACGGGAACAGGGGGTGCATTTACATGCCAATCACCGCGCCTGTGTGCCCGACGATAACGCCGCCCTTGCCACTCACACCACCACTCTTACCTGGCAAACCGGCCAGCCGCCCTTTGTGGCCGATCGCATCTTATGGGCCGTGGGCCATCTCAAGCCCAATAATGATTTCATTCCAGCGGACATGCTCACCCCGCAAGGGTTTGTCAAAACCGATACCTATCTTCGCGTGCCAGGCTACACGAACGTCTTCACGGTGGGCGATATTGCTGACACCGATCCCTTGCGAAGCTCGGCGAGAAACGCCGGTTTTCTTACCCTAGCCCGTAACATTGAGGCCACCCTCGAAAACAAACCCAACGCGCTCAAGCATTTCAAACCAGCGCCCTATCGATGGGGTTCCATCCTTGGCGTGCAGGATGACGGGATGCGCATATTTACGCCCCAGGGCGTGCAGGTGCGGGTGAGCAAACCGTGGGTCAAGCGGGTGCTGTTTCCCGTGTTCGTGCATCGCATGATCTACCGGGGAATGCGGCGCTGAACCGCTTCTCCTTGCGGCCCCAGGACGATTCCCGCGCTGAAAATCGCTACAGAGTGCTTGAGATCTTGACCCATTGACGGTACAAAGCCTGTTTGCGAGGAGATTTCCATGCCAGAACAAACTGAAGAAAAAGCATTGCACCCTGGCGAACACATTCGCCGGCAGGTCATGGGGGACGCCTTTGTCGATCGGGCGCTCGCCAACGCCACCGACTTTACCCGCCCCTTGCAAACGTTTGTAAATGAACACGCCTGGGGTGGCGTGTGGGTGCGTGAAGGTTTGGATCTGCGTACACGCAGCCTGATAACACTGGCGGCACTGACGGCACTGAAATGCCCGCAGGAAATCAAGGGCCACGTACGCGGCGCCCTCAATAACGGCTGCACTGTCGAAGAAATCCGTGAAACCCTGCTGCATTGCGCGGTGTATGCCGGCGCGCCGGCAGCCATTGATGCGTTTCGCGCGGCGCAAGAGGTGATCAGCGAGCACGAAGCGACGGGGTGAGCGGAGGACTTGCCACTCCTCCCCTTTCCTGATCACCTCCGATCAAAAACACCGCTCTTCCCTTGATTTTGCGTTGCTTACAGCGCATCCAACAAACATTGGGCCAGTAGAAATTCTTTATCGCCGGGTCAACACTGCTTCCTGGAAATTATGACGTTTTTGCCTTGCTCATGCCCTGAATCAGGTAATACAGCACCGGCACCAGGAACACCGCCAGCAAGGTCGCCATCAACATTCCGCCCAACACCGACAGGCCCAGCGTTACTCGCGACGCTGCCCCGGCGCCGCTCGACAACACCAGCGGTACCACGCCGAGAATAAAGGCGAGCGAGGTCATCAGGATCGGTCGCAAACGCAATTTCGCAGCCTCCACCGCCGCATCAAACAGGGTAGCGCCCTGCTCGAATTTCATCTTGGCAAACTCCACGATAAGAATGGCATTCTTCGCCGCCAGACCAATGACCAACACCAGGCCGATCTGCGTATAAACGCTGCCCGGTGCGCCGGTAATCCACAGTGCCAACATGGCACCAAATACGCCCAGCGGCAGTGCCAGCATAACGGCAAAGGGGACTGCCCAACTCTCATACAAGGCCGCCAGGAACAGGAAGACAAACAACACGGCCAACGCCAGCACCGGGGCCGTTTGTCCGGCACTTTGTTTTTCCTGTCGGGACAGCCCAGACCATTCGTAGCCGTAGCCTTCGGGCAGGGTGTCTGCCGCAACTTCTTCAAGTGCTTTCAGGACATCGCCCGAACTGTAGCCGGCCGCTTCCTTGCCGGTGATTTCGGCGGCGGGATAGCCGTTGAAACGCTTCATCACTACCGGCATGCCGGTCGGTTCTGCGCGAACCAGCGTCGATAGCGGCACCATGTGCCCGGAACGGCTGCGCACATAGATCTGGCTCAGGGTTTCGGGACTGGTGCGGGCATCGGCTTCGGCCTGCAAAGTCACTTTGTAGGTACGCCCGAACAGGCTCAGGTCATTGACCTGTGCTCCGCCCAGATAGGCCTGCAAGCTCTGGAACAATTCATTGAGCGGCACATCGAGCTTCTTGGCCTTGTCGCGATCTACCTGCAGGCGAAAGGCAGGTGTACTGGCCTGGAATTTCGAGAGCACCTGCGCAACCTCGGGTCGTTTTGACGCAGCGGCAACAAAGTCATTGGCGACCTGTTCTAACGCCTGAGGTGAACCGGCCGTCTTGTCCTGCAGCATCAGCGTGAAGCCACCGGTCGCCCCCAGGCCCGGAATCGGCGGCGGGTTGAACGGCAACACTTGTGCCTCGGCCACGGTCTGCACCTTGGCGTAAAACGTGGTGATGATATTGCGCAGGCCTTTCTCAGCCGTTTTACGCTGTGCCCACGGTTGTAGACGAATCACCACCAGACCGGCATTGGGCTGGGGCGTTCCATAGAGAATATTCACGCCGGAAATCGCCAGCGTTTTCTCGACACCGGGAATCTCGCGGGCAATCGCTTCGACCCTTTCTGTAACGTCCATGGTGCGCTGCAAGGTGGAGGCTTCGGGGAGCAATACCACACCGAAGAAGTAGCTTTGGTCTTCTTCTGGCACAAAGGTGGTTCTCACCTCCTTGAACAGCACACCGGTCGTACCGACCACTGCGACCAGCAACAGCATCGCCAACACCGCGCGACGAATGGCCAACGCCACCCCACGCCCGTACGCTTGCGTCATGCGATCAAAGGCGCGGTTAAAAGCACCGAAAAATCCCGCTAACATCCCCGCATGCCCCGTTGCCGAGTGCGGCTTGAGCAGCAGGGAACACAGGGCTGGCGTTAGCGTCAAGGCGACCAGCGCCGAGAACATGACCGAGATGGCAACGGTCAAGCCGAACTGCCGGAACATGACACCGGTAATGCCCGACAAAAACGATACCGGCACGAACACCGCACACAACACCAGCGCGATCGCCACCACCGGCCCGGAAACTTCCTGCATGGCCTTGATGGTCGCATCCCGTGCGGAAAGCTTGCTCTGCTGCATGTGATGCTCCACCGCTTCCACCACCACGATGGCGTCATCAACCACGATACCGATGGCAAGCACCAGCGCAAACAAGGTCAGTGTGTTGATCGAGAAACCCAGCACCAGAAAGACCGCCAGCGTGCCGATCAACGACACCGGCACCGCCAGCATGGGAATCAAGGTGGCGCGCCAGCTTTGCAAAAACAGCATCACCACGATCAACACCAGCGCCATGGCCTCGAACAGCGTCTTGATGACTTCGTGCATCGATTCCTTCACGAAATCGGTATTATCCGTGACGACATCCAGCGCCAGATCATCCGGGAAATTCTTCTGCAGACGTGCCAGTTCGGCGCGCACCTGGGCCGACACATCGAGCGCGTTGGCATCGGGTGTCAGGTTGATGGAATACACTGCGGCCGGTTTACCGTTGAAACTGCCCACGGTCAAATAATCTTTCTGGCCCAATTCTATGCGTGCCACGTCGTGCAAGCGCACATAACCGCCCTTGCCATCGGCGCGCAGAATAATATTGCCGAATTCTTCGGGCGTAACCAGCCTGCCCTGCACCACGAGGTTGTACTGAAACGCCTGCTCTGCAGGGGCCGGAAACTGGCCCAGCGAACCGGCCGGCACCTGGGCGTTCTGTTCCCGCACGGTTTGAATGATGTCACCTGCCGTCAGACCATAACGCGCCATGTGCATGGGATCCAGCCAGATCCTCATGCCATATTCCGACCCGTACTCGTTGAGATTGCCCACGCCGGGAATCCGCTTGAGCACATCCGACACGTAAATCGTGCCGTAATTGCGCAAAAACAACGAATCGTAAGTGCCGTTGGGCGAATACAGCACGTAATACATCAACACATCGGGGGATTGCTTGCGCGTGACCACGCCCGCCTGGGTGACTTCCGACGGCAGTAACGAGGTGGCGGTGGCCGCACGGTTTTGCGTCAAGACTGTTGCCATGTCGGCATCGCGCGCGATGTCAAAGGTCACGTTCAAGGAATACAATCCATTACCGGTGGACAGCGAATCCATGTAAAGCATGCCTTCGACGCCGTTGACCTTTTCCTCGAGCGGCTGGGCAACGCTTTGTTGTACGACCTCGGCATTGGCGCCGACGTATTGGGCGCTGACGTTGATGGTCGGCAAGGTGATCTGCGGGTATTGCGCCACCGGCAGAATCCGCAACGCCAACAATCCACACAGGCTGATGACCAGCGAGAGGACAATGGCGAAAACAGGGCGATCAATAAAGAAACGGGCCATGTGCGCCACCCTCAACCGGCGTTATCAGGCGAGGAGGCAGGCGGCGCCTCGCTCACGGGCTGGGTACGCACCTTGCCGCCCGGTTGCGCCTTGTGATAACCCTCCACCACAATTTTGTCAGCGACAGAAATGCCGTCGAGCACCAGGGTGTCGTCGCCAGTATTCGCACCCACTTTTACCAACTTGCGCGTCATGGTGTCATCGGTGACAACATTCACGAAACTTTTATCGAGAATTTGTTGCACCGCCTTGCGCGGCACCAGCACGGCTTGCGGCAAGCGTTGCACCACCAGACGCACACGACCGTACATGCCGGGTTTCAGCACTTCCTTGGGATTGGGGAACGTTGCGGCAATGGCAAAAGTACCGGTTTCAGGTGACAGGGCGCGGTCCGAGAACGTGATTTCACCACCGTCCTGATACAGGCTGCCATCACTCAATAACAGCTTGGCCGGAATATGGGGGCGCGGCGCACCGGCGGGACGACTCTCAAGCGCCGGTCGCACCAGTGCGAGATAATCCTGTTCACTGAGGGCAAAATCCACCTGCACCGCTTCGGTGGTGGAGACCGTCGCCAGCAATGTCTGCCCGGCACTGACCATCGCGCCAACGTTCACCTGTGCTCGCCCGATGCGACCACTGTAGGGCGAGAGAATGGCCGATTCCTTCAGCATGGCTTGCGCATTGGCCAGCGTGGCTTGCGCCGCACTGAGGCCGGCCTTGGCTTGCGCTTCGGCGGCAACGGCCGTGTCATACTGCTGGCCGGAAATGGTGCCTTTTTCTACCAGCAGGCGATAACGCGCAACGTCAGCGCTGGCTTTGGCAAAGTTGGCCTGTGCATTATTCACACCGGCCTCTGCCTCGCGCACACTGCCCATCAGGGTGTCGTTATCGAGACTGAACAACGGCTGCCCTGCCTGTACCAGTTCACCTTCGCGAAATTGCACCTCGAGGATGCGCCCCGTCACCTTGGAACGGATCTCGGCCTGATTGACCGCACGAATCTCGCCGACGAAATCACGCTCCACCTCAACATCGCGTTGCACTGGCGAGGCCACGCCCACGGTTGGAATGGGCGGTGTAGGCGGTGTTTCCTGCTTGCAGGCCGACAACAAGGGCAAGGCCAAAAGAACGGAACAGAGGATAGCGCGCATGGGCACTCCTGATCAGACGGGTGGGCGGTGATACCGGTTCATGCATAAGATAAACAATCACGCACCAATAGCACAGCAACGCTTTCCTCTGAAATCAAGTTGCTGCTCTAATCAAGTTGCGGCTCTAATCAAGTCGCTCCTCTAATCAAGTCACTGCTCTGGTCAAGTCGCTGCTCTGGTCAAGTTGCTCCGGTAACCGTCCCCCACTGCAGCAAGCCAGCGGTCTGGACACGGATATCGGCCGCCACCTTCGCATTCAAGGTTTGCAGCCAGCGCGCGGGAATGGCCCGGGTGCCGTAACGCGCCCCCGCCAGCATGCCGGCCAACGCACCGGTCGTGTCGGCGTCCCCACCCTGGTTCACCGTGTTGATCACACAGGATTCCAGATCCTCGCTGGCAAAAAAATAGTGCAACACCGTTTGCACTGTATCGACCACATAACCTGATGCGCGTCCCCGATAGGGTTGATAAACAAACTCGGGAAACTTCTCGAACCAGCCATGGAGAAGTTGTTTGCACTGCTCCAGCGGTTGCCCGCGCAACAACGCTTGTACAAGCTCGCCCATCATCAAGGCGCCGGCATCCGACAGGGGATGATTATGCGTGAGGTGGCTTTGCTCCAACGTCATGACTTCAAACTGATCCGGATTGTTGAGGGTGGCCAGCACCACTGGAAGATTGCGCATCAAGGCGCCGTTTCCTGCTTCGTCATCCCGTAACGGCCCGCTTAATTCGCCCGTGGTGCGGTAGCGTAAAATGCCGCGCCGACAGGTGTTGCCCACATCCGGTGGAAAGGTATTCATCCATTTGAGAAAAGAGTCGGCCACGGCCACCAGATTCCATTCGCCGTGCGCCAGTATTGCACCGCCCAGCGCCAGCGACATCTGCGTGTCATCCGTAACTTCACCGGGCGACAGGCCCAGCCAACCACCCCCTGTAATGTCCTGGTGCACGCCATACCGCTGTTTGATGGCACGGGGAGACATGAATTCCACTGTGGCACCGAGGGCATCTCCGCAGGCAAACCCCAGATAGGCCGCCAGGGCGCGATCCGCTCTGTCATCAATGACTTCGCTATTCGCTGCGCCCATGCAATCGATATCCGTTTCAAACCTCATGAGATCACCTGTACGCGATAATTTCCGCCCAATACGAGATATTCGGATTCGCCACGCAGGGCGTGATGCGGCAAAAGATCCGTAAAAAACACCAATTTCACCATTGGTACGTTGACCTTCAACACATAACGCCCAAACCCATCGGCAACGGAAGGATCATCCGTAAACGAAACAATACTGTTGAAACGATATGTCATCTCTCTTTTTCCCTCGTTTCCGGTGGCCCATTCGTCGAGATGATCCACGCCACGGTACAACATCTTGTGGGTGGCTGCCGGCACCTGAAAGCGGCCGATCACCCACTGACAAAATTCGTAAAGCAGATCCAATTGCATATAAATGCAGTTATTGTGATAGCGACTATTCATCTTTTCTTCGACGTAATCCCACCAGCATTTTCCCATGAAATTGTGAATCCGCTGTTTATGGAAAATGGGCAACAGCCCGAAACGGCTTTCAACCCAGCCCTTCAACACCGCACCTTGCGCGTTATTCGAATCCAGCCCCCAATCCTGGATGAGACGAAGATAACTGCTGCGAAAGCGGCGCCGACCGAAGGCGTCTTCACGCAACCGCTGCTCACTGTCAAAGCCGAACACCACGCACATATAATCCTGGAAAAGATGGCCACAGGCCTCCAGATCCGGGGTGGATTCAAGTTGATGGAACAGGCTGGCGGCGGCTTCACGGGTTCCCGCCACGTGCAGCGGCACGGGCCGGTCGTTGAAGTCGGCATGCACGATGGCCCCCGTCGCAACCCCGATCAGGTTGCTGGCATGTGCATAACGGGTGATGGCCGACATGAGGGAGTGTCCTGCGTAATTCCGGGTGTCCTGAATTACGCAGGAAAAGAACAGGCAAAAAATTGATGCAGATCGGTAATCAGGCGACAAGAAGACGGTGAGCGTGTCAATCTCTCGCCGAGGCCCCGCCTCTCTGGGAGATTGCCTCGCTCACCGCACCTTTATCGGGCGTTACTCGCCGCAGTCATCGTCGCCATTGGTATCGACACAGAAGAAACGGAAATGACCCGCCGCCTGCGCCAAGGGACTATCGTTGGCATCGACCAGATACGACTGGATGTTCATGCGACAGGAGATATTGGCCGGATCAGTTGAGAGTGCGGCGGCACATGCCGTGACATCACAATCCTCGGTCGGCAGGAAACTGTCCACCGCATACAGCGCTCCCGAACTGACAAACGCGCACGCCTCTTCACCCATGATCGGCGCCACCGGAGAATCCGTTGTATTGACGTGTGCGAATTCATAGGTGTATTTCACCGCAATCGCCGATGCCTCAAGGTCGGTTTTTACGTCAGCATTCACGGCGTCATCAATGATTTCCTGTAACTTGCTGTCGGGTGAATCCCACTGGTACAAGGGGCGGGTCGTTGCCACAACTGTAGGGCTATCGCTGTCTGCCGCGCCCGGCACAAAGGTTTCGCCCACCAGCACCTGGCTATCCGCTTCGCCGACGCGTGGATGATTACGCGCCACTTCGCGAGTGGCCGTGGTGGAATCACCGAAATTGGCCGTAATGGTGTAGGTGACATTGGTGCCCAGCGCCACACAGACACCGTCAGCATCGCTGGTGTAAGTGCTGCCGCCACTTGACGTTAGCGTTATGCTGCCGTCGCCATCGAGTGCTGTGGAATCTGACGATGAAAGGGTGACCGAGGTAATACTCTTGCCGGCGGCATAAATATCCACCGACGCGACAAAGTGCCCCTCACCATCGCCCTCGTTACAACCGAAGCCACTGTTGTGATACACGCTGAAATCCGAGATGCGCGCGGTCTTCAAGGCCGGCGTTCCCATCATGTCGGCAACGAACCCGTAGATATCCAGATTCATGTCATTACCGCAGGTGTGTGGTGCCGGGCCATCGCCACCTCCCAGCAGCTGCGCCAGCAAATACGCCTGTTCCAGCGTCAGCTCGGTATCCGCCGAAATATCGGTCAGATCACCGGTACCCACATACATCGCCGCTTTCGTATCATTGTCGATATCGGTGGACATGCCGGCGCTCGCCGTCAGATGCCCTTGCGCCTCATCTACCAGCGTTTGCAACGCCGTGATGACCGTACCCAACACCAAATCAGGCCCGGAACTGTTGTTGGCGTTGTAGGCGGTGACCATGTCACTCACACTGACCGTTGCATCGGAATCGATCAGGTAAGCACCCATCGCTTCTGCCAGTGCCTGCGGAATGAAATCGCCATCATGCTGATTGCAGGCTTCGAGTGCCAGTCGCCGAAGGTAGGCCCCCGCTTCTTCTTCCGACGCAGCATCGTCGTTATCAAGCGCCGTACGTTCGGCGTTAAAGGCAGAGGCTTCCAGCAAGGTTTCGGTGTTGCCCCCGGCAGCGGCCAGACCGTTCGCCATCGCCGTGGTCAGATCCTCTCCCGCTGCGGCAGAAGGCAAGGCGATCGAACCGCCTTCCTGCAATGCGCCGGCGTCCATGATCGTCTGCTCACGTAACGCGTCGATGAGCGCCGCGCTGGGCAAGGGGGAAATACCATCCACCGAAACATCAAGCACATCACTCAACACGGTCGCCGCCAGGTTCGATTCCGGCGAGACATTCACCTCGCCATCGGCCGTAGGAGCCGCCGGCGCTCGCAATTGCAGGTCGCCTTTTTCCATGCGGACTTCGTAGTAGAAATCCGTGTCCGCTCCCGTACCCGCCGGTGCAGGATCAATCCCCTCGATGGAGTAGTCGCCCTCTTCATCGGTCGTGACCGTACCGATATCAACGGCGGTTTCCGTGCCATCGGCAAACATTTTGTAGAGCGACACGGTGGCGTCGGGCAAGACTTCATTGTCAGAGGCACCGGTATCACCCGCCGCCCAGGCCAAGGGGGTAGTGGCAAGCTTGGCCACCCAGCGCTCCACGCTTTCACCCAGCGAGGCCACTTCGGCCACATCGGCTGGGCGTGCCACCGCCTTACCGGTCAATACGATAGTGTCAGGAACCACGGGATCCGGGTCGATAGGATCCGGATCGGTGGGATCAGCACCGCTCGATTTTTGATTGTCATGACCACAGCCAACCTGTAGCAACGCCAACGACATGAGCAGCAGTGCCCAGCGCTTGTTGAATTTCATAAAATCCCTCTCTCTGTAGTAACTCGCGACAACTGCTATTGATGTACGGTCTTTTCAGCGTAGCTCTCACAACAAAGCCCACAAGGGAAGCCCGCCCATGGCGGCGGCCTCGACGCACTAGCAGGCTGAAAAATGGGGGGAAATTTTTGGGATGACGCCACGCCAAACGCACAGCAATTGATACATGGATACATATTTTGTATCATCACCCCCAGAAGGACGCCCAACATCACTCCCCGGACCCGAGATAACAACAATGACTTCCCGCACTCTCACTGCCCTGCGCACGCTCAGCGGCGCCGCCATACTCACTTTCGCATTGTCTACAAACGCAGAACCCGTCAAACGCGAATTCTGTCTCTTCGATATCGTCGGCAAGGCCGGGCCCATATATAACGCCATGCAGGAGTACCGCCTGGAGGCGCTCAAGTGGGGCGTCGACATGCAGATCAAGCCGTACACCGATGAACGCGTCACCGTCGAAGAATTCAAGGCCGGTCACTGCGATGCGGTCGCCGTTACCGGCTTGCGCGCACGGACGTTCAACGCATTTACCGGGACTCTCGATTCGATTGCGTCGATTCCCGACTACGACCACCTGCGCGTCGTACTCGAAAAATTGACCTCGCCTAAACTCGCTCCACTGATGCGTTCCGGTGAATATGAAGTCGCAGGTGTCGGCCCGGCCGGCAGTGCCTACATGATCACCAATGACCGCTCCATCGACACCATTCAGGAGGTCGCTGGCAAACGTGTTGCCGTGCTCGATTTCGACAAATCGCAGGCAGAAATGGTGGAAGGCATCGGCGCCTCACCCGTGACGGTATCGATTGCGAATATCGGCAGCATGTTCAACAACGGTGCCGTGGATATCATTGGTGCGCCGGCTGTCGCCTTTGAACCGTTCGAGCTGTACAAGGGCGTGGGCAGCAAAGGGGGTGTCGTGAAATTTTCGATGGCGCAATTGACGGTGCAACTGCTGATCCGGCACCCGAAATTCCCGGAGGGCTTCGGGCAGAAATCGCGGGAATTCATTTATTCGCAATACGACCGCGCCATGACCGAAATCACGCGCGCTGAAGCGGCTATCGATAACAGGATGTGGATGAATATTCCGGAAAAGGATCTTGAAGGTTATCGGGAAATGGCGCGTCAAACCCGCATCAAACTACGCGATAAAGGCTATTACGATGCCAAAATGCTGACGTTCCTGGGGCGTGTGCGTTGTGAAATGAATCCGCGCCTGAGCGAGTGCACGGCCCAGGATCGGGAATAAATACATCCGGTTGCACTGCCCCGAATCACCGGGGCAGCCGCGTGAATGCTGTGCACACGCCCCGCCAATTGCAGCAAGTGCTAGCAGCTAATGCATTGATTGCCCAAAGCCCACCGAAAACCTGATACATTGCTCACCCCAAGCATTCACCCAGGTATCACCGCGACGGAAGCAGTCCATGGCAACCAAGATCACCTTCATCGGCGCCGGCAACATGGCGTCCAGCCTGGCCGGCGGGCTTATCGCCAAAGGCGTTGAACCCACGACCCTGACACTCGCCGACATCAATGAGCAGCAACTGCAGAGCGCCCGCAGCACCCTGGGCGTTGCCACGGCCCGCGACAATCTGGCGGCCTGTGCCAAGGCCGACGTGATCCTTGTCGCGGTCAAACCGCAAGTGGTCGCCCAGGTGATTCCGCCCCTCAAGGATATCGTTGCCCAGCGCAAGGCCCTGGTGATCAGCATCGTCGCTGGCACCCCCCTGTCCCGTTTTGCCGAATGGCTGGGCCCCGACGCGGCAGTGGTGCGTTGCATGCCCAATACTCCGGCACTGGTGGAACTGGGCGCGACCGGCATGTATGCGAACGCCAAAGTGAGCGATGCCCAACGCGAGCAGGCCCGCCACATATTGTCGAGCGTGGGTCTGGCCCTGTGGCTCGATAACGAGGACCAGATCGACGCCATTACGTCCCTTTCAGGCAGTGGCCCCGCCTACTTCTTCCTGGTGATGGAAGCGATGATCGCCGCCGGCCGCGCCATGGGTCTATCCGAGTCCGTCGCCCGCCAGATGACCCTGCAAACCGCGCTGGGCGCCGCGCACATGGCCATCACCAGCGATGCCGATGCGGCAGAGCTGCGGCGCCGGGTGACCTCGCCCGGGGGCACCACGGAACGGGCAATCGAAGTCTTCGAACAGGGCAAGCTGCGGGAGCTGTTTGGCGATGCGCTGCAGGCAGCCTATCAACGCTCGAAGGAACTCGCCGCCAGCTGAGGGGGCATTCCTGCCACGGGCGAATGCCTAATTGAACCAGCCAACACTTTGATCTGCCGTCAAAACTGCTAGACTCTCCAGACTGCCCGTAGCGGGCGATGCGCCTTCGCCTTCGCCCACCACCCCCTGAAGAGGTTTTCTGCGAATGAACGTCATCGGCACTCTCAATTTGTTGCTGACCTACGCTTTTGATTTCTACATCATGATTGTGATCGCCCGCTTCATGCTGCAGCTGGTGCGTGCTGACTTCTACAATCCGCTGTCGCAGTTCGTGGTCAAGGCCACCAAGCCGGTGCTGAATCCGCTGCGTCGCATGATTCCCGGTGTCGGTGGCATCGACTGGGCGTCAGTGGTACTGCTGGTGTCGCTGGTCGTGGTCAAGCTGGGGGCGCTGCTGGTGCTCAATGATGGTTATTTCGAGCCCATCGGTTTCACCATCATTCTGCTGAAATCCGCTGCCAATTCCGTGCTCAATTTTTTCCTGTTCACGATTTTTGCCGGCGCCATCCTCAGCTGGTTTGCGCAGGGATTCAATCCAATGGTGCAAGTGTTTCACCAGGTAAGCGAACCGGTGTTGCGCCCTTTCCGCCGCTTGCTGCCGCCTGTGTCAGGCATGGATTTCTCCCCCATTCTGGCGTTGCTGATCCTGCAGGCGCTCAAGACCTTGTTCCAGCTGGATGGCGTTCCCTGAGCGGCCGGCGATTCCTTGAGCACTCCCACCTCCTGGTACCAGTGGCAGGGTGAAGACCTGCTGCTGGATTGCCGTCTGCAGCCCAAAGCCTCCACCGATGAATTCGTCGGGGAACATGACGGGCAGCTCAAAATCCGCATTACCGCACCGCCAGTCGATGGCAAGGCCAACGCACATCTGGTTAAATTCCTCGCCAAGGCCTTTGGCGTGCCGCAAGGGCAAGTGACCATCGAACGCGGCGACACCGGCCGCAGCAAGCGCATAAGAATCCATGCGCCGGGGAAATTTCCTGCAGCACTGGCCATTCTGCCTGGCGTGGCATCCGCCGATGCTTCCCCCCGGAAAAACAGGTAAAGGTATTCCTGAACAGCTGGGAAAACGTCTGCGTCTATCGGCGATGGATGCACGTCTGTTCGCGCTCATCAACAACCAGCATCAAATGCACTACAGGAGTTCCATGAAAAAAGCATTGATATTAATACCCCTGCTTTCTGTAGCAGGGTGTGCAAGTACAGGAAATTATCCCGCAGAAGGCAATGTGGCAGCCAAAGATTATCAGCATGTCAGCGGTGTCAAAGAGCGCAGAAGTGCTGCAGCCGAAACAGCAACCTTGATTGGCACTGCGACCGTATCAGCGACGGCCGCGGTAGCAGCAGGCGGCACCCCAGTGGCTGGCAACCCTGACATGCGGAGATATACGGTGACGCTGCCTAACACGTCAAAAACCTACGACCTGCCGGAAGGTTGCCAACTGCTCGACGGGAGTACACCATAATGAAAAGCATCGGCAAGTTTTACCTATTGATCACTGCGGCATTACTGTTACTGTTGCAAGGGTGCACCATTGCTTCACATGATCAAAAACACAAATACTGGGCGATGCAGCCTGAGATGCAACCACTCCCGCCAGTCGGCGTTGTCGCAGATGCCGGCTACGTGTCGTACCCCCTACTGATATCAAGAAAAAAACTGTTTTCCAGTGTCGCCACCTGCAGCGGCATCTTTCCTGTCGACATTGAAGTCAAGGTCACTGTAAAACCTTCCGAGCATCTGCTTGTTGCGTTACCCTGGTTGATTGTGTCGGGCTCTTCCGCATTCATCATTCCGTATCGCGGTGACAATCCAAGAGTCGCTGAGTTCATCGTCAAGGTGCATGGCAACGAAGTGAAAAAATTCATCTATGACGATACCAAGTACACTTGGATCGCCTCGTTGGGCATGTTTGCGGGGGCACTCTCTCAGTCGAATGACGAATATTACGTTGAGGAACTTATCGCCGACCAATTCGTAAACTCGTTCATCATTGATTTGCACAAGGACGAAGTATTACTGGCCCAGATACGACATGCTCAGTAAGGGATGACGCAAGGCCGTGAGCTGAGTGTGCACTACTCAAACAAGAGCACACTCAAACCCCGGGCTATCCTTGGAGCCTGGTTACGCCTTCGGGGAGTTGCCGTTCCACCCGGCATCACCCAGGAGGCGTATATCAAACCCCGTCGATGACAAGCCCTTACTCATCTGCTTAAATCACACACCGGCCGCAGCAAGCGCATAAGAATCCGTGCGCCGGGGAAATTTCCTGCTACGCTGCACATTCAGGCCCGCGCGATTCCAACAGGAACCAAGCCACCCCGGCCGGCGTGATATCCAACCCATTTGTTCCCGACAACACACCCTGTTTCCAGGGGCTTGCTAAGTGGTGAGTGACCGATGAAAGAGTCGGATCTGGAGGCCGGACGCCTCGCCCATAACGTCGACGCCTATGTCACCTGGCGTAAGGACATCTTCCGGGAACTCACCCGCTATCGCAGCTGGCTGGGCGAAAACCGCCTGCTCACCGATGAACTCGATCAGCGCCTCAATCAAGCCCTGGCCACCCTGCGCGATGACCGCATCACCCTGGCCTTCGTAGGCGAGTTTTCGCGCGGCAAAACCGAGCTGATCAACGCCCTGTTCTTTGCCCAGTACGGCATCCGCATTCTGCCCTCGGGCGTCGGGCGCACCACCATGTGCCCGACCGAGCTGTTCTACGATCACCGCGCAGCCAGTAGTTACATCCGCCTGTTGCCCATCGAAACCCGCATGGGGGGCTCGAGCGTTGCCAAATTCAAGAAGATCCCTGATCACTGGGTGTACATACCGCTCGATCACACCCAGCCGGAGTCGATGAAAAAGGCCTTCAGCGAGGTGGCGTCCAGCAAGTCGGTCACCGCCCAGGAAGCTGCGGCCATGGGATTCCAGATTGACTTGCTGGAACGCTGTATCGATGACCCCAAACGTGTGATGGTGCCAGCCTGGCGCCATGGGTTGATCAGTTTTGACCACCCCCTGTTGCGCAGGGGCCTGACCATTATCGATACCCCGGGGCTCAACGCCCTGGGTTGCGAACCCGAACTGACCTTCAGCCTGCTGCCCGAAGCCCAGGCCATCCTGTTTCTGCTGAGTTCCTCGACCGGCGTCACCAGCACCGACCTGGATATCTGGAACCGCCATATCCGCGATCTCGCCTTGCGTGAATACACGGGCGTGTATGCCATTCTCAACAAGATCGACTCCTTGTGGGATGAACTCGAAAGTGAGGCCCACAATCACCAGGCCCTCACCGATCTGATGACACAGTGTGGACGTTATCTGTCGGTACAACCTGACGAAGTCATTCCGGTCTCTGCCCGCGAAGGGCTGCTGGCGCGCATCGAACACAACGACACCCGTCTGCGGCGTAGCAACCTGCCGGCACTTGAAAACCTGTTGTCACAGGACATGATGCGCCGCAAGGAAATGCTCATGCAGCGCAAGGTGGTGAACGATATTGTCAGTATCATGCATGGCAGCCGCAAAGCGCTCAAACGCCGCCGCGAGACCGTGCTCGAACAGCTGGAAATGCTGCAATCCGATGCCCAGGACAAACAACGGCAGCTCGATGACTACACCCAGCAAACGCGCACGGAACAAGCGTTCTATCACAAGAAACTGATTCTGCTGAAAACCAGTCGCAAGGCACTCGAGCGTGAAGGCGAACAGATGCTGACGCCAGTGTCGGAAGAAAACCTGGATCGCTACCTGAAAGACGCCGCGCGCGCGCTTTCCCAAAGCTGGACCATTGTCGGCATGAATAACGCCATGGATGCGTTTTTCGACAATCTGCGGCGTGATATGCATCAAGTCAGTGAACACCAGCAATACGTGTTGAAAACCATCGCCGACATCTATGCCCGTTATGAATCCGAGCAGAGCGTGGCGCCGATCGAATACCCCAAATTCAATCCACGGGATTATCTGATACAGCTGGATGACCTGCGCACAAAATCCGGCAGTTTCCGGCGCAATCTGAAAAAATTGCTGACCGAACAACGCTCGACGTCCAAACGTTTCCTGACCACCATTGCGGCCGAAGGCTCGGCGATCTACCGGCGTTTCCACGAGGATGCGACGCAGTGGCTGCACCATGTGCTGCTGCCCATTTTCCAGAACGTACAGGAACAGAAACAGCTGCTCGACGACCAGATCGTGCGCCTGAAAACCCTCGCCCACGCGGGCGATGATCTACAGGCCCGCGAGGCCCAGATCCAGGCCATGCTCGCGCAGATCGATCGCCAGATCCAGGAAGCCGACAGCATGCTGAAGGCGCTGCGCAAACCGGCCCCCTATCAGCAGAACCGTAAGGTTATCCCTATACTGAACGGTATCGTGAGCCCCGGGCACAGCGCCTGATCCGGCGGTTCCGGATAGCCTCGCCCCAAACAGAAAATCTCTCCCTTCCTGACAGGGATTCAAGCTGCATCCCTTCAAAAACTGCTGCCTCATCAACGAGTAAGATCCGCGTTCAAAATCACCCTGCCACCGCGACCGATCAGGTCTAGACTGAAAGATGCACATGGGAAATATCGAGATTTGCACTAGGAATGGCAGCGCAAAACGCACCGCAGGATCCTGACAACACACCCGCACGCACAGCAGATGCAGGGTGTCCCGTTGCGCGCGCGCAAAAATCCCTGGCCTCGCAACTCCTGCGCTCGGTCTTGAGCATTTATTTTCTGATTGCGATCACCCTCACCTTCGGCCAGCTCACCTACGAATTTCACGACGAGCAAGTGCGCCTCGACGGCGAAATCACTGATATTTCCAAGATTTTCAAACCCATATTCGCGCAGGCGTTATGGAACATCGATGACGAACAAATCCACTCCAACCTGCAAGGTGTGCTGGCCAACGAAAACGTACTGGGCATCCAGATCAAGGATGAACAAGGCGTGCTGTATGCGTCACTGGGGGCCGTACTTGATGACAAGAGCATCATGAAATGCGCGCACATGGAGAACATCACCTTCCGGGAAGACAAATGTTCGGGGCTGATGACCAATCTGAAAGCCTATGAATATCCTGTCTATTTTCAGGATGCCATTCGTGGCGCGCAGTTGGTCGGTAGTCTGGTCTTTTACAGCAGCACCGATATCGTCATGCAACGTTCGGCATCGATGTTCCTGATCACCATCATCAATGCCATTCTCAAAACCCTGTGTCTGTGGGTGATTGCCTGGTTTGTACTGCAAAGACTCGTAGCCAAACCCCTCGGGCAAGTCGCACAGGCGCTTGACCGTTTGAACCCTGACGCGAAGAAAGAAGATCAGCTCACCGATACGCCCGTCGACCCGCAACATGCAGAACGCGATGACGAGCTGGGCATCATGATGCGTTCCTACTTTCATTTGAAGGAATCCCTCTATCGCAAAAATAGCGAACTGGCGGCCTATCACAGTGAACTCGAACAAAAGGTCGAAGAGCGCACCCACAAGCTGGAACAGGCCAACAAGGCCAAGAGTGAATTCCTGGCCAACATGAGCCATGAAATTCGGACGCCCATGAATGGCGTGCTGGGAATGACCGAGCTGTTATTGGGCACGCCCCTCGCGAAGAGACAGCGCCAGTACGCACGCACCATTCACAACTCAGCCATGGCGTTACTGGGCATCATCAACGACATTCTCGATTATTCGAAAATCGAAGCCGGAAAACTCGAACTGGAAACCATTGCCTTCAATCTCGAAACCATGCTCGACGATTGCAGCGCCATTTTCGCGATGAAATGTGCTGAAAAGCCGGTCCAACTGGTCACCCGCATCGATCATCGCATTCCGGTTGCATTGATGGGTGATCCCACCCGACTGCGTCAGGTGTTAATGAACCTGATAGGCAATGCTTTCAAATTCACCGAAAAAGGCCAGATCATTATTCGCACGGAATGGCTGGAAACACAGCAGCAAAAGGTACGGTTGCGTTTTTCCATACAGGATAGCGGCATTGGACTGAGCGCCGATCAGATCAGCCGCTTGTTCCAGTCGTTTTCGCAGGCAGACACCTCGACAACCCGGAAATATGGCGGCACGGGCCTTGGACTCGCCATTTGCAAACAACTTTCCGAGCTGATGGGCGGTGAAATCGGCGTTTACAGTACCCCGGGTGAAGGCGCCACTTTCTGGTTCACGGCCTGCTTCGGCGTCGCGGAAACCTGCGAGCTGTGCGTGCGCCAACAGAAGCTCGAAGCGGGTATGCAAGGGAAATCCCTGCTCATCATCGACGAACATCATGCTTACCGCGAGATGGTAATAGAAAAAGCCCTCGCCTGGGGCATGCGCGCCGAAGCGACCGGCAGTCTGGGCCAGGCCACAAAATTGCTGGCCAACGCCAAGGCCGACGGGCACCCCTACGATATCGTCATGCTGGCAAGCGATGGCGAACGACTCGACTTCGCCAGTTCTATTGGCAGCCGCGACGAATATGGAACACCCACCATCATCGTTACCTGCCCGGCACACCATTTGCCTGAAAGCTCGGAGCTGACGCGCCGAGGCTTGTCTCTGTTACTGGAAAAACCGACAGCGCAAGTCGAACTGCGTAACGTACTCGCGCGCGCGTGCGGCGTTTCCGTCGACCACGAAGAACAACCCGACGCCACGCATCAGGAAAAACCCCTGGATTTCAGTCAATTACGCGTGCTGGTGGCAGAAGACAACAAGGTCAATCAGCTCGTGATCGACGGAATGCTGAAAAAACTGGGAATAAAACCACGTCTTGCAGAAAACGGCTTACTGGCGTTGGCCGCTTGCGAGAAGGCAGAGGAACCTTTCGATCTGGTATTGATGGATTGTGAAATGCCGGAACTCGACGGCTGGTCAGCATCACAACTGATCCGTGAAAACGATTTTCGCCGCGCGAACGGTGAGCCGGTAGTGATCATTGCACTAAGCGCCCACGCCATGAGTATCGAGAAGGAAAAGGCGCGCGCCGCCGGTATGGATGATTATCTGTCGAAGCCCATTTCCATGGATCGACTGATCGAAGCGCTAAAGCAACATCAGCTATTTGCCCGCTGATTCCTGCTCCTGAAACCAGTCCACAAACGAATTTTCCATGGATTCGTTCATGCGACCGCTATCTGTCCATTGCTGCAGTGCCTTGCTGATGTGGGCCGCATGTTTGAGACAGGGGGATTTCCGGGAAATGGCCACATATTCCTGTATGATCATGAGCGGCTCATCGGCATTGACAATTTTGCCGCCGAAACCGAATTTCTCGATATAAAGTTGCGTCGGTACCAAGGGGGCAAGCATGTAATCCACCCGCCCTTTTTCCAGCTTGGTAAAGTTTTGCTCGACTTTTCGCACCGCCTGCAGATAGAGGTGTTCACGCGCATAGGCATCAAATTCGTCATCAAAATTGGTGCCCAGCGTAATACTGCCGGTCTTGCCTTGCAGGTCCTTCCAGTGGGTATAGGCAAGTGCATGTTTCGCACTAAAAAAAACACCCTGCGCGGAAGGCGTCAACGGTGGATCAAGGTACAGCAGAAAATGTTCACGATCCGGGGATTTCCGCACGCCCATCAGTATATCGACCTGCCCATCGCGGGTACGGCGCAACACGCGCTTCCACGGACCACCTTCGTCTGCCTTTGCCGTGACGCCCACGTCCGCCAAAATCTGCCGCACCATATCAACAGAAGAACCGACCAGGGTATCGCCCCGTCGCCAGCTTAGCGGTGGATAGGTGTTCCCCCCCGAAATGACGGCAACCCCGTTATCACACGCGTGCGTCCATGACGCCCACCCGCTGACGCAGACGCTCAGCAAGGCCGGTTTGAACAGACGCATTAGACGGTTTGACGATGACACGCGGGCATTCCTGAAGACAACGACCCTTTGAGTATAGCTGCTCACCGGTCGACAGATAGCTCACACCAGAAGACAAAAAATCAGGGCAGCCATCCCTGGCGCCCTGATCAGAAAACTCCTGCAGCGGTCGTCGTTATCATGCAGCCTTGCGATTCAACACCAGCGTGGATGACTCCATATTCTGCATCGCCTTGATACCGCTGCACGCATTGGCACGGGCCGCCAGGATTTTCTCTTCCGCCGTGGCGAAATCACGATCCCAGGCGAGCACTTTTGGCGTCATCAATTTGTGCCACAGCGGGGGAATCATCGCGATGATAATAGTGGTCAAATAGCCGTTGATCATCATCGGCGCCTCGGGAAACGGCTTCAGATCCTGGTAGGGCACCTCACCCTGGGCGTGATGGTGCGAATGGCGGGTCAGGTTGAACATCGCCCACGAACTGATGCGCTTGTTGGTATTCCAGGAATGGCGTGGTTGCACCGGCGTGGCAGGATTGCGCACCATACCGTAATGCTCCATGTAGTTCACGATTTCCAGCAGCGACTTGCCCCACAGACCGCACACAGTGAAGAATGCAGCTGCTTCCCATCCCCCCATCCACCAGGCAAAGGCCACCAGCGCCACGCTCATCAAATGACCGCGAATCACGGCATTATGCAGCGAGAACACGGACTGATCCTTGCGGGCGAGACGCTTTTTCTCGATATTCCAGGCACTGACGTTACCCTTGATCGTCGACGCTGCGATATGGAAATACACATTACGTCCACGTGGTGCAGTGGCAGGATCTTCAGTCGTCGAAACGTATCGGTGATGACCATACACATGCTCGATCGAAAACACCGTGTCAAAACTGAACGAAAGCAGCCAGCGGCCCACAAACATGGAAATGCGATCCCACGTGCGGTGCGTCAGCTCATGTGCGGTAATGGTGCCGACCATGCCGATCATCAAGCCAGTGACGATAACGGTAGAAACATGGTGCCAAAGGCTGGTGGCTTCCCGCGCAGCAAGCACGTCGTAGCCGGTCGCGCGGCTCACGAACGCACCAAATCCCAACGGATCGCCGTCACAAACACTCCAGACAGCAGCAAACACGATGGTGGCAAGCAGCGGCAAAGCCATCCACAGCTGGGCCGTCAAAATACCAGGATATTGGAAGGCCGGTGTGGAGGTATCGTCACCACTGAGCGCGTCACCGACAATGTAAATCACCAGAATGGAGACCAATCCGACAGTGATATAGGCGCCACCACCGAGAATAGCCGCCAATGACAGCAAACCGATGACATGAAAGAGAAAGTACTTGAGATAGTGCAGGATATTCATGGAATTCCCTCTGTTGGTTTTATGTGGAAGGCTACCGCACGCTCACGCGACAGCAGCGGCATCCTGTTGCGTGGTAAAACGATCGGCATGAATGTGTTCGCGCAGCACACCTTCGCTCAACAGCACGCCGACAGCGCTGTCGATCATGGCGGGAGGCCCGCACAAATACGCATGCGTGTCAGGCACGGCGGCCTCCGGAATCTTTTCGGTGACCCACCCGCGCTCCCCTTGCCAGTCGGAACCAGCCGGCTCATGCGAGAGCACCGGGACAAACCGGAAAATGTCTGGCCAACGCGCGGCAATGGCGTGAATGTCTTGCAGCGCGTATAAATCACGTTGTTGACGCGCTCCGAATAACAAGGTCACCGGTCGTTTGACGCCGCGATCAAGCGCATCCTGAAGAATGGCCAGCACGGGGGCCAACCCGCTGCCACCCGCCACGAACAGCAACGGCGACTGTGCAGGGCGCAACCAGAATTCACCGAGCGGGCCGTCAACACACACCTGTTGCCCCATCACCTGAGTGTCATGGATCAAACCGGAAAAAACACCGCCTGGCACCTTGCGCACAAAAAAGCTGAGCTGGCTGTCGGGGGCAGAGGGTGTGGCAAACGAGTAGCTACGAATAACGCCGGGTAAAGCGGCAATGCCCAGCTCGGCAAATTGGCCGGCTTTGTAGACAAGGGTTTGTTCAAGCTGAACCGTGAGGCGGGTGATGTCGTGCGTGAGTTTTTCCTGTGCGATCACCCGCCCTTCCACACGCTGCTTTGCTGGACGGCTGCCAAGATCGACGTGTACCCGAACATTGGTCAGCGGCACCGCCTGACACGCCAGGATATAACCCTGATCGAGCTCCTCATCCGAGAGGATGTAGCCGGTTTCGGTCAGCTCCCGGACCTTGCCTTCCACCAATTTGCATTTGCAGCTCGCGCAGCCACCCACGCGACAGCTGTAAGGGAAATCAATGCCTTGCCGCAACGCCGCCTGCAGCAGGGTTTCCTTGTTTTGCATGACAACGTCTTGCGCATTGATGGTGGCGGTCAGCGATTTCTGCTCATCACGCGAAAATGCCTTTTTAATCAGGGAAAACATCGATACACCTGCTTGCGTCGTTATTTTTGCTGAGTAGCTATTCTGGCTGAGTAGTTATTCTGGCTGAGTAGTTATCTTTGCCGGTGATATCGATTCTAGGGATAACCCGTATAAGCAAGCAGGTTTACGGTTGACAATCAGGGGTCATTTATTGACAATCAAAAAACACCCTTTATTTCAAGGTCTAATCGCCCTGCATGAGCCTTCCCGATTTTCGCTTGCCGATGTATTACATTCACCAAATCGCGGAAGTTATCAGCGGCTTGGGTGCAGACAGGCAGGCGTGGCTAACCCAGAATGGCCTGCAGGAAAGCCAGCTGACCGCGCCGGAAACCACCTTGCCTTTTGCCACATTCCATCAGCTGATCATTGATGGTATCGCCATGGCGAAAGAGCCGGCATTGGGCCTGCTGGTGGGTGAGCGCCTGCTGCTGAATACGCATGGCATTCTCGGCTACGCTGCCATGAACAGCGGCACCATACGCCAGGCCGTGGATGTGTTTGAACGCTATATCCAGTTGCGCACACCCATGGTGAGCACGCATCACGAAATTCATCAGCAGCAATTCCGCGTCGTTTTCGACGAGCCTTACCCGCTTGGAAAAGTGCGCCGTCCCGTACTTGAAACCGTCATGCTGACCGTCAAGAACGTGGTGGATTTCATCACCCTTGGCGAGCGCCATGTGCAGTCTGTGTCGTTTACGTTTTCCGCACCGGAATACAGCGCGCTGACCCGGGACATGTTCAACTGTGAAGTGAAATACAACCAGAAATGGAACGGTTTCGTCCTGCCCGTGAACGTGGTGGATCAGCCGCTGAAAATGAATGACCCCACCACCTTTCGAGAAGCGGCACTGATCTGTCAGCGTGAGTTTGAAAAATTTCATCGCCCGGAAACGCTGGCCGTCAAGGTGCGGCGCGCCATCCTTGAGCGGGGCAACAGTTTTCCTTCCTTGAATCTGACAGCGCGCCTCTTTCACCTGACCCCGCGCACCTTGCACCGTCACCTGCTGGCCGAGGGTACCTCCTATAAGGCCATTCTGGAAGAAGTGCGCCACAGCCTGGCCGTGGAACACCTGAAATCCAGCCATTTGAGCATTCAGGAAATTGCCTATTCCCTGGGCTATACCGATATCGCGAATTTTCGCCGGGCGTTCAAGCGCTGGGAGGGCATTGCGCCCTCCGAGTACCGCACCCGATACGTTATTCCTTGATTGTCAGCACGGCCTTCACCCGCGCATCCACCTGATCGGCAGCCAGATAGGCAATGCCACCGGGATGGGTCACCACATAATCGATCACCGCAGCAGCATCGGGTAACGACGCAGGCAAGCGGCCTTTGCCACTGAACAGAAAGCTGGCACGCTGGCGTTTGAGCTTGGCGGGCGTCAACCCGGTAATCGCATGGTAAAACTGCACGAAGATTGGGCGTGACTCTTCATGATCAACCGCCTCGATACTGGCTTCGCCTTGCGGGAACAAACGCATGCGCCCCATGAATATACGACGCACATCCTCTTCACTGAGCGACGTGACCGGATTGGCGGGGTTGACGACCACAACGATGTCGGCGTGCGCAGACACACTGACACCACCCACAAGCAGCAAGGCGAACAACGCTGAATACATTTTGAGTTTGTACTTGACGTTATTCATCAGAACACCACATCGATGACAATGGATGTGGCGAGCACGTGATCCGGTTCTTCCTCGGAACCGTCAAACAACATTTGCCCGGTGGACTTGAAGTTGAAATATTCGGTTTCCAGCTTCAAGGCGGCGCTGGGATGAAAATCATAGCGAATGCCCAGCGTAGTGCTTTTGTGATAAACCGAGAGGTCGTCGATTCCCTCCATGGTTTGGGAGCGAAGCGTATCGACCTGATCGTTCAAACCTTCAGCAATGACGTTATAACTGGCCAAGATACGGCGATTGATCTTGGGATCCATCTCGCTGCGGTATTCGCCAATGGACACATAGGGCATCCAATCGTCTATTTGATGCGCGACCGTAAGATACCAGCCATCATTCTCGAATGAAAATTGCTTGCCAGGGCCCTGCGTGGTCAATCGCTCTGCAATCACTGTCCACGCATCGTGTTCCCACTGGGCACCCAGCCCGTGATACTGGTATACCTTGGAGTCCAACCTCAGCGTGTCAGCGATATCACCGAAAATTTCAGCACCGTCAAAATGAAGCGAGTTTGCCACCTCTTCAACCTGGTGATACATATCAATCGGATATTGCAGGTTAGGATCATAAATACTCATCCGGTTCCAGTTGTAGCAATACCGGAACGTAAACTCATCCCAACGCGAGAGCACCGCAAAACCCGCCGTCTTCTCGATGTTCACATCACGACCACGGTATTCCTTCTTCGCACTGCCACCAAAGATTTTGAACTCATTATCAAAATCCCCCATCTGTTTCTGCAGCGTCAGGTCGATGCCGTCAAAATTGGCGAACGGCTCCAGAAAGTTGGCGTACATCTCGATCGGTGGCCGCACCCACGGATAGGAATAGCCGATTTCCAGTGACTCCGAGTAGACAAAGTACGGCAAGCGCAACCGGCCACCCCGAACACGTAATTCAGGCGTTATTTCGTAACTGACAAACAACCATTCCAGCTGTGGTTCGTAAGGCGAGTACTCGCCGAAAGTAAACCCTTTTGCCAACACCTGCCCCGTGACCGACCAGCGATCACCGGTTTGCATGATTGCCTGCAGTGCAAGCGCCGAATCCGAATCCATGCTCCATTCGTCGCCGGTATAATCCATGAATTCGAGCGTGTCATCCGAGAGTTTACCCGCACCAATGCTGGCAAAGCCGGAAAAGTCCCATTGCACTTCGGCTATCGCAGGCGCGGCAGTCATCAGCATGGCCCCCATCAAGACGCCAGCGCCTAACGCCTTTTCTACGCCCGGATGTCGTCGAGGTGCATCCCATGGTTTCATTTGCACGTCGTGTCCCTTGTCCTTCATTCCGTTTTCACCGTTGCTACCACTTTTACCGAATCGTCCACTTGATCGGCCTGCACGTAGCCAATGGCGGCAGGCGTCTGGGCGACAAACGCCTTCACAGCCGCATCATCGTCTTTCACGACAGGCAAACGCCCCTTGCCACTGAACAGGTAGCTTGCGCGCTGCCTTTTGAGTTTGGTGGGCGTAATGCGCATGACTTTCTGATAGAAGTCGACAAAGACAGCGGCGTCTTCCGGCTGATCAATCGTTTCTATGCCTTGGGTAGAATCCGGGAACATGCGTGTGCGCCCCATGAATATACGCTGCAACTCGCCGGCATCCAGCGCACTCACCGGATTCGTGACATTCACGATCACAGCAATGTCCGCGCGTGCTGACGTGACACCCAAGCCGCACAGCATTCCGCAGAACAACATTCCGTTGAACAACATTCCTCTAAACAACAGCGGCACGATAAACAGGTTGATATAGGGTTTTATCTTGCGCATCAGAACACCACATCCATGATGATTGTCGTGAGCACCGCGCCCCCAGGTTTTCTAGCCGCGTCATCCGGAAGCATGTGTCCTGTGGAATCCGTAAGAAAATCGAAATACTCCAGCTCGAATTTAAGATCCGCACTCGGATGAAAATCCCAACGAACGCCCAGGGTTTTGCTGCGCTGAGCGACATTTCGCTCTTCCAATCCCGAGAGTGCGCTACTGCGCAACTCATCCAGCATGTTGCCCACAGGGAAACCCGCGATCTCGATGCCACTCCCCTCGGGAATGTCGTTATAGGTCGCCCGTATTTCACGAGTGACGCGGGAATCGATGCGGGTCCGATAATCTCCCGTCACGACATAAGGCATGAAGTCGCCAAACTGATAGCCGACCGACACATACCAGCCACGGGAATCCAGGGAAAATTGTTCCTTGGGGCCACGAAACAAAAACCGCTCGGCAATCAATGACCAGTTATCGGGTTCCCAATTGATGCCCAAACCATGGTATTGATATTCCTGGTTATCATCGTAGAAACTCTGGCTGATCCCCGAAAACGTCTCGGGATAAAATGCAGCCGCGAGATCAAAATACTCGACCAGCTGATCCCCGCTGGGAATCGTCAAATCCGTCCGGTTGGTATTGAAGGCATAACGCAATGTCAGGTCATCGGTGCGCACGGTGGCAGCCAAGCCCGCAACCCGTGACACTTCAATGTCGATGCCAAGAAATTCCCCCGCCATGCGACCGCCAAACAATTTGAGTTCGGTTTCGAAATCACCAAAGACAAACTGATGAGCGATATCGGCACCATCGAAATGCGAAAACGGTTCCAGAAAGGGTACATAAGCATCGACCGGCGGACGCGCCCATGGATAGGAATATCCGACTTCCAGGGACTCCGAAAAAAGATAATGTGGCGTGCGCAATCGGCCAAAACGAATCAGCGTGCTGTCGGTGAGGTCGTAGCTCAGAAAAAGCCATTCCACCTCAGGAACATACGTGTTGTAGCTGTCGTCGGAACTGAAGCCACGCGAGACCAATTGACCGGTCAGCGAGGTGCGTTCCGTGAGGGATGCAATGCCCTGCACACCCACCATGGTGTCGGAATCAGCGCTCCAGTCGCCGGTATAGTCCAGAAAAGTCAGGTCTTTCTTGTTGATAACCCCGGCCCCGAACGAAGCAAATCCGGAAAAATCAGCGTTGACCTCCGCGCGCGCCGTGGCACAGGTGAGCAATACCCACACACCTGCCTGCAGTCGCCACCATGCGCCCTTCCGCATATGCCATCCTCTTGAAATAACATCAATCCTGGGGGCTTTCGCAGTCGCCCGGCAGCCCTCTTTAAAAAGTGTAGCAAGCCCTTTGCCGGCCACCTGATTTCTTGCGGTTTACTGACCTGGAACAGGAGCCCGGGGTTGAAACACCGTGCGGATCGACAATGTGCTGCTAGACTTTTTCAGACATAGGAGAAAAGCCGGTTCGGCAGGTTGGACGTAGTGACGGTTTCCCCAGCAAACAAGGTGCGTTGGCATATCCTCATGCTTGCCATTATTGGCAGCATGGGTTTTGCCATTTATTTGCTGGTGGTGTTCCTGATCGCGCTGCAAAACGAAGAGCGCCTGCAAAACATAGTGCAAGTAAAACAGCCGGTTATCGAACACCTGCGCATCAGCGAGGTGGCCATCGAGGGCTTCCGTGCATCGCTCACCAACGCCATCAGTCTCGAAGATCCCTTTCTCATCGAAGATGCCCAGGTGCATGCCAAATCGATCGAAACACACCTGAGCGCGCTGACACAACTCGATCCGGTCAGTGGCCGCGAAATATCGATGTTGCTCAAGAAGTTCCATGAACACACCCAGCATGCCGTGTCTATTTCCAGTCAACTGGTGCAAGACCCGGGCAAGATCTACGACCTGCAGGCCGATGTCGAGGCCATGACCAAGCGACAGAACGACATCGCGGCCGACCTCAGTGCGTTTATGGACAGAAACCTGAAAGACTACGCCAGCGATTTGCAGAAAGCCGGCGCGGCGATGCGGGAGACCCGTCACTGGGGCGTGATTCTCGGCCTGCTGACCATCGCACTGCTGATGACGCTCGCCATCACGATTTCCATTCAGGCACGCAACGCCATCACCCGCAGTGACCGCCTGAAAGATGAATTCCTTTCCACCATCAGTCATGAGCTGCGCACGCCCATGAACGGTATCCTCGGCGCCATCAGTTTGTTGCGGGGAACCGAGCTGAATCCGTCGCAACAACAACTGTTGGATGCCGCCAATGCCTCCTCGTCCGAAATGTTGCTCGCCGTCACGGACATCCTGGCCTTTTCGGATTTCCTGACGGGTAACGTGTACGTCAAAGCCCGCGATTTCACCATGGACGGGCTGATGAATGACGTCATCTCACGCGCCTACAGCGAATGTCAGCCCAAGCAGCTTAATCTTAACGTTAACGTTGCCCGGTTGCCTTACATCTACCATGGCGATACCAACCACGTCGCGCACGTGTTGCGTCATGTCCTCAGCAACGCCGTCAAGTTTACCGAGAAAGGGGATATCTGGCTCGACGTTGAAGTCGACCAGGAAAACCAGGCTGACGGCGAATGCCAGATGGTGTTCCGTATCCGGGACAGCGGCAGCGGCGTTCCTGAAAACCTGATCGAGGAGATTTTTGAACCGTTCCGGCAGGTGGACGGCTCTTTCTCCCGCAAGTTTGGTGGACTGGGTATCGGCCTTTCCATCTGCAAACACATAACCAGCGCCCTGAGAGGCTCGATACGGTTCCGCAATCATCAGGAAGGCGGGGCCGTTGTCACCATTACCATCCCCTTGCGCTATCGCGTTCAACCTGTGACGACAGACGTTACTGCAAATGCAGCGCCTTCGACATCGGCGGCCGGGAGCGTGGCGCCTTCAGGCGACACCCCAGGGCCCCTGACATCCCCCGTTGCGTCCCCCACGCCTGCGCCAGAGCCCGCCAAGCCGGCCGCTGCGACAGAAGAAAACAAGCTGGACCTGTTTGTCCTGGTCGTCGAAGACAACAAGGTCAACCAGATGGTAATCAATGGCTACCTGAAGAAAATGGGGTGCACGGTTGCCACCGCCAACAATGGCCTGG
>JBPOHS010000197.1:0-20969 GCA_052035295.1 Pseudomonadota bacterium
CCACCCCCGCCTCCGCAGGCCGTCAGCAGCGCAGAAGCAAGTAAGGTGTAAGTGAATTTTCTGATGGGTTTCATGGTCGTCACTCCTGATCGAGCTTTTCTTCAAAGTAATAAATGCCGACACCTGCGCGCATGCGCCCCGTGCCGTGCGACTGGGGATTGCAGTCGCGGTCATGCTCACGCAGAAATGCGTCCAGCTCCCTGAGAAGCCGAAAGCCTTCCTGCGACGCCATGTGATGAAAGGCGGGCAAGATTTCTTTCGGCAAATTGTCATACGCCACTTTCAGTTGAAAGCGGGTGTCAGTGTGCGCAGGATCGAGGTTGTAATCGATCGTGCAGACCAGTTCTGCCACATCGCTGCCCAAAATGCCGATACGCGCATTCAGGTCATCGCTGGGCACATAGGCGGCGCGTTGCAGGGTCACCTTGTCATCGATCATGGCGATGGCGCCAACGCGCAGCAACTCATCGAGAATGGCACGCATCGGAACGTCGCCGCTATAACGTTGAACGAGGGTGGCAAAACTGATGTCGGCGTTTTCCTGGGGCAGGGCGAGCGGATGCTTTTGTGCATCGCAGAATTCGGCATCATGCAGCCAGCCGCTGATCACGCGTGCGGCGCGGTTGTAACGTTCGATCAAGGCGTCGCCTTGAGTGACCGGTTCACGTTTCAGGCGCAGCACCTCTTTGCGTGTCAGCCCGGTGATGGTGGCAACGCGGCTGTCACTTTGTTTGCGTCCGGGCGGTGGAAAGTCCTGCTCGGCGACCTCGACGTAAACCTGCTTGGCGACCTCGGCAAAGGTGCCAAATGGGATGCCGAGACGCAGCAGAATCCGCACCAGGGGGCGAAGCAGGCGTGCAAGGGAATGTATGAGTGTGTCATGTGTCGTTTTCATAATTGGGAAAATATTCCCAAAACTAATGGTGGTCAAGCAGGTTTTTTAGCTGGCGTTGTAATATATTGAATTAAAAGGAATTATTTTTGCCCTGGCTGGCTGGCTGGCTGGCTGGCTGGCTGGCTGGCTGGCTGGGTCTCGGGGGGCGGCGTGAAGGGGCGAAGCCGGCACCGCTCGCCGGAGCCGAAATGCCGATCTGTTTATAGCGTCTGGCGACAATGCCTGCGGGCATCGATACTATGCAGGCGTTGATGCTGTCCATGCATCGATACTTTCCATGCATCGATACTTTTTATGCAGCGATGCTTGCCATACATCGTTACCATCCAGCAGCGGTATTCGAACTTCTTTTTCCAGTCAGGAGTCACCCCATTGCAACCCGGATCAATCACGAGGCGTATCAGCGTACTGTTTGCCTGCCTGTTGTTGCTGGTGCTCAGTGTGATGGGCTATCTCATTCATGTCGCGGTCACGCAGCACTTCGAAGAACAGGATCGCATGGCGCTGGCAGGCAAACTGGCGTTGGTGCAGAACATCCTGGATGAGGTAACGCACGGCGATCGCCTGACGGTCATTCGCAGCAAATTGAGTGACGCTCTTGTTGGGCATCACGAGCTGGCGCTGAAAGTGGTGGATGCGCGGGATGACGTCATTTTTGTCACCCCGCATTTTCATCTTCCCGATGCCCTGTTTGCGCAGGCGCGCGAGTATGGGGCAGACTCGCGCCTCCTGTTGTTGCCGATGGCGGTTCAGGAAAATCAGTATCAGGCCAGTATCGTAACGCTGATGTCAAAGGGCGATCAGCAGCCCTATCGCGTACTGATTGCGGTGGATGTCGGTCATCACCAGTATTTTCTTCAGGGGTTCCGGACGCGCCTGTTGATGGTGGGAAGTGGCGGGCTGGTGCTCATGATCCTGCTGGGATGGGGGGTTGTTCGCCACGGATTATCGCCGTTGCGCGAAATGGCGATCATTGCAGAAGGCATTTCAGCACAGAAGATAAAAGAGCGGCTGCCCGCCACGAACATGCCTGCAGAGCTGCGATCTCTGGCGAAATCCTTCAACGACATGCTCGACAGAATTGAAGAGGCCTTGGCCCGACTGAGTGATTTTTCCAGTGATATTGCTCATGAACTCCGTACGCCGGTCAACAACCTGATGACACAGACGCAAGTGCTGTTGGCCAAGCAACGCAGCGCGGAAGACTATCGCGATGTGCTTTATTCCAATATGGAGGAATTCGAACGACTGGCCCGGATGATTGCCGACATGCTGTTTCTGGCCAAGGCAGATAACGGCCAGATTGTGCCGCACCAGGATCAGATAGCCTTGTCGGCAGAGGTGTTGGCGCTATTCGAATTCTATGATGCGCTGGCGGCAGAAAAAACGCTTTCACTGCTAGTAGACGGGCATGCGACCTTGGCCGGGGATCGGCTGATGTTGCGGCGGGCATTAAGCAATTTGCTGTCAAATGCCATTCGTCATGCAACGCCGGGTACATCAGTGCGTGTCGAATTGTCGCAATCGCAAACGGGCACGCGCATTTGCATCAACAACGAGGGAGAAACCATCGCACCGGATATCTTGCCACGTCTGTTCGAGCGATTCTTTCGTGCCGATGCCTCGCGTTATCGTGTCGACGAAGGGGCGGGACTGGGTTTGGCCATCACGCGGTCGATTGTGCGTGCTCACCAGGGGGAAATTTTCGCCACGTCGGAAAATGGCCTCACCACGTTCAGGATTGATTTCCCGGTATCCAGGCCTTGATGGTTTGCAGTAGCTCTAGCGCCGAGTGCACGATCTGATCCGGGTGGCAATGCAGCGGTTTTTCCTGTTTTTCCGGATTGACCCAAAGGGTTTTGAAACCCAGTTTGCGGGCGGCTTCGACATCTTCTTCGATGTGATCACCGACATGCAGCGCTTCTTCAGGCGCGATATTTCCCGCCAGCTGCAACGCCTTGCGGAAAATATCCGGGTGCGGTTTGGCGACGCCGGCACTTTCCGCGCTGACGATATGCTGGAAATAATGGGCAATGCCAATGCGGGACAGGTCCGAATTACCGTTGGTGATGGCTATTACCGGCACATGTGCTTGCAGGTAGGTTAGCAGTTCAATGGCTTCCGGGTATGGAACCACCCGGTTGCGCCCCTCATGAAATACGTTAAAGGCTGTCTCCACCGCCTGTGACAGTGCCCCGGGCGACAACGCCAATGGCGCCAACGCCGCGCGCAGCATGGCCTTGCGAATATCCGTCGGATGGTGGGCAATGTCCTGGCGTTCTCGCACGAGTTGCAGGCGCAGGGCGCGCCAGGCTTCATCGCCCAGGAACGCCTCGCTGCCGGGAACGTGTTCCACCAGCCACGCCACCATCTCACGATGGGCGTTATAAATCACAGGGTCGGCTTCCCACAGGGTGTTGTCGAGGTCGAGGGTGACCAGCTTAATCATGCTCGGGTTTCCTGCGCGCGCGCGGATGGGCCTTGTCATAGGTGTTGGCCAGATGCTGGAAATCCAGGTGCGTGTAAATCTGCGTTGTCGAAATGTCGGCATGCCCCAGCAGTTCCTGGACGGCACGCAAATCGCCGCTGGATTCCAGCAGATGGCTGGCAAAGGAATGACGTAACAAGTGCGGGTGAACGCGACGATCCGTGCCGGCTTTCAGCCCCCACTGCTTCAGGCGCGCCTGCACATTGCGCGGGCTGATGCGATTGCCGTCCCGACTCACGAAGATGGCTTGGGTGGGGTGACCGGGTGTGACCCAAGTGGCCCGTATGGGCAGCCATTGATCGAGGGCTTCCATGGCCTTGCGCCCGACCGGAACGATGCGCACCTTGCGGCCTTTGCCGGTCACCCGCACCGTTGCGTCGTGGCGGTCAATGTCGCCCAGATCCAGTCCAATGATTTCGGATAGACGCAGCCCCGAGGAATAAATCAGCTCGAACAGCGCCTTGTCGCGGGTTTCGAAAATCGTATCCGGGGCAGTATCGAGCATTTGTCCCATTTGATCCGCATCGAGGGTGTGCGGCAATTTGCGGGCGGCCTTGGGCGGGCGCACGCTTTTCGCCGGATTGCTGCGCTGGCCAGAATATTTCATGCGATGGGTAAAAAAGCTGCGCAGCGTCGACAGCTGGCGTGCAAGGCTTTTCGGGGCCAGCCCTTGCCCATGTTGGCGTGCCACGAACTGGCGGATGGTCAGCTCATCGATGTTGGCAGGGTCTAAGGTGTCAGGGGCTGCGCCGCGTTGTTCGAGAAAGCTTCGGAAGGCCTCAAGATCGCGGCGATAATTACTGACAGTGTGTGTTGACATCTGACGTGACAGCGCGAGGTGTTCGAGGAACTGTACCATCGCGTCTGTCAGCATGGGATTGCCTCGTCAGAATGCGGCCAACCGGCGCGCAATGGCTTCGCCCATATAGCTCACGAACAAGGTGTCCATGCTCGGGCTGAAATGTGAAGGGTCGTGACTACCAATGGCCAGCAGGCCGATATCCTGCCTGAAATGCAGCGGAATCAGCGCCGCCGAGCCTTCCAGTGAAGCATAACCGGGGAACAGGAAATTCAGTTCATCGCGCCGCAAGGCACCACAGCTGACACTGCCGTGTTGTAACAGTGCACCTACATGGCGCTGTACATTCTGTGCGGGTAGCACCGTCACGAAATCGTCGTTCGGCAACGACGCGTCATACAAGAAAAGATGGGCGCGGTCGGCGCGGAACTCGGTGAGCAGGCTGTCGTGAATGGCGCGGGTGACTGCCTGCAGGGATTCGGCTTCGAGCAGGGCGAGCCCGAGTTTGCGGGTCAGCTTGAAAATCTGTTCATTGTCGCGGGCGACGGTCATCAATTGGGCGAGGCGATGACGCAGTTCACTGTTGCGCTCGCGCATGACCTTGGCCTGGCGATCCACCAGCGACACCGCGCCACTGCCGCTGAATCCTGGCAAGTGCAGGTCAGCCAGCAGCTGGTCGTGTTCGACGAAGAATTCCGGATGTTGCATCAGGTATTCGGCGACCTGAGCGGCGGAAAGTGATTGTTCTTGTTTTTTCTTCAGCGCGGTCGCTTCGGTCATAACGTGATGGTCCCCTCGAATACGGTGGTGGCTGGCCCGGTCATCAATACGGGTTGGCCTTCTCCCTGCCACTGAATGCTCAGTGTTCCCCCAGGAAGCTGCACAGTGACAGGGCTGTCGACCAGATTGCGGCGTAGCGCAATAACGGCCGCGGCACAGGCCCCGGTACCGCAGGCTTGTGTCTCGCCGGCACCACGCTCGAACACGCGCAAACGCACCCGCTGGCGATCCACAATCTGCATGAAACCAATATTAGCGCGCTTTGGAAAATTTGTATGTTTTTCAAGCGCGGGACCGAGGTTTTCCACTGGCGCGGTATCGACGTTATCGACGATCAACACCCCGTGGGGGTTGCCCATGGATACACACCCCAACTCGACTGTCTGACCTGCGACGTCGAATACATAAGGGTCCTGGGGCTGATCGGCCAGTAACGGGATGCGTACGGGGTCAAAAATGGGGGCGCCCATGTCGACCGTGATTTCCTCCCTTTCATTGACGCGCAGTTCGATGATGCCTGACAGCGTCTCGACCACAATGCGGTGCTTGTTGGTCAACCGCTTCTCGCGCACGAAGCGCGCAAAACAGCGTGCCCCGTTGCCGCACTGTTCGACTTCACTGCCATCGGCATTGAAGATGCGATAACGGAAGTCGACATCGGGCGACGAGGGCGGTGACACGATCAACAGCTGATCAAAGCCGATACCGCGATGGCGATCGGCGAGGCGCGCGACCTGCTCGCTGGTGATTTGCACGTTCTGGGTGATCTGGTCGATCACCATGAAATCATTGCCCAAGCCATGCATTTTGGTGAATTGCAGCTTCATCGGCTTGGGCCTTCTGCGCCGCCGGTGGTTGGGCTTTCGTTTATCAGAAGCGCGCTTCACGGGATGGTCGACTCCAGCTGGAGTTGGTAATCAAAGGTTTCGCGGCTGCGAACGATGTGGAAGTGGTCGCCGTCGACCATCACTTCCGCAGCACGGTTCCGGGTATTGTAGTTCGAACTCATCACGAAGCCGTAAGCACCGGCCGAACGCACGGCCAGCAAATCGCCGGGAACCACGCGCAGCGGCCGATCCTTGCCGAGGAAATCGCCGGTTTCACACACCGGGCCGACCACATCGTAGATGGCCTCAGGTACGTCGTTACGGGGTTCCACCGGCACGATTTCCTGCCACGCACCGTACAGCGAGGGGCGGATCAGGTCATTCATGGCGCCGTCGATGATGGCGAACTGTTTGGCCGGGGCTTCTTTCAGGTAAAGCACTTCGGTCAGCAGCACGCCGGCGTTGGCCGCAATGGCACGGCCCGGTTCCATCACGATTTCCAGTTTGCGATCGCCCAGTTTCGCGAGTAATGCCTGCACGTATTCTGCCGGGGTGGGGGGTTGTTCGGCGCGATAGCGCACACCCAACCCGCCACCGATGTCGAGGTGATGAATCTGGATGCCTTCCGCCTGCAGTGCATCGATCTGTACGAGTACGCGGTCAAGCGCATCAAGGAACGGTGTCAACTGCGTCAGCTGCGACCCGATATGGCAATCGATGCCGGTGACGCGCAAATGGCTCAGGCTGGCCGCATCACGGTAAACCTGCAGGGCGCGTTCGATATCGATCCCGAATTTGTTTTCTTTCAGGCCGGTCGAAATATAGGGGTGGGTCTGGGCGTCGACGTCCGGATTCACGCGCAATGAAATTGGCGCGGTGACGCCATGCGCCGCAGCGACCTCGTTGAGTTTGCGCAGTTCGGCTTCCGACTCGACGTTGAAGCAGCGCACGCCGACTTCGAGTGCACGGGCCATTTCTTCAGGGAGTTTGCCCACACCGGAAAACACAACCTTGGCCGGATTGCCGCCAGCGCGCAGCACGCGCTCCAGTTCCCCACCCGACACGATGTCGAAACCGGCGCCCTGACGCGCCAGCACGTTCAATACTGCCAGGTTGGAATTGGCTTTGACGGCATAGCAGATCAGGTGCGGATGCTGGCCAAAGGCCTGGTCGAAGGCTTGCCAATGCTGCTCGAACGCCTGGCGCGAGTAGACATAGGCGGGCGTACCCACCTGACGGGCGATCTGGGCAAGGTTGACGGCCTCGGCGTGCAATACATTGTTGCGATAGTCGAATACTGAAGTCATGGAGCGGTGGATTCCGTGCTGATGGCACCGGGAGCAGTGCTGGATTCGGGAAGGGATGACGGGATCGGGTCAGCCGCAGGTGTTTGCGCGCCCTGCTGACGGCAGAGGGCATCCGCTGCGTCGCAGGCCGAAAACGGCATGCTCTGTGGCGTCTCCTCGGGAAGATAGAGCGGACCTTTCTGTCCGCAAGCAGCCAGCAAAACGACGCCGCACAACACCAGTGTTCTGGTAGCGTGTCTGCTCTCGAAAGCAGTCAGAAATATCATGGCCGTTCGACCCCGCAGGCAAAACGAGCATTATAACGGGGTTACGCGGTGTTCTGATAGGTGTCTGATAACCCGGGGTTTACGTGTGGGCTTTTTCGAATAGCCGGCGCAATTCATTGAGCCCTTCGTCGATGGCCATCGGCAGATCCTTGGTCAACAAATCCAGCAGCACGATAGCGTTGAGCGTGGAATCGGTTTGCACGTCATAGGTCAACCGGCTGGCCAGTTTGACGTTGATGGTGTGCATGTTGTCGTAAATGGTCTTCAGCTGCGTGAGGTCGGGCGTGCCGGTCCCGGCGAGCAAAAAATGTGACGTCAAATAGCTGGAACACACCCGGAAGAGTGTTTCATCGGCGGCGGCAAACGGTTGGTGATACCACGCCAGCGGTTTGAAAAAGGCCGTGTGCGGGCATCCGCTGGTGGGCATGATCAAACCGAGCAGTGAACTGAAGGCTTCCTGTGCCGTTGTTTCGAGCGACAGCCGTTTGTCTTCCTGGGTGACGACCACCCGCACCGGGTCATAGGATTTGCACTTGGGTACACGGGTCAGCGGTGCCACCCGCAGGGCCAGTGGGCAATGCGCGAGTTCATCTGGTTTCAGCGGGCAGTGTGGGCATTGTTTGTAACCGAGTTCCGTCCACAGTGCTTCGGCCCCGGCAGGCGCATCGTGCTCCAGGGTGTCAGGGTCGAGCTCAACGGCGTATTCGAAGCGCTGATCATTGTGGCGAAAGAAGATTTCATAATGAAAGCGCTTGGGAATTTCGGTCAAACCATGCATGGGGTAAAGCCAGTCCGTCGTGGAATACTACGAAGTGTAGACGCTGACAGTTGTTTTATCCTGCTGTTGTGTGTTGCTTCGGCGGTCGCTTGGCCGCGGCCAAGTCATTGTGATCACAGCTATTGTCCTTCAGGGGCTTCGCCGGACAATTTTTGCAGTGCCGCGTTGATCGCGCGTTCCAGCGCATCCTTGTGGCGCAGATAATCACAGGTGCTCAATGGCTGTCGGCGGCTATTGGCCAGCGGCGTCAGATCCAGATCGGTGATGTAGCAGGGATAGCGCGCCTGATTCCGTCGCAGCGTGGTAATAAAGCGGGCGACTTGCGTGTAAAGCTGTTCACCATGGTCGAGTTGCGAGAATTCCTCGTTGTCGCAATAAATGGTGTAGTAGATATCGGTGCCGGTGGTGGTGTCGGCAATCGCCTGCACATTGTGCCAGGGTTGTAACGGGGACACTGTGGGGGATTTGCGGCGCTCGCTTTTCGGTTCGGCACCGGTCACCAACAGTTCGTAATATGCCGGTTCGCCCAGGGCAGCAGGTAATTTCTGGCTGATGGCGCGTCGACGCAGGTAGAGGGATTCAAAGAAGTGCTGGAGCGGCGTCAACAGGCTGGCTTCATCGCGCCACGGCCGACTGGTGTGGAAGACACTGCCATTTTCGTCGTGGACATAGATGTCGGCGCTGTCGCCCTGGCGCAGAAAAAACACTTGCAGGCGCCCGGCAACACCCAGGCGGATGACTTCACGCAAGGGGTGTCTGGCGAGCGCGTGGCGATCAATAACGATCGGGGTGTAGGCTGGCTGCGGTTCGCCCAGTGCGTCCACGAGCTCCTGCGTGTTGCGCAAAGCCTGCATGACAGGTCGCTCACGCTGGAACTGCAACAGATAATGTCTCTGCTCGATTTCCAGCACATAGCGCGGAACCACGCTACCCGTCGTTGCCACGCTACCCACCGTTGCATAGCAGGTGGTGATGACATCATTGAACAGTTCCTCGACACGGGCGGCAATGGCCGCAGCGCGTGTCGGGCATTCGCAGCGCACTTGCAACTTCGGCTGGGGAATGGAGCCATCCGCCGGAACTTGCCGCAAATAATCGAGCAGGCAATCCATCAGCGACGAACTGCTGTCATAGCGCGTACACAAAACTTCACCCCAGCTGTTGATCATGATCTGATCCACGGTCAGCACCAGGTTGTGATGCATGGCACTGTAGCTGAGCGCATCGGTGTGATTGCTGAGACGATGAATGCCCCGTTTGGTCAGTTCCCGTAGCGGGTCGAGTCCGACGTTGATGAACAGGGTCAGCTGGACGGGGTAGGCTGCATAACGGAAAGCCTGCTCGGCGGGTTTTTCCAGCCCGTTCGGATACAGGGTGAAAAAATGTTGCACCAGTCGTTGCAGTTCGTGATCGTTCAGGTCGGTGCCGACGCTGTCGGTGGTCACACGGGTACTATTGTCGATCAGCTTGTTGAAATAACACCAGGCCAACATTTCGATCAACGAACGGGATTTGCGCAAGGGTTCGGTTTTCGCATCCTTGATCTTCACGTAGCCGCGATGGGTGGCCCAGTGATCATTCAGGCCCGGATGCATCTCATCCCGCATGTAAAGCAGGGAAAGCGCCTCTTCTTCGAGATTGCTGGTGATGCCCGGGTTCACCATCTCGATTTTGCCGCCCTTGCGTTCAAACGCTGCGTGCAGGCGGCGACCGAGCAGATGCATGTCCTCCTGGCGAATGGAGGATTCGATGTTGTTCTCGCGTGCAAACGTCGACAGCAGGCGATAGCTGTAGTTCAGCTCGTAAACGAGCTCCTGCCGTTCCTGACGAACCCGCGTCACGCGCCACTGTTTGCGGTTGTCGAGTTGTCTGAGATACGCGTTATCCCAGTTCCACACGCGCGCCATGTGCTCCATCAGCGTATAACGCCAACTGCGTGCTTTGGCGCCCGGGTCGCGGGAAAGCGCTTCATTCACCTTGAAGTAAAAACAGTGGCGAATCAGTTCGAGCCGGCGATCTTCCTGACGACGCTGCAAATAGTGCTCGATTTTGCGATACATCATGACATAAGGGTCGAGTTCGTCGAGCGCCGTCTGGCCGTGATAAACCGCTTTCTTGAAGCACAGCGACAGACATTCCACTTGTGGATGCTCCGAGGCATACACTTCGGTCAGAACGATTTTCAGCACGGATTTATAGGGTGAATCGATGCCCTTGTAGAGTTGCCACATGCCGGCACCGACGAATTCGCCCGCCGGAAAATCGGAAATCCCACCAAAATCAACGAATTCATCCGCCACGATAAACCGCTTGGAAAGCAGTTCGCGGGCATAGGCATCGTAGTTCCTTTCTTCATAGACCGGCACCATCCACCACAGCGGAACACAACCGGCGACCACCAGGCTGGAACGATAAAATTCGTCCAGCAGCAAGTAATGTTGCGCACTGCCGCAATCTTCGCCAGAAACGTCACCCCGTTCGCCGCGCTTGAACTTGTCCGGGTCCATCAGGAAGAAATGTGCTTCCAGCCCCATCTGGTCAGCCCATTCGCTGAGTGCGTCGAGTTTTCTTCGTAGCTCAGCCAGTGCGTTATGTTCAAGGTGAGGGCGATGGCAGATCCAGAAGTCGAGATCGCTTTTTTCCGACTGGGCGATGGTGCCTGTGCTCCCCATCAGATAAATGCCCACGATATCCGGAGTGACCGGTTTGCCGCCCTGAAAAGCGAATGCCCGAGCAATATTGTGGGCCGCTCGCAGGTGGTCCTTGGTGGGGGTGAAATGGCGCACCCCTGCAGGTGTGCGCGGACTGACGTAACCGGGCAGCGACGCGTGATTGACGTGCAAGAGCAGGGGCAGCACGTGCAGAAAGGCCCGATGCCGTTGGCTCAGGGCTTCCTGGGTGCGTTGGAGGCGGCCTTCGTTGACTGAGAGAAACCGTTCTTTCAGGTTTTTCAGCAGCTTGCGGTCGATGCCTTCCTTGATGTCGGGGGCGATGATCTTGTGTTCGGACATGATCTTTTCAGTATAGAAGAGCGCGCCTGTGTCGCTCATTTATTGCGCGCCGCTTCCCTTGTCCGTCGTTATTACAGCCCATCGGGCCCCTGCCAAAGCGCTGCACATGGGGAGGCCTGCCCCTGGTTGCGGCAATGATTCATGTAGACAAATAACGTTTTGTGTCTTGTTGATTCATTTTTCGAATGTTACGCTCCTTGTCAATGACGACCCAGGATCAGGCGTGGACGCCATTCCGAGCGCTTGTGTCGTCAGCAAAACAACAAGATTTCCTGAAAAGGTATAAAACAATGATCAAGAAGCTCTCGCTCGTTTTCGTTTTGATGTCCTGTGTCGCGCTGCAGGGGTGTATCTCGTTCAACAGTCTGGCCGATGCCAGAAATGCCAAGGGAACGGGGATGTCGAAGGTGTTCAATGCCAACAAGAGCAAGGTGTGGCAGCAGGCGCTCAGCGTGGTCGAAGCATCAGATCTCACCATTGTCAGTGAAGACGAGGGCAAGGGGCTGATCCTGGCGCAGCAACCCATTTCCCCGTTGGCACTTACCGCAGGCCAGAACGTGGCTGTTTACGTGTCGGACGCGAATGGCCGCACCCGCGTTGAAGTCATCAACAAGAAGTCGGTAGGCGACATCGAGTTCGTTTCCACCGATTGGGAGGAGTACATCCTGGAAAAGCTGGGTAGCCGCTTGTATTGAATCTCGCCGCTTGTCACTCGCGTCAATGCAGGGAATGTTTTCATGAAGGAAGTCAGCAACACCCGTATGCGACCCAAAACCATTTTCGTCACCGGGGCCGCCACTGGTATCGGCCGGTCGGTGGCGGAGCTGTTCCATCGTCGCGGTTGGCACGTCGGAATTGCCGGGCGTGATGCCGCTCGCCTCGAAGGCGTGCGTGAAGCGCTGGGCGGGGAACGCTGCAGTTGCCACGTGCTGGATGTGGCTGATCAGGCGTCGGTCGGCCGTGCAATGGCGGCGTTTGGCGAGATCACCGGCAAGCAGATGCATGTCCTGGTGAACAATGCAGGCGTACTGCATTCCGGCCATTTTGAAGACATCGGGCTGGAGGAACATCATCGAATCGTCGATACCAACGTGAAGGGAGTGCTCAATTGCGCACATGCAGCCTTCCCGTTATTGCGAAATACCCGGCGTTCTTGCGTCATCAACATGAGTTCTGCCTCGGCCATGTTTGGCTCGCCGTCGATCGCTTCATACTCGGCGACCAAGTTCGCCGTACGCGGTCTGACTGAAGCCTTGAATGTCGAATGGGCTCGCCATGGCATTCGAGTCAGCGACGTCATGCCACCGTTCGTGGATACCGGCATGCTCGACCCTTCGACGCGAAGCAGAATCAAGGCGATTTCGTATCTCGGCGTGAATCTGACGGCAGATGATGTTGCCTTGCAGGTCTGGAATGTTGCGCACTCCCGGCGGATTTTCTCGGGCAGGATGCATGCGCGGATGACCTTGCCTTTCAAATTGATTGCGCTGGGGCAAAAGCATTCGCCGGAACGGATTCAGCGTCGCCTGGTGAAATTCCTGTCGGGATATTGAGCGGGCAGGGCAGCCGGTTGGGGCGTTGTTGCAATCTTTGGAGTTGCAATTGTCATCGATGAAAGGCGCCCAAGCCCCTTGCAGGCCTGGGCGTTTTTTTTAACCGCGTGCCGCCAGTCTGGCGCGGCTGCGTTCTATCGCGGCCCGCACCTGTGCCGGCGCTGTTCCACCGATATGGTTGCGCGCATTCACCGAGCCTTCCAGGGTCAGGACGGCGAAAACATCATCGTCGATCTGGGCGCTGAACTGGCGCAGCTCTTCCAGCGACATGTCGGCCAGGTCCTTGCCGGATTCCACCCCGTAACGCACGGCCTTGCCGACAATTTCGTGCGAATCACGGAACGCTACACCACGCTTCACCAGGTAGTCGGCGAGGTCGGTGGCGGTTGAGAATCCTCGCTTCGCCGCCTGGCGCATCACATCGTGCTTCACCTGGATGGCAGGCACCATGTCGGCGTAGGCGCGCAGGCAGTTCATGACGGTTTCCACGGTATCGAACAGCGGTTCCTTGTCTTCCTGGTTGTCCTTGTTGTAAGCCAGCGGTTGTGACTTCATCAGGGTCAGCAGGCAGATCAGGTGGCCGTTGACGCGCCCGGTCTTGCCGCGAACAAGTTCGGGAACATCCGGGTTTTTCTTTTGCGGCATGATCGAAGAGCCGGTGCAAAAACGATCCGGCAGATCGATGAAATTGAATTGCGCCGACGTCCACAGCACCAGTTCTTCAGAAAAACGCGACAAGTGCGTCATCAGCAGACTGCTGGCGGCCGCAAATTCGATGGCGAAATCACGATCACTGACAGCGTCGAGCGAGTTCTCGCAGATGGCTTCGAAGCCCAGCAGTTCGCAGGTAACGGTGCGGTCAATCGGGTAGGTAGTGCCAGCGAGCGCGGCGGAACCCAGCGGCATGCGGTTGACCCGCTTGCGCGCATCGACGTAGCGCTCGTAATCACGGCTCAGCATTTCGAACCAGGCCAGCATGTGGTGGCCGAAGGTCACCGGCTGCGCAGTTTGCAGATGCGTGAACCCGGGCATGATGCTGTCGGCTTCGCGGCTGGCGAGCTCGAGCAACCCCTGTTGCAGACGGGTGATTTCACCGCAGATCGCGTCGATTGCATCGCGCATGTACAGCCGGATGTCGGTCGCCACCTGGTCATTGCGCGAGCGGCCGGTATGCAGTTTCTTGCCGGCGATGCCGATGCGCTCGGTCAGGCGCGCCTCAATGTTCATGTGCACGTCTTCAAGCTTGATCGACCATTCGAACGTACCGGCGCGGATCTCGCTGCGGATCTGTTCCAGCCCCTGCACGATCAGCTCGCGTTCGGCATCGGTCAGCACACCGGTTCTGGCCAGCATCGTGGCGTGCGCGATGGAACCGTTGATGTCTTGTTCGGCCATTTTCTGGTCAAACTGCACAGAGGCGGTGAAAGCTTCGACAAAGGCGTCAGTCGCTTCCGAGAAGCGCCCGCCCCAGGGTTTGTCTTTTTGCGAGGTCGACATAAGTAGGATTGCTGCCAGCTAAAAGGTTTAGGAGAATCGGTTTGAGCTGCCTGGCGCGACTTGCGTCACTGTCATGCCATCGGGGCATTGGCCGTGATCGAGATTCGGGCGTAGGCTTGTCTAAAAGGCCGGGAAGTATACCACACCGCTGTCACGGCCCAAGCCGGGTGAGGGCGTCAGCCACTTCCCGATCCACTGTCACGAACCTCAGCGCGGGTGCCCCCTTGAAGCGACCTCCGTCCGACGACAGCGAAGATGATTTCTTCCTGCCCAATGTGTGTGACAACGAATCCGTACTGATGATGGTGATTGTCGCCGAGTTGTTCGCCATCCTGGTGGTGCTGGTCAACAGCGGATTACTGGGCTTCGACTGGGGGCGATTGGCCATCGTGTCGCTCTACGTGCAGTGGGTGAGCCTGTCGAGCGCTTTTTTCCTGTGCCGGTTAAGGCCGTGGTTGTTACGGCAACCGGGCCAGCGAGGCGTCTGGTTGAGCTACCTGGTGGTTCCACTCAATACCTGGATATTCAGTGTGCTGGCAGCGACATTCATCAATCATCCCGAGGCATCACCTCTTGCATTATTGCTCAGTGATGAGGTGTTACGCGATGTCGCGGTGTCCGCCATTCTCGGGGGAATGGTGTTTCGCTATTTTTATCTGCATTCACAACTGCTGGCCCGACGCCAGAGTGAACTCAAATATCGTATTCAGGCATTGCAATCGCGGATACATCCGCATTTCCTGTTTAATAGCATGAACAGTATTGCAAGTCTGATAGCGATTGATCCTGCGGCGGCAGAAGAAGCGGTTGAAGATTTGTCGGCGTTGTTTCGCGCCAGTCTCAACGATGCAGGCAATCAGGTATCGCTGCAAACCGAGATCGATTTGTGTAAACGTTATTTGCGAATCGAACAATTGCGTTTGGGAAAAAGAATGCAGGTGCGTTGGCAGTCACAGAATGTGCCGGAAAATATACAAATCCCCTTGCTTACTCTGCAGCCTTTGCTGGAAAATGCCGTTTTGCACGGTATTCAACCACTTCCCGAGGGCGGAGAGATCCTCATCGAATGTGCCTGTGCGCACGGAATTTTCGAAATAAAAGTGGTGAATCCTTATAACCCTAACAGCAAGATTGAGCGTGATAAGATCAAGCGTGATAGCGAACGTGGGAATCGCATGGCGCTCGAAAATATTCGCAATCGATTGCGCGTTCTTTACGGAGACCGTGCAAAGTTAACATCGTACGCGGAGCAGAATCGTTATATTTGCCATCTTTCCTATCCCGTCGCGGCGAAGGAAAAAACGGCTGCAGGGGTTCGCCCGTAAAACAGACGAGAAGAATTTCATGAAAGTGTTGGTGTGTGATGATGAGCCGTTGGCGCGAGAGCGTCTCAAACGCATGCTCGACAAAATTCCCGGCGCAGAGTGTATTGGCGAAGCCGAGAACGGTGTTGATTTGTTGCAAAAGGTTCCCCATCTCAATCCTGAGATTATTATCAGCGATATTCGTATGCCGGGAATGGACGGCATCGAAGCCGCCGAACACCTTTCGCGTCTCAATGAACCGCCTGCATTGATATTTTGCACCGCGTATGACGATTACGCGATCAAGGCCTTTCAGGTGAACGCCATGGGTTATTTGCTCAAACCGGTCAAACAACAGGAGCTGGAGCAGGCGCTGGGGCAGGCGCGTCGGCTGACGCGTGCCCAGCTCGCGTCCTTGCGTGAAGAAACGGCTGAGCCAGTGCGCAAGAATGGTCACGCCCGCGAATTCATCAGTGCGCGCACGCATCGCGGCATTGAGCTGATTCAGCTCACGGACATCCGTTACTTCATGGCCGATCAGAAATATGTCACCGTGCGCCATGTCGGCGGCGAAGTGCTGATCGATGAAACGCTCAAGGATCTCGAAACCGAATTCGAGAATGTGTTTTTCCGCATCCATCGTAATTGCCTGATCCGTCTCGACTGCCTCGAAGGCATCGAACAGACTAACGGCCAGATTAATGTGCGGTTGCGGGGTGTGGCCGAAGTGCTTCCTGTCAGTCGCCGCCTCATGTCCAACCTGAAGAAGGTGGTCAAAAATCTTTGAACGGTGCGCGGTAGGGGTGACCGGTTTCATGAGGGTTCCCGCCCTGTCGCACCGCAGTCCTGCTGCAGGTCAAAAGATTGTTGCGTGGAATCGCCGGTGGCAGGCTGCAAAAACCTGTTTGAAGGTGGTAGTTTAGGCGCCTTATGTCGTCATAAACGCCGCAAGACGGAACCGAAATGTCCAAAGACCTCATTCGCATTGCCACCCGCGAAAGCCCGCTTGCACTCTGGCAGGCGGAACACGTCAAAGCCTGCCTGCAACAAGCCCATCCAGGATTGCACGTCGAGTTGCTCGGCATGAAAACCCGTGGCGACAAGATACTGGATACGCCACTGGCCAAGGTCGGGGGCAAAGGCCTGTTCGTGAAGGAGCTGGAAGTGGCCATGCTCGAAGGTCGCGCCGATATCGCGGTGCACTCCATGAAGGATGTGCCGGTGGATTTTCCGCCCGGACTGGGGTTGGCCGTTATCCTGGAGCGGGAAGACCCGCGTGATGCGTTCGTCTCCAATCAATTCGATTCCATTGATGCCTTGCCGCACGGTGCGCGGGTGGGCACCTGCAGCATGCGTCGCCAGACCCAGTTGCGGGCACGTCGCCCCGATCTCCAGCTCATCGAGCTGAGAGGCAATGTCAATTCGCGCTTGGCCAAGCTCGATGATGGCCAGTTTGACGCCATCCTGCTGGCGGCTGCCGGTCTCAAGCGGTTGGGCTTCGAAGCGCGCATCCGTGCTGCACTGGATCCTGCAGATAGCTTGCCTGCCGTCGGACAAGGTGCCATTGGCATTGAATGTCGTCTGGACGATGTCGATACGCTGGGTTTGCTGGCGCCACTCAATCATGGCGATACGCATACCCGGGTGGCGGCCGAGCGTGCCATGAACAATCGTTTGCAAGGTGGCTGTCAGGTGCCCATTGCCGGCTATGCCGAGCTGCAGGGGGATCAACTCTGGATGCGCGGCCTGGTCGGAGAGCCCGATGGCAGTCGCATCATTCGCGCCGAGGTGCAGGGGCCGCGTGCTGACGCGCACGCATTGGGGGTTGCCCTCGCCGATGCTCTGCTTGGACAAGGTGCAAAGGTGATTCTCGATGCCCTTTATCACGGTTGATGCTCAGGGGCGCGCAGTATGAGCCTGGATGAAGGCGTCTCGCCCGAGTCGCCTGCCCGTGAACTGCAAGGCACGCCTTGTTTGGAATCACAGGCCCTGACTGGCCTGACAGTGCTGGTGACGCGACCACAACCCCAGGCGAATCAGCTGGCGGCGCAATTGCGCGCGGCAGGCGCCGAGCCGGTGGTATTGCCCCTGATTGAAATTGTTCCGGCCACGCTGTCCGTGCACGAAGACGCCTGCGTGGCCGAGCTTGACCGTTACAGCGGCGTGATCTGCATCTCGGCCGCAGCGGCGGAATTGGGGGTGCGTCTGTGTGCAGATCGCTGGCCCCAGTGGCCATTGCATCAGACCTGGTATGCCGTGGGGCCGGCCTCAGGCCGGCCGCTGCAAGGCTGGGGCCTCAATCTCGTGGTGGCGGACGCAGGCAGCAGCAGCGAAACGCTGTTGGGCCTGCCGGCACTGCAAGCGGTCGACGGGCAAAGGTTTTTGATTTTTCGTGGCAATGGTGGGCGTGAAACGCTGGCCGACACTTTGCGCTCGCGGGGGGCGCAGGTAGACTATCTGGAAATCTACCGGCGCCAGCCGGTGCATAACGACAGAACCCTACTGGATTCCTTTTTGGCAGCCGCCGGTCGACCGATAGTGACGGTGACCAGTGGCGAGACACTCGATCAATTGCTGATACAGGCGGGTGATCGCTCCGCGAGTTTGCGGCAGTGTCCTCTCGTCGTGGTTAGCGGCCGTCTTGCTGAGCATGCGCGTCAGCAGGGATTTCCAGATGTACATATTGCGGCAGGGGCCGGTGATGACGCATTGATGCGTTGCCTGCATGCCATTCTTTCCACCCAAAAGACCACAAGGCTCCCATGACAGAAGAGCATCCTGCCTATACCCCAGCGCCCGAAAAGCCTGCACCGGTCAAGCCGGTCCCTGGTAAACCGACCCCGGTCAAACCGGTGGGGGCAAAAACAGGGGTCAGCGGTGTCGCTGTTCTCTCCCTGATCATTTCGGCGGGAGCGCTTGGTGCCTCCGGCTTTCTCTGGTGGCAAAACCAGCAAGTCGCGGTGGCACAGCAAACGCGGGAAGCGGACTTGCAGGATCGGCTTTTCACGGTCAGTCATCAACTGGATCAGGCCAAGGCCCAGCTCGGACAGTACGCTTCCGCGCAGCAAGGTCTGCAGGCACAGGTGACCGAGCTGAGCAGTCAGCGAGACGTGCTGCAACAGAAAATGGAGGCAGTGGATGAGCGCATCACCAAGGTCATGCAGGGGACTGCCCGTGTCGACTGGATGCTGGCGGAAGTCGTGCACCTGGTGACGGTAGCCGAGCGCCGCTTGAGTCATCTGGGCGACGTGCGTGGCGCGCAATCGCTGCTTGAATCGGCCGAGAAAGTCGTGGCTGCCATGGAGGAACCCCTGGCGCGCGCATTGCGGCAGGCGTTGATCGATGACATCCAGAATTTGCGTAACGCCCAGGGTCAGGTGATCGATACCGAAGGTTTGCTACTTCGTATCAACAGTACCAAGCAGCAGGTACAGGCATTGCAGCCACCGCGTCCTACTTTCCGTTCCGAGCCGGTGGTGCTCGACGAGTCGGCACCGGCCTTGCAGAATGGTTTCGAGTTGTTCTGGTACAAGGTAAAAACCTTTATTGGCAGTCTGGTGCGCTTCCAGAAAAACAAGGAGCCGCTGATGAGTGTTGCGGTCGATCCGCAGGCGCGCTTCTATCTGCAGCAAAGTATCTTGCTGTTGCTGGATCAGGCGCAGCTGGCCGTGCTGCGAGGTGAGTCCACCACCTACACGCTGTCACTGCAGGAAACCACCGATCGCGTGCAGCGTTACTTGCGCGTCGATACGCAGGAAGGTGAGCGCGTGCTGCGTGAACTCAAGGAACTCGCCCAGCAACCTGTGAAGCAGAGCGTGCCAACGATCAGCGCTTCCTTGCAGGCCCTCGACGCTTTCCGCCAGACGTGGGAAAAAGGGCGTGGTGACCGTGATGCGGCGGTCGACCGTTTGCTCAAGGCTGCCGAAGACCAACCGACCCCCAATAGCGCCAGTAATAGCGGCAGCGCCGGCGATAACAATAGTGCTGGCGATAACAATAGTGCTGGCGATAACGCTGCAGGGAGGCTGCCTTGATCCGTTTGCTCAAGCTGTTTACGTTCCGCACGTCCACGCTGATTTTTTTCGCGCTGGGCATCATTCTGGTTTCGATGTTTTTCGCCAAGATGGCGCGCAATCCGGGGTATGTCCTGCTCAGTTACCGTTATTACACGCTGGAAACCAGCATGTTGATCGCGGTGTTGAGTCTGTTGCTGCTGATTACGGTGTCAATCGTGGTGTATCGCCTGACGGCCTGGTTGTTTGATGCCAGTTGGCGTCAGCGCATGGCCAACCGCAATACCATCAAAGGCTTGATCGCCTATGCCGAAGGCAATTGGCCACAAGCCGAGAAGCTGCTTGCACGGGCGGCCGGCTACAACGATGCGCCGCTGATCAACTATCTCACCGCTGCTGAAGCCGCGCATCAGCAGGGCAAGACCGACAAGCGCGACGAATACCTGATGTTCGCGCATGAAACAACGCCCGGTGTCGAGCAGTCCGTGGGATTGGCGAAAGCGCGTTTGCAGCTTTCCTCCCAGCAATGGGAAAGCGCATTGGCCACGCTGCGCATGCTGAAGGAACACCGCAAATCCCCGGCGTATCCTTTCGTGCTGAAACTGCTGGCAAAGACCTATAACGAACTGGCTGATTGGGCGGCGTTGCGCGATCTGCTGCCGGAGTTGCGTAAGCATGAAGTGTTGAGCAGTCACGATTATGATGCGCTGGCACTGCGTTGTTACGAGGGTCAGCTGGAGGGTGCCGTCAAGGGATTCAGCTCGCAGGAAAAGCGCCAAAATTTGCATACGGCGTGGGACTCGATCCCCAAAAAGCTGCGACTGCAGGCCAATCTGGTGTTGGCGTACAGTCAGCGCCTGCTCGATATTGATGCCCCCAACGAAGCCGAAGAAGCTGTGTCCGCGTTTTTGCGCAAGGACTGGGATGATGGTCTCGTGCGTCTTTACGGCACCATTGCTGGTAAAGATCCGAGCAAACAATACCTGTTGGCGGAATCCTGGCTCAAGGAACGCCCCTCAAATGCAGCGTTGCTTCTGACCCTTGGCCGTCTCTCGCTGCAAAATCAGCAATGGGAGAAGGCGCGTCAGTACTTCGAGGCAAGTATTGGTGCTCGCAAGAGCGCGGAGGCATACGGTGAGCTGGGGCGCTTGCTGGCGCGTCTGGGCGAGCATGAAGCGTCCAATGACAGTTTTCAGCGTGGGCTTGGCTTGATTGCCCAGCGGCTGCCGGATTTGCCTTTGCCTCCCATGCTGCGTGCCCCGGCTGTGGCGGTTGTATCCACCGTGAGTGCTGGGGAGGAAGACGGCAGCTAAGCGCTTGTCAGCGTGGCGCGTAAGCGAAGACGTCAGACAGAAATTGCCCGGCCTGCATTCCGGCGGCCGTAAAATCATCGTAAGCGGCGTAAACCATCGGAGGCGATCCGCAGCCGATGATGGTGACATCGCGGAAGT
>JBPOHS010000113.1:0-19400 GCA_052035295.1 Pseudomonadota bacterium
AACAAAAAAGGCCGACCCTTGCGGATCAGCCTTTTCTGAAAAATTGATGGTGGCCAGAGGCAGAATCGAACTGCCGACACGAGGATTTTCAGTCCTCTGCTCTACCGACTGAGCTATCTGGCCAGAAGAGGGCGCTATTAAACCGTCTCGCGCCCTGCGAGTCAATACCCCCAATTACGATTTTGGTGGCACATAGCCTTCCGGCTGATCTACCGCCCCGCCGTCCAGAAATTTCTCAAGTTCGGCGGCCAGATAGGTCTGGGTTTCGGGTTGCATGAGGTTCAGGCGTTTCTCATTGATCAGCATGGTTTGGTGCTTGAGCCACTCACCCCACGCCTGCTTGGATACGTGCTCAAAAATGGCCTGGCCGCGCGGGCCGGGGTAGGGGGGGCGCTCCAACCCGTCCATTTCCTGTTGGTATTTGCGGCAGAACACCTGGCGACTCATGCTGACTTCTCGATCTGGTTGAGTAATTTGACGACCGGCGCTGGCAGGCCCAGCTGTCGCGCGTCGGCAAGTTTATACCACGCACTGCCCGCCTCGGCCACCGCCTTGCCAGTATCCGCCGCAGTAACCATCACTGGGGTGATATTCAGGTGAAAGTGCGAAAACGTGTGGCGAAACGCCTCCAATTTGCGGGCTCGCCCTTGCGTCTTCAATCCCAACGTCTCCGCCATCGCTGCCGTGGCCGTGCCCACCGCAAACTCCGGAAAGCACCAAAGCCCACCCCAAATACCGCTGGCTGGGCGCTTCATCAGGAGCACTTGATCCTCATGTCGGGCAATCAACATGAGGGTGGCCTTCTCGGGAATCGCCTTGCCCGGTTTGGATTGCGGATACAAATCCTGTTCCAGGTACTGGCGCGCCTCACACAGCGATTCGAAAGGACAAAGGCTGCAGGTCGGTCGGCTACGCGTGCAAACGGTCGCGCCCAGATCCATGATGGCCTGTGTGTAATCGGGTACGCGTTCGTGGGGCGTGTAACGTTCGGCCAGGTCCCATAGTGTTTTCTCCGCTGCCGGGCTGCCGGTCCAGCCTTCGACGCGGTGCAGTCGGGCCAATACCCGTTTGACATTGCCATCGAGAATCGGTGCGCGCACGCGACGGCTGATCGAGAGAATCGCGCCGGCAGTCGAGCGGCCGATGCCCGGCAGGGCGGCCATCTCCTCGACGTTATGCGGAAACTCCCCGCCATGCTGACTGATCACGGTTTGGGCAGCCTTGTAAAGGTTGCGGGCACGCGCGTAATAACCCAACCCGGTCCACAGCCCCAGTACTTCATCTATATCAGCCGCGGCCAGACTGCCCAAGGTTGGAAACCGTGCCATAAAGCGCTCGTAATAAGGAATCACGGTGCTGACTTGGGTCTGCTGCAGCATGATTTCCGATACCCAGACCCGGTAAGGTGTGGTGTCCCGTTGCCAGGGCAGATCCTTGCGGCCATGGCGGTCAAACCAGTCCAGCAGCAACGAACTTGCAGGATGTGAAACCGGTTGCGTTTCTGTCCGGGTGTCCGAGTGGATTTCGCGTGCAAAATCAGGTACTTTTTTGACTGTTTTGGTGCCCCGTTGCCGACTCATCTATACTCCTGTTAAGTAATTTACCGTCCCGCCTTGCGAGCTTTAGCGTGGCGCAGAGGAGCTTTAGCTAAATGTTGCCTGGTGTTGAAAAATGAAAGGGGCGTTCTGGCGTCACTGCCTGACCCCTACCATCCAGAAGAAACTGCTTCTGGTGATGCTGGCAGTCGCGCTGACTCCCATGGCCATCTTTGGCGTGGTCGCTTACCACCGCGTGAGCGAGGCGTTCATCGATCAGGTCGGCGACAAGCTGCTCAACTCTGCCGAACAAGCCCTCTCCCAGATTGATCGCACCTTCAGTTTTACCCGCGAAAACGTAGTGTCCTGGTCGCAGCTCGAGGTCATGCAGGAGGTTGAATCCGGTGACCCCGACGGGCGTATCAGTGCATTGCTCGAAGACTACCAGAATGCTTACGGGGTATTCAGCACTTTGGTGGCCGTCAACATCAAGGGTGAAGTGGTGGCTGCCGGCGACCACGATCTCAAGGGTGTGTCGGTCGCTGATGCCGAATGGTTCCAGCAGGCGATCAATCACAAGCTGCCGGTCATGGGGGCGCTACGCCTCGACCCCATGTTGGGCGGTTACGGCATCAAGATCGCGATGCCAATTCTTAAAAAATTCGGCAAGGGTGAAGTCATCGGGGTCGTTGCCGCCAGTTTCGACTGGGCCGAGCTCCTGCATCTGGTCAACGCCATCGAAGTCGCCGACAACGGTCAGAGTCCCTCTGCCTATTCGTTGCTGGTGGACAAGGACGGTTTCATCATCGCTGCGCCGGATTTCATTCTCGCCGAGGATGATGGCAGTGCCTCTGAGGTCGATAGGCTGCGCGTGTTCGGCAAGCGCTGGTGGGCGGCAGAAAACCCCGCTGTTCTCGAAGAGTTGCTGACGCGTCCCGGTCACCGCTACATCAAACGTGCCGGACGGGAGATGTTGGTGGTCAGCATGCCGTCCCGCGGTTTTTCGGCGCTCAATGAAATGGGCTGGAGCCTCTTGCTCGTGCGCGACGCCGATGAAGCTCTGGCCGGTCTGGATTTCGTGCGGGAACGGGCCGTGTGGGTGGGCTGCCTGGTTGTTATTGCCATTTTCATGGTGGCATGGGCGTTTTCCCGCCATATCAGTTCACCGATACAGCGCCTTTCCGAGTGGGCGAATCAATTGGCCCGTGGCAATCTCGAAAGCCGCCTCGAAGTCACCTCACCCGATGAAATCGGTGATTTGGGGCGGGCACTCGAAGGCATGCGAGGGAACCTCAAGGAATCCATCGACGAAATCAGCGATGCCAAGGAACGCTATCAGGCAGTGCTTGATTCCATCGACTGTATTGTCTGGGAAGCGGAAATCAATCCGCTCAAGCTGGTGCTGGTCAGTGGCAAGGTCGAAAGTGTGTTGGGCATGGCCGGCGAAAACGTGCAGCAGCAGCTTTTGCAATGGCGTGACTGGGTGCATCCGGATTATCACGATGTCATCACGCGCGCCTTCAGCCGCGCGGTCGCCAACGCCGAAGACACCTTCCTCGAATTCAAGGCGCGTCATCACAAGGGGCATTGGGTCTGGTTCAAGGCCTTTATTTCCGTCGTTATTGAAGGCATCCGCGTGGTGGGTTTGCGCGGAGTCATGGCCGATATCACCGATATCTTCAAGGCCAGCGAGGAAATGCAGAAAGCGCGTGACCTCGCCATCAAGACCGCCGAAAACAAGTCGCGCTTCCTGGCGATCGTCAGTCATGAAATCCGCACGCCCATGAACGGTTTGCTGGGCATGCTTGAATTGATGCGCGACGCCGGTGCCGTTCGCGAAGATCAGAAGGACACCCTGCAACTCGCCTGGCAGAGTGGCCGCAACCTGTTGTCCCTCGTCGACGACGTTATGGATTTCACCAAGCTGGAAGCCGGTGAAATGGAATTCCGCTTCGAGCGGGTCAACATCCATGAATTGCTCGGCATCTCCCTTACCATGATTGCCAGCGAAGCCTACAAACGCAGTCTCGACGTCGGCCTGGTACTTGAGGCGAATCTGCCGCAATTCATCGTGTGCGATGCCGTCAAAGTCCGTCAGGTGCTCACCAATTTGCTTTCCAATGCGGTGAAATTTACCCAGCACGGGTCCGTGTTGTTGTGGGCTGAACTGCTGCCGGGAAATCGGCTCTATGTTGAAGTCAAAGACACCGGAATCGGCATTGCCGCCGAAGAGCAGGGGCATTTATTCCAGGCGTTCGTGCTGGGGGATAGCTCCACCACCCGTCGTCATGGCGGTTCCGGACTTGGGCTTGCCCTTGCCCAGCGCATGCTGGAAGCCATGGGGGGCAAGATCGGCGTCAAGTCCATCAAGGGGCTGGGGTCTTCGTTCTATTTCGAGCTTCCGGTCGAAGTCCTGGGGGGGCAGATTCCCCAGCTGGTCGAGCAGCGCAATGTCTTCAGCAAGCAGCACGAGGGTGGTGCCGTCCTGTTGATCGGTGACCTGCCTGCGACCCAGATGGTCATGCAACTGGCGGCCCAGCAGTGGGGCCTGGATTTTCACTGGGAGCCCAAGGAAATGCGGGTCATGCGCCATATCGAGGAAATCATCGAGGCGCGTGACTATCACTGGATATTCATTGCCCAGGAAATGTCCGAACGTTTCTGGGAGAAAATGGCGCCCTACATGCAATTGCGCAAACACATGCGCATCATCCAGTTGCGTTTGCCCTCAGAGAAATATGGGCAAAGGCCTTTGCCGCATCTATATGTGCCGTTCTCTACCCATGCCCTTGCCGAGTCCATGTTGGGGCGGCGGGAACAAGTCGAGCAGGCGCAAGCGCGTGACACGGTCGTTCCCCAGCTTCCGTTGTTGGTGGTCGATGACAACGAGGTCAACCGCAAGGTGGCCTGCGGGTTCCTGCGCAAGATGGGGTATGAAGTGGATACCGCCGAAAACGGCCAGGAAGCCGTCGATGCCGTACTGATGAAAGACTACGGTCTGGTCTTCATGGATTGTCAGATGCCGGTGATGGATGGCTATGAAGCGACCCGCCAGATCAAGGCGCTGCCCAAGGCGAAGCACTTGCCGGTGGTTGCCGTGACCGCAAACGCGATGGAAGGTGATCGTGAGAAATGTCTCGCTGCCGGCATGGATGATTACACCACCAAACCCGTGCGCCGCGAGAAGTTGCAGGAAATGCTCGACCGCTGGTTGAAGCTCACCCTCCAGTCCCAGGCATAAGTTTCAAGCCCTGACCGCGCCCCGGTCTTGAGGTATAATCCCGCTTTTCGTCTTCTGGAACCCCGCAATGGCCGATCGTATTGCTCGCGTCGAACGCAACACTCTTGAAACGCAGATCACTGTCTCAGTCAATCTCGACGGTACTGGCAAGGGCCAGTTCAACACCGGTCTGCCTTTCCTGGATCACATGCTGGATCAAGTGGCACGTCACGGCATGATCGACATCGACGTGCAGGCCAATGGGGATCTGCATATCGACGCGCATCATACCGTCGAAGACATCGGTATCACCTTGGGCCAGGCCTTTGCCAAAGCGTGGGGCGACAAGAAAGGCCTGCGTCGCTACGGCCATGCTTATGTTCCTCTGGATGAGGCGCTCGCGCGCGTGGTGCTTGATCTGTCCGGTCGCCCCGGCCTTGAGATGAGCTGCGAATTCACCCGCGCCCGCATTGGCGATTTTGACGTCGACCTGTTCCATGAATTCTTTCAGGGGCTGGTCAATCACGCCATGCTGACCCTGCATATCGACAATCTCAAAGGCCGCAACGCCCACCATCAGGCGGAAACCATCTTCAAGGCCTTCGGCCGCGCCTTGCGTGCCGCTATTGAATTCGATTCACGCATGGCGGGCGTTACACCGTCCACCAAAGGCGTGCTCTAAGCTATTTAAGGAGAGATCATGTCCACCACAGTGGCCGTTATCGATTACGGCATGGGCAATTTGCATTCGGCCGCCAAGGCGCTCGAATTCGTCGCCCCGGGCAGTACTGTGCTGGTGACGGCTGACCCTGATGTGATTCGTCGCGCCGATCGCGTCGTGTTTCCGGGCGTAGGTGCCATGCGCGATTGCATGGGCGAAATTCGTCGTCTCGGGCTTGACCAACTGGTGGCCGAAGTCAGTGCAACCAAACCTTTTCTTGCCATTTGCGTCGGGCTGCAAAGCCTGTTGACGCACAGCGAAGAAAATGGCGGTGTGGATTGCCTCGATCTGTTCCAGGGTCGTGTGCGCTTCTTTGGCGAACCGTTGCGCGAAAGCAATGGCGGAACTTCTCAAGGCGACATCCTGAAAGTCCCTCACATGGGCTGGAACGAAGTCCAACAGGTGCGCGCCCACCCCTTGTGGAACGGCATTGACGACAATGCGCGATTCTATTTCGTGCACAGCTATTACGTTGAATTACAAGACCCGTCTCTGGAAGCCGGCCGCTGCCACTATGGCGTCGATTTCTCGGCGGTCGTGGCGCGCGACAATATTTTTGCCGTGCAATTCCACCCCGAAAAAAGTGCAAAGCCGGGCCTCGCCCTGCTCAAGAATTTCATGGCCTGGAACGGCCAGAGCTGAAGGAGCTTCAAGATGTTGGTAATTCCCGCCATTGATTTGAAAGATGGGAAATGTGTGCGCCTGCGTCAGGGACGTATGGATGACAGCACGGTGTTTTCCGATGATCCGGTAGACATTGCCGGGCGCTGGGTGACCGAAGGTGCACGCCGCCTGCACCTGGTCGACCTTAACGGTGCCTTTGAGGGGCTTCCCGTCAACGCCGGGATCGTGAATGCCATCGCGCAAAAATTCCCGACCCTGCCGATTCAGATCGGTGGTGGTATCCGCTCGCTGGGCACCATCGAAGCGTACATCAAGGCTGGCGTTAATTACGTCATCCTGGGCACCAAAGCCGTGAAAGAACCCGGCTTTGTCGCCGACGCCTGCAAAGCTTTCCCCGGCCATGTCATCGTCGGCATCGACGCCAAAAACGGCATGGTGGCAACTGACGGCTGGGCCGAAGTCTCCACCCTGCGTGCCGATGAAGTCGCCCGTCGCTTCGAAGACCACGGCGTTGAATCCATCGTATACACCGATATCAGCCGTGACGGCATGATGCAAGGTGTCAACGTCGAAGCCACAGCCGATCTGGCGCGTGCCGTGCGCATCCCCGTCATCGCCTCGGGCGGGATCACCAACATGGACGATATCAAGGCACTGGCCGCTGTCGCTGATGCTGGCATTCTGGGCGCTATCACCGGTCGTGCCATCTACGAGGGCACGCTTGATCTGCGCGAAGCCCAGGCTTGGCTCGACAGCGGAAAACAAGGGTAAATTTATGGGCCTCGCCAAACGCATCATTCCCTGCCTTGATGTCGACAAAGGTCGCGTCGTCAAAGGCGTGAAATTTCTCGATATCCGTGACGCCGGCGACCCGGTCGAAATTGCCCGTCGCTATGACGAGCAGGGTGCCGATGAAATTACCTTCCTCGACATCACTGCGAGTCACGAAGGTCGTGCCACCATGGTCCACACCGTCGAGCGCATGGCCAGTCAGGTGTTCATACCGCTTACCGTCGGTGGCGGCATTCGTACTCTCGAAGACATTCGCACCATGCTCAATGCCGGTGCCGACAAGGTCAGCATCAACACTGCTGCCGTCTTCAATCCGGAATTCGTCGGCGAAGCAGCCGCCAAATTCGGCTCCCAATGCATCGTCGTCGCCATTGACGCCAAACGCGTCTCTGCCGATGGCGAACCGGGCCGCTGGGAAATCTTCACCCACGGCGGCCGCAAACCCACCGGCCTTGATGCCGTCGCGTGGGCGCAGAAAATGGTGTCTTTGGGGGCCGGTGAAATCCTGCTGACATCAATGGATCGCGATGGCACCAAGAACGGTTTCGACTTGCCCCTCGTACGCGCCGTGAGTGATGGCGTGAGCGTGCCGGTGATTGCGTCGGGCGGCGTCGGGAATTTGCAGCATTTGGCCGATGGCGTGCTGCAAGGGCATGCTGATGCAGTGCTGGCGGCGAGTATTTTCCACTTTGGGGAATACAGTATTGGCGATGCCAAAGACTTCATGGCGAAGCAGGGCATTGAGATGCGGCGGGTTTGACAGCACGTCGCCCGTTGCACGTCGCCCGTTAATACATCCATCTCCTCCAAGTGCCCCATGAAAAACTGTGCCAGCAAATCTACTTTGCCGGCAGGGTGCACAAAAATCATGGTGCAAAGGCAGGTGGCTCCCTTATGCCTCAACTCCCCAGATTCAATTTCTTGAACACCTGATTCAACCCACGCTCAAACCACACATCATCATCCACCCGACGCGCATCCCCGCGCATGATCTTCAGCACCAGCTCCGCCTTGGTAAACGTGATCGTGGTTTTCCCATCACTGCTGCAAAACGTATAACGCCCCAGCGGAATTGATTTCTCCTTCAGCGCAAAGCGATGCACCGCACCCTCCACGCTGAACTCGAACACGCTCGCCAGCGGCAACTGCTCCAGCCGCCGGAAATGCGCATCCATGCCTGCATCATTCACACAGGGCTCATTTTCATCGACGCTATTCACCGAACCAAACGAGCTGATCGCATCAAAACGCTCGTAAACGTTTTGCAGCGGATTCAGCTGAACATTCTCGATGCCTGGCAGCAGTGCATCCTGCTCACGATAATATTCACAGCCATCATCTTCGAGAATCGTACCCTTGAGCGACTCGAACAAGGCCCTCACCGATTCCTGCGATTCTTCGATCAGCGCGCCATCGGTACCCCGAATAATCTGCATGTGAATATCGAACATGTGATTCAGCAACAGTTCGCGGACATTGTCCTTGACCTTGTATTCCTTGCAAACATCGCGAACACCGTTGACGATGTTGGGCAAGCTGCGCAGCACCAGCCGCTTGCCTCCGTCGTTAGCGCTGGCCTGTGTGCTCCACAGCGCATTGCTGTAGACCTCGGTAAGCGTTTTCCATTGTTCGGACTCTTCACCGTGGCGGTGCAGGGCACGCGTCAGAATCGACGACCACACGAATTTCATGATTTTGTGAAAGGACAGTTCGCGTGACAGCAGCGAGGTCATGCTTTCCAGGTAGTCACGTACCGGGATGTAGCGCAGGTTCTTGTGGAAATCCTCGGGCGCCAGTTCATCGTTTTTCCATTTGACGGCATATTCCGTGTTCTCGACGAAGTCGATCAGCGTGTTGGCCGCGCTTGAAAACAGATCGATGTCCCCACAGAACGCCTTGGTGAAATAGTTGATGTTGTTGCGCAGGCGCCGATAGCCTTCTTCTTCCTCGTTGGTGATTTGCGAGGCGAGGCGTCCCACTGTGTTGAGGTAATAACGAATCGGGTGTTCTTCGCTCTGGAACAGTTCGGCGTTGACCAGTGCGACTTGTGTCACCGGGGATTGCAGGCGATTCAATTGTTTTTTTACCGCTGGAATGAAGTCTTCCGTATCGGTGAGTTCGCGGAACAAGTGTGAAACCAGATTCAACACGTTCTCACTCATGCGATCAATGATGGTCACCATGTTGTCGGCAGAAAGATCAGTCAGCGCGGTTTTCAGTGTGCTGCGCAAGTCTTCGCCACGATCATCCTGACTGTACTGGCGCAGAATGGTCATCACGTCATCTACCGTCGCCGTCTTGATAATGGTGTCCGGACGCAGGTTCTCGAAGGAAATATCCGTCAGACTGTCGACATGTTCCTCGCCAAAATGGGCAGGAATATCTTTCTTGCTGAGCAATTCCACGATATCCGGGCGGCTGGCAAAAGCCTTGATGGCCTCGTTGATTTCATGGACGTTATCGACATCCGATACCTGCATGCAGGCAGGGTTGGCATTGAAACGCGCGGTCGGCGTTACCGGTTTGTGTTGTGCAACGAGTGCCGTCAGGGGGGCGGTGCTGCGAACGTATACCGAAGGCAACCCCGAGAAAAAACGCGCGCCGGCAAAGCGGTAGATCACACGCACGATGACCTTGTTAGTGATAATGCTCTCGAGGGTGTGCTGCAGCATCCACGCCAGCGCGCCAGGGCTTGTGCTCTTGAGCACGCCAGCGCCTGGCAGGGCAATCGCGGCAGGCAGATATTTGAACCCTGACGAGAGGCTCATGCTTTCGAAGCTTTCATGCGCAGTATTGAATGCATGTTCCAGCATGAGTTGATGATTGAGCTCACTTTCGCTGATCAGTGACAACTCATCGGAATAAAAGTTGAGAGCATGCTCAGTAGTGATGCTTTCTGCGCGCGTCTTGCCAGAGCAACTCTGTGTCAGCAATTTATCGAACAGCAGCGCGATGTCTGCCTGGTTGGCCGTCAGCGCTGTGCTTACCTTGCGAAACAGATTGGTATCGAAGGCGTTATTGAGCTTGTCCTGTAGCGCCGTGATGTAGCGCTGCTCTGTCTGCAGCGCTTCTTTCATCAATTGGCTGACAGCATCTTGCAGAAATAGCAGCGAACTATCGATTTTTTCTTCTTTGATGGCCGCGACTGCAGAAGACATGGACGAGTTCTCGATTGAAAGGTGAGCGAGTTAACGTTTTACGGTTTCAATCTAGCATTTGTGAAATAGGTCAAAAAATAACCTTTGGGTATAGATATTCCAATTCTTAGTCATTGCCAGGGTTTTAATTGCAGAAAGTTATTTAATGTTAAGAAATGTAGTTAGGTGTCGAGCAGGATGTAACTGACGGCAGAATTGGTTAACCCCCAGGCGCGAAAATACACCGTAAACTACGGTCGGATGAAGGATTTTGCGTGGGAGGGGACTTGTCTGAAGGTTACTTGCGCGTGCGGGGTCAGGATGTTTCCGACGAGCGGTAGGCGCTGTTGGCAGGATGACTGGCGGCGGGTAAAGCGAGCGGGGGACCTTTGATCCCCCTTGCGATGGTCAGGGGGCGTGACTGGTGATCGCCTTGCGCTGGGAAACGACATTCATGGCTTTCAGCAGATTGAGGGCTTCATAGAGCTGGTAGTCCTGTTGCTCCAAGGGCTGTTCGGCGGCTTTGGGGGCATCGCTGGTTGCGGGCTTGCCGGCCTTGTCGGCACCGCCATTGGGATTCTGCAGATGTCCGCTCAGGTCTGCTTCGCGCACCCCAAAGCCGTCATTGCCCACGCGTGTCAGTTGTGCGTTTTCCACTGCAATATCGGGCACGATGCCTTGCGCCTGAATCGAGCGGCCCTTTGGCGTGTAATAGCGTGCGGTGGTCAGCTTGAGGGCGCGGTTGTCATGCAGGGGCAGGATGGTTTGCACCGAACCCTTACCGAAGGTGGTGGTGCCTACGATGATCGCGCGTGACTGATCTTGCAGTGCACCGGCCACGATTTCAGAGGCCGAGGCCGAGCCGCCATTGACCAGCACGACCATGGGCACGCCTTTCAGCATGTCGCCCGGAGTCGCGGAGAATTGCATTTCAGCATCGGGCAAGCGACCCTTCGTGTAAACAATCAGGCCCGATTCCAGGAACAAGTCGCAGACTTCCACGGCGGCCTGTAAAACGCCGCCCGGGTTGTTGCGCAGGTCGAGAATCATGCCCGACAGGGGCTCCTTGCTCGACTTCTGCAAATCATTGAGCGCCTTTTCAACATCGGCACCTGAATGCACCTGGAACTGGGACAGACGCAGGTAGGCATAGCGTGGTTCCAGCATGCGCTTCTTGACGCTCTGCACCTGGATGACTGCGCGCACGACATTGATTTCGAGCGGCTTGTCGACGCCGTCACGAATGATGGTGAGCTTGATGTTGCTGCCGGGTTTGCCACGCATCAGGTTAACGGCGTCCGTCAGGGACAGACCTTTCACCTGCGTGTCGTCGAGCTTGATGATCAGGTCGCCGGCCTTTACGCCTGCCTTGGCCGCAGGTGTATCGTCGATTGGGGAAATGACCTTGACGAAGCCGTCTTCCATGCCGACTTCTATGCCCAGCCCGCCAAACTCACCCATGGTGTTGATCTGCAGATCCTCGAACGCTTCGGGTTCGAGGTAGGCAGAGTGTGGATCGAGCTCGGTGAGCATGCCTTTGATGGCATTGTTGAGCAGGGTTTTGTCATCGACTTCTTCGACGTAGGCTTGCTTGATGCGATCAAATACGTCGGCAAACGTGCGCAGCTCGTTCAGGGGCAGAACTGCCTTGGCCTGCTTTTCGGGTGAGGGAGCTACCGGCTCCGCACTCCAGGCCGTGGTGGCTGTCACGCCGCTCACCAGCAGCGCGATGGCGGCAGCCAGCGTCTTCCGGCGAGCGGAAGTCAATGAACGGCTTGCCGACATCCGGGCCGGATTCTGAAGAGAGTGCGCCTTGGAAAAAAGAGCCACGTATAAAACTCCTGCAAACAATATGAGATGTAGCCTAGCGTGAAATGCGCGGAATGGCATTAGGTCTTTGATGGGCGTGAGAAATTTTTTATCCACCGGGCGGTGGTAGTGAGCGCTCAACGGCGAGCGCACCACTCTTGGGGGTTGACGGGTTGGCCGCCTTTGCGGATTTCGAAATACAGTCCTTCGATACTTTGGCCGCTGTTGCCGCTGTAAGCGACGACATCGCCGACCGCGACCGTTTCCCCGGGCTTGCGGGTGAGACTCTGGTTATTGCCGTACAGACTCATGAAACCATTGCCGTGATCGACGATGGTCAACATGCCATAACCACGCAGCCAGTCGGAAAATACAACCCGGCCGTTATTCACGCTGCGCACCGGCGTGCCTTCCGACGCTTCCAGCACGACGCCGGCATAGCGCAAGTCGCCTTCACGCGGGCTGCCAAAACCTCTCAGGATACGGCCACTGACCGGCCAGGGCATGTTGCCGCGCTGTTTTACCACCGGCGTGGGATTGTCATAGGTGGTAACGCGAGCCATGGCTTCCTGGATGCGCTTGAGCACCGCTTCCAGATTGGCCTGATTGGCCTTGAGCGTTTTCAGCTGGTTGCCCTGGGTGCTGATTTTCTTGTCGAGCGAAGCGAGCGCCTGTTTGCGTTGTTTTTTCTTGTCGGCCAGCAAGGCTTGCTGGCGGTCGACGCCGCGCTTGAGTTCGGCCAGACGTTCCATTTCCTGCTGGGCGTCGGCTTTTACCTGGTTCAGCTCGGCCAACGATTGCTCGAAACTGTCGAGCTTTTGCTGGCGGGCGTCATGGCTGTAACGCTGGTATTGCATCAGGCGGGTGAGGGTGGCCGGATCCTGCTGGTTGAGCACCAGTTTCACCGGTTCCTGCGGGCCGTTGCGGTAGCTGTTCTCGACCAGCGCTGCGATGGAGGCGCGTTGCGAGGCCAGATCCTTGTTGATCTGCGTTTGCCGTTGTTCCAGTGTTTTCAGATGCTCGTGGCTGGAGGCGATTTGCGACTGCAGCTTGCGGACTTCGTTACTGGTTTTGGCAATTTCACGGTCAATTTCGCCAATCGCTTTCTGTTCACTGGCTTTCTTGTTCTGGTCGCTGCGTATCGACTGGTTAAGTGAGTCGATCTGCGATTTGACGGCTTCGATCTGGCGTTTGGTGGCTGCCGGATCGCCCTGCGCGGAAACGCTCGCCGTGTGTACCGCAAGCAACGCACACCCGCCCGCAATGAACAGGGTGCGCCAGAAAGGTCGGGGCTTGCGTTGAGTGAATGTCATGGCGCCTTCAGAACAAAGCCTTGCCAGTCATTTCGACAGGCTGCGGAATGCCCATCAATTTCAGCAGGGTCGGTGCGATGTCCGAAAGCACGCCGCCGCTTTCCTGCAATTGCAGGGCGCGGGGGCCGACGTAAACCAGTGGCACCAGGTCAGTGGTGTGGGCGGTGTGCGGCTGATGGTTTTCGGTATCCACCATTTGTTCGCAGTTGCCATGATCCGCCGTAATCAGGCACTCGCCGCCGACTTTTTCCAGTGCAGACACGATGCGGCCCAGGCAGGTATCCAGCGCTTCGACGGCCTTGATGGCGGCTTCATAAACGCCGGTGTGCCCGACCATGTCGCCGTTGGCGTAGTTGCATATGATGGTGTCATAACGGCCGTCTTCAATGGCCTCGACCATGGCGTCGGTGACTTCAAAGGCGCTCATTTCCGGCTGAAGGTCATAGGTCGCGACCTGCGGCGACGGAATCAACTTGCGCTCCTCGCCGGCATACAGTTCTTCGCGACCGCCACTGAAGAAGAACGTGACGTGCGCGTATTTTTCGGTTTCGGCAATGCGCAACTGGGTTTTGCCCAACGACGCGAGATATTCGCCCAGCGTATTGGTGAGCGGGCTGGGCGGGTAGGCGCACGGGGCCGGAATATTGTTGGCGTACTCGGTCAGCATCACGAAAGCGCCCAGCTGCGGGCGGGCCTTGCGGACAAAATGGCTGAAGTCGTCAGACACGAAACTGCGGGTGATCTGGCGCGCCCGGTCGGCACGGAAATTCATGAAAATCAATGCGTCACCATCCTGGATGGTCACCGCGCTTTCACCGTGACCGGCGATAACCGTCGGTTTCACGAATTCGTCGGTTTCTCCGCGCGCGTAGGCAGCCTGCAAACCCTCACTGGCGGTCGGGCTGACCGTGCTGGCCTCGCCCAGGGTCATCAGGTTGTAGCCTGCTTCAACCCGTTCCCAGCGATTGTCACGATCCATGGCAAAGTAACGACCTGAAAGGCTGGCAATGCGGCCCACGCCCAGCGTGCGCAGGCGGCTGTCGACCTTGGTGATGGAGGGCGCGGCGGATTTCGGTGGCATGTCGCGTCCATCGAGGAAGGCATGCACATAGACCTGTTTGGCGCCCCGCTGGGCGGCCAGCTCGACCATGGCGACAATATGATCCTCGTGGCTGTGTACGCCTCCCGGTGAGAGCAAACCCATCAGGTGCACGGCCTTGCCGGCTGCGACGGCTTTGTCTACTGCTGCGCAGAGCACCGGGTTGGTAAAGAAGTCGCCATCGAGAATCGATTTGGTGATGCGGGTGAAGTCCTGATACACGATGCGGCCGGCGCCCAGATTCATGTGCCCGACTTCAGAGTTGCCCATCTGCCCCTCTGGCAACCCCACGTCCATACCGGAACCCGAAATCAGTGTGTGCGGACGCTGCGACCACAGTTTGTCCCACGTCGGCTTGCGTGCGTTGGCAATGGCATTGGAGTTGGTGTCTTCACGGTGGCCCCAGCCGTCGAGAATGATAAGGACACAGGGTTTGCGTGCTGCCATGGGCGGAACCTCACTGAAAAATGGCGACTGCTGCGATATAGATGCTCGGGCGCGCATTTTACCCGAAAACAGGTCGCTGACGCACCTTGGCGCAGGAGGCCGGGGTCAATGGGCAGCGCTGGTTTGCATTTGTCGTAAACGCGCTTGCGCCGCCGGGTGACCGGCTGCTGCTGCCTGGCTGAACCATTTTTGAGCCTGAACAGGATCGACGGGGCGGTCGTCGCCTTTCATGCAGAGCACGCCCAGTTGGTAGGCCGCTTTGGGCTCGCCCGCCGTGGCCGCCTGGGTCAGCAGGCGGATGCCTTCTTCTTTGGCCCACGGGCCTTGACCACGGAACAGCAGAATATGCCCGTAAAAGCTTTGGGCCCGAGTGTCACCGAGTTTGGCCTTGCGGGCATACTGGCCTTGCATCCACTGCCATAGCGGCGGGTACTGCACGGCGGCACGGATCCGGAATAACAGGCGGGCGACGAGATAGCCGAGGGTGGCGCGAAGGGACCAGAGCATCTGATGCGTCCTTTTATACCGGTGACGGGGGCTTGAGTATACCGTATCCCTCCAAGCTGGTTATACTGTCGGCCTTTTCGGCGGCACCAAGCAGGGCCGCTTCCTTGATCGAGTTGTTTTTAGTCATTTTGTCGGGTGTGATGCATGGATCGTCTGATTGATTTCGCAATGAACCATCCTGTGCTGGTGGGGTCATTCCTGATGCTGTTGACCGCGCTGCTGGGGCTGGAAAACCGTCGTTCCGGCAAGTCGGTGAGTTCGCAGCAGTTGACCAATCTGGTCAACTCGGCCGGTGCGGTCGTGGTGGATGTGCGCGATGCCAAGGAGTTTCGCGAAGGCCATATCACAGAATCCCGTAACATTCCTTATTCACAATTGCCCGAGAAGATCAGTGAGCTGGCCGTCTACAAGGACAAGCCTGTCATTCTGGTGTGCAAGATGGGCCAGCATGCGGGCGCGGCTGGCCGTTTGTTGACCAAAGCCGGATTTGCCGATGTCAGACGTTTGTCCGGGGGAATTTCCACCTGGACTGCGGATCGTTTGCCGCTGGTCAAGAAGGGCTGAGGCGGAAGTGGCTGACAATATGGCTTCCTGCGCGGTTTCCGGGGTGGTGATGTACACCACGCCGTGGTGTCCTTATTGCATCCGCGCCCGGGCGCTGCTGAAGCAGAAGGGCGTCGCCTTCACCGATATCGATGTGGCCGCAGACCCCGTGCTGCGCCGCGAGATGGAAACACTCAGTCAGCGACGTACCGTGCCGCAGATCTGGATCCATGGCGAGCACATCGGTGGTTGTGACGATCTGCATGCCCTTGAGCGGGCCGGGCAACTGGACAAAAAACTGGCGTCGGCACCCTAGCGGGCCGGTGCTTAATAAAACATACCTAACGCAAGGTAACAGCAAGCATGAGCGAAGAACAACAAGCTGGCCAGGGTCAATTCCAACTGCAGCGCATCTACGTCAAGGACGTTTCGTTTGAAGCGCCGAATGCACCGGAAGTATTCCGCCAGGAGTGGAAGCCGGAAGTGAACCTCGAAGTGAACAGCGGCGCCAACCAGCTGGAAGGCGACATCTTCGAAGTGGTCATGAAGGTGACGGTCACGGTCAAGAACATGGGCAAGACTGCGTTCATCGCCGAAGTGCAACAGGCGGGTCTGTTCCTGGTGAAGGGCTTTGAAGGCATCCAGTTGCAACACCTGCTCAAGGGTGTGGCGCCGAACACGCTGTTCCCTTATGCACGTGAAGCGGTGGGCGATCTGGTCACGCGGGGTACGTTCCCGCAGTTCCTGTTGCAGCCGATCAACTTTGAAGCGGCTTTCATTGAAAACCTGCGTCGCCAGCAAGAGCAGCAGGAAGAGCCCGCCACTCACTGATCCCGCCTTGATTGCCGGTGACCGTCTTCATGGGCGTGCGCCGGCAAACCCCAGCTGTCTCCACGCTTCATACACCAGAATCGCCGTTGCATTGGACAGGTTCAGACTGCGGCTGCCTTCGACCATGGGCAAGCGGATGCAGGCACTGACCTGTGGATGATGGCGTACCGACTCCGGCAAGCCGCGTGTTTCGGGTCCCATGATGATGGCGTCCCCCTTTTCGTAAGTCACCGTCTCGTAACCGACGGCGCCCTTGGTGCTCACTGCAAAGCAGCGGTGAGGGGTGGCCTCCTCCAGAAACGCCTCGAAGTCTTCATGCAGCTTCACGGTTGCCCACTCGTGATAGTCAAGCCCTGCGCGCCGCAGTCGTTTGTCGTCGAGCACAAACCCCAGCGGCTTGATGAGGTGGAGCTGCATGCCGGTATTGGCACACAGCCGGATGATGTTGCCGGTATTGGGGGGTATTTCAGGCTGGAATAACACAACGTGCAACATGGCGCTCGCCAATTAGGTGGTTGAAAAACAAACTGCTTTCCTTGCTCGCCGGATTTGTCGTCTACACTGCAAAGGACGGCCTATATTGTTAAGGCGACTTCCCCTATGCAAGCCCTCGGGCACCTGTTGAAAAAAATCCTGCCTCGACCCACGCGAGGTGCCCAAGCGTCGATCGGTGTGTATCTCACGCCAGAACGCGCATGGGCGGTGGTCTTGCGCAAGCTCGGACAGGATGGATTTCAGGTGGACGCCCAGGCGGTCGACAAAATTGGTCGTGACGATTGGGCAGACACGTTGCAGGCGCTTTGTCACAAAGTGGCTCCACGTGGGGGCACTGTGTCCGTCGCGTTGGCGCCGGCATTCTACAGTCTTTTGCTGGTGGATGCGCCGCCGGTGGATGCCAGCGAGCTGCGTGATGCCGTGAAATGGCGTATCAAGGATCTGGTGAATATTCATGTCGATGCCTTGGTGGTCGATGCCTTCGCATTGCCCTCGGATGCCTATCGGGGGCGTCTCAACATGATCTATGCCGCTGCTGCGGACAGAGAGACCGTGCGCAAACTGGCCGAGATCAACCACGACAATTACTTGCTCGACACCGTGACGATACAGGAGCTGGCGCTGGTCAGGGCGTGTAGCCAGAACCCGCATTTCCAGCAAGGCGGGACGGCCGTGTTGCACATCGCTGATAACAGCGGTGCCATTTATCTGGTGGAGGGCGGGCAGCTCTACCTGTCGCGCACGCTCGACCTGTCCTCGCGCGAGCACTTTTCCGGGTCGCACGCTCAGGATACCGAACACAAAGCCGAGCGACTCGCACTCGATGTGCAGCGGTCGCTGGATTACTACGAAAGCCAGATCGGCAAGCCAGCACCGGTGCGGGTTGCGTGGTTGCCCAGCAACACCCTTGATGAAACGCTGGCAGCGACGCTGTCGACACAACTCACCACCAATCTGGTTCCTCTGGATATCACCACCATTGCGCGCTGGAAAACCGTGCCTGAAACCCATGAGCACCTGAGCTGGGCAATTGCCTGTGGGGCCGCATTGCAGGGGGTGGCCAGCAGTGCAGAAAATTGAGTTCTATCAGGTAGAGTTCCGGCCGGTACATATAACGCTGCCACTGGGGAGCATGGCAATTGTCGTGCTGGCGGTTGCGGCAATCCTGGGGGGTATTGCCGGTTATCAGCACTGGATGCTGAACAAACTGCAAAAAGAGTTCGCGACGATTTCCTCGCTCGACAAAAAGCAGCAGGACATCGTTGCCCGCATGGAGCAGGGCATCAACAATATGCATGTGAGTCCTGCTCTCGCTGCACAAGCCAGCACGATGCGCGACAGTATTGCCAATCAAGAGCGACTGTTGACGATTCTGCGCAAGCAATCCGATACCCACAAAGTCAGTTTTTCGGCTTATTTACAAAACCTGAAGGAGCATCACCAGGAAGGTGTGGCGCTGGATCGCATCCAGATCGATCAGGCAGGCGCCCAGCTGAAACTGGAAGGGTATGCCATGAATGCCGTGCTCATTCCGCGTTATATCGATGGACTCAAACAGGCAGAAATGCTTCAGGGTGTCGGGTTTTCCGTGTTTGAACTCACGCGTCAGGATATGGGTGGCAGGGTGCGTTTTCAGGTGAGCAGTCGAGGCGACGAAAGTGAAAAAGCTCCCTAGCTGGATACTCCTGGAAACCCGCGTGCACGCCTTGAGCGCGCGCGAGCGGATGATATTGCTGGCACTGATCGTCACTTTGCTGGTGGGCCTCGTGGATCAGCTCTGGCTGGACAAGCGCTTCAAGGAACTCATGGTTGTGCAGGGGCAGATTCAGCAGGCGAGGCAGTCAATTTTGCTGAGTCAGGAACAATTGGTGGGGCTGGCGGCTCAGCGTGCACGTGATCCTGACCGGGAAGTGCGCTCGGAGCTGGAAAAACTGGCAGATCGTAAAACCTTGCTGGATGCCGAAATTGACCAGATCTCGGGTCAGTTCGTGTCACCGGCGCGAATGCCGAAAGTGCTGTCGACCTTGCTTGAATCGCATGAGGGATTGCACTTGCTGTCGGTGCAGGCACTGCCGGTGAAAGAAGTGTCAATGGGAACGGGTGAGCAGTCGGTCAAGTTGTACGAGCATGGCGTGAAACTGGTATTCAAGGGCAGTTTTGTCGCCCTCGGCGATTATTTGCAGGCTATCGAGGCGCTTGATCAGAGCCTTTTGTGGGACAGTGTGACATTTTCCACGGTGGTTTATCCCGTGGGGGATATTGAACTGGTGGTGAAAACGTTGGGAACAGGCAAGGAGTTTATCGGTGTCTATCGGTAAAAAAATCGC
>JBPOHS010000075.1:0-99278 GCA_052035295.1 Pseudomonadota bacterium
CTGGGAATGGGGGAAAACACCAAGAGTATGCTGATTACGCGCAGTCTCGCTGAAATGAGCCGGTTTGCCGCCAGGCTTGGCGCCAATCCGTTAACCTTTCTCGGGCTTGCCGGCGTGGGTGATCTCATCGTAACGTGTCATTCCCCGCTGAGCAGGAATTTCCGCGTGGGCAACGCGCTGGCCAAGGGGCAGAAGCTGGATGAGATCCTCGCTACGCTGGGGGGCACGGCCGAAGGCGTCAATACCACGGCCATCGTCAAGAAAAAGGCCGATGAGCTGCAGATTTACATGCCGTTGGTACAGGGGCTCCATGAAATCCTGTTCCAGGGCGGAAATGTTTTTGATGTCATCAAGCGCTTGATGCTGGGCGAACAAAATACTGATGTCGAATTTGTCTTGCCCAGCACCAAAAAAGTAACGTCCTGACCGAGGTGCAACATCGTGAACAGTCCATTGATTGAACAGAAAGATCCGCTGCTTTTGCGGATTGTCTACACAGTGCTTTTTTACTGCATTTTTTATCTTGCCGAAATCGCCGTGGCCATCATCGCAATCGTGCAAACAGTGTTTGTTGCGCTCTCTGGCGCGCCGCAGGCCGATATCAAGCGATTTTCAACCCAGCTTGCGGAATATCTCAAGCAGGTGAGCGCCTATATGACCTGGGCCACTGACAATAAACCTTACCCTTTTGTTGAATGGCCCCACGACGCGAACGAACAAAAACAAGAGTGATTGCCCGATGAAACTTTACTTGATGCGGCATGGCCAGGCGGAATCCTATGCGGCGTCGGATGCCGAGCGCCAACTGACCGAGAAGGGTATTGCGCAGTCGCGCGCGATGGCGTCGTTTCTGGCGTCCGAGCCGCCCGTCAGAATCATTTCGAGCCCCTTGGTGCGGGCGTGTCAGACGGCGTTCAATGTCGTTGAGCCCTTGCAGCATGACGTGCCGTTCGACACCTGTGATCTGTTGACACCTGATGAAGACCCCAGGGCTGTTGCTGACTGGATTGGCAGCCTGCTGACCGACAGCCCGGTGCTGTTGGTAACCCATAATCCCTTGGTGAGTTTGCTGGTGTCGTGGCTAGTGAACGGACACCTGCAAGGGAGTTTGTCACTGGCAACCGCCGACCTGGTTTGTCTTGAACTCGAGCAGGCGGGACCAGGAACAGCGACCCTGCTGTGGTATGAGCAAGCGCCCTGATCCCGTTGTGATTTTTCCTCCCTGTTTATCCTGCCGGGCGCCATTTTCTGGCGCCCGAACCCCTTGCCTTTGACTTGCGAGTCGGTCATATTCGAAAACCGCCTGGAGGCGGCCAGAACTAAAATAACTGATGGATTTGCGAGGGACTTATCGATGTCTTCCACTGCTGAAGCAATGCCCAAAGTGACAACCCCCGTCAATACCGGGATGCCTTTGCCTCTCGAACGGTTCTATTTCTGGGAGAAAAATCACCCGAACAAAGTGTGTTTCACGCAGCCAATGGGCGGCGGTGAAATTCGTCACTTTACCTGGGGTGAGGCGGGCAAGCAGATTCGTCGAGTCGCAAACTTTTTGACGGCGCAAGGTGTCAAGCACGGGGATCGCGTGGCGATTCTTTCCAAGAACTGCGCCCACTGGATCATGAGCGATATCGCAATCTGGATGGCCGGTGGCGTGTCGGTACCCATTTATCCGACCTCCAGCCCTGAGACGATTCAGCAGATATTGCAGCATTCCGGTTGCAAGGTAATATTCATCGGCAAGCTGGATGGCTGGGAATTCATGAAGCCCGGTGTGCCCGATACCATCAAATGTGTTTCGTATCCGTTGAGTCCACAGAATGATTATGACAGCTGGGATCGCATTTGCGAGACGAGTGAGCCCCTGTCTGACAGCCCGCGCCGCACGCATCAGGAGCTGTCCACGATTATTTACACCTCGGGTACCACTGGCATGCCGAAGGGCGTCATGCACACGTTCGGGGGGATGGCGTCCGGAGCCGGTCAGGCATCGACGCTCTATGAACTGTCTTCCCGAGATCGCCTGTTGAGCTACTTGCCGCTTTCGCACGTAGCGGAACGCATGTGTGTGGAGCTGGTGCAGATTTATCAGGGCACGCATGTGTTCTTCGCCGATTCCCTGGACACCTTTGCGCAGGATTTGCAGCGCTGCCGACCCACAGTATTCTTTGCCGTGCCGCGCATATGGGCCAAATTCCAGTCTGGCGTATTTGTCAAAATGCCCGAGGAAAAGCTGCGGAAACTGTTCCGTATTCCGGTGGTGTCCAAAATCATCAAGCGCAAGATCATTCAGGGGCTGGGGCTGGATTACTGCCGTTTTGCACTCAGTGGCGCGGCGCCCATTTCCCAGGATTTGCTGAATTGGTACAAAGCGTTGGGCCTGGAAGTGCTGGAAGTCTATGGCATGACCGAAAACCTGGGGTATTCCCATGCTACGCGTCGTGGCCGCTCGAAAGTCGGTTTCGTCGGGCAGCCTAACCCGGGCGTTGAGGTCAAGCTGAGCGAGCAGAACGAAATTCTCGTCAAGAGCCCTTGCACCATGGTCGGCTACTACAAGGAAGCCGAAAAAACGGCGGAAGCGCTCGACGGCAATGGTTTCCTGCATACGGGAGATGTGGGCACCATCGACAACGACGGCGCCTTGAAAATCACCGGCCGTATCAAGGAGATCTTCAAGTCCAGCAAGGGCAAATATATCGCGCCATTCCCGATAGAAAACAAACTGCTGGGGAACTCGCATATCGAACAGATTTGCGTGATCGGTTCGGGCTTGCCCCAACCGGTGGCGATTGTGATGTTATCGGAGGGGGATCGCAAGCGTCTGTCCGAAGGACAATCCCGCGATGAAATAACGTCATCCCTGCAGGCCTTGATCAAGGAAGTCAATCCTGTGCTGGAGGCGCATGAGCGTCTGGCGGCACTGGTCGTTGCTCGCGAGGAATGGACCATCGATAACGGTGTGTTGACGCCTACCCTGAAAATCAAGCGCAATGTGCTCGAGTCCCAGTACCAGGCCAAGCTGGAAGAATGGGCGGAGCGCAAGGGCGAGGTGCTCTGGGAATAAGCGTTCTCGGGCAATAACGTTTGCCCGGTAGCAGACCCGATGCGCTGAATGAATAAATGTATTGGCAATTAATTGGCAGGAGTCGTTGCCCCATGTCCATCTGGTATCGGAAACCAACACTCGCAGAAGCCAACCAGTTCAACGAGACCACCATTCTCGGTGCGATTGGAATCCGGTTTACCGAAGTGGGTGATGATTACATCACCGGTACCATGCCGGTGGACACCCGTACGCACCAACCCTTCGGCATATTGCATGGGGGGGCTTCGGTGGTATTGGCCGAATCGCTCGGTAGTCTTGCCGCCAATTTCTGCGTGGACGGTGAAAAGTACTATTGTGTCGGGCTGGATATCAACGCCAACCATTTGCGTTCGGTACGCAGCGGCGTGGTAACGGGTACGGCGCGGCCGGTGCATCTGGGTAAAAGCACGCAAGTGTGGGAAATCAAGATCGTTGATGAAGCCGGAAAATCGGTCTGCATCTCGCGTCTGACCATGGCCGTGCTGGGTCGTTGATGACCACACTTCATATTGCGCACGCCAACGGTTTTCCGGGCGCTGTCTATCAACCATTGGCATCACGTCTGCAGGCAAATACGCTCATCATTCCCCGGTTGGGGCACAATCCCGTTTATCCCGTGCAGGACGAATGGGATGCGCTCGTGCAGGAGTTGATTGAATTTCTGGTGGCGTCGTCTTCTGGCGAAAAGGTGTTTCTGGTCGGGCATTCCCTGGGATCCATCGTTTCCTTCAAGCTGGCTCATGCGCGGCCAGACCTGGTCAGTGGTCTGGTGATGCTGGATCCGCCCCTTATCTATGGCGTGAATGCCGTCTTGACCCGTGTGGCGAGATGGTTGGGCAAGATGGATGACATTACTCCCGCCCGGTTGAGCAAACATCGCAAGCGTCAGTGGGCCAGCGTTGAAGCCGCTGAAGCCTATTTTCGCAGCAAGCCTTTCTTCGCCCAGCTGCATCCTGACGTTTTTTCCCGGTGGATGGAAACGGCAATACAGCATAATGAACAAGGCTATGGTCTGGTTTTTGATGTGGCTACCGAAGTCGATATCTTTCGAACCACGCCACTGTATTTGAATCGGTTGAAAGGCCGCTTGCAGGTGCCGGCGTGGTTGCGATATGCCAATGACAGTGATGCGACGTTTCGACGTTGTGTGCAGCCCTTCGCCCGGGATTTTGGAATTGAACTGTCTATCACGGCAGGGGGGCACATGTTTCCGCTGATTGCCCTGGACGATACCGCCCAATTTATCAATCGTTGTCTTGCTGAGGTTGCCGCATGAACGAAACGCAGGATGAAAGTCCGTCGTCAAAAATGTCCTGTCGCGCTGTTGAGTTTCGATTGCCCTGGGGGAAAATTCGCGGTGAGTTCTATGGTCATTACTCAAAGCCCCTGATCGTGGCGTTGCATGGGTGGCTGGATAATGCTGCGTCGTTTCGTGAGCTGGCGCCGCTGTTGGAAGACTATTCCGTGCTTGCCATCGATCTGGCTGGGCATGGCATGTCTGATCATCGCCCTCAGGGTGTACGTTACCATCTGGTGGATAACGTCGATGATGTCATGGGCGTCGTCGACCTGATTGGTGTTCAGGAATACGTCTTGTTGGCGCACTCGATGAGCGCCGGATTTGGCGTGTACCTGGCAGCGGTCGATACGCGCGTCAAAAAAATTGTGTTGATCGAAGGTATTGGCAGCCAGAGCAATGGGCCGGAAAAAGCTGTTTCTACCCTGGCTGCGGCGGTGAGCGAACTCAAGCGTAGTTTACGCACAAAAATGCCGGTGTACCCTGATCATGCAGCCGCCGTTGCCGCACGCGCCAATGTGGTGGGTAAAATTTCCGAGACCGCGGCTAATACCTTGTGTGAGCGTGGGCTGAGGGGAGTCGAGGAGGGCGTTACCTGGAGCTCCGATCCCCGTTTGCGTACATCTTCGGCACTGCGGTTTCCGGAGGATTTCATTCATGCGTTTCTTGAAGCACTCACCCAGCCGGTGATGCTGCTCCTTGGCAAGGATAGCGTCTTCAAGGTTGAACCGTATTATGGTGACCGGGTGAAGAAAGTGAAGAATATGCAAGTCGTGACACTCGACGGCAATCATCACCTCCATCTGGAGCAAGACACTGTAGGCAGTGTTGCCAGCGAAATTAACCGTTTTCTGGCGCAAGGCTGATAGCGCCGGTCTCACCACGTGGATCTGACCGGTGCTTGCGTTATGTTGTTGCTAAGTGTTGTCGCGAAGTGTTGCTGCGAAGTCTTGTTGCGAAGTGTTGTAGCGGACAGCTATTGCCTGATGTGCGAGCGAATATGGTCGCGGACGCGTGCATATTTCGCCTCAAAGGAAGGTAGTGGCTTTAAACTCGCTTCATCGAGTGCCTGCATTACTCCCAGACCGAACTCCCCGTATTCACGGGCAATCAGTTTCTGGAGGTAGAACGCGTCATCGTCGCGTTCCGGAAGCATTTGTCTGAGTGACAGTATGTGGTCCATCAATGGGGCCAATCCGGTTTGCTTGAGGGCGCTGACCAGAAAGATATTGTCCTGATGTGACTGTGATGCATTATCAATGGCGTTCAAATCCACCAGACGGGCCTGTTTGAGCGCGGTGCGCAACATGTAATAGCTGGTGCGGGCCAGTTTTTCTTCATCGCATTTATTGATGATGAAACTGTCCGGAATTTCCATGATGCCGCATTTCATGAACTGGATCTGATCTCCTGCCAGGGGTTGCATGACCAAAAAGGTATGATGCCCCATATGCTGGATGTCGATCTCGTTCTGGCCAATGCCCACGGTCTCAATAAAAATGAAATCGAAAAAATAACGCAGAATACGGGTGGCATGGTAGGTGGCTTGCGTGATGCCACCCAATTCCAGATTGGACGCCTGCGAGCGAAAATAAAGCCGTTCGGTGTTTTCCGTCATGCGCAAGCGCGTGCGATCGCCCAGAATGCTACCGCCGCTGATATGAGAGGAAGGGTCCACAGCCAGCACCGCGATGGAAACGTCCCTGGAACGCTCCAGCAATGCCTTGCTCAATTCCGCGATCAGGGTGGATTTGCCGGCGCCGGGTGTCCCGGTAAATCCAATGACACAACCGTTGCGTGAATGCTCGCCCTTGTTGAGGAACGTCACAATATCATGGCGTTCCTGCGCGCTCTCTTCGAGACGATTCTCAAACAGTGAAACCAGTTTGGCCACCGCCAGCTTTTTATGCTGGCGAGCAGACTCAATCTGCTGTTGGCGAAGATCCGAAAGCGGGCGCGCATCAGATAGCATTCCGGGATCGATCCTAGACGCTTGCCTTGTGGGCATTCACGATATCCATCACCTGGTTCATGATCGTCATCAGATCAAAATCCTTCGGTGTGAATATTGCTTTGACGCCGGCAGCGAGCAGACTGTCGAAGTCCCCTTTGGGAATGATGCCGCCGAGCACCACAGGGATAGCGTTACGGTCGCCCTGTTTCTCCAGCGTATCGAACAGCTGTGCAACGATCTCGTTGTGTGAACCCGAAAGCAGCGAAATGCCGATGACATCCGCATCTTCTTCAATTGCGGATTGAACGATCTCTTCTCCGCTCAAACGGATGCCGAAATAAATGACATCAAAGCCAGCATGGCGTGCCGCGACCGAAATCATCTCTGCGCCATTCGAATGCCCATCCAGCCCGGGTTTGCCAACCACGATGCGAGGACGGTGACCATATTGCTTGATGAAAGCATCCACCTTGTCGCGCACGGTGTGCAGCATTTCATTGTCGAGACCCAGGGTCTGACCTTCCACACCCGTCGGCGCCCGGTATTCCCCGTAAACTTCGCGCAGCGTATTGGACCACTCACCCGTAGACACCCGTGCTTTTGCACACGCGATGGAAACCTCCATCAGGTTCTTGCCGGCTTTGGCTTCTTCTTTCAGACGTTGCAGACAGGCTTGCGCATGCGCTTCGTCACGCTTGGCCTTGGTGGCTTGCAATGCGGCGAGGGTTTCAGCCGCCGATTCAGAATCGACCTTGAACACGCCTCCGTCGCTATCCCGTACCAGCGGTGATTCAATGCCCCCTTGCCAGCGGTTCTTGCCGACCACGACGACTTCGTTGGCATTGATACGTGACATGCGATCCGCTTGTGAAACGACCAGTTGCGATTTCATGTAGCCATTTTTGATAGCTTCAACACCGCCGCCCGCGTCAAGAATCTTGGCAATTTCGGCCTTGGCCTGTTCCTTGAGATCAGCCACCTTTGACGCGACCACGGGGGACCCGTCAAACAGGTCAGGGTACTCGAGCAGGTCCGTTTCGTACGCAAGAATTTGCTGTAAACGCAAGGACCATTGCTGATCCCATGGGCGAGGCAACGACAGTGCTTCGTTCCAGGCAGGAAGTTGCAGCGCACGACAGCGGGCGTTACGACTCATCGTTACGCCCAGCGCTTCAATCAATATACGCCAGGCGTTATTTTCCGGCTGCTCTTCGGTCAATCCCAGCGAGTTAACCTGTACGCCATAACGGAACAAACGGTATTTCGGATTTTTGACGCCGTAGCGCTGCTGACAAATTTCATCCCACAATTCGGTAAATGCGCGCATCTTGCACATTTCCTCGATGAAGCGCATTCCCGCATTAACGAAGAAAGAAATACGTCCTACGCATTGCTCGAATTCTTCTTCACTGAAGCAATTGCGCGCCCTGATGGCGTCCAGGATGGTAATTGCTGTCACCAGCGAGTACGCCAATTCCTGCACGGGGGTCGCGCCGGCTTCCTGCAAGTGGTAGGAACAAATGTTTGATGGGTTCCACTTCGGCACATTGCGCAGACAGTATTCATACATGTCGACGATCAGTTTGATCGATTCCTCTGGCGGGAACACGTAGGTACCGCGTGCCAGGAATTCCTTGATCAAATCGTTTTGGGTCGTGCCCTGTAATTTGCTGATGTCGATACCACGTTCTTCTGCCAGCGCAACGTACAACGACAGTAGCCACATGGAGGTGCCGTTGATGGTCATGGAGGTGTTGACTTCATCGATGCCGATTTGATCAAAGAGGATCGCCATGTCGTCGAGCGTATTGATCGGCACGCCCACTTTTCCGATTTCGGGGCGTGCAATGGGATCGTCGGAGCTGTAACCGCACTGGGTGGCGAGGTCGAACGCAATTGACAGCCCGGTCTGACCCTTGGAAAGGTTGGAGCGGTACAGGTTGTTCGAGGCCCGTACGTTGGTGTGGCCAGCGTATGTGCGGAATATCCAGGGTTTGTCGACCGTGGGGGCACCTGTTTTGTCGTAGAGGTGATGGGCTTTCTTGTCAGTCATTGTGTTGACTCCGAATGTACGTGAATTCGTTCGTCCTTGGCGGAGCGGATTTTCTATCGGAGAAACTATCTGCCGGGACCATATTGCGCAGTGCTTTCGAGGCAGATAGATTCTGGAAACGCCGTTGCACGTCGCCCGTGAATACATCCCTGTAGGCTCGACGCCGGCATCCATGCCGGCGACGTTCCAGAATCCATCTGCCTCGAAATCCCTCTAAGCGTCTCAGGTCGCAGATGGTTTCTCGCTGGAAAATCAACGTGCCTTTTTGATCAGCAATCGTCTTTCGATCTCGAAGATCTTTTCATCGATCTTCTCTTTGCCCAGATCCTTTTTGTCGTTCTCTTTGATGAACAGGTCGGCACCGAATTTCTGCAGTGCATCACGGCTGGTGATGTTCTTCACGCCAATGAACTGGATCGTTACAACACTGGCGGCATCAGCCAGCTCGCCCGGGGCATCTTCCACGGCCAGGATGCGGCTGAGGGCGGCCACGGTATCGCCGGCAAACGCCGGTTGGGTGTGATAACCCTCGGTAAAGCCGAGTTCCCACACGGCGTTTTCCGAGATGTCGCGGCTGGCGAGGCCTTCCAGCCAGGCATAGACGAGCCCCCCATAGACGATCGGGTTGCCGCTCATTTTTCCGGACAGGCTTTGGCTGAACACTTTGTCGTAGTGGAGTGGGTGTGTGTTGCCCACTTGATAGGTCAGGGCAAAGTGTTCGTCGCTGATGGTGCGTCCGTTGTTGTGAACGATGATATCGCCAACATTGAAGTGTTGGGCGTAGGTATTCCAGCCGGTGACAGAAGTCGGCGCATGGCGCAGTGCGGTGGCCAGGCCGTCGGGAAGGGCGACGGTGGCATCGTTTTGCCAGGGAAATTCAGGCGCCGGGCCTTCGGCGACCGGTACTGTTGGCAAGCGGCTGCCACGGTAAGCGACCATCAGTTTGCGTTCATACTGCAGAACGACTTCGCCGCGTTGATTGACGCCAAGGGTGCGGATCGTGGCAATGCCGGGTTTGTCGGCACCGCGTTCCTTGCGGTCGACGACCATGGTCATGGCGCGTACCGTATCGCCTGCATAGACGGGGCGCAGGAACTGGGCGTTGTAATAGCCAAGGTTGGCCATGACTTTTTCGGAATCATTTTGCACGCCGAGCGACAGCACCACGTTGAATACCATTTGCGGTGAGGCGGGCATACCGGTGAACCCATGGGCCTTGGCATATTCGAGGTCCAGGAACAACGGGTTGCACTGCATGTAGGTGCGCGAGAAGACATCAATCTGTGCTTGGGTAAAGGTGTAACCCCGTGGATGCACGAACACCTGACCCGGAACGTATTCTTCCAGATAACGCCCGTATTGTGGAAAGCGGGCCTTGTCGATCTGGATCGGTTGCGATTGGGCTAGTTCTTTCTGCGGGTTGAACGTGAAGGCCATGGTGTTCTCACTTCAGGGGTGCAGGTTAAAGGGTTCGATAGTCTTTCTTGATGTAGCCAAATGTCGTTGTACAAGACAATTGTCGTTGATCAAGCCAATGCGGTGGCGGGTAAACGGAAAAGGGAGCGATTAACGCTCCCGTTTCGTTACTTCGATGCGTTGGCCTGACAACAGGCAATGCATCGCATGTTCAGGCTGCCGCTTCTACCAACGCACGGGCGATAACTTTGAGGGCCAGCGTTTCTTCGGCACCTTCAAAGATCGACAGGACGCGTGAATCAATGAAGTAACGGCTGACGGCCGTTTCCTCGGCGTAACCCATGCCGCCGTGGATTTGCATGGCTTCACGGCATAGCCATTCAGAGGATTTGCACGAGTACAGCTTCACAAGGCTGGCTTCCATCTGGCCCTTGCCTTCGTCCATCAAGCGGGCGACATAGTAGGTGAACTGACGGGAAACACTGAGTAGCATGGCCATACGCGCGATTTTCACGAGCGTAAGCGCATAGGCTGCAATGGGTTTGCCAAAGACGTTGCGATCCTGGGAATACGAAAGGGCGCGTTCAAACGCGGCCTGCATAACGCCCGTTGCGCGTGCCGCTGTCTGGATGCGTCCACCTGCGAAGCCGGCCATGGTGTAGTAAAAACCGTTACCCACGCCTTCTTCGCCACCGAGTACGTGCGAGTCGGGAACGAGGTAGTTGTCAAAGAACACGGTAAACGAGTGCATGCCACGGTAGCCAATGGTAGGAATGGCTTTGCCGTTGATGGTGCCGCCACCGGGTTGGGCGTGGCTGAAATCATGGCCGTCCGAGCTGGGTTTTTCTACGAGGAACATGGTCAGGCCCCGGTGCCCGGCGCTGAGGTCCGGGTTGGTGCGGGCCAGCGTCAGCAGCACGCCAGCCTTGCCGGCAAAGGTACACCAGGTTTTTTCACCGTTGAGGAGCCAACCGCCGTCGGTGCGGGTAGCTCTCAGGCGCATTTGCGCAACGTCAGAACCGTAGTTGGGTTCAGTCACGGCCACGGCGCAGAACGGTTCCGCTTGCGCCAGTTTGGGCAGCCAGTACTGTTTCTGCTCCTCGGTGCCGCCTTTCAGCAGGGCGCGCGACATGATTTCGGGGCGGGTAATCAGCGAACCGGCAGCGGCCAGCGAACCGCGCGACAATTCTTCGGTGACGACGATCATGCCGAGGTTGTCTTCACGGTCATCCGGCTGGATGCCACCGTATTGCATCGGAATGGAAAGTCCGAAGCAGCCAAGCTCGACCAAGGGTTTGAGGATCGCTTCCGGAATGATCAGGTCGTGTGTGTGAATCTTTTCGGCCAGCGGCATGACCACGCTGGTGGCGAACTGGCGGAAGCTCGACCGCATCATTTCCTTTTCTTCGTCGAGCATGTATTCGCCAGTATTGCCTTCCTGGGCCAGCACGGTGCGAGCAAGGGATACCATGGAATCGGTGGACAGGTAAGCGTCAATGAAATCTTCAGTGGCCTCGTTATAGAAGACCTGTACCAGCAGATCACGTTGCAGTCCGAAGTCTGCAGGGCGAGCAGAATAACGCGTACGGGCGTTTTGCAGGGCTTCGGCGGCATATTGCAGGCCAATGCGCTCTTCGAGGCGCAGATCGTCTCCACCTTTTTCGGAGCGGACGTTCTGGCTGTAGTCGAGATAGACGCGTGCGGCAGTCAGTTCAGCCTCACAGTAGGCAACCTCGTAACAGGCGAGTTGTTTCTCGTCGAGTTTGTCGCCGTTGATCTTGCCGTTGACGCTGCTCTCATTCTTCAGCCATGACAGCACGCCGTTCAACACCTGTTGGGCATTGCCTAGCAGCGAATAGGCTTGAGCGATGGACTTCTGCATTTTCTTTCTCCGTACGATGCGGCCTCGAAGAGCAGGGGACCGTAACAGGTCCCCTGCGGGCGCAAATATCAGGTTAGGCGTTATTGGTGAGCACGGTTGCTGACGATGTGAACGAAAGACCGCGAGCGTAGTTCATCCATGCTGATACCGGTCGCCATGGCTTCCTGTTCCGTGATTGCGCCGCAGGCGATCCCACGCAGGAAGAAATTGAGCAGACCTTGACCGGTGGCCGCGTCGTCAAAGGTGTTGCCGACCAGGGTAGCCTGCGCTGCCTTGTTGATGAACGCTTCGAGGCGCTTGAAGGCATCGGGCAGACCTTCCAGGAAAAAGGCATACACGGCTGCGTAGCGGATCGGCAGCTGACCGGGGTTCAAATCCCAACCCTGGTAGTACGCATGACGCAGCGAATGGCGGATGTTGTCGTAGTGCAGTTTCCACGCGGTATGCACGGCACGCATGTTCTCCGCGTGTTGCTGCGGTGTCAGCAAACCATCTGCGCCGGCCTTGTGCGGGCCAATCGGCATGACCGTGGTTGCACCGTCACAGATAGTGACGCCGGTACCAGCCATGGACACTTGCAGAACGTGACGGGCAAAGTCGGACGCAGGGTGAGTGTGCGTCTGATGGGCTGCCGTGATGTTGCAGGTAGCCGTGTAGTCGTAAGTGCCGAAAATGGCCGAACGGCAACGGCCTTTGGCCGCACGGGCGAGCAGCAGCACCTGGTTTGATCCATCACGATCAATGATGGCTTGCGTTGTTTCGATCATGATTTCGAGTTTAAGCGAACCGGGGGCATACCCGTTCTTCGCTTCGATAATGTCTAGCAGATTTGCCAGTGCTTCGACTTGTTCCGGGTGTGTGACCTTGGGCAGGGTAATGATGAAATTCTGTGGAACCTTGCCGGCGGTGAGTTCGGCCAGGCGCGTCAGGAACAGGTCGAGCGTACGCACGGAACGACGACGGCACTCTTCGGTGAAAGTCTTGATGCGGATGCCGATAAAGGGCGGCAGCGTACCCTGTTCCATACCCTTGGCAACTTCTTCTGCGCAACGCACGGCATCGGCGTCTTCCTCGGCATCCGGGCGATTGCCGTAACCGTCTTCGAAATCAATGCGGTTGTCTTCAACCGGTTCGGACTTGAGTTTGTTGACGACGCGCTCGTAGACGGTATGCGCAAGCCAGGCGGCAGGATTGCGGTCTTTCATGCCCTGTGGATCAGCCGCGCAAGCGGTGGCAAGAGTCTTGATTTCCCAGCTGCTGGAAGGCAGCGATTCAGCACCGCTGAAACCCAAAACGCGTGCCAGCGTGCAAAAATCCGGTGCGTAAGAATCCAGCGCCTTGAGCGCCAGCTGCCCCAGTTTCTGCGGCGAACCATTTTTGAAAAGATTGGCGCCACCATACACGGTGTGCACTTGCTGACGGTCTGACGAGTCACCGGGGTAGACGGCGCTATGGGCGCGGTTGGCTTCTGCCAGGGCGGAAAGGATCTGTTGAGTATCGGCGTCAGTGAGTGACAGTTTCATCGGTCTATCGGTCCCTGTTGCTAGGAGTTGTACCGGAATGCGCATCCGGTGGCTGTTCAGCCCGGAAAAAGAAAGGTCGGATCGGGCAAGATTTTACTGTTTGAGCAGTATTCTTCCTAGTTTAGAACTTGACTTGCAAGTCACAACTCAAGTTCTCCGTTCTGCCCGCGTGGCAACGCTTTCGGCTATTTTCAACGATGACTGCTGATAGCCATCAAGATCCCGACATTTGAAGGCGTAGGCTTCTTTTGCCTTCGCATGCGGCATCACGAGAAATTGTTTGCTCATGACGGCGTGAAACACCTGATCGGCAATTTCTTCAGCGGTTATGTCGGAAGAAGAATCCATCAGCCTGGCTAGCGACACTCCAGTGGATTTGTCGGGTGTACGCATGGACTCGGCCAGGTTGGTCCGGAAAAACGAGGGGCACACGCATGTCACGCCGATCTTGTGGGGCGCAAGTTCGACCGCGAGGCTTTCGGACAGCGAAACGACGGCGGCTTTCGAAACGTTGTAATTGCTCATGCCCGGCGGATTGAGCAGGCCAGCCATGGAGGCAATGTTCACCAGATGGCCATGGCCCTGTTCCTTGAACGAGGGCACGAATGCCTGGCATCCACGCAGTACCCCTTTGAAATTGATGTTCATGACATAATCCCAGTCGTCCTCGCCAAGCCAGTCGAACGGGCCGCCAGACGCAACTCCGGCATTATTGATCAGTATGTCGGTGCCGCCCCATATGTCCGCGCACGCGATGCGGGCTTTTTCGAAATCGACAGGGGACGTAACATCCAGGCGTTGAAAAAAACCTTCTCCCGGGGTTTTTTCGATCGCTGCGAGCGTTTCTTGCGCACGCTCGGCATTGACATCAGCGACGCAAACGCGTGCACCGGCCTGAGCAAAACGGATGGCCATGGCTCGCCCCAGGCCGCTGGCAGCGCCCGTTATCAAAACGCGTGGTGTATTCATGGAGGTTGGCATTCTTTTGTTGTGGTTTATTGGCATCTTAAAGCAGTTGCTGAAGTTTATGCCATGTCTGGATTTGCCAACAGGCAGGGCAAAACGGTAGGCTGGAGGATTGAACGATGTGTTTTCCCTCGGTCGCACTGCCTTCTGGGCAATGCTGACAAAATTGGCTGTTGTTGCTGTGGAGATCTTTTTTCGAATGGGTCGGTTTGGTTCCTCTTTGAAGGTAGCATTGGCCGTCGTCGTTGCCTGCGTCGGCCATACGGTAATGGCGCAGTCCCCCGAGCAGATCGCGGAAAAAATTCCCGGTGTCGTTTTGCTCTCGTCCGTGCAGGAGCACGTCCGGGACCAGCTGGTGCCATTGGGCACCGTCAAGGAAGGCCGTGATGGTCGTGCCCAGCCCGAGAGCAGCAAGCGTTTCGCGGGTGAACTCAAGCGGAATCTTTATCAATTGCCTTCCGAGATGGGCCTGAGCAGCTTCAAGTCTGTGCTCGAGTCCGCCTGGTTTGAACTGCACCCCGACAGTCAACGCGTGTATCAATGCAGCGGGCGCGAGTGTGGCCAGTCCAACTTGTGGGCCAACGATGTGTTTGGTGAGTCGATGTTGTTCGGCAATGACCGGACGCAATTTGCGGTCGTGTATCTGGCAGCCAACGGTCTCCAACTCAATGTCGTGTACGGGAGTGAGCGTCCCAACAAACGCAGCCATTTTACGGTGATGTCGCTGGGCCTCGCCGACCCGTGGCAGCCAGCAGCGACTGCCCCCCAGATTGCGATCGCGAATCGGTGGCAGGTTTCCATATCGCGCACAGCGAGGGGGCTGGTGGACGTCAAAAGGCTGCCTGTATTGCTTGATCCGGTGACCCGCCAGCTGGCCAAAAGTCCGATCCGGCATTGGGCGGTCATCGCGCACGAATGTGAAAAGCAGCCTGCCCCTGCCGCTTTCGAGCACAGCCAGCAGATCCTTGACGGTGTATTGCCCTTCCTGCAAAAAATCCCGGACAAGCAATTTCATCAGGTCAATGCAGGCAATGCCCTGTCGGCACCCTGTGGGTCCGGCAAGAATCTTGAAATCATCGAATTGCAACCCTGATACGGTTGCCCATCAGAATCATTTTTAGCGCTAGAGGTTGCCCATGTTTTCCCATGCAGTCGACGATGCCAATGGACCGGAGCTGGATATCGAGGGTGCGGTGGCGTCCCTGGTGACGGTCAAGGATTTCATTCGCTGGATCGTCAGTTGCTTCAATGAACACGGTGTTGTGCTTGGGCATGGTTATGACGAAGCCTGGGACGAGGCGGTCATGCTGGTTCTGCATGCCCTGCATCTGCCATGGGACATCGATACTCGTGTGCAGGACACCCGCCTGACCGAACGCGAAAAGTACAACATCCTGGATCTTGTTCAGCGCCGCGTCCTGGAACGAATACCGACGGCATACCTGATTCATCAGGCCTGGTTCGCCGGTTTGCCCTTCGAGGTGGACGAGCGGGTATTGATTCCGCGTTCGCCGATCGGAGAATTGATCGAAAAGCAGTTCGAACCGTGGGTGAAACCCGACACGGTAGAGTCCATTCTCGATCTGTGCACCGGCAGCGCCTGTATCGGGATTGCGTGCGCACAATATTTCCCCGAGGCGATGGTGGATTGTGTCGATTTCAGTGAAGACGCGCTCGATGTTGCGGAGCGCAATCTGCAGGCGCACGGTATGGAAGGCCGGGTGAATCTGATATATTCCGACCTCTTTGAAGCCCTGGAGGGTCGAACCTACGACATCATCGTCAGCAATCCACCGTATGTGGACGCAGAGGACATGGCCGGCCTGCCAGAGGAATATCACCATGAACCGGTGATGGCGCTGGAGGCGGGTGACGACGGCCTGGATATCGTCCGGCGCATGTTGCCTGAACTGTCCCGTCACCTGAATCCCGGTGGCATCGTCGTGATAGAAGTCGGCAACAGCATGGAAGCGCTCGAGCGGGCGTTTCCCCATGTGCCGTTCACCTGGCTGGAATTCGAGCGTGGTGACGGTGGCGTGTTCCTGCTGACCAAGGAAGAAATCGATCACTACCAGGGCCATTTTGTGCAGTAAGGCTGAAGCGAGCAAAAACACATGTCTGGAAATACGTTTGGCAAGTTGTTTACCGTCACCACCTTTGGTGAAAGCCACGGGCTCGCATTGGGCTGTATTGTCGATGGCTGCCCCCCTGGGCTGGAACTGTCCGAAGCCGACATTCAGGGCGATCTCGACCGTCGACGTCCCGGTACATCGCGCTATACCACACAACGCCAGGAACCGGATCAGGTAAAGATTCTTTCCGGCGTGTTCGAAGGCAAAACCACCGGTACGCCCATTGGATTGCTGATCGAGAACACCGACCAGAAGTCGAAGGATTATTCCAACATCGCGGCGACCTTCCGCCCGGCTCATGCCGACTACACCTACCACCAGAAATACGGTCAGCGCGATTACCGGGGTGGCGGCCGCTCCTCGGCACGGGAAACCGCCATGCGCGTGGCCGCGGGTGCGATCGCCAAAAAATATCTGAAACAGCGTTACGGCATCAGCGTGCGCGGTTACGTGTCGCAGATCGGTTCCATCAAGGCCACGCAGTTCGACTGGAATGAAGTAGGCAACAACCCGTTTTTCTGCCCGGATGCCTCTGTCGTTCCTGCCATGGAAACCTTGATCGAGCAGTTACGTCGTGACGGCAGCTCCATCGGGGCCCGCATAACGATCGTTGCAACGGGTGTTTTGCCGGGCTTGGGTGAACCTGTGTTCGATCGCCTCGATGCCGACATCGCTCATGCCCTGATGAGTATCAATGCGGTCAAGGGTGTCGAAATTGGCGATGGCTTCGCTTGTGTCGAGCAACGCGGTGAAGAACATCGGGATGAGATGACGCCACAGGGATTCCTGTCGAATCATGCCGGCGGCATTCTCGGCGGCATTTCCACGGGGCAGGACATCGTCGCGCATATTGCTCTGAAACCGACCTCGTCCATCCGTATTCCCGGCAAGAGCATTCTCGCGGATGGCACCCCGACCGAGGTGGTGACCACAGGTCGTCATGACCCTTGTGTTGGTGTGCGCGCGACGCCGATCGCCGAAGCCATGCTGGCGCTGGTATTGATGGATCATGCCTTGCGGCATCGCGGTCAAAATGCCGATGTGCGTACCGATACGCCGGTGGTTCCGGGCAGCATTATCTGATCAAGGGGGCCCGATGCCCGTGACGACGGTGCCGTACTGGCGCCTGTCCTCGCTGTACTTCTTTTATTTCACTATCGCCGGATCGCTGATGCCATTCTGGGGCCTGTACCTACAGGACCTTGGCTTCAGCGGCTTTGACATCGGTGTGGTCATTGCGGTCATGTCCGCGACCAAGATCGGCGCGCCCAATTTGTGGGGCTGGCTGGCCGATCGCACGGGGTGGCATGCACCCATTGTTCGCTGGGCGGTGGCCGCTTGCATTGTCTGTTTTGGCGGGGTGTTGCTGGACCCACCCTTCGCCTGGCTGCTGGTGGTGATGACGCTCTACAGCTTCTTCTGGAATGCTGTGCTGCCGCAGTTCGAGGTCATCACCCTGCATGCTCTCGACGGTCAGACAGAGCGTTACAGCCAGATTCGCGTCTGGGGATCGATCAGTTTCATTGCCTGCGTAGCAGGTCTCGGCCTGCTGTTCGATTACGTCTCCGTCAGGCTGTTGCCTTTCATCATTATCGGTCTGATGTTTGCGTTGCTCGCTTCGACCATGCTCGCGCCCAATCCGGTGATTGCACACAGCGGCGGGGTGCACGCACCTTTTCTGCGATATCTGAAATCTCCGGTCGTTATCGCCTTTTTCGTCACGGCCTTGTTGTCGCAAGTCTCGCACGGTGCTTACTACGCATTCTTTACGCTGTTCATGGAAAAGCAGGACTACTCGCGCGGACTGATCGGTGTGTTCTGGTCGGTCGGTGTGGTGGCCGAAGTGGTGGTCTTCCTGTACATGCATCGCATTGTCGAGCGCTGGAGTTCGCGGCAACTGCTGGCATTCAGTTTTGCGGTGGGGGCGATACGCTGGTGCCTGATTGCGTTGTTTCCGCAATCCATTCCCCTGATTTTACTGGTGCAAACGGGGCATGCGGCTACCTTCGCCATCCTGCATTCGGTGTCGATCCAGTTCGTCCATCAACGCTTCCCGGCCTCGGTTGCGGGGCAGGGACAGGCCTTGTATAGTGCGGTCAGTTTCGGGGCGGGGGGCGCCATCGGTAACATCGCTTCCGGTTGGTTGTGGGAGCATGGCAGCCCGTCCGGTCCTTTTCTCATGGCGACCGTGGTATCGGTATTGGCCATGTTGATCATCCTGTTCTATTTCAAACCTCAGTACGCGGAGCCTTGAGTCGTCATGTGGCCAGAAGAAACCTTTGCCCGTCACAGCCTGGTCGAAATCGGTCGTTGGGTCGGATCCCGTGGTTGGTGCCCGGCGACCAGTGGCAATCTTTCCTGCCGCATCGCTGGCGACCGTTACCTGATCAGTGTGTCCGGCAAGGATAAAGGCAGTCTGCAAGCAGAGGATTTCCTCGCGGTTGATTTTGACGGCAAGCCGATCGACAGCGACAAGCGCCCGTCGGCCGAGACACTGCTGCATGCCGTTATTTATTCATTGCATGCCGAGGCGCGTTTTGTGGTGCACACCCACTCCATCAACGGTACGGTGTTGAGCCGCCATATCGGCAAGGGGCAGATCGTGTTTCGCGATTATGAGCTACAGAAAGCCTTTGCAGGCGTCGAAACGCATGACATGGCGCTGGTGGTGCCGCTGTTCGCCAACAGTCAGGACATGGTCACGCTCGCCCAGGATGTTCGTGGTGTGCTCGCAGCCTCGACCGGTGCGCCGGCGTTTGTTTTGGCTGGGCACGGCGTTTACACCTGGGGCAAAACCGCCGCCGAGGCTCGCCGTCATGCCGAAGCCATGGAAATCCTGATGGAATGCGAATATCAGTCGAGGCTGCTGAAAGCCTTGAATGTATAACGGCACCCAGTGCGAAAAGAGTTGTCTCATGGCATGCAAAATGCCGAATTGATGCCGGTTTCCGAAAATATACCTGCTCTGTAGACTCAAGGAGAACATCATGAGCCGCTTGACCATTTACCGTGACGGCGCCCCGCGCGATGTCCTGTTGCAAACTGAGGATCAAAGAGAAATCGCTGCCAAACTGAAAGAATTTGGGGTTGCTTTCGAACAGTGGGACGCCGCCTTTTCCATCACGCCGGAGTCGACTGGCACCGATATTCTCGAGGCGTATGCCGGGCAGATTGATCGCTTGAAGGCTGAAGGCGGGTACCAGACGGCGGACGTTATCAACATGACGCCAGCGCACCCCGACAAGGTGGCCCTGCGGCAGAAATTCCTGTCAGAGCATCAGCACAGCGAAGACGAAGTTCGTTTCTTCGTGAAAGGGTCAGGCATGTTCTATCTGCATCTGGAACAACAGGTACTGGCTGTGCAGTGCTGCAAGAACGACTTGATCAGCGTTCCCGCCAACGCCAAACACTGGTTCGACATGGGCACAGAGCCTGATTTCACTTGCGTGCGCCTGTTCACCAATCCGGAAGGCTGGGTGGCCAACTATACCGGTGACTCACTCGCCGATGGCTTTCCGAAATTCGCGGATCTGGCGGTGGGAGTCTCAGCGTGATCAAGGCGATCGTCACCGATATCGAGGGAACCACCTCCAGTGTCTCCTTCGTGCTGGAAGTGCTGTTCCCGTATGCGCGTGAACGCATGGCGCGTTTTGTCACCGACCACCGCGATCAGCCGGCGGTCGCTGCCGAACTGGCCGCCGTGCGCAAAGAGGAGGGGACTCCCGACGCGTCACTGCAGGACGTGATCGATACCCTGATTCGCTGGATCGACGAAGATCGCAAGGCAACGCCACTCAAGGCCCTGCAAGGTATGATTTGGGCTGAAGGCTATGCTAACGGGCAGCTTGAAGGGCATGTTTACGATGACGTGCCCGGCTGTCTGCAAAGCTGGAAAGCACAAGGCAAGACGCTGGCCGTGTATTCCTCGGGCTCCATCGCTGCTCAAAAACTGATTTTTGGTCACACCAAGTTTGGTGATCTGACGCCGCTGTTCTCCGCCTATTTCGATACCACCACGGGTGGAAAACGCGAGCAGACCTCGTATACCCGCATTGTTGAATCACTGGCCCTGTCACCCCAGGAGGTATTGTTTTTATCCGATATACAGCAGGAACTGGATGCTGCCCGCGTTGCCGGGTTGCGTACCTGCGGTTTGGAACGTGGCGAACGCGGGGTTATCCGCGATCACGACGTGGTCACCACCTTCAATGACATCCGGCTGGACTAAACGGGCACCGATGTGAGCGCTGAAGGAAATTCCCTGCTTTTCGTGTATGGCACGCTCCAGGATGAGCGCGTTATCCGTGCCGTTACAGGCAAGGTATTTCCTGCGTCGCCTGCGGTGCTTCGTGGTTACCGTCGTTATCGGGTCAAGGATGCCGATTACCCGGGTATCTGCCCGGATGTTTCAGGAACCGTAGAAGGATTACTTCTCGATAATGTCGATGACGGAGCGATTCAGGCGCTGGATGTGTTCGAGGGAGAATACTACGAGCGTAAAACCGTCGATGTTATGTCAGAGGCTGGCGTTGTGCGACCGTGTTTTTGTTATGTGATTCACGCAGACTGGCTGCATCTTCTCTCGGGTGAGGCGTGGTCGCTGGAGGAGTTCCAGCGTGTCGGTTACCAGCGTTTTCGCGATACTTATCCGAATTTTTGACGCCCCTCCACCAGTACCCGAATCATGGCCTGTGCCGCATTCGACAAGGAATGATCCGGGTGAAAGACCACCCCCAGCTGTCGTTCCAGTTGCAGTTGCGGAACATCCAACACCTCAACATCGTCGTTAACCATCGTGGCCGGCAAGACACTCCAGCCAAGTCCAATACCCACCATCATGCGAATCGTTTCCAGATAATTGGTTTCAATCGCGACATTGATGCCCAGGCCTGCTTTCTTGAACAGACCCTCCACGATGCGTCGTGTAAAAGTTGATTCACTGGGCAGTACCGACACCTGCTGGGCCAGGCTTTTGAGCGTTACCCGGCTTTTTTCCAGCAGGGGATGTTGTTTGCCGACCACCACACACAAGGGGTCACGCCAGATCGGAATCAATTCAAATCGCTCGGGTGGCTCGGGTGGCAGGGTAATGATGCCAATCTCAAGTTCGCCTTGGGACACCCCCGCGAAAGCCTCCTCGGAATCGATGAATTTCATGTCAAGTTGCACGTCGGGATAGGTGCTGGTGAAGGTCCTCAATACCGGTGGCAGTCGATGTAACCCAATGTGATGGCTGGTGCCCAGGGTGAGCTTGCCGGCGACGTGGCCCTGTAGATTGGAAAGAGCCCGACGGCAGTCCTCGACGTCCATCAGGATTTTGCGCGCGCGCGGCATCAAGGCGCGTCCTCCTTCGGTGAGCACGATGCTGCGGCCGATACGGTCGAACAGGCGAAGGCCCAACTGCGCTTCCAGGTTGGAAATCCGTTTGCTGATCGCCGGTTGCGTGATGTGCAGGGTGTCAGCGGCCAGGGAAAAGGAGGAGGATTCGGCGACCGCAACGAAGGCCTGTAACTCGTGAATATCCATGATCGATGCATTCCTGATGGTTATCGGTTTCATGAAAAATATGAATTTGTTTTATTGTTTTTGCAAGCGTACGATCTTCAATGTCCCGCATTCGGGTGATGGTTAGAATGGAGTAGCTGGCATGGCCGGAAAAACCCTTTACGACAAGCTCTGGGAATCCCATGTGGTCAAGGAGCGTGATGATGGCACGGCGTTGATTTATATCGATCGCCAATTGCTGCACGAAGTGACGACACCGCAAGCCTTCGAAGGCCTGCGCCTGGCGCAGCGCAAACCCTGGCGTCTTGACGCCAATCTGGCAACGCCGGATCACAACGTGCCTACCACCAAACTGGTCGGCCCGATCGAGGATCCGATTTCCCGCATTCAGGTGCAGACGCTTGACGACAACTGCGATGAGTTCGGCATTCTCGAATTCAAGATGAAGGATGTGCGTCAGGGCATCGTGCATGTGGTCGGGCCTGAACAAGGTGCGACACTGCCAGGGACGACCATTGTCTGCGGCGACTCGCATACGGCAACGCATGGCGCGTTTGGCGCGCTGGCGCATGGTATCGGCACCTCAGAAGTCGAGCACGTGCTTGCGACCCAGTGCCTGATTCAACGCAAGATGAAAAACATGGCGGTGCGCGTCAAGGGCCCGGTCAAACCGGGAGTGACCGCAAAAGACATCGTGCTCCACATCATTGGCGTTATTGGCACGGCAGGTGGCACCGGCTATGCCATCGAGTTCTGCGGTGAAGCGATCGAGGATCTGTCGGTCGAAGGGCGCATGACGGTTTGCAACATGGCGATCGAAGCCGGTGCACGTAGTGGCATGGTGGCGGTAGATGAGAAGACCATCGCGTATTTCGACGGGCGCCCGTATTCACCCAAGGGTGAGCAATGGGAAAAAGCTGCGGCCTATTGGCGCACGCTCAAAAGCGATCCGGATGCGGTTTTTGATTGCGTCGTTGACATCAATGCCGACGATATCAAACCCATGGTGAGCTGGGGAACGTCCCCGGAGATGGTCGTGGCGATCGATCAGCCACTGCCCGATCCCGACCAGGAATCTGATCCCGTCAAGGCAGAAGGTATGCGTCGCGCCTACAAATACATGAACCTCAAGCCGGGCATTACCATGTCCGATGTGGTTCCGGATCGTGTGTTCATCGGCTCATGCACCAACTCGCGCATCGAGGATTTACGCGCGGCGGCAGCCGTGATCAAGGGGCGCAAAGTGTCGTCGCTGGTGAAACAGGCGATGGTGGTGCCGGGCTCTGGGCTGGTCAAGCAGCAGGCCGAAGCAGAAGGTCTTCACGAAATTTTTACCCGGGCGGGTTTCGAATGGCGCGAGCCCGGGTGCTCGATGTGTCTGGCCATGAACGCTGATCGTCTGGGTGATGGTGAGCATTGTGCCTCGACGTCGAACCGCAATTTCGAAGGCAGACAGGGCTATGGTGGACGTACCCATCTGGTCAGCCCCGCCATGGCGGCTGCCGCTGCGATTGCCGGCAAATTTGTCGATGTGCGTGAGTTTTAGGAAACGGGCGCAGATTCCGTTTTCAGCAGAGGACAGCCTCCAGGAGAAGATCATGGATAAATATACGGTGGAATCAGGTGTTGTGGCGCCATTGGATCGTGCCAATGTCGACACGGACCAGATTATTCCCAAACAATTCCTCAAGTCGATCAAGCGCAGTGGTTTCGGGCCCAACCTGTTTGATGAATGGCGTTATCTCGACAAGGGAGAGCCGGGGCAGGATTGCAGCGGGCGTCCGCTTAATCCGGCGTTTGTGCTCAACGATGCACGATATCAGGGAGCGAAAGTACTTCTGACGCGCCGTAATTTCGGTTGTGGCTCCAGCCGCGAGCATGCACCGTGGGCATTGATGGACTACGGTTTTCGTACCGTTATTGCGCCGTCGTTTGCGGACATTTTTTTCAATAATTGTTTTCAGAACGGCATTCTGCCGATCCGGTTGAGCGAAGAGGTGATTGAAACCCTGTTTCAACGCGTGTTCGCCACCCCGGGTTATGCGCTGACTATCGATCTCGATGCCCAGGTTGTCATTGCGCCCGAGGGTGATCGTTATGCCTTCGAGGTTGATGCCTTCCGCAAATATTGCCTGCTCAACGGGCTGGACGACATCGGATTGACGCTGCAGGATGCTGATGCCATTCGTGCCTATGAACAACGCAAGCGTGCGGAAACGCCGTGGTTGTTCGACGCCATCAAATAAGAGAGGAAATCGATTCAATGAGCAAGACGGTTTTGATTCTGGAAGGGGACGGCATCGGCCCCGAGATCGTCAGTCAGGCGCTGCGTGTGCTGGAACTGGTGAATGAACAATTTGGGCTGGGACTGGGCTTCACCAAGGGTTTGCTGGGTGGGAGCGCCATTGACGCCACAGGCGTGCCACTGCCCGAAGATACCCTGACCAAGGCCAAGGCGGCGGATGCGATCCTGCTGGGTGCAGTGGGCGGGCCGAAGTGGGAATCCTTGCCGATGGCCAATCGCCCGGAAAAAGGGCTGCTCGGCATTCGCTCAGCTTTGAACCTGTTCGCCAATTTGCGTCCGGCGATCCTGTATCCTCAGCTCGTTCATGCCTCCAGCCTGAAACCCGAGCTGGTGGCGGGGCTGGATATCCTGATCGTGCGCGAGCTGACAGGCGATATCTATTTCGGCAAGCCGCGTGGTGTTCGTACGCTCGAAAACGGTGAGCGTGAAGGCTACAACACCGCTGTTTATCGTGAATCCGAAATTCGTCGCATCGGCAAGGTGGCATTCGAGCTGGCGCAAAAACGCGGCAAGAAATTGTGCTCCGTCGACAAGGCCAACGTCATGGAAGTGACCGAACTTTGGCGGGAAATCATGACCGACATGGGCGCTTCCTATCCGGAGATCAGTTTGAGTCACATGTATGTCGATAATGCGGCGATGCAGCTGGTGCGCGCGCCCAAGCAGTTCGATGTGCTGGTCACCGGAAACCTGTTTGGAGACATCCTGTCGGATGAAGCGGCGATGCTGACCGGTTCCATCGGCATGCTGCCGTCGGCCTCGCTTGATGAAAACAGCAAGGGTATGTACGAGCCCTGTCACGGTTCCGCGCCGGATATTGCAGGCAAGAACATCGCCAACCCGCTGGCAACCATTCTGTCTGCCTCCATGATGTTGCGTTATTCGCTGGACGCCGCAGCAGCGGCAGAGGCCATCGAAAAAGCGGTCAGCACGGTACTCGATCAGAATTACCGTACGGCAGACATCTATACCGAAGGTACCCGGAAAGTTGGCACCCGAGAAATGGGGGATGCGGTGATTCAGGCGTTGCAGCAAGCCTGATCCGTTCCTGACACTGAATTGATTTGATTGATCCCAAATTGGAGTTGAAACAATGAGCAAGACTTATGATATCGCCGTTGTCGGCGCGACCGGCGCTGTCGGTCAAACCATGGTGCAAGTACTGGAAGAACGTAATTTTCCGGTCGGCAATCTGTATTTGCTGGCAAGTGCGCGTTCGGTAGGCAAGCGCGTGGAGTTCAAGGGCAAATATTACGCCGTCGACGATCTGGCCACGTTTGATTTTTCCAAGGTGCAAATTGCCCTGTTCTCGGCCGGTGGAAGCGTCTCCGGCGAATTCGCACCGAAAGCCGCAGCAGCGGGTGCGATCGTGATCGACAACACGTCTTTCTTCCGTTACCACGACGACATTCCGTTGGTTGTACCCGAAGTCAACCCACACAAAATCGCGGAATACAAAACCAAGGGTATCATTGCCAATCCGAACTGCTCCACCATCCAGATGTTGGTCGCCTTGAAGCCTATCCAGGACGCGGTAGGCATTGAGCGTATCAACGTGTGCACCTATCAAGGGGTATCCGGGACCGGGCAAAAAGCCATCGAAGAACTGGCCATGCAAACCCGTAACCTGCTGAACGGTCAGCCAGCGGAAGCGACGGTGTATCCGAAGCAAATTGCCTTCAACTGTCTGCCGCAAATCGATGTGTTCATGGAAAACGGCTACACCAAGGAAGAAATGAAGATGGTGTGGGAAACCCGCAAGATCATGGGTGACGACAGCATTGAAGTAAACCCGACCTGTGTGCGCGTGCCGGTGTTTTTCGGTCACTCTGAAGCCATTCATATCGAGACCAAGAAAAAAATTACCGCCGACGAAGTACGCGAGCTGCTCTCCAAAGCGCCGGGGGTCAAGGTGCTCGACGAACAAAAGCCTGGTGGTTATCCGACCGCTGTGACTGAAGCGGCCGGTCAGGACGACACTTTTGTCGGCCGTATCCGCGAAGACATTTCGCATCCGCGTGGCATCGATTTGTGGGTGGTTGCCGATAACGTGCGCAAAGGCGCGGCGTCCAACAGCGTGCAGATCGCGGAAGTCTTGATAAAAGAGTATATCTGACCAATACTTACCCCTCATATTTGCAGGCAAATCAGAGAGTAATTGACTAACCAGGTCACGATATTTTCAAAATTTGCCTGACATCCCCCGATAGAAAGCTATCCTTATTAGGGGTAGCTTTCTTGTTTTTCGGCCTGTGCGCCTGTCGTTATTGTCCTGTCTGCAGGATGTTTCTCAGGGATCCGAGCCGGCCTCGCAACACATTGAAAGCTAAAAGAATTCCAGTGTTCATCAGGAAAGGGTTAAGTGATGGTTCGTAAACTTGCCGCTGCGTTATTGGGTGTGGGGGTAATGGTTCCCGGTTTGGTGCAGGCGCTTGGCCTGGGGGGAATCAAACTCAACTCTGCGTTAAGCGAACCGCTGGATGCCGAGATCGAACTGGTTCAGGTGCGGGAGCTGACACAGGAAGAGATCCTTCCTGCCTTGGCCAGCAATTCGGATTTCAGTGCGGCGGGTGTCGAGAAGTTTCATTTCCTGACCGAGATGAAGTTTGATGTGATCGTCAATCCCAATGGCCGATCCTATATCAAGGTCACTTCCCGCAAGCCGATGAAAGAACCGTTTGTGAACTTCCTGGTGGAGGTTCACTGGCCGGATGGTCGTTTGCTGCGTGAGTACACGATGCTGCTGGACCCGCCGGTGTACCGTGCGCAGTCAGCGCCTGTCATTCAGCGTTCCGCCGTGGTCGCACCGAAAACCGCACCCCGTGCCAGCGCGCAACCCGCACCGCGTCCAGCCCCTGTATCGAGTCAACCGACATCCCCGGTTGCTGCTTCTTCAACACCTGTGTCCGCGCCAGCCCCGACCGGTTCGGGTGACACCTATGGCCCGACCGGGCCGTCCGACAGTTTGTGGGGAATTGCTTCACAGTTGCGCCCCTCGAACAGCGTTAACGTCCAGCAAACCATGTTGGCCATTCAGCGCCTCAATCCGCAAGCCTTTGTCAACGGCAACATCAATTTGCTGAAACGTGGTCAGGTATTGCGTACTCCCAGCGAAGAAGATGCTCGCGCGATCAGTTCTCAGGATGCCATACGCATGGTGGCCGAGCAGAATCGTGCCTGGCGGGACAAAACGCCTACGCCAAGTACCGCCCAGGCCGCACCGGTAGACGCCACGGGGAATAGTGCCGGTTTGGTGCCAGCCCGCGTCGATGCCGAAGAAGGCAAGCTGTCGCTGGTCGCGCCCGCCAAAACCGAAACCGTGGCGGGTGAAACTGCGCAGGGTGGTGAGGCTTCTGGTACGGGTGGCGTCCTGCGTGAAAAGCTGGCCATGGCCGAAGAAAACACCGACAAATTCAAACTTGAGAATGAAGACCTCAAGCTCAAGCTCAATGACTTGCAGCAACAGACGGACACTACCAATCAGGTCCTCAAACTGAAGGACGACCAGATTGCCGAGCTGCAGGCGAAAATGGCTGCCCTGCAGGCACAATTGGAACAGGCGAAGGCCGGTGCTGCCGCCAATGGCGGGCCGCAGGCAGTCGCTGCAGAGCCCGTGGTTGCTCCGTCGGAAACGGCTGCGGTCGCTACCACAGAAGCACCCGTTGCAACAACGGAGGCGGCGTCTCCTGACGCTTCTGCCGTGGATGCCGCCGCCGATGCGTCTGCACCTGCGGGCGTAGCTGACGACGGAAACAAGCCCGAAGTGGATTACAACTACGAGGCTGCCCCGGAAACGCCTGTCGCCGCTGAAGCAGCGAAGACCGATTCGCCTGAAAAAGCCGAGCCCGCCGCAGAAACTGCAGCTCCCGTCCCCAGCAGTGGTGTGGTCGGGGACATCACCAAGCCGTCACTGGTCGAGACGCCCAAACCGAAGCCGGTACCTGCACCGCAAGAAGCCCCCTCGCTGGTCGATGAAATTCTCTCGAACTGGTTGTACCTGCTGGGCATTGCCGGGCTGGGCGCTGCCGGTTTGATCGGCGCCTCCTTGTCCCGTCGCAAGAAGGCCGAGTCGAGTGAAATCGAGGAATCCTTTGTCAGGGACTTTTCGCTTCCCGGTCAGACCAGCGAAGCGGTGGAAGATTTCCACGAATCCGCAAGTCCCGCTCAGGAAGCCAAGGCTCCAACGCAGAAGGAAGAAGCCGTTGCCCAGACCGCTGACGTCGTTGGCGAGGCCGATATCTACATTGCCTATGGTCGCTTTACGCAGGCCGCAGAAATGCTGGAAAAAGCCGCAGCCAAGGAACCAGGGCGCGAGGATATCCGTCTCAAATTGCTCGAAGTCGCAGTAGAGTCCAAGAATACGGAATTGTTTGATCGTCATGCCGCAGCCGTTGCCCAAGGTGGAAACGCTGCCAGTCAGTCGCGCATGGAATCGCTGCGTAACCGCTTGGCCGCTGCCACCGTGGTTGCCGCGCCGGCTGCGCCAGCCGCCGTTCAGGCAGATGAAACCCTAGACGAAGAGGATGCATTTGCCTCACTTGAATTCGATTCAGGCAGTATCGACCTCAGTAAACCCACTGAATCAAAGGCCCCAACGCAACCGGTCGGTGGTCTGGATTTCAGCCTGGATTTCAAACTGACCGATTCCCCGGTAGAAACCAAACCCGCGGCAGCCAAGGCTCCCGTGACCGATGACAACTCCCTCGATTTCGATCTTGAAATGGATCTCGAGAAGGACTTTGCGCCGGTCGCCGACAGCAAGCCATCGTCTGCCCCGATGGCCGGCAAGGACGACATCGAAGCGCTGGAGTTCGAAGGCGACTTCCGTTTTGAACCTGATGCGCCGCTGGCTGCCGATGACGATCATGAGATCGAAATCGAACTCGTTACCGACGAATCCGATGTTGCCACGCTCGATGAAGACGCGCCGCTGGATTTTGAGCTGGTGGATGACATCGAAACCCCGACGGCACCCGTAAGTCTGGCGGAGGACGATGATGTCCGTCATGCAATGGATTTCGAGAAGGAAGACACGATCGACTCCAGTTCGGCTGCCATGCTGGCCGATGAACTGGATCTCGAGGAACCCTCGGTTGAACTGGCACAGGAAGCCGATTCCTTCGTGCTGGATGAGGTGGCCGAGATCGCGCCTGCACCCGTGGCGCCTGCACCTGTTGCCTTCAAGCAGCCGGAACCTGCCGACAGCGAAGAAGATCTCGATTTCATCACCGATGGTGACGAGGCGTCTACCAAGCTGGATCTCGCGCGTGCCTACATCGATATGGGCGACCGCGAGGGTGCCCGCGATATCCTTGATGAGGTGCTCAATGATGGCAATGCCGACCAACAGCGCGAGGCACGGGAACTTCTGTCTCGACTTGAATAAAATGGCTGTGTTTCAATAGCGGGTATCCGACAAAAGAGGGCGCAAGCCCTCTTTTTGTTTTTGTGGTGTCAGCAAATGTCTAACGGAATACATGACGATTGCAACGAAAATGCGTGTAGCTTTGGGTATTGAATACGACGGTAGCGCGTATCATGGGTGGCAACGCCAGGGTCATGAGCCGGCCACCGTGCAGGCGGTTTTGGAAGCTGCGCTGTCAAAGGTCGCCAACCATCCGGTCACCGTGATTTGTTGCGGCCGCACCGATGCCGGGGTACATGGGGTCGGGCAGGTCGTGCATTTCGACACCACGGCCGAGCGTGATTCCCGTGCCTGGATACATGGTGCGAATGCTGCCTTGCCGGGCAGCGTCGCGGTACGTTGGGCGCAAGCGGTGACAACGGATTTTCATGCGCGTTTTTCCGCCTACGCTCGTCGTTATTGCTATGTGATTTACAACCATCCGGTGCGTCCGGCGTTGGGTATCAGCCACATGACCTGGCAATATCGGCCGCTGGATGTCGAGGCCATGCGGGAGGGTGCCCGGGCACTAATCGGCACGCATGATTTTACGTCGTTCCGGGCGCTGGGATGTCAGGCCAAGTCCCCCATCAAGACCCTCCACGAACTGGAGCTTGAACAGAAGGGGCCGCTGATTCTCATGACGGTGCGCGCCAACGCGTTCCTGCATCACATGGTGCGCAACATAGCAGGCGTGCTGATGGCGGTCGGCACCGGCAAACAACCGGTCGCGTGGGTGGAGCAAGTCCTGACGGTACGGGATCGTGCCCAAGGGGGAGTGACGGCGCCACCCTATGGACTGTATTTCATGGAAGCACAATACCCGGAAGCGTTTAACATTCCGCGAATTCTGTATCGATATCCACCGGTCATTGTAGGAGCTTGAGGCATGACCAAGGTAAAGATCTGTGGCATTACCCGGCTGGAAGACGCCTTGCATGCGGCAGAGGCGGGCGCCGATGCACTGGGTTTCGTTTTTTACGCGAAAAGCCCGCGCCACGTAGATGCCGCTCTGGCTGGAACCATCATCCGGCGGTTGCCGCCTTTCATTACCAGTGTCGGTCTCTTCGTCAATCCGGAACCGGCGTTCGTCAACGACGTTCTGGTGCAGGCGCCGCTCGATGTGCTGCAATTTCACGGCGATGAAACCGATGAATTCTGTCGTCAGTTTTCGCGCCCATTCATCAAGGCCGTGCGCATGTCCGAGGGCCTCGATCTGGCCAAAGAAATTGAAAAATTTCCCTGTGCCCGTGGTATCTTACTCGATGCTTATGACCCTCATCGCTATGGTGGCACCGGCCAGACATTTGAGTGGCAACGCGTGCACGGCGGGCTTCCCAAACCTATCATCGTGGCCGGCGGTTTGACGCCGGAAAACGTCGCCATGGCCATCGCCGCCACGCATCCTTGGGCAGTGGATGTCAGCGGTGGCGTCGAGCAGTCCAAGGGCATCAAGCAACGCAGTCTCGTAGAAGCATTTATCGAAGGAGCCAAACGTGGCCAATAATGCAGATTTCCTGAATACCCCCGACAGCTTTGGTAATTTCGGCCCTTACGGTGGGCGTTTCGTGAGTGAAACGCTGATGGCCGCGCTGGACGAACTCGAGGAAATCTATACCCGACTCTGGCATGACCCCGAATTCCAGGCCACCTTTGACAAGGATCTCGCGCATTACGTCGGGCGTCCGTCGCCACTGTATTTTGCCGAACGCTGGACCGAAAAGGTCGGTGGCGCCAATCTCTATCTCAAGCGCGAAGACCTCAATCACACGGGCGCGCACAAAATCAACAACACCATTGGTCAGGCGTTGCTGGCGAAGTACACCGGTAAACAGCGCGTCATCGCTGAAACCGGTGCCGGCCAGCACGGTGTCGCTACTGCCACCATTGCGGCCCGCCTCGGTCTGGAGTGCGAAGTGTTCATGGGCGAAGAAGACATCCAGCGTCAGTCGCTGAACGTCTATCGCATGAAGCTGCTTGGCGCCAAGGTGCGTCCGGTCACGTCCGGTACCCGCACCCTCAAGGACGCAATGAATGAAGCATTGCGCGATTGGGTGACCAACGTCGATCACACGTTTTACATCATCGGCACAGTGGCAGGGCCTCACCCCTACCCGAAGTTGGTGCGTGATTTCCAGAGCGTCATTGGCCGCGAAGCCCGTCAGCAGTGTCTGGCCCAGAACGGCCGTTTGCCGGATGCACTGGTGGCCTGCGTTGGTGGTGGATCCAATGCCATCGGTTTGTTCCACCCGTTCCTCGCCGATGCCTCTGTCGCCATGTATGGCGTGGAAGCGGGTGGTCACGGGCTGAACACCCTCGATCATGCCGCGCCCTTGACGGCTGGCAAACCGGGCGTATTGCACGGGAATCGCACCTACCTCATGCAGGATGCCGACGGCCAGATCATGCCCACCCACTCGGTCTCTGCCGGCCTCGACTATCCGGGCGTTGGCCCCGAGCATTCCTGGCTGAAGGACTGCGGCCGCGTCAATTACGTCGCTGCGACGGACACCGAAGCACTGGCGGCCTTCCGTGAGCTCACCCGCGTGGAAGGCATCATGCCGGCGCTCGAATCCAGTCATGCGGTGGCCTACGCGTCCAAGCTGGCACGTGAGCTGGGCAAGGGCAAGGACATCGTGGTCAACCTGTCCGGACGCGGTGACAAGGACATACACACGATTGCCCGTATCGACGGCATTTCTTTGATTTGAGGCTGCAGGACTCTGCCATGACCCGTATTTCTGAACTTTTTGCCAACCTGAAAACCCGGCAACGCAAAGCCCTCGTTCCATTCGTGACGGCGGGCGACCCAACACCCGCCCATACGGTGGGCATCATGCATGCCCTTGTCGAAGGTGGTGCCGACGTGATTGAGCTCGGCATTCCCTTTTCCGATCCGATGGCGGATGGCCCGGTCATCCAGCTGGCCGACGAGCGTGCGCTGGCCCATCACACGGGCCTGCATCACGTTCTGGATATGGTGCGGGAATTCCGTACCACCAACACGGCCACACCGATTGTGTTGATGGGCTACCTCAATCCGTTCGAAGCTTACGGCTATGATGCCTTCGCCACGGATGCGCATACCGCCGGCGTTGACGGTGTGCTCACGGTGGATCTTCCGCCCGAGGCCGCCGCCCCTCTGAAGGCCATGCTGCAGCCCAAGGGCATCGATACCATCTTTCTGATGGCGCCGACGACCTTGCCCGCACGGATCAAGAAAATTGCGGATCAGGCAACAGGCTACCTGTACTACGTTTCGCTCAAGGGCGTGACGGGTGCCGGCAATCTTGATGCCGAGGCCGTCAGGGAGAAACTGGAAACAATTAGAAATATTACGAATTTGCCTGTGGCAGTGGGCTTTGGTATCAAGGATGCCGAATCTGCTGCCCGCATCGGTGCTTTGGCTGATGGGGTCGTAGTCGGTAGCGCACTGGTCAATATTGTTGCCGAGCATCAGGCTCAGCCAGAAAAGATCGCGCCCGCCATTACAGCTTTCCTCAGAGGGTTGCGGGAAGCATTGGATAACCTCTGACCGATATTTATTATAAAGAGCTGATCGCCCATGAGCTGGCTTGAGAAAATTCTACCGAGCGTAGGCCGCAACACCGACAAACGTAACACCGTGCCTGAGGGGCTTTGGAAAAAATGCCCTAAATGCGGTGCTTTCCTGTATCGCCCCGAGCTGGAAAAGCTGCTCGAAGTGTGCCCGAAGTGTGATCACCACATGCGTGTCAACGCGCGCACACGCATCAGTATCTTCCTCGACGAAGGCAGGCAGGAAGAAATTGCTGCCAACCTCGAGCCAGAAGACCGTCTGAAGTTCAAGGACAGCAAGCGCTACAAGGATCGCCTGGTAGGCGCCCAGAAGGAAACCGGTGAGAAAGATGCCCTGGTGGTTTTTTCGGGCGAGCTGAAAACCGTTCCGGTGGTGGTGTCTGCCTTTGAATTCAATTTCATGGGCGGCTCGATGGGCGCAATTGTTGGCGAGAAATTTGTTCGTGGTGTGGATCGGGCCATCCGCGACAATGCTGCTTTCGTCTGCTTCTCTGCCAGTGGCGGTGCCCGTATGCAGGAAGCCCTGTTTTCGTTGATGCAAATGGCCAAAACCAGTGCCGCACTTGAAAAACTCAAAGCCCATGGCCTGCCTTACGTGTCCGTCATGACCGATCCCGTTTATGGCGGTGTGTCGGCGAGTCTGGCGATGTTGGGTGACGTGAATCTCGCCGAACCCAATGCGTTGATCGGTTTCGCCGGCCCCCGCGTCATCGAGCAGACGGTGCGCCAGAAACTACCGGAAGGCTTCCAGCGCAGTGAGTTCCTGCTGGAGCATGGGGTTGTGGACATGATCGTGCATCGCCACCAGATGCGTGACCAGGTGCACAGCATTGTTTCCAAATTGATGCGTAAGCCAGCGGCCTGATACGGATGCCCCAAACCCTGACGACGCTCGATGCCTGGCTGCAATACCTCGAAGGTGTGCATCCCACCAGCATCGAGATGGGGTTGGATCGTGTCGCCACGGTCGCCCGTCGCCTGCTCGATCTTTCCGGTTTGCCCCCGACCATCACCGTTACCGGCACCAATGGCAAGGGTTCGACGGTGATGTCCATCGAAGCCGTCGCCCAGGCTCATGGCCTGCGTGTCGGCACCTATCTGTCTCCTCACTTGCTGCGTTATAACGAGCGGGTTCGCATCGACGGTCATTGCGCTACCGATGAGCAGTTGATGGCAAGCTTTCAGGCAGTGGAGGCTGCGCGTCAGGATATCTCTCTCACCTATTTTGAATTCGGTACCCTTGGTGCCTTGTGGCTGTTTGCCCGTGCGCAGCTGTCGTTACTGGTGCTGGAAGTCGGTCTGGGCGGGCGCCTCGACGCTGTCAACATTGTCGATTCCCGGGTAGCCGTTATCACCTCCATTGCCCTCGACCACGAGAGCTGGCTGGGTAATACGCGAGAGCAGGTGTGTTTCGAGAAAGCCGGTATCCGGCGTGCACATTGCCCCGTCGTGTGTGGAGATCGAGAGCCACCGACAAATCTCTTTGCACTTTGCGACGAGTCAGCGTCGCCCTTGTATATGCTTGGACGTGATTACGAGGCGCGCGTGATGGGCAACGACCACACGGCTTCCAAAATCGCTGGTGCGCGCTGGTGCCTGCCGCGCACAGGGTTGTTGCCCGACAACATGGCGACGGCAATGCAGGCGTTGTCACTGGCCAACGTCTGCTCACTGAATGAACACATTCTCCTGGAAAGCCTGGCGCAGCTCGTCATTCCGGGAAGGCGTCAGCACTTGCAATCCCGACCTGCCGTTTATGTCGATGTAGGGCACAACCCGCACGCAGCGGCATCGTTGGCCGCGTGGATACGGTCGGAACTGCGTGGCGAAGGCCGTGTAACGGCCATTGTCGGCATGCTCGCTGACAAGGATTATCAGGGAACATTGTCTGCGCTGGTTGATGTCATCGACGTATGGCAACCCGTTGATCTTGCCGGGCCGCGCGCACTTGCAGGGGCGCGCTTGGGTGAAGTGCTGGAAAACCTGGGAGGTAAGGTGTTGGCTACCGCCGGTAATCCGGTCGAAGGGTTACGCAAAATTCTTGAGCGCTCAAACGAGAGTGATACGATAATAGTGTTCGGTTCGTTCTACACCGTCTCAGATATCCTCGCATTTTACGCAAACGGCGCTCATGGAAAATAACGGCAAGTCTCTCATCCTGCAACGTACCCTGGGCGCTGCTGTGCTCGTCGCAGCCGCTGCAACCCTGGTTCCGCTGGTGCTGGATGGCGACGGTTTGAAATCTTCACGCGAGAAACTCACCATCCCTGACGAACCCACTTTCGAATTACAGCTTGATGAGCACCAGCAACCGAAAGTTCGCATGCTGCAGGCAAAAGGCGCGATTGATCGTGCCCAGCAGGAGTCCGTTGCGGCCGTCGACGCTGATGCCGGTAGTCCGCAGACGCAGCAACCCGCCACCGAAAACAATCCGTCGATGGAAAGTCACACAAGCGACGCGCAGGTGAATGAAAACCAGTCGATGGAAGATGTCATCCAGAAGCTGTCCCGTCCGGGGACAGAGACCTTGAATGAACCGGCGACAAAAATGCCCGTAACGACCGAGCCAGTGGCACTGGGCGGTGACGTGGCCGACTCCTGGACCATCCAGATGGGAGCCTTCAAGGATCGCGGTAACGCCGAGCGAACGGTCGCAACGCTTGTGGGCAAAGGTTATCGCGCCTATTTGGGTACGCAAACGCCTGGCGTCTATCGGGTGCTGGTGGGGCCGGAGATCCGGCGTGACCGTGCCGAGCAGTTGCGTGACCGTGTCGCTGCTGATACGGGAACTCGCGGCGTCGTCGTGCGCTACCTGCCGTAATGGCTGACCAGACACGACAACGCGTAGGCAGTTGGCGATAAATTTGATAGAATTCAGCGCTCCAGATCTGGCCCTTCCTTACCGATTCCTGACAATGACTCCCGGACAATGAACAGCGCCGACTACGTAATTATTGGCATTGTAGGCATATCGGTATTCCTCGGCTTGCGCAGGGGGTTTGTCACCGAGGCATTTTCACTCGCTGCCTGGGTGGCGGCTTTCGTGATCGCCAAACTGTTTTGCAATTCACTGGCCCTGCTGGCTGGCAGCCTGGTGAATCCGCCGTCGCTACGGGTGCCGATCGCCTTTGTTGTGTTGTTCATTGCCACCCTGATTGTGGGGGGGCTGATCCAGCGCTTGCTGCGGGAGTTGGTCAACGTGACCGGCCTGTCGGCGACCGACCGCGCACTCGGCATGGCCTTCGGTGCCCTGCGGGGCGCGCTGATCGTGATTGTGACATTGGGGGTGCTTTCCCGTACCACCGAGATGCCCAAGGATCCGTGGTGGCGCAAATCCATTTTGATTCCAGAGTTGATGCAATTCGAAGCCTGGTCAACCCAGGTGGGTAAGGATGCCTGGCAACAGCTCAGTAAGATGACTTCCTGATTGTTCAAGTTACGAACCCCGAGGTTTTTTCCATGTGTGGAATTGTAGGTATTGTCGGTAAAAGCAACGTAAACCAGCTGATTTACGACACGCTCACCGTCTTGCAGCACCGGGGCCAGGATGCGGCCGGTATCGTCACCTGCGACGACAAAAAACTGTTCCTGCGCAAGGATAACGGCATGGTGCGCGACGTGTTTCGCGCCCGACATATGCATCGCCTGGTAGGCAACATGGGCATTGGCCACGTGCGTTACCCGACGGCAGGTTCTTCCAGTTCCGCCGAGGCGCAACCGTTTTACGTGAATTCGCCTTATGGCATTACGCTGGCGCATAACGGCAACCTCACCAATACCGAAGAAATCGGTGAAGACCTTTTCAAGGAAGATCTTCGCCACATCAACACCAACAGCGACTCCGAAGTGTTGTTGAATGCATTTGCGCACGAGCTGCAGCGTCTGGGCAAACTGGTTGCCACCGAAGACGATGTATTCACCGCCGTCGCTGAAGTACACAAACGCTGCCGCGGCGCATACGCGGTCGTCGCCATGATCACCGGCTATGGCATCGTGGGTTTCCGCGATCCGTTCGGTATTCGCCCCCTCTGCTTTGGGGAACGCGAATCCGAACGCGGTGTCGAGTACATGATTGCCTCCGAGAGCGTTGCGTTGCAGGCGATGGGTTTCACGCTCATTCGCGACGTCGAGCCCGGTGAAGCGGTCTACATTAACAAGGACGGGCAGCTCTTCACTCGTCAGTGCAGCCATCACCCCCTGTTTACCCCGTGCATTTTCGAGTACGTTTATCTGGCGCGTCCGGATTCGATCATGGACGGTATTTCGGTGTACAAGGCGCGTTTGCGCATGGGTGAAAAGCTGGCTGAGAAAATCAAGCGCATCTGGCCGGACCATGACATTGACGTCATCATGCCGATTCCGGACACCAGCCGAACCGCGGCGTTACAACTGGCCAACTCGCTGGGGGTCAAATACCGTGAAGGTTTCATCAAGAACCGATACATCGGTCGCACCTTCATCATGCCCGGGCAGAGTCAGCGCAAGAAATCCGTCCGCCAGAAACTCAATCCGATCGAACTCGAATTCCACAACAAGAACGTGTTGTTGGTTGACGACTCAATCGTACGTGGCACGACGTGTAACCAGATCATCAATATGGCTCGCGAAGCCGGTGCCAAGCGCGTCTATTTCGCGTCGGCGTCACCCGCTGTACGTTTCCCCAACGTTTATGGCATCGACATGCCGGCAGCGGATGAGCTGATCGCTTCTGGCCGTACCGAGGAAGAAGTCGAAAAACTGATTGGTGCTGATCGTCTGATCTATCAGGATCTCGATGACCTGATTGCGTGCGCGCGCGGTGGTAATCCGCGCATCAGTCATTTCGATTGTTCGGTTTTCGATGGCAAATATGTCACGGGCGATATTGATGCCGCGTATCTCAAACGGCTGGAAGATCGTCGCAACGATTCTGCCAAGCGCAAGAAATCCAAAGAAGGCATGTCGGAAGACGACATTATCGACCTTTACAACGAAGAGTGAGGCTTGACGATGGAATGGGACGATCTGGGGGAGCTTGGGGTTGAAACCAAGGCCATTCGTACCGGTCAACTGCGTACTGAATTCGGCGCGCACTCCGAAGCGATATTCGCCACGTCGAGCTTTGTTTTTGACAGTGCAGAACAAGCTGCGGCCCGTTTCTCGGGGGCTGAACCGGGCTTTATCTATTCCCGTTTTTCCAATCCGACGGTAGCAGCGTTTGAAACCCGGCTTGCCGCCATGGAGGGTGCCGAGCGCTGCGTCGCGACCGCGTCCGGCATGAGCGCGATCATGGCGGTGATGCAGGCACTGTTACAAAGCGGCGATGAAGTCGTTTCGTCCCGCAGCATTTTCGGCACGACCAACGTTCTGTTCGAGAAATACCTGCGCAAGTTCGGCATCACGACGACTTTTGTCTCGCTCACGGATCCCGAGCAGTGGAAGGCCGCCGTTACGCCAAGAACGCGTATCCTTTTTCTCGAAACCCCCTCCAACCCCTTGTCCGAAGTGGCTGATATCCCGCGTCTGGCAGAAATTGCCCATGAAGCCGGGGCATTGTTGGTTGTTGATAACTGCTTCTGTACGCCCGCCCTGCAGCGCCCGTTGGCGCTGGGCGCGGATCTCATCGTACATTCCGCCACCAAGTTTCTCGACGGGCAGGGCCGGTGCATTGGCGGGGCTGTCTGTGGTCCTTCCAAGCTGATGGAAGAAGTCTACGGCTATCTGCGCACGGCGGGGCCCACCATGAGCCCATTCAACGCCTGGGTATTTCTCAAGGGGCTGGAAACCTTGACCTTGCGCATGCAGGCACATTCCGCCAGTGCGCTGCGTTTGGCCGATTGGCTGGAACAACAGGCGGGCATCGACAAGGTACATTACGCAGGGCTTCCTACTCACCCGCAACACCTGCTGGCGCGACAACAGCAGGATGCGTTCGGTGGAGTTTTGTCCTTCGAAGTGTCTGGTGGCAAGGAAGAAGCCTGGCGCTTCATCAACGCGACACGCCTCTTTTCTATCACGGCCAACCTGGGGGACACCAAGTCGACGATTACCCATCCGGCGACCACCACGCACGGCAGGCTGAGCCCCGAAGATCGGGAGCGGGCCGGCATCAAGGACAATCTCATCCGCATTGCCGTGGGCCTCGAAGCCGTCGACGACCTCAAACGTGATCTCCAGCGGGCGCTGCTCGCCATCAGGAACGGATAATCCCGACCCGGCCCCGGTGAAATTCCTTGTGCTATTCTGGATGGTTAAAGGAATTCTCCGAGGTCTCAGTTGTGAAAGCAGACGCCATCAGTCGAGTCATTCAGCAGGTCAACTCGGTCGTTCTGGGAAAGCCTCGCGAGGTCAAACTGTCGGTTGCCTGCCTGCTGGCCAAAGGGCACCTGCTTATCGAAGATTTGCCGGGCATGGGCAAGACGACATTGGCCAATGCCCTGGCAAAATCGGTGGGACTGAGTTTTCAGCGGGTCCAATTCACCAGTGACCTGATGCCCTCGGACATATTGGGCGTCAGCATCTACCGGCAAGACCTGCAGGCGTTTGAGTTCAAGCCCGGTCCGTTGTTTACACATCTTCTCCTTGCCGACGAGATCAATCGCACCACTCCCAAGACCCAAAGTGCCTTGCTGGAAGCCATGGAAGAGTGGCAGGTCAGCGTGGAAGGGGAGACGCGCTCCTTACCATCCCCGTTTTTCGTCATTGCCACGCAGAACCCGTTCAACCAGATGGGCACCTTTCCGTTGCCGGAATCACAAATGGACCGGTTTCTGATGTGCATCAGTCTGGGATATCCCGATCCTGCCGTGGAGCGCCGCTTGCTCAAGGGGGATGATCAGCGGACGATATTGTCGGCGTTATCGGCAGCGACGCATCGTGAACAGCTGGAACAGTTGCAGGCCCATGTTGTCGAGGTGAAGCTGTCCGATGCAGTCATTGATTATGTGCAGAAGCTGGTGCACGCAACGCGCCATCATCCGCGTGTTGAGTGTGGGTTGTCACCGCGCGGGGCGATTGCTCTGGTCCGCGCAGCACAAGCCTGGGCACTGGTCGAAAATCGTGATTACGTGATTCCCGACGATGTCCAGGCGGTATTCGTGGCCGTGGCGGCCCATCGCCTCAGTTGTCCCTCCGATCAAGGAGGGCACCGGGAAGGCCGTGTCATTGCGCAGGAAATTCTGGATAAAACCGATATCCTCGGGCGGCGCTGATATGGCGATGCGTGACTGGCTTCGTCACCGTTGGCAAGTTTGGCTGGAACGCCGTCTGCCGCGCCTCAAGCATATCCAGCTGACGCAGCGGAATACGTTCATTTTTCCCGGTGAGGAGGGCCTGGCATTCCTCGCGGTGGTACTGCTGGTGTTTATTGGCGGAATCAACTACGAAAACAGTTTGATGCTGGGCACGTCTTTCATGTTGGCCTCCCTGTTCCTGGTCACCATTGTTGCCACCTTTCTCAATCTCTCCGGGATACAGTTATCCTGCCCGCGCGCGGACGCTGCGCACGTGGGCGAACTGGCGTTCGTGGAGTTGTCGCTGGATGCCGCCAAGGGTTCGCGTTATGGTGTGGTGATCCGGCTGGGCGATTTCAGGGCGACAGTAGCCGTCGAGCCGGGCACGCCGGTCAGTGTCAAGGTGCCTTTCGTTGCATTGCGGCGCGGTAAGGGATACCCCCCACGCATACTGCTCGAAAGTCGCTATCCGTTCGGCTTTGTGCGCGCCTGGACCTGGTTGTCGCTGGACCAGTTTGCGATCATTTTTCCGAAACCCTTGCCATGCGAATTACTGGCAGAGGGGGAAAGTGATCACGGCAAGAAGCAAACCATCAAACGCCATGAAGAGGAGGAGTATGCCGGTGTTCGTGAATATCGCGCCGGTGATTCCCTGAAAGCCGTGCACTGGAAGCAGCTGGCCAAGAGCGGGTCGCTCTATACGAAAGTGCGTGAAGGCAGCACGGCAACAACTTCGATGTTGAACTTGCACAGCGTTCCCGGCCCCGGTCTGGAAGCCCGGCTGGGGCAGCTCGCCTACTGGGTCGATGAATTGACCCGCAAGCAGATTCCGTTCGGTTTGGCACTTCCATCGGCCAGCCTCGCGGTCGGCAACGGGCCGCAGCACTGGTCCAGGGCCATGCATCTGCTCGCACTCTACGGCATGGGTGATTGAACGTGCTTGCTAAACGCACTTTCGCCTTCAGCACGCCGCCCCGGCCCGAAAGCCAGTCGTCGCCCGACGACATCGTTTATGCCATGCCTCGGGCAAGCTTGCTGGGGTTGCTGGTCACCATGGTGGCCTGTTTCCTGCCTCATGCGCCGCGTTTGCCGGTGTGGATGTGGCTGGTGGCCAGTGTCTGTATTGCCTACCGCCTGTTGGTACTGGCGCAGCGATTGAGCTTTCCCGGAACGCTCTTCAAACTGACGCTCGCGATATCCGTAACCTGGTTACTGGTGCGCGAATACGGCACCCTGATGGCACCGGATGGCGGGGTTGCCTTTCTGCTGCTGGGTTATTTCCTCAAAATGCTGGAAATGCATTATCGGCGCGATGCGATGGTGCTCATGCTGCTTTCGTTTTTTGTCATTCCCATGCAGTTTCTCTATGAAACCGATTTCCTGGGAACGCTGTGGGTGCTCTTGTGCTTTGTGCTGATCCTGGCCACGCTGGTCAGTTTTCATCAGCAGAGTGAATCCGTGTTCCATCCGCGCGCGTTTGCGGTGGGGGCGCGTTTGTTGGGATTCGCGATTCCCCTGACGGTGCTGCTGTTTTTGTTCTTTCCACGTATTCCCCCGTTCTGGCATTTGCCCTCGACCAAGCCGGCCCAAACCATTGGCCTCAGTGAGCAAATGGATCTGCAGAATCTGGGCGAGCTGTTCAAAACGGGTAACGTCGCTTTCCGGGCGGAGTTCCTATCCAAAAATCCGGATCGCAGCCAACTCTACTGGCGTGGCGTCGTCATGGAGCGTTTTGACGGGGTATCCTGGTCAGTGCGTGAAGCAAGACAAAATGTACCGCTGCCTTCGTCATCCGATTTTGACGCCGTGGACTATCGGATCTATCTCGAACCCACCCGCCAACGTTATCTGTTCTTCCTGTCACCATTGGCCTATATGCGTGGCGTTACCGGCGAGCGTCATGAAAACGATTCGGTCAGGACGGCACAACCGTTGACGACACAACAGGTCTATCAGGCCGGCATGGGCCGGGATACTGGTATGTTGCGTTACTCATCGGCGCAAAATATAGAGGACAACCTGTTGCTGCCACCCGAGGCGGCGCCTCGAACGCGTGAGCAGGCCCGACGTTTGTTTGATAACGCCGGCCGTGATACGCCAAGATTCATAGAAGCCATTCAACAATGGATATTTACCGAAAATTTTTCCTACACCTTGTCCCCGCCACCAACGAGTGGACAAGTCGTCGATGATTTTTTGTTTCGCACCCGGGCAGGATACTGCAGTCATTATGCCAGTGCCGTTGCCGTGATGCTGCGGGCCGTGGGGATTCCTGCGCGTGTGGTTGGCGGTTATCAGGGCGGCGAATATCAGGACGCCGGAAACTACTGGATCATTCATCAGTATGATGCGCACGCCTGGGTCGAATACTTTGATGATGAGGCAGGCTGGTCCAGGCTCGATCCGACTGCAGCCATTTCACCGTTCCGTATCGAGCGAGGCATGGAACGGATGAGTGCACTCGAAGCGGGCGCCTTCTTCGAGTCCTACGCGGTCAACCAGTGGCCAGTGTTCCGTCAGATCAGGCGTGGAATCGACTACCTCAATTACCAGTGGATTGTGAATGTCGTGGGCTACCAGCAACAGGACAGGGATGGATTGCTCACTTCCTGGTTCGGTGGAACCGATATGAAAAACTGGTTGCCCGGGTTGGCCGGCGGGAGCGTGACGCTGTTGGTTGTGTTCTGGTTGTACATGCTATGGCGTGAACGGCCACGCCCATTGCATCCACTCGATGCGGCCATGCTCAAGGTGGTTAAGCGTGTGGCGGTACGTTTTCGCCCCCGTCGGGACGGCGAGACCATTGGGGCGTACTGTCAGGACTATGCCCATGGTGGGGGGCCGGACAGCGCCGAGTTGCTTGCGCTCTGTGATCAGTATCACCGTCTGCGTTATCGTCACGAAATTGCGGCACCGGCCAAAGTTGTCGCCAAGACAGACCGGCACAGGAATGATAGACTGCGGAGCGCGCTCGCTGCGTTCCGGCGCCGGGCAAGTCACTTCCAATAAGAATTATCAGACTTAGAGCAGGCAGTTACCAATGAGGCGATGGCAGAAACCACTGGTACTTTCAGTCGTGTTGGCGATTGCCCTCTATTTCGTCGGAATGGTCACGACCGATTTCCATGCGACTCGCACGGCCGTTGCCCGCATGGATTGGATGGCCTGGGCCGCGGTCATTGCTTTGTCCTTGCTGAATTACCTGCTCCGTTTCGTGCGTTGGACGACCTATATCCGTCACTTCAGTCACGTGCGTATACCGACCGGCCGGCATTCCCTGTATTACCTCTCGGGATTTGCGCTTTCCACCACGCCTGGCAAGGCAGGTGAAGCGATCCGCTCACTCTATCTGCATCCGCACGGCGTCGGTTACCACCAGAGTATCAGTGCGTTGTTCGTGGAACGGCTGCTCGATATGCTCGCAATCACGTTGTTGGCTGTGCTGGCGTGTATTTACTTCCCACAGTATCAATGGGTCGCGTTGTTGACGTCCGTTATCGCCTTTGGCGGATTGATTGTCGTCCATCAAAAATGGGCGATCGATTGGCTGGAGCGCCAGGCCGAGCGAATGGGCGCGGCACGAAAACTCGTCAAACACCTGGCCATCATGTTGCGATCCGCCTTGATGCTCATGCGCTCCCGCCAGTTGGTCGGTGGGCTGGTCCTGGGTGTCATTGCCTGGGGCGGAGAGGGCATCGGACTCTACCTTATCCTGAAGGCCATGGGCGCCCATGTCGATCTGTGGCTGGCTGTCAGCATTTATGGCATTGCCGTGCTGGTAGGGGCCGTCTCATTTCTCCCGGGCGGCTTGGGGGGAACCGAAGCCGCCATGACCCTGCTGCTCATGGCTTCTGGCGTCGATAAATCCACCGCCCTGGCCGCTACCCTGGTCTGCCGTGTGGCGACCTTGTGGTTCGCGGTCGCTCTCGGTCTCATCGCCATGAGTATCAATGCACTCAATCCCATCAAGCCTATCCCACAAGAACAATCGTTGGCCTGACAATGAACGGAAAGCAGTTACCCCTCGCTGTCGATCTTGACGGCACCCTGTTGAAATCGGACATGTTGCTGGAATCCTTTCTGGTAATGATACGCAACAACCCGCTGACCCTTTTTCTGGTGCCGCTGTGGCTGTTGAAAGGGAAAGCCTGGCTCAAAACCCAGATCGCCCTGCGTTCCGAGGTGGATGCCAAAACCTTGCCGTACAATGAAAATGTACTCGCATATTTGCACCAACAGAAATTGCAAGGACGCCATGTCTATCTGGCGACGGCGTCGCACCAGAATTTCGCGCAGCAAATTGCCGATCACCTCGGTATTTTCGACGGCATATTTGCGTCCAATGATGAATTGAATCTCTCGGGTACCCGCAAACGCGATGCACTGGTCAAAGCCTTCGGCGAAAAACAATTTGTTTATGCCGGGAACGAGCGCGTCGATTTGCCGATCTGGGGATCGTCGGCGGCCTCGGTAGTGGTGGGTAGCACGTCACTCAAAGACAACGCCGAGAAGCTTGCACCGGTCGAAAAACATTTCAGCGATGTAAAAAACACGACGAAGGCGCTGCTGAAAGCGTTTCGTGTACATCAGTGGGTCAAGAACGCGCTGATTTTTGTACCCGTCATGGCAGCGCACAAATTTTCTGATCCACAAGGTCTGTTGAACGCGATACTGTCGTTTTTTGCGTTTTCCGCCTGTGCTTCCAGTGTTTATCTGATCAACGATATGCTCGACCTGGCGGAGGATCGTCAGCATCCGACCAAGCGTAAACGCCCCTTCGCGGCGGGTACGCTGTCCATTCTCAGCGGTATGCTGTCGGTTCCCTTTCTCATCCTGACCGCGGTGCTGCTGTGTCTGTTCCTGCCGCCACAATTCGCGCTGGTACTGGCGGTCTACTATGCGCTGACCTTTGCCTACAGTTTCTCGCTCAAGCGTCTGGTGTTGATTGATGTGGTGACGCTGTCATCCCTTTATACCATTCGAATTATTGCAGGTGCGGCGGCGATATCGGTGCCGCTGTCATTCTGGTTATTGGCGTTTTCAAGTTTTCTGTTTCTGAGTCTGGCGATACTGAAACGGTATACCGAGCTGTTGGTAATGAAGCAGAAAAGCGCCACCAAGGCTTTGGGGCGTGGCTACCACGTCAATGACCTCGAATTGTTGGCCAGCCTTGGTGGCTCGGCGGGTTATATTTCCGTGCTGGTGTTGGCGCTCTATATCAATAGCCCCGAAATCCGCGCGTTATACACCAACCCGCAAATGATGTGGCCGACCTGCCTCATCATGCTGTACTGGATCAGTCGCGCCTGGATCGTTGCCCATCGCGGCAACATGCATGACGATCCCATTGTATTCGCAATCAAGGACAAGACCAGTTTGGTGTGCGGCGCGCTGGTCGGTGCTTTCATGGTGATGGCAACAGGCATATGAGCAATAAATACGTGTCATGGGGGCGATACCCCTTCAAGAATCAAAAAGGCGTTGATCTGCAGTGGCGCGATGACGAACTTCCGGTCAATTCCAATTTCCTGCCGCAGGGCAATGCACGCAGCTACGGCGATTGCTGCATGAACGCCGATGGGCTGGTTGTGTCCACGCACAACCTGAAGCACATGATTGCGTTCGATAACGAAACGGGTGTGTTACGCGCGGAAGCCGGTGTCCTGCTCAAGGACATCCTCGATGTGTTCGAACCCCAGGGCTGGTTTCTGCCGGTAACGCCGGGAACCAAATATGTCAGCCTCGGTGGTGCCATCGCCAATGATGTGCACGGAAAAAACCATCACGTCACTGGCACTTTTGGCTGCCATGTGCGGGCGTTCGAACTGCTGCGTTCTGACGGCGCCCGCATGGTGTGCACCCCGGAACAGAATGACGGCATGTTCCGCGCCACGATCGGTGGCCTCGGCCTCACCGGCGTAATGGTCTGGGCTGAAATCCAGCTCATGAAAGTGCCGAATTCCGCGATCAACGTGGAAACCATCAAATACGCCAACCTGGACGAGTTTTTCCAGATCACGGCCGATTCCGACGCTGATTTCGAATATACGGTCGCCTGGATTGATTGTCTGGCGCGCGGCGAGCATCTCGGGCGTGGCCATTTCATGCGTGGCAATCATGCTGGCGCATCGCAAAAGCGTCCCGTCAAGCGATCCCTGCCCTTGGCCGTGCCGATTGATCCGCCGATGTCACTGATCAATTCGTTCAGTCTGAAACTGTTCAACGCCCTGTATTACAACCGCCAACGCAATCGTCAGCAGCAGTCCACGGTGCATTACGACCCATTTTTCTATCCGCTCGATGGTGTGAAGAACTGGAATCGCGTGTATGGCCCCAAGGGCTTTCTGCAATACCAGTTTGTGGTGCCGGTTGACGCCAGTGCCGATGCCATCAAGGAAACCCTGGAACGCATTTCCGCCGCCAACTGCGGTTCGTTTCTCGCCGTGCTGAAGGTGTTTGGCGATCGTCCCTCACCTGGAATGTTATCGTTTCCGCGCCCCGGGGCGACATTGGCGCTCGATTTTCCTTTCCAGGGCGAAAAAACCCACACACTGTTCAATCAACTGGATGAAGTGGTGGTACAGGCCGGCGGTGCCATTTATCCGGCCAAGGATGCACACATGAAACCGGCGCATTTCCGCCAGTATTACCCGCAGGCGGAAGCCTTCAAACAATTCAAAGATCCCAATATTACGTCCAGTTTCTGGCAGCGTGTCATGGAGGCCGCAGAATGAACAAATGGTTGATCGTTGGCGGCACCTCCGCCATTGCAGAAGCAACGGCGCGCCTGTGGGCCACCCGTGGGTACAGTTTTTTTCTGGCGGCGAGAGATACCCGCAAGCTGGAGATCGTCAAACAGGATTTGTTGGCGCGTGGTGCCAGTCGGGTGGAATTGGGTACATTCAATGCCGAAGATTCCTCACAGATGATTCGCCTGTTTGACGAAGCCGCCAATACGCTGGGAGGGCTCGATGGAATTCTGGTCGCTCATGGTTCACTGCCTGAGCAAACGCGCTGTGAACAGGATCTGGATCTCGCCTTGCGCGAAATACAGGTCAACGGGCTGGGTGTGATACAGCTCTGCGGGCACGCTGCCAATTATTTCGAAACCCGTAAATCCGGTACCATTGCGGTGATTTCTTCCGTGGCGGGTGATCGCGGGCGCAAATCCAATTACGTGTATGGTGCCGCCAAGGGCATGGTAAGCATCTTTCTGCAGGGGCTTCGCAACCGTTTGAGTGCAAGCAATGTCACTGTGCTCACCATCAAACCGGGCTTTGTCGACACCCCCATGACACAGAATTTCGAGAAGGGCGGTCCACTGTGGGCACAACCGGAAGATATCGGTGCCGGGATCGTATCGGCGGTGGACAAGCGTCGCAATGTTGTCTATTTGCCGTGGTTCTGGTCACTCATCATGCTCGTTATCAAGCACATCCCGGAATTCATATTCAAGCGTTTGAGCTTGTAGGTTTTCGGCGGTTACAGGCTTAGAAATAAAAAACCCCGGTTTCCCGGGGTTTTTTATTGGCTGGTCAAACTCAGTTGGCTTGCGCTACCTGAATCTTGACCGTGGATGCCTGCTTCTGGAATTCTTCCATCTTGTCGAAATTCAGGTAACGGTAGATATCCGTCGCCATGCTGTCGATCTTGTTGGCGTATTCCATGTACTCGGCGGGTGTCGGCAGTTTGCCGAGAACGGCAGCAACCGACGCCAGTTCCGCAGAGGCAAGGTACACATTGGAACCTTGGCCCAGACGGTTGGGGAAGTTACGGGTTGACGTCGATACCACCGTGGTGTTCGGCGCTACGCGTGCCTGGTTACCCATGCACAGTGAACATCCGGGCATTTCGGTGCGGGCACCGGCGCGGCCGTAGATGTTGTAGTAGCCTTCTTCCATCAGCTGCGCTTCGTCCATTTTGGTGGGCGGTGCCAGCCACAGACGGGTTGCCAATGAGCCCCCTTCAACCTTGTCGAGCAGCTTGCCAGCGGCGCGGAAGTGACCGATGTTGGTCATGCACGAACCGATGAACACTTCGTCGATCTTGTCGCCAGCCACTTGGGACAGCAGCTTGGCATCGTCTGGATCGTTCGGGCAGCACAGGATCGGCTCTTTGATCTCGTCGAGGTTGATCTCGATGATTTCCGCGTACTCGGCGTCCTTGTCGGCACGCATGAGCGAGGGGTTGGCCAGCCATTTTTCCATGCTGTCGACACGACGTGAAAGGGTGCGGGCATCGCCGTAACCATTCGCGATCATCCACTTCAACAAGGTGGTGTTGGAACGCAGATACTCGGCGACCGATGCTTCGCTCAGCGTGATGGTACACGCAGCGGCGGAACGCTCGGCAGATGCGTCGGACAGTTCGAACGCCTGTTCAACCGTGAGCTGCTCAAGACCTTCGATTTCGAGGATGCGACCGTTGAAGGCGTTTTTCTTGCCTTTCTTCTCAACCGTCAGCAAGCCTTTCTGGATGGCGTAGTAGGGAATGGCATGCACGAGGTCACGCAGGGTGATACCTGCTTGCATTTTGCCCTTGAAACGCACGAGGATGGATTCTGGCATGTCAAGCGGCATGACGCCGGTTGCCGCACCGAAGGCCACCAGACCAGAACCTGCCGGGAAAGAAATCCCGATCGGGAAACGGGTGTGCGAGTCACCGCCAGTGCCAACCGTATCCGGCAACAACATGCGGTTCAGCCAGCTGTGGATGATGCCATCGCCCGGACGCAGCGATACGCCGCCACGGTTCATGATGAAATCAGGCAGACTGTGATGCATTTGCACGTCGACCGGCTTCGGATAGGCTGCGGTGTGACAGAAAGACTGCATCACCAGATCCGCCGAAAAGCCCAGACATGCCAGATCTTTCAGTTCATCGCGGGTCATCGGGCCAGTCGTGTCCTGTGAGCCCACCGTGGTCATTTTCGGTTCGCAGTAAGTACCCGGGCGGATACCATCGACGCCGCACGCCTTGCCGACCATTTTCTGGGCGAGGGTAAAGCCCTTGCCAGTGTCAGCGGGTTGTACGGGTTGACGGAACAGTTCCGTGGCGCCAAGACCCAGCGCTTCACGCGCCTTGCTGGTCAGTCCACGGCCAATGATCAGGTTGATACGGCCACCGGCACGTACTTCGTCAAGCAGCACCTGGCTCTTGAGCTCGAATGTGCTGAGGACTTCTTCGGTGCCATGGCGTTTGATCTTGCCTTCATACGGGAAGATGTCGACCACGTCGCCCATGTTCAGACCGCTTACATCGGCTTCAAAGGGCAGGGCGCCAGCATCTTCCATGGTGTTGAAGAAAATGGGTGCGATCTTGCTGCCGATACAGATACCACCTTCACGCTTGTTGGGGATGAAGGGAATGTCCGTGCCGGTGAACCAGAGTACCGAGTTGGTCGCGGATTTACGTGAAGAACCGGTACCGACAACGTCACCGACATAGGCAACCGTGTGACCCTTGGCCGTGAGGGCTTCGATCTGCTTGATCGGGCCAACGTTGCCAGGTTGATCAGGGTTGATGCCTTCACGGGCGTTTTTCAGCATGGCATTGGCATGCAATGGGATGTCAGGACGGCTCCAGGCATCTTGCGCAGGAGACAGGTCGTCGGTGTTGGTTTCCCCCGTGACCTTGAACACCGTCACGGTCATTTTTTGCGGTACTTCAGGGCGCGAAGTGAACCACTCGGCATTGGCCCAGGAGTCCAGTACCTGCTGGGCGTAGGCATTGGTCTTGGCTTTTTCCTGAACGTCATGGAATGAATCGAAAATCAGCAAGGTGTGCGACAGGCCCTTGGCCGCAATCGGCGCCAGATCGGCGTCGTCGAGCAGGTCGATCAGCGATTGGACGTTGTAGCCACCGAGCATGGTGCCGAGCAGTTCGGTCGCACGGGTCGGCGTGATGAGAGGAGATTTGGCCTGGCCCTTGGCTACAGCGGTCAGGAATCCTGCTTTCACGTAGGCAGCAGGGTCAACACCCGCGGGGACACGATACGTAATGAGGTCTACCAGGAAGCTTTCTTCTCCGGCAGGGGGATTCTTGAGCAGCTCGACGAGATCAGCAGTTTGTTTCTCATCCAGTGGCTTCGGGGGTACACCGGAGGCGGCACGCTCTTCAACGTGCTTGCGGTAGGCTTCTAGCACTTTAGTAATCCTCTCTTCAGAATGGCGTTCGGTAGGAAGCGGGCAGTCGCACACATGCCGTCTCATTCAGGGATCGGCGTTGTCACTGCGCAGGCCTTTTGGGCGCAACGATTATATCAAAGCACTGACGCAGTTTCAGCTAAGTGCCGGCAATACCGCGTCTTTCGCCCATAAATCGTCAGTTTATTGCCCGGATTTTGCTGCTTTGCACCAGTAGAACTGACTGGAATTTCATGAACCACCAGTCAGGGTCCGGTTGAAGTATAGCTTTGGCATTTACGGGTGGATCAGTTTTTGTACACGTCAGGCAAGCTGCGCGGCCGCCTGCCAAAACGCTTGTATTCCCATTGGTACTGCTCGGGACACAGACGAACCCACTGCTCGATCGAACGATTCATGGCGGCACAGGCGATGGCCAGGTCGTCATTGCGAACTTCCGGGTCAACGGCAAAAAAATGCAGGCGGTAGCCGCCCGCTTCCCGGTCACGGTAGCAGACGCCACCCACAACGTCGGCCTTGGCCTGTGATGCGAGCCTGGGTCCGAGGGTTTGTGTCAGAGCCGGGACGCCAAAAAAGGGTGCCATGACACCGCTGCTGCGGTCTGGCTTCTGATCCGGCAGGATGCCGATCAATTTGGCTTTCTTCAGGCGCTTGAACAGCGCCATGACCCCCGTCTTGTCAGTGGGAACAAGCTGGGCGTGATATTTCTGCCGGGCATCCAGAATCAACTGACTGAGTTTGGCGAATTCACCGGGCTGGTACATCACGCCGAAATCATATTGCTTCGACAGGAAATACCCAATCAGTTCCCAGTTGCCCAGGTGGGGCGCCAGCAGCACCACGCCCTTGCCCCGCGCGAGCGCGTCCTTGATCAGATGCTCGCCCTCGACCGACAGGATATACCGCAACATCTCTTCGCTGTCACCTGTCCACATGGGGCCCATTTCGAAGGCCGTAATGATCGTTTCGCGCATGCTTTTTTCGACCATGTCGCGGCGCCACTCAGCCGTTTGTTCGGGAAAGCACAGGTCAATATTGATTCGCGTGATGCGACGGGCATCGCTGGGTATTTTGGCAGCAAGAGTGCCGGCCACAGATCCCAATTTGCGTACGGTCGCCAGCGGGAGTTTTCCCAGGCATTTGAGGGAAAGAACAGAAAGATCATCCGCGAGATTCAACACCTCATCGCCCCATTATCGATTTCAAGTCTGAATAAGGGCGTTAGAATAGACGATCTCGCCATGGTGACCAACCATCGCCGAACACCGACCTGGAGAATCCCTGATGTCCACCGATTTGCTCGCACCGATCAAGGCCTTTCTCGGCTGTGAAACACCTCTGGCCTGGCTTGATCGCGCGATCAATGAGCGGAACATCCTGCTCATCGATCACGCCAATTGCGAAAAAAAGGCTGCTGCCACGGCGTTGAATCTGCTATTTCGCTATGTGGATCGAAAGGAGTTGCTGACTGCACTCTCGCAATTGGCGCGCGAGGAATTGTTGCATTTTGAACAAGTCTGCGAGCACATGGACAAACTCGGAGTGCCCTACGATTTTGTGCCCCCGTCGCGCTATGCCAGTAGTCTGCGCAAAGCAGTGCGTAATGAAGAACCACACAAACTGATCGACACCTTGATCATTGGTGCTTTTATCGAGGCACGTAGCTGCGAGCGCTTTGCCGCACTGGCGCCAAAGCTGGAGCAAAACCCGGAACTGGAAGACCTGGCGCGTTACTACCGCTTCCTGCTGAAATCCGAGTCGCGTCACTATGAAGACTATCTGGGGCTGGCGAAACTCTACTTTACCGGAACGGCTGACGAATTCGATCGGCGGGTTGCCGAGATACGCGACATTGAGGCGACGCTGATCGCATCACCGGATCGCGATTTCAATTTTCACAGCGGCGTACCTGTGACGGGTCCTTGAGCGGAAATTTCAGAAGCTGGCTGGAGGCGCCTTCGATGGTGGCCATCCAGCCGGTATCACTCCAGTCACCCAATACGATGCGCTTGCAGGATGCGCCCTTCAGCAGGTGAGTGTGCACGGCGGGTCGATGCGTATGACCATGTATCATCAATTTTGACTGGCTCTTGTCAAACGCGGCAAGAATGGCGCTTTCGTTAACATCCATCAGATACTGCTGCTTTTCCTTTCCTTGGCTCATGGATTCCTTGCGCAGCGCTTGCGCCATCTGTTGTCTGACAGCGACGGGGCGGGCCAGGAACGCACTGATCCAGCGTGGATCGCGCATGGTTTTGCGGAAGTTCTGGTATTCGGTGTCGTCGGTGCAGTAGAGGTCACCATGCGATACCAGCACCTGCTGGGTGGTGATCTTCTCTACGCTGCCGTCTTTCAACAGCTTCAGGTGCGCGGAACCCGCAAACACCTCGCCGATCAGAAAATCACGGTTTCCCGCGACAAAGGAAATCTGTACGCCGCGTGCTGTCAGTGATGACAGCGCACGTGTGACGGCCCTGGATGTCGTTGTTTCGACATCATCCCCGATCCAGACTTCAAACAAGTCACCAAGGATGTACAGCTTCGGCGTTTGCGGTCCCCAAATATCGCAGAATCGCAAAAAACCGTCCGTGAGATCCGGCCGATCGTCCTGAAGGTGTAAATCGGAAATAAACAGGGCGTCCATGATAGATATTAGTTCTCGATGACTTTGGCGTGCTCGATCAACACCGGCTCGCGTGGTACGTCCTGGTAACCACTGACGCGCGTCGTGGGAACCGCCTTGATCTTGTTCACGACATCCATTCCGTCAACGATCTTGCCAAATACGGCATAGCCCCAGCCTTGCGTTGTCTCGGACTTGTAGTTGAGGAAATCGTTATTGGTCACGTTGATGAAGAACTGCGCGGTTGCCGAGTGTGGATCGGAGGTGCGCGCCATGGCCACAGTGCCGACATCATTTTTCAGGCCGTTGTTGGCTTCGTTCTTGATCGGTGCCTGCGTCGGCTTTTGCGTCATATCCTTGTCAAAACCGCCACCCTGTATCATGAAATTGCCAATGACACGGTGAAAAATGGTGCCGTCGTAATGGCCAGCATTCACGTAGGAAACAAAGTTGGCAACCGATGCGGGCGCTTTGTCCGGGTAAAGTTCGAGTTTGACATCACCCAGGGAGGTTTGAAGCAGAACCAATACGATACTCATTTGTCACCTCATTTTGTTATTGAACCGAACGAAATCAACCAGGGCCCAACCGCACAGGCGTAATAAAGCCGTCAGCGGGAGCTGTGGAAATTGTCTGCAGCGAAAAGCGTGTTTTCCAGGAGTGTGGCGACTGTCATGGGGCCAACGCCACCAGGAACAGGAGTAATGAAGGCAGCGCGTTCAGCGGCAGGCTCAAACTCGACATCGCCCGCCAGTTTGCCGTTGGCCAGTCGGTTGATGCCGACGTCGATCACAATACTGCCCGGCCTGACCCATTCACCAGGAATGAGGTTGGGTTTTCCGGCCGCGACCACCAGCAGTTCAGCGTTCGAGACATGGGTTTGCAGGTCCTTGGTGAACCGGTGCGTCGTGGTGACCGTAGCGCCGGCCAGCAGCAGCTCAAGCGACATGGGGCGGCCAACGATATTCGAGGCCCCTACAATAACAGCATTCACCCCTTTGAGAGATACCCCGGTTGATTGCAGCAAGCGCATGATGCCTTTGGGTGTACAGGGGCGTAATAGGGGAACGCGTTGAGCCAGTCGACCGATGTTGAACGGGTGGAAACCATCAACGTCCTTGTCCGGGCGAATGTGTTGGATGACGTCATCTGCATTGAGGTGGCGCGGCAAGGGCAGCTGAACGAGGATGCCATCAATTTCCGGATCCTCATTGAGCGTTGAAATAAGTTCATTGAGTTGCTGCTGGGAGGTGGTTTCCGGCAAATCGTAGGAGCGTGACAGGAATCCAACCTGTTCGCACGACTTGCGCTTCTTGTTCACATAAACCTGTGAAGCGGGGTCGCTGCCCACCAGAATGACGGCGAGGCCCGGCGCCCGCATTCCCAGCGAGAGTCGCTCGTCAACGCGTTTCTTGACTGTATCGGTCAGTTGATTTGCTATCTTGATGCCGTCTATCAGTGTTGCTGGCATGCCTGTCATCCAATCGATCGAGGTAAGAAGTTTAGAATCGGCTATTGTGGCATTTGCCAATGGAAAGGGCAAAACGACAACCAACAAAATCATTGGCTTGAAAACTTTGGTTGACGAAGAGTCCGCGTATGCTTATGATTTCGCACCTCTTCGCTGAGGTGTCATGTAACCGGGGTATAGCGCAGTCTGGTAGCGCGCCTGTTTTGGGAGCAGGATGTCGGGGGTTCAAATCCCTCTACCCCGACCAGTCATGACGAGCAGCGTGGAGCAAGTTGACTAGCACTCATGAGCGAATCGTTCGGCGCCTGTAGCTCAATCGGATAGAGCAACGGCCTTCTAAGCCGTAGGTTGCAGGTTCGAGTCCTGCCGGGCGCGCCACATGAGGCTCCCATCCTGGCGGATGCGTGTTGCACTAAAGAATTGATGCTAGTACAATTTGTCCCGTTCAATGGTGGGCGTAGCTCAATCGGTAGAGCCCCGGATTGTGATTCCGGTGGTCGTGGGTTCGATCCCCATCGCTCACCCCAATTTCCCAGATCAAACAGAAACCGGTGGTACCTAGCAGGTATTGCCGGTTTCTGCTTTGTGAAATCCGAAAAACTCCGACTGCTTGCGGGCAGTTGGCTCGGCAGAAGAAAAGTACGGCTATTTTCAGAGAGGACATCATGCAAGTTTCAGTGGAAAGCGTTTCCAACCTTGAGCGTCGCGTCACCGTAGGCGTGCCAGCGAGCGATGTAGATGTGGCGGTAGAGCAGAAGCTTGAGGAGACCGCGCGTCGCGTCAAGATTGATGGCTTCCGTCCCGGCAAGGTTCCGCTGAAGGAAGTACGCCGCCGCTTTGCGAAAGGCATTCGCGACGAAGTGCTTGGCGACCTCGTCAACAAGTCTTTCTATCAGGCAATCACCCAGGAAAAACTCAACCTGGCTGGCATGCCACAGATTTCCTTCACCAAGGATCAACCAGGGCAAGACGTTGAGTATGTAGCCACGTTTGAAGTGTTCCCGGAAATCCAGATCAGCAATCTCGAAAACATCGCTGTTGAGCGTCCTGTCGCTGAAATCAACGAGAGTGATGTCGATGCGATGATTGAGAAACTGCGTCAGCAGCGTGCTGTGTTCGTCAAGACTGACGACGCGGCTGCCGATGGCGATCAGGTCACCATCGACTTCGTTGGTTCTATCGATGGCGAAGAGTTTGAAGGTGGCGCAGCTACCGGTCATCGCTTGGCATTGGGTTCGAAGTCCATGATTCCCGGATTCGAAGACCAGCTCGTGGGTGTCAAAGCCGGTGAAGAGCGTGTCATCAATGTCTCCTTCCCTGAGAGTTATCACGCTGAGCACCTGAAGGGCAAAGCAGCCCAGTTCAAGGTCAGTGTTTCCCAGGTTGAAAGCAAGCAACTGCCGGAAGTGAACGAAGAATTCATCGGTTTCTTTGGCGTTGCAGACGGGTCGGTCGAGGCTTTCCGCGGCGAAATCAAGAAGAACATGGAGCGCGAACTCAAGAACGCGGTCAAGAACAAGGTCAAGAACCAGGTGTTCGACGGCTTGCTGCGTGAGAACGAAATTGAAGTTCCCAAGGCGTTGGTCGCCCAGGAAGTGGATCGCCTGCGCAAGCAGATGGTTCAGCAGTTCGGTGGTCAAGGTGCCAACTTTGATCCTGCCATGCTGCCTGCAGAGCTCTTCACTGATCGCGCTACCCGCAGCGCCAAGCTGGGTCTGCTGTTGAACGAGTTCATTCGCAGTTCAGCCCTCAAGGTCGACGCTGCGCGTGTCAAGAGCACGATCGAAGAGCTGGCCGAGCCTTTTGAGCACCCGCAGGAAGTGGTCAACTGGTACTACCAGAACGATCAGCAGTTGCGTCAGCTCGAGGCAGCCGTTCTCGAAGATCAAGCCGTCGAGAAGCTGCTTGAGTCTGCAAAAACCACTGAAAAGTCCTGCAGTTATGAGGAAGCCGTCAAGCCTGCACAGGGCGCTGGTGGCGACGACGAATAACGACACGACGCTTTTTGTGTAAAAAATTAACGCGGCTTATGCCGCGTTAATTTTTTTGGTGCCAACCCGGTGGTCTAGCCTATATTAACTATTAACTTGTATGGTCAATTAGGGTATTTTGAAACTTGGCTAATTAGTCTAGTGTCAACTTCCTGAGCCTAACTTAATTAAGGATATACGCATGACCCGTTGGTACGATAGCTTTGAAAAGAAGTCACCATCCATAGAGAACGCACTCGTACCAATCGTCATTGAGCAGACTGCACGGGGTGAGCGCTCTTTTGACATCTACTCGCGCCTGTTGAAAGAGCGAGTCATCTTCATGGTGGGGCAGGTCGAAGACCATATGGCCAACCTGATTGTTGCACAGTTGTTGTTCCTGGAGTCGGAGAACCCTGACAAGGACATCCACCTTTACATCAACTCTCCCGGTGGCTCAGTGACCGCGGGTATGTCCATCTATGACACCATGCAGTTCATCAAGCCCGATGTCAGCACCATTTGTGTTGGCCAGGCCTGCAGTATGGGCGCCTTGTTGCTCACAGCAGGTGCCGCAGGGAAACGGTACGCGCTTCCCAATTCACGCGTGATGATACATCAGCCATTGGGCGGTTTTCAGGGGCAGGCGTCGGACATCGAGATCCACGCTCGTGAAATCATCAGCATGAAAAAGCGTCTTAACGAGATCATGGCCAAACATACTGGCCAACCTTTCGACAAGGTAGAGCTGGATACTGATCGCGATAACTTCATGAGCAGTCAGGATGCCAAGGAATACGGTCTCATTGACAAAGTTCTAGAAAAGCGGATCTGACGGTAGAACGACGCGTTGTTCTCCCAAGGTTTTGCGTGTTAGGGTAAAAAGGTTGGTGTCGCCCCTTGAAAAAAGGGGCGGGTGGCTGCATCTTCTTACTTAGAGAAAGCCCAGAAGAGGTATGAAATGGCTGAAGATCGGTCTGGAAAGGGAGATGACGGCGGGAAGCTGCTGTACTGCTCTTTCTGCGGTAAGAGTCAACATGAGGTTCGCAAGCTGATCGCGGGGCCATCCGTTTTCATTTGTGATGAGTGCGTTGATTTGTGCAACGACATCATCCGGGAAGAGGTTCAGGAAGAGAACGTCGACAACAAGAGTGACCGCCTGCCTTCGCCCAAGGAAATCAAGAAAATCCTTGATGACTATGTCATTGGGCAGGATCGTGCCAAAAAGATACTGGCCGTTGCCGTATACAATCATTACAAGCGTATTCGTTCAGGCAGCGCCAAGAGCGCCAAGACCCGCAGTGATGCCGATGTCGAGCTCGCGAAGAGCAACATCCTGCTGATCGGGCCTACTGGTAGTGGTAAAACCCTGCTGGCTGAGACACTGGCGCGCCTGCTCAATGTGCCTTTTACGATTGCAGATGCAACAACGTTGACCGAAGCAGGCTATGTCGGGGAAGACGTCGAGAACATCATCCAGAAGTTGTTGCAGAAATGCGATTACGACGTCGAGAAGGCGCAGGTGGGGATTGTCTACATTGACGAGATCGACAAGATTTCGCGCAAGTCGGAAAATCCATCCATCACTCGCGATGTCTCTGGTGAGGGTGTTCAACAGGCGTTACTCAAGCTGATCGAGGGGACCGTTGCTTCTGTTCCGCCGCAAGGTGGCCGCAAGCACCCACAGCAGGAGTTTTTGCAGGTCGACACGACCAATATCCTGTTCATTTGTGGCGGTGCGTTCGCCGGGCTTGAAAAGGTCATCCAGAATCGTTCGGAGAAGAGTGGCATTGGTTTTGTTGCGAGCGTCAAAAGCAAGGACAACGCCAAGAACGTCGGTGAAACGCTCAAGGATGTCGAGCCGGAAGATCTGGTCAAGTTTGGCCTGATTCCCGAGTTCGTTGGTCGTTTACCAATCATTGCGACGCTCGATGAGTTGGATGAGGCTGCATTGGTTCGTATTTTGACCGAACCAAGAAACTCCCTGACGAAGCAATATCAGAAGCTATTCGATATGGAGAGCATTGAGCTCGATTTTCGTGCGGATGCATTGACAGCTGTCGCGAGAAAAGCGCTCGACCGGAAAACCGGTGCCCGTGGACTCCGGTCCATTCTTGAAAACGTGTTGCTTGAAACCATGTACGATGCGCCCTCACTCGAAGGCGTCACCAAGGTCGTGGTCGATGAAGCCGTTATCAAGGGAGATTCCGAGCCGTTGATGATTTATGAGCGCACAGAGAAAAGTAAAGTCGCGCCTGAATGAGGCTGCAGCGAACAAAAAGGGCCGTTGAGGCCCTTTTTTAATAGGCGCAATTTGTAAAGCCTTGAAATCAAATGATGTGGCGCAATATTGCTTAGGTAAACAGTGTTCCCGATTTTTTAGAAGGTTGGAGTATGTACGACCAAAGCCGCTCAGATAGTCTTGTACACGTGGATATTCCGCTTCTTCCACTGCGTGATGTTGTTGTTTACCCACACATGGTCATTCCGCTTTTTGTCGGTCGAGAGCGTTCCATCAAGGCGCTCGAAAAGGCCATGCACGATGACAAGCAAATTCTGCTCATTGCGCAGCTCAATGCGTCTGAAGATGATCCGGGAGCCAAGGATCTTTATCGCGTCGGTACCGTTGCTACCATCTTGCAGCTGTTGAAGCTGCCCGACGGCACGGTGAAAGTGCTCGTCGAGGGCTCTGTGCGTGCGCGAGTGAAACGCATCAAACCACTCGATGGTTTTCTCGGTGCCGACATAGAGGAAGTGCCGACGGTTCGCATGCCGGATCGCGAAGCCGAAGTGTTGGTTCGTTCGGTCATGTCGCAATTCGAGCAGTACGTCAAACTCAGTAAAAAGGTACCGCCCGAGATCCTGACGTCGGTATCCAGTATTGAAGAGCCTGGGAGGCTCGCTGACACCATTTCGGCGCACCTCGCGCTAAAATTGCCTGAAAAGCAGAAGATTCTCGAAATTTTCGAGCTGCGCGAGCGGATCGAGCATTTGATGGCGCTAATGGAGGGCGAGATCGATTTGCTGCAAATCGAGAAACGCATTCGTGGGCGGGTCAAGAAACAGATGGAGAAAAGCCAGCGCGAGTACTATTTGAATGAGCAGATGAAGGCCATTCAAAAGGAGCTGGGCGATCTCGATAACGGCGCCAATGAGGTGGAATCCTTCGAGAAGAAAATCGGGCTTTCCGGCATGCCGAAAGAAGCTGCGGACAAGGCTCGCAGTGAACTGAACAAGCTCAAGATGATGTCCCCCATGTCGGCCGAGGCGACCGTGGTTCGCAGCTACCTCGACTGGATGGTGAACCTTCCCTGGAAGAAAAAGAGCAAGGTCAGCCATGATCTGAAACGAGCCGAAGAAATTCTTAATAACGACCACTACGGCCTGGAAGAGGTCAAGGATCGCATTCTTGAGTATCTGGCAGTACAGAGCCGCGTGAAAAAAATCCGTGGCCCCGTACTTTGTCTGGTCGGGCCGCCGGGCGTCGGCAAGACTTCATTGGGGCAATCCATTGCCAAGGCAACGAACCGGAAGTTCGTCCGCATGGCATTGGGCGGCGTGCGCGATGAAGCAGAAATTCGTGGGCATCGACGCACCTATATCGGCTCGTTACCAGGCAAGTTGGTGCAGAAAATTTCCAAGGCCGGTGTAAAGAATCCGCTGTTCCTGCTGGATGAAATAGACAAGATGGGTGTCGACATGCGTGGCGACCCTGCATCGGCGCTACTCGAAGTCCTCGATCCTGAACAGAATTCGACCTTTAACGATCACTACCTGGAGGTGGATTATGACCTCTCGGATGTCATGTTTGTTTGTACCTCGAATTCCATGAATATTCCGGCGCCATTGCTTGATCGCATGGAAGTCATCCGGATTCCGGGCTACACCGAGGATGAAAAGGTCAATATCGCACGGCAGTATCTGGTTCCAAAGCAACAGGAGTTCAACGGGCTGGGCAAAGAAGAATTGGCCGTATCTGAGGAAGCTATCCGTCATCTCGTGCGTTACTACACGAAGGAAGCGGGGGTGCGGGGACTCGAGCGCGAGATTTCCAAAATTTGTCGCAAGCACGTGAAAGACTTTTTGCTGTCCGGGCAAAAAAATCTGTCGTCTGTCGTGGTGTCGCCGGAGTTGGTGGAAAAGTACTGCGGTGTGCGCAAGTTCAATTTCGGCCAGAAGGAAGAGCAAGACAGAATCGGTCAGGTCACTGGCCTGGCCTGGACTTCCGTTGGTGGCGAGTTGCTGACCATAGAAGCCGCCATGGTGCCCGGAAAGGGGCGCCAGATTCGTACCGGCTCGTTGGGCGATGTCATGCAGGAATCGATTCAGGCCGCATTTACCGTGGTGAGAAGCCGTGCCCGCATGTTGGGCATCTCGGTAGACGCTCTGGAACGGAACGACATCCATATTCACGTGCCTGAAGGTGCGACGCCCAAGGATGGCCCCAGTGCCGGGATCGGAATGTGCACTGCGCTGGTGTCGGTGTTGACCGATATCCCGGTCAAGAGTGACGTTGCCATGACCGGTGAGATCACTTTGCGCGGGCAGGTTTTGCCGATCGGTGGACTGAAGGAAAAACTGCTGGCAGCGCATCGTGGCGGCATCACCACCGTGATCATCCCTGAGGAAAACGAACGGGATCTCAAGGATATTCCCGAGAATATCAAGACGTCCCTGAGTATTCACTGCGTCAAATGGATCGATGAGGTGCTACAGCTTGCCTTGCAGCGGGAGCCAACTCCACTTCCCGTTGTCGAGGGTGAAGCTGTTCCGGGCACCCTGGTGAAGCGCGAAGAGACCGACGAAGACGATCAGGAGCGTTTCAGCACGCATTGATGGAAGCGGTAGGGCAGGGTGATGTATTGATTCCGATCATGTCATTACCCTGCCGTCATGCTGGAACGAGCTTATTTTTTTGTCGTTTATCCTTGTTTCAGCTTGAAAAAAATTATTTGTCTGCCCCAAATACCCCGTGCTTGACAGTTATTTTCACCAGTTGGTATAAAAGCCATCCGCCGCGCTGGAAGCGCCAGAATTGCAAAAAACGTGTTGCTATCTGTTTAGTTATCACATAAATCCAACCCATCTCACTCAGACAAAGTATAAAGGGGAGTCTTGTGAATAAATCCGAACTGATCGATGCCATCGCCGCATCAGCTGATATTCCGAAGGCTCAGGCTGGCCGTGCGCTCGACGCAGTAATTGAAGCGGTCACCGAAGCACTCAAGAAAGACGATCAGGTCGCCCTGGTTGGTTTTGGTACCTTCTCGGTCAAAGAAAGAGCTGCACGTAGCGGTCGCAATCCGCAGACGGGCCAGCCTATCGACATTCCGGCTGCAAAAATTCCCACGTTCAAGCCCGGCAAAGCGCTTAAGGATGCTGTCAACGGCTAACGTGAAACGTGTCCGGAGCGGTAGTTCAGTCGGTTAGAATACCGGCCTGTCACGCCGGGGGTCGCGGGTTCGAGTCCCGTCCGCTCCGCCATTTTGCAGAAGCTCACACCCGCAAGGTTGTGGGCTTTTGTTTTGTGTGCAGCTTAATAACAACGACATACGAGTCATACAGAATAAAGCTGTCAGGATTCCGGAGAAATCGAGATGGATGCATTTAGACATTTATTACGTGGTTGGGTCGGTAAATCACTGCTTGCATTGATTATTCTCCCGTTTGCGGTCGTCGGGATCGAAGGCGTTTTTACGGGGTCTGGCCCCAATCAGGCCGCCCTGGAAGTCGACGGTCACGAAATTTCCAAGGTTGAGCTGGAGCGCGCCATCGACAGTCGTCGTCAGCAGATGCTGGAGCGTATGGGGGCGGGCGTCGATCCTTCCATTATTACCGCGGAAATGGTTCGTCCTGGCACAGAGAAGGCCCTCATTCAACGTCAGCTGCTGATCAACGCGGCGGAAGACGAAGCGCTCTTCGTCCCTTCTGAGTCCGTGAAATCCTATGTGCGTTCCTTGCCGCAGTTTCATGACGACAAAGGAGTGTTTTCACAGGAAAGACTCGAACGTTTTCTCGTTCAGTCAGGTATGTCGGCCGCTCGTATTTTCAGCGAAGTGAATGCAGACATGGTGACCGAGCAGCTGCAGAACGGCATTACCCAGTCGGCTTTTGCCACCCAGGGTGATGTGGAGCAGATTCTGGCGCTCGACAGGCAGACCCGTGACATTGGTGTTGCCACCATCAAGCCTTCCGCCTTTGAAGCTTCCATCACGGTGAGCGACGAGGACCTGCAAAAATTCTATGATCAGAACACTAATGCGTTCCGTTCGGAGGAAAAGGTCCAACTCGAATATCTGCATTTCTCCAAAGCTGACTTTGTTGATAACGAAGCCGATATTGCTGACGATCAGATTGCTGCAAGAATCGCGGAAAAAGCCGAAAAAGCGAAACAGAGTGAACGCCGGCGCGCGGCCCACATTTTGATTGAAACGGGCAGCAAGCACGAGGATGCCGAGGCGAAAGCAATTGCAGATGAGGTTCTCGCGCAAGTCAAAGGTGGTGCCTCCTTTGAAACGGTTGCCAAGGAAAAATCCGAAGACTTTGCCACGGCGAAAAGCGGTGGCGATCTTGGCTTTGCCGGCAAAGGTGTCTATGACCCTGCCTTTGAAGCGGCGCTGTATGAATTGGCTGCCGTCAATGATGTTTCCGGTGTTGTGAAAAGCGAATTCGGATATCACGTCATCAAGCTGCTGGCTGTAGAAACGCCCAACCTGCCCGACGCCTTGCGTGATCGTGATTCCGTTGTTGCAGAACTTCGCGAGGAGCAGGCCAGGGAGCGCATGACCCTGGCAGTTGATGAGTTGAACCGTCTTTCGTTTGAATCCGGTGATCTCAGCGTCATCGCTGATCAGTACAAAAAGCCCGTGCAGGTTTCCGACTGGTTGACCCGTTCCAAGGCCGAGGGCGTTTTTAATGACACCAAGGTAAAAGATGTTGCTTTCAGCGATGCCATTATTCAGGAACAACGGAACAGCGATGCGATCGAGCTTGAAGATGGCAGCCTGCTCCTGGTGAGGCTGAAGGCCCATGAAGCGCCTCGTCAGTTGGGGCTTGATGAAGTCAAGGACCCAGTAAAGCAACAGGTCATTGCTGAAAAGTCTCTCGAGAAAGCGCGAGCAACTGCCGATGAACTGCTGGCCAAGCTGGTTGCGGGTGATGCCCCTGACGCTGCGGCAAAGGCACTGTCGCTGTCCTGGGAATTCACCACGGCAGTTGAACGCACTGCGGGCAAACCCAACCGCCAGATCATCCAGAAAGCCTTCGAATTGGCCAAGCCAGAGGCGGGCAAATTCACCAGCGGCAAGCTGGATCTCGCCAATGGTGAAATCGCGGTTCTGGCGGTCAGCAACATTGGGCAGCGTGCCATCGAACGTACGGATGCAGAGAAGCAGCAATTCACCAAAGGTATGGCCTACCGCTTCGGTACCATGGACATGGAAGGTTATCTTGCGACGCTTGAGGCAAAGGCGGAGATCAAGAGAAACCAGAGTGACGAAACAAGGTAAGTTGAACAAAAAGGGCCGTAAGGCCCTTTTTTATTGCTCGCTGCCTTCGCCGCGCATCAGCAGAGTGTTTCACCGAGAAACGCAGCGTTAAGCAACTGTCGGGTGTATTCTTCCCGGGGCGAGTGAAATATTGTGCTCGCACACCCTTCTTCGACAATCTTTCCGTTTTTAAGAACGATCATCCGATGTGACATGGCGCGAACCACCTTCAAGTCGTGACTGATGAACAAATAGCTGAGTCGGTGTTTTTCCTGCAGTGACCGCAACAGATCGATGATTTGAGTCTGGATGGTTCTATCGAGGGCGGAGGTGGGTTCGTCCAACACAATCAATTCCGGCTTGAGAATGAGGGCGCGTGCAATGGCAATGCGCTGTCGCTGACCACCGGAAAACTCATGCGGAAAACGATGGCGTATCTCGGGTGACAACCCGACCTCCAGCAGCGTTTCACACACTCGTGCGTCAATCTCAGCGTCGCCAAGATCAAAGTGGATCAGCAGTCCTTCGGCAATGATCTGGGCGATGCTCATGCGCGGACTCAGGCTGGCGAAGGGATCCTGAAAGACGATTTGCATCATTCTTCGATAGGGGCGTAGATGGTTTCTCTTCAATGCATTGATCGGAACATTGTGCAGCCTGATCTCGCCGTTACTGTCAATCAGTCGCAATAAAGCCTGCGCGAGCGTGGTCTTTCCCGATCCGCTTTCCCCGACTATACCAAGCGTTTCACCCTGAAGAAGTTGCAGATGTATGTCATCGACTGCCTTGATGTGTCCAACGGTCGTCTTGAAGAATCCCTTCTTGATGGGAAACCATACCTTCAATGACGTGGTATTGATGACTTCAGTCGCATCGGCAGGGACGGGTGCCGGAATTCCCGAGGGTTCCGATGTCAGAAGGTTCTGCGTGTACGGGTGTGCCGGTGAAGCAAATATCGCTTGGGTGTCGCCGGCTTCGACGATTTCACCGTTTTTCATGACGGCTATCTGGTCGGAAAAATGACGAACAATGCCAAGGTCATGGGTGATCAACAGGACGGCCATGCCTGTTTCTCGTTGCAGTTTGCGGATCAATTCGAGAATTTGCTTCTGTATGGTGACGTCAAGCGCGGTAGTGGGTTCATCGGCGATGAGTAACTTCGGCTGATTCGCTATCGCCATGGCAATCATGATGCGTTGACGCTGGCCGCCCGATAGTTGATGCGGGTAACTTCCCAGGCGACTTTCCGGATCGCTGATTTCGACCATGTTCAGCAGCTCGATGATGCGCGTCCTGCGTGCGTCCGGGAGAAGTTTTTGCCTGAGATCGATGACTTCGCCGATTTGTTTTTCTACCGTATGCAGCGGGTTCAGTGCTGTCATCGGTTCCTGAAAAATCATCGAAATTTCAGCACCACGGATAGCGAGCATTTGTGCATCATCAGAGGCGTCAAGTGACAAGCCGTCAAAGCTGATGGTGCCGGTGATCGTGGTGCATTTTTCCGGCAATAACTTGAGTATGGTATTTGCCGTGACAGATTTTCCTGAGCCGCTTTCGCCAACCAGGGCAAGGGCCTGACCGCGATGGATCTCAAGGCTCACGTTACGGACCGCCTGAATCTGTTGCTGGCCTTGTGAAAACGTAACGGACACCGAACGCAATGAAAGCAGCGCTGATTCAACCATGTTCAGTTATTCCTCGGGTCAAACGCATCACGAATTGCCTCTCCGATGAACACCAGCAGGCTGAGCATCACTGAAAGCACCACAAATGCCGATATTCCCAGCCACGGTGCCTGAAGATTGTTTTTTCCTTGCTGTAACAGCTCGCCCAGCGAGGGTGAGCCTGGCGGCAGACCAAAACCCAGAAAGTCGAGCGCAGTCAGTTGCGTGATAAACGCCGTCAGCAGAAACGGCATGAACGTCAGCGTTGCCACCATGGCATTCGGCAATATATGACGGAACATGATGCGCATGTCCGACAGACCGAGCGCCTTTGCTGCTTTCACGTACTCCAGGTTGCGTCCTCGCAGGAACTCTGCACGCACTACACCCACCAGCGCCATCCAGTTGAACAACAGCATGATCAGCATCAACCACCAGAATGTAGGCACGATCACCGACGCCAGTATGATCAGAAGGAACAATTTGGGCATTGATGACCAGATTTCGATGAAGCGCTGTGCAATGAGATCGGTGAGGCCACCGTAATAACCCTGCAGCGCACCTGACGATATACCGATGATGGAACTGGTAATGACCATCATCACGCCAAAGACAACACTGATGCGGAAACCATAAATGATGCGCGCCAGGACATCTCTGCCCTGATCGTCGGTTCCCAGCCAATTGTTCCGGTCCGGCGCGGATGGCGCCGGCGACGGCAGGTTGTAATTGATGGTGTCATATCGAAAGGGAATCGGCGGAAAAACCAGATAGCCCTGCTGTTTGATCAGGTCGATCACATAGGGGTCGCGATAATCGGCTTCTGTTTCAAGTTCGCCGCCGAAAGTCGTTTCCGGGTAACGCTGAAAAATCGGGAAATACAAATCTGATTTGTATTGCACTATCAAGGGGCGATCATTGGCAATGATTTCCGCAGCGGAGCAGAGCAGAAACAGCGTCAGGAATATCCACAGGCTCCAGTAGCCTCGCTTGTTGTTTCTGAACTTTTGCCAGCGCCGCTGGTTTACGGGATTGAGTCTGAAAATCATGGCGCTAGTTTCTCGCATCAAAATCAATTCTGGGATCGACCAGCATATAGACGACGTCGCTGACTATATTCATCAGCAGGGTGATCAAGGTGAAGATGAACAGTGTGCCGAAAACTACCGGGTAGTCGCGCGACAGCACGGATTCAAATCCCAGCAGGCCGAGCCCGTCGAGGGAAAATATAATTTCGATCAGAAACGCCTCAGTAAACAGGATACCGAGCAACGCGCTTGGAAAACCCGCGATGACAATCAGCATGGCGTTTCGGAAAACATGTTTGTACAGGACCTGACGTTCAGTCAGACCCTTGGCTCGGGCGGTAATGACATACTGCTTGCCGATTTCATCGAGAAACGAATTTTTCGTCAGCATGGTCAGGGTCGCGAAGCCGCCGACGACCAGCGCTATCACGGGCAGTATGATGTGCCACAGATAGTCCAGGGCCTTCCCCCAGAGGCTGAGCTCCTCGAAATTCGGCGAGGTCAAACCGCGCAATGGAAACCAGGTGAAATAACTGCCACCGGCAAACAGGACGATCAGCAGCATGGCAAACAAAAAGCTGGGAATGGCGTAGCCAACGATAATGACCGTGCTGGTCCAGACGTCAAAGCGGGCGCCATTACGCACAGCTTTCTTGATGCCAAGGGGGATGGATATCAGGTAGGTGAGCAGCGTTGTCCACAGGCCCAGGGATATGGATACCGGCATCTTTTCAATGACGAGATCGACTACCGCTTTTGACCGGAAAAATGATTCACCAAAATTGAAAGTGGCGTAATTCACCAACATGTCGAAGAAGCGTGTCGATGCCGGTTTGTCGAAGCCATACATTTTTTCTATCTTGGTGACGAGCTCCGGATCCAGCCCCTGTTTGCCCCGATAATTGGAACCCGAGGAATTGACTTCCGCGCGTGCGCTACCGCCCACCCGCTCGGAAGCACCATTGCCCATGCCTTCGAGCTTGGCAATCATCTGCTCGACCGGACCGCCGGGAGCGGCCTGAATAATGACGAAATTCAGTGCCAGAATCCCCAGCAGCGTCGGAATGATCAGCAGCAATCGCCGCAGGATGTAATTGGTCATCTCGTTGTTGCCCCCGCCGCTACTGTGGCTTGATCCACCAATTGAAAAAGCCGAAGTCATTGTACGAGGGGCTGGCGACCGGAACCCCGAACTTGTCCCAGTACGCCACCCGGAATACAGAAATATACCATTGCGGGATGACGTAATAGCTATTCAACAAGACCCGGTCTATCGCACGACAGGCACTGAGTTGCGAGGCTCTGGAATCCGCGTTGATCAGCTTTTCTATCAACGCGTCAACAACGGGATCCTTGACGCCAATGACGTTTTGGCTTCCGGTCTGGTCAACCAGGCTGGAATGCCAGTAATCCCGTTGCTCATTTCCCGGCGATACCGATTGCGGGAAGGAATGAATGATCATGTCGAAATCAAACGCACGAATCGCTTTGATGTACTGACTCGTGTCGATGAGGCGGACGTTCAGCGTGATGCCCAGCTTTTCAAGGTTGGCCTTGAAGGGGAGTGCGATGCGCTCGAAATCCTGACTGTAGAGCAGCAGGTCAAAAGCGAAGGGTTGTCCACTGGCAACATTGACGAGCTTGTTGTTCTGGATTTTCCAGCCGGCGTCCGACAGCAGCTTGACGGCTTCACGCAGATTGCCACGGACATTGCCGTCGCCATTGGTTTTGGGCAGTGTGAAGGCTTGTTCAAACACCGCCGAAGGCAGACTGCTCTTGAATGGCGTCAGCAGCGCAAGTTCGTCACCTTCAGGCAAGCCGGAAGACGCGCAATCCGAGTTGGAAAAAAAGCTGTTCGCGCGGGTATAGGAGCCGTAGAACAGGTTGGTATTGGCCCATTCGAAGTCATAGGCGAGACCAATGGCACGGCGAACACGAGGGTCGGCAAATAACGCCCGACGTGAATTGAAAACGAAGGCTTGAAGGCCTGCCGGACGTTTGTGTGCAATTTCGGCCTTGTGAATGGCCTTGCTATCAAATTTCTCGCCCGTATAGGCCGTGGCCCAGCGCTTGGCGCTGTTCTCCGCGTTATAGTCGATTCTTCCGGATTTGAACGCTTCGAGTACGACATCTTCGTCACGGTAGTAGTCGACCCGGATTTCATCGAAGTTATAGCGCCCTTTCATCACCGGCAGGCTTTCAAGCCAGGCATTCTTGACGCGTTCATACACGACGTACTGGCCCATTTTGTATTCCTTGACGCGATAGGGGCCCACGCCGGTGAAAGGTTTCTTTTCCTTCTGATTGGGCAGCGCGGCAATTTCGTCAGCCTTGAGTACAGGCAGCTGTCCGATGATGAGGGGCAGCTCGCGATTTTCCGTGTGCTTGAACGAGAACTTCACCGAGTCATTGTCGATGGCTTCCACTTTATCGACGTCGCGGTAATAGGCGGCATAAAAGGGTTTCCCCTGGGTGCGCAAGTAGTTGAAAGTGACTACCACATCGTTTGCCGTGACAGGTGCCCCGTCGTGGAATTGCGCCTTGGGATTCAGGTTGAAAATGATACCTTCGTTCTTGCCGACTTTTTCAATGCTCTCTGCAAGATAAGGGTACTGCGAAAAAGGTTCGTCGTCGGAGCTGATCATCAGGTCAGCGCTGGTCAGGCTGATGGTGCCAGGCGGTTCATCCTTGACGGTATATGGATTGAACGAGTCAAACGTACCAATGCCGGACATGACGACTTTTCCGCCCTTGGGGGCATCCGGATTGACATAGTCAAAATGAGTGAAGTCCTTCGGGTATTTTGTATCGCCATACATTGACAATGAGTATTGTGGCGCGGCTTGCGCGATTACTGTGGGCAAAAGAATGCCTGCAGTCAGGAGCACCATGAGTGTTGAAGTGCGTTTCATTGTTCATCCTGTTTTTGTTGATACCACCAGGCCGAAAATCCCAGGCTGAACGGTGGTGTTTTGTCAGGGCGATGCAGCTTAGCATCGTATGCAATGCGATGATGTCCAAGATACCACTGCGGTATCGTAAAATAATTCCATAGCAGAACGCGATCCAGGGCTGCCGTTGTAGTGAAAACCTCCGCCAGTGAGCCAGCACTGGCAAGTCGGTCAAGCAGCCGGTCAACCTCGTTATTCTGAATGCCACTATAGTTGTAGGAGGCATTTCTGCCAGCCTGGGAGCTGTGGAAAAACAAACGCAGATCGTAAGTGGGAATCTGGCTTTGCGGGAGCGTTGCCACGGTTACGTCATAGTCGAACTTGTCGAGTCGGGACTTGAACTGCGTTTCATCGACACTGCGAAGGCTGGCTTGTATTCCGATTTTCTGGAGGTTGCGTATATAGGGCTGAATCACGCGTGCCATTGAGGCATGATCGACCAGGAATTCGAACCTGACGGCGCTGCCATCAGGGGCATAGAGCTGATCCTTGTCGAGGGTAAAGCCGGCCTGTTTCAACAAACGCATGGCTTCCTTGAGCTGCGGTCTGGGATTGCCGTTACCCGCAGTGCGCGGAAGCAGGAAAACCTCCCGGAACATCGGGTGTGATTCAGGGACGCCTGCCCCGAGCAATAACGCGCGTTCTTCAGGGGAGGGCAAGTTGCGCGCCCCGGCCGAGGAGTTCGGAAAGTAGGTGTTTGCGCGGAAGTAGGCATCGTTGAACAGGTACTTGTTGGTCCATTCAAAGTCGAAGGCCAGGGTCAGTGCCTTGCGAAATTCAATATTGTTGAACGGGGCGCGTCGCAAGTTCAGGGCAAAATACTGAAAGGTTGCCGGAATCTGGTGCGGAATCTGCTGCTTTTGCAGCGCACCGCTGCGCATGCCCGGAAAATCGTAGGCCGTCGCCCAGTTCTTCGCCACATATTCTACCCAGGCCGATAATTTACCGGATTTGAACGCTTCGAACGCTACCGTTCGATCACGGAAAAATTCATAGCTCAATCGGTCAAAGTTGAACTGGTTGCGATAATAAAAGTGATTCTTGCTCCAGAAATTGTCGACGCGGCAGAGATCGATGCTACGCCCGAAACGGAAGTCGCAGATGCGATATGGGCCACTCAACAGCGGCGGTTCATTCAGCGTGGCGCCGAAGTCCCGGTTCTTCCAGAAATTGGCTGACATGACGGGGAGCTCCCCCAACCGGAATACCATTTGTCTGCCGGCGCCCGGTTTGAGCACAAAGGTAATCCTGTCGGCAGATTCGACCGTCACGCTTTCGATATCGCGGTAGATATCGCTGAATCGGGGATGCGCTGATTCACCGGTGAGGAGGGTGTAGCTGACGTGAACATCGTTGGCGGTGATGGGTGTTCCGTCGTGAAAACGGGCGTCGGGACGAATGCCAAAACTCACCTGCTGATAGTCGCTGTCGAACTCCACATAGGAACAAATCAGGCAGTATGCGGTCTGCGCCTCATCCGGGGAAGGCAGATACTCATTACCGCCCGCCATGAGTGTCTCGTTCAGCGCATCGATACCCCACATGCGCTGATCGGAGGCAAACGTCAGGCTCACGCCTTTGAGCGAATAGGGGTTGAGAGTATCGTAGCTGCCGAATGCAGGGAGAACGATGCGGCCACCCTTGACGGCTTTGTTGCTGGAGAAGTCCAGGGCGACGGCGTCCGGAAGATAGCGTGGTTCGCCGTAGAGGGCGATGGCAGAATAACGCTGACCGGCAAGCAGGGGATTGCTGCCCATGAGCACTGCGAAAAAAGCCAAAAGACAGAAAACGATAGAGCGGTACGGGATTCGCAAGGTGAGTGGCGCTGTCATGAATGTTATTGGTTTTATTCTGGTTCGACTGTACCTTAATTCCGCCGTGGTCGCCAACTGATCCGCGCTGGCATGCGGCAATTGCGCTGCCTGGCGGGATTTTACTGACTATACTGCCATTAGAATATCAAGTGATGGTGGCGGGATGTCTGAAACCTTTAGCGTGGGTGTCGAGGACTGGGTTGATTATCTCAGCGATGATCAGTTGCCGGTATTGGCCGAAAGCGTAAAAAGCATGACGGACCTCACCAAGACCGAAGACATTCGTGTATCGGCATTGACCGAGCAGGTTCTGAAAGATCCCAATCTGACCGGCCGACTCCTTCAGATATCCAACAGTGTCAAATACCGGGGGCTGGCCGGACAGGTGTCCACCGTCAGTCGCGCCATCATCTGGATGGGGTTCACGTCGGTTCGCGATATCACGCTTTCCATGAAAGTGCTCGACACCATGCTGGAGCACAATCCCTCGCATCATCTGTTGAAGCAGATTGCCCAAAGCTACCACTCTGCCATGCAGACCAGTTGGATGGTGGAAGAAATCCGTCATACCGATCGCGAAGAAGCGTTCATAGCCGCGCTGTTGCGCCACGTGGGCGAGATGGCCTTCTTGTCGAGAGATGACGAGGTCAGTCGCAAGCTCAATCACTTGATCGACAATCGTGGTCTGCCGCCCCGCGAAGCGGCGCTCGAAGTACTGGGTTGCACCTTTGATGAGGTGACGGTTGGCCTGTCGCGCCGCTGGAGCCTCAGCCCCATGATTGCGGAGTCCCTGCTGAATCCCGAAGGCGCCCGCCCGGCGGTGAAAGCCATCTTGCTCAGCGAAGAACTCTGCGCCCGGGCCATTCAGGGGTGGGATCATGAGCAGGTGCAGGAGACAATCCAGAAGATCGCCAAGTTCCGCAATGCGCCAGCGAAAGACTGCCAGAAAAAGATCAAGGACACCGCTGATCTGGCTCGCGAGCTGGCGATACAGTACGGTGCGGCCAAGGTAAAGCATCTGATTCCCAGCTCCGATACCAGTGTCGAAAACCCGCTGATATTCACGTTCGACGGGGCTCAGCCAGACAAGAAAAAGAAGAAAAACCAACCGGCAGTTGCGGTGGACACGAATGCACAGATGCAGGTAATGCAGCACCTGTCGGCATTCATTCAATCCAAGAAATTCGATCTCAACGAACTGTTCCGGACAGCGTTGGATGGCATGAAGAACTCGCTGGCATTCTCAAGGATTGGGCTGGCCTTGATCAGCAAAGATCGCAAACAGATGAGTGCACGCACCGTGGTGGGTGCAACACCAGAATTCGGCCAGGTCATGAATGTTCCCATGGATCAGGAAAATCTGTTTACCCAGGCGATTCGGGGTGCCCAACCTTTGTGGATCGGCTCGGTCGCCATGGCAGGTCGCAATTACCTGTTGACGCCCGCGATCAAGAACAAGACCCGCTGTGCACATTGTGTGGTTGCACCGCTCATTGTGTCTGGCAAGCCGATCGGATTGTTTTATGCGGATACAGGCGAGGAAGGAGGAGAAATCAATGACGCGCAGTACTCCGGGTTCTGCATGCTGGTGCAGCAGGTGAGCATGGTGCTCACCTCTGTCACCGCCATGCGACCTGCGTCATAAGGGCGAGCGTTTTTTGGCCGCCAATCGCGCAGCCTTGAGATCGGGGACGCGCAGTGTTTGACCAATCCGCAGGTTGTCGTTCATCAACCGATTCACCTTCTTCAGGTAATCTGGCGATGTACCGTAGCGATCGGCGAGTCGGGTAAGCGTTTCACCCGACTTCACGACATGGTCGGTACCGTAAACATAGCCTTCCGCATACACCGGCTGTGCATCACGCTTGATATTCCACTCGACGGCCGACAATTTCCAGGCAACTTGCTTGTCAACCAGGAGACGTTGCGGCGCCGACGTGTGCGTGGTGTTACGGGTAAGCCCGGTATTGTAGGGGGTCAGGTCATTGACCGAGATCCCGGCCTGGCTGGCTATCTGGCTGAGTGAAGCGGAATGATAGAAATCCACGACCTCGAAGCCATCTTTCCAGCTGACGGCAGGCAAATGGTTGCTTCCGGCGGATTGCTTGTGCAACACATAAGCCATGGCCATCAATTTGGTGACATAGCGCTTGGTGTGTGCCGGAATACGGAGACGTTCGAAATCGTCAATATCGATACTGGCGTAGGGTGCGCGAGCGGCGCGCTCGACAATGGCCGGACCGCAATTGTAGGCAGCGAAGGCCAACAACCAGTTATTGTCGAACTGCTTACCCAATGCGGACAAATAGCGATAGGCGCCTTGGGTTGACTCGATGACATCACGACGCCCATCGAAATATGCGTTGGAATGAATGCCGAGACCACGGGCGGTCGCCCAGGACAACTGCCACAGACCGGTCGGGCCTGCACCAGAGGAGGCTTTGGGGTTATAGCTGCTTTCGACGGCGGGGATCAGGGCAACCTCAGCCGGAAGGCCATGACGCTCTGATTCCTGCAGCAGATAGGGAAGAAGCTGACTGCCCCGCGCAAGGTTATTGCGCAGATAATTGGGATGGCGTTCAAGCCATGCAATCTCTTCACTCAAATGCGCAGCATTGAGTTGGGGAGCAATGCTCATCTGGTGGTGAAAGTCGCTCCAGAAATCGGTGTCGTTTTCTGCGGCGACCTTTAAGCGGGTTTGCTTACCAGGTGCATTTACTACAACTTCTGCTTCGTCTTCTACTTCGGTGCTTGCGCTTGGGTTCTCAGCTTCTTGAGTCAACCTGGAGTAGGGATGTCGTAGTGGATCGACATCGGCCCGTTCCGGTAGTTGCGTCATACATCCTGTCAGCTGCGTGCCCAAACATGCTGCTACCAGCAAGTTTTTGTACTTGGCCATTCGACATTCCTCATGTCTTTTTGTTTTCCCTGTACTCAAAAGCACCATAAATCGGCGCAGTACAGGGCCTTACCTACTCATGCTTGGCCCGATTCTATGTGCATACGTTGGCTATGGCAACGATTGATTTCACATATTGAAACATTTCAGGGGCATCAGAAGGTGTCCTTCCAGGAGCGCAAATCTTTAAATATTTCAGCGGGATATGCAACCTCTTTCAGGTTTCGCTTTAACACTGCCCGATAAACTTCCTGCGTGTCACAGCGCAGAAACGGGTTGGTGGCGCGCTCTTCAGACAGCAGCAAGGGTACCGTCGCCAACCCTTTTACACGTTTCTGATGAACCGATGATGAACGTTGCTGCAGGGCCTGATTCCCGGGCTCGACATGCAGCGCGAACCGCAGGTTGGCTTCGGTGTACTCGTGGGCACAGTAAACAAGGGTATCGTCGGGCAGGGTGGCAATGCGTCCAAGCGACGCATGCAGTTGCTCGGCCGTTCCGCCAAACAGGCGGCCGCAGCCGGCGCCGAACAGCGTGTCCCCGCAGAAGAAGGCTGCTCCGTTGTGCGTTCGCAGGAGGAACCCGATATGATCCGGCGTGTGTCCGGGAATGAACCAGACCTCCACCGCCAGCGAGACAAAGAGTTCGAAACGGTCATTGTCGGCATGGCGGTGGGTAACTCCGGCCAGTGGCGAGTTGATCGGAGCCCTGACGATGCAATGCGGAAACGCTACCAGCAAGCGGGCTACGCCACCCACATGGTCCGGGTGGTGATGGGTGATCCAGATCTCTGCCAGTGTCAGCGCCTGGCGATGGAGGGCCTCGATCACCGGTTCCGCGTCGCCGGGGTCGACCACTGCGGCGCGATGACCGTCATGCAAGAGCCAAACATAATTGTCCGTGAAGGTGGGGATCGGTTCTATCTTCATTTATGCTTTCCTGAATGCCGGTTTTTGAGGGGGACTGACCATGAGACTGCCACGCTTGTTCAAATCGCCGCAATCACTTCGGGGCGGGTACATCCATGAATTGGTCAGCCAATGGTTCGACAGTGCGGAGGGCCGCGCGCTGGTGACACAGGAACGTGCGCTTTGCGACCAGATTTTACCGGACATGTTTGGTTATCATCTGCTTCAGCTAGGCTTTGGCGCCCCTCAGGTCCTCTGTGACAGCAGCCCCATCCACCATCGCGTCTATGTCGCAGAGCGCCAGGTTCCCCGGAGCGATTTATCGGTGATGGTGTCGGGGCTGGATGAACTCGCTATTGCAACGGACAGCATTGATGTGGCCGTGCTGCACCATTGCCTCGACTTTACCCTGAATCCGCAGCGGGTCTTGCGGGAAGTTTCCCGGGTCATCATTCCCGGCGGCAAGATTGTGATCGTCGGGTTCAACCCCTGGAGCTTGTGGGGCTTTTGGCGGATGTTCAGGCGACACTCGGCCAATGTGCCCTGGTGTGGGCAATTTCTGAGCCCTTACCGGTTGTCCGACTGGCTTGGTGTATTGGATTTGCATGTCGATGGCTATGAGGCGACCGAGTTCGGGCTACCGGATGCGGTTCAGCGATTCAGCGGTTTCAACGGCTGGTTGAACCGGTTCGGGGCGCACTGGTGGAGCCATATGGGCGCTGCCTATGTCATGGTGGCGACCAAACAGGTCTCGCGCATTACACCGGTCAGACCGGTTGTTCGGCCCGTCAAGCCAGCCTTGATTCCCATCCCCTTGAAAACACAGCCGACTTCCCGGAATATCCACGGCCGTCCCCCAGAATCAGAAGAGGCCAAATGAGCGATCTTGTCGAAATATTCACTGACGGTGCCTGCAAGGGAAACCCGGGGCCCGGCGGTTGGGGCGCGTTGATGCGGTACAAGGGCGCGGAGAAAGCCCTTTCCGGCTATGAACCCCACACCACCAATAATCGTATGGAATTGATGGCTGCCATTGGCTCGCTAAAAGCGCTGACGCGGTCCTGCACGGTTGCGGTGACGACGGATTCGGAGTACCTGCGCAAGGGTATTACCGAGTGGATGTTCAAGTGGAAGAAGAATGGCTGGAAAACCGCCGCCAAGGAACCAGTCAAGAATGCCGATCTTTGGCAACTGTTGGATGCAGAGGCGCAGCGCCATCAGATCGAATGGCACTGGGTCAAGGGACATGCCGGCCATCCGGAAAACGAAATGGCCGACCAACTGGCCAACGCTGCGATTGCAGCAGCAACGTCGCGGGGCGCATCATGAGACAGATTGTACTGGATACTGAAACCACGGGCTTGGAGCCTTCAGAAGGGCACAGAATCATTGAAATCGGGTGTGTGGAACTGGTGAATCGTCGCCCGACGGGCAATCACTTCCATCGTTATATCAATCCCGATCGCGAAGTGGATGCGGGCGCCATTGAAGTGCATGGTATCACCAATGAATTCCTGGCCGACAAACCGCCGTTCGTACAGATCGCCGACGAGTTTTTCGAGTTCATCAAGGGAGCGGAGCTGGTCATTCATAACGCGGCGTTTGACGTCGGATTCATCAATCACGAATTTGCACTGCTGAACCGGTATGGCAAAGTTGATCAGCATTGTGGCGTGCTCGATACGCTGCTGATGGCGCGCAAGATGCACCCGGGGCAGAAGAACAACCTCGATGCGCTGTGTCGTCGTTACGACATCGACAACTCCCATCGCGAATTCCATGGCGCGTTACTCGATGCCCAGATCCTGGCCGATGTTTACCTGGCGATGACCGGGGGGCAGACAGCGCTGGTGTTGCACGGCAACGACGACAGTGGTCAGAGCGGCGGGGAAGTCGGGGCCAGTGTGCGCAGACTTGCCGCTGACCGTCCCCGTTTGAAAGTGATACACGCCAATGCCGAGGACCTTGACGCCCATGAGCAGCGATTGAAAGGTGTCGACAAGCAGTCGGGCGGGAACACAGTCTGGCGCAAGCTCGACGCCGTGCCGGAATCTGCGCCCTGAGCCGGAATTCCGTGAAGAGCGTTTTGCGACGGCGTTCCATGCTTGCCCGCGACAAACCAAAAACATTTTGCCTATACTGGTTTATTGATATCCAGGCAAAGTGGGTCTGTGCTTGCCACACCGCGCCTGTTAGAAGGGCACTGATAAGGATTCCCCGATGGTAATTATCGAAGGTACTGCCTCCCTCAACATCGTCAAGGAGCAACTTGACGAGTCGCTCAAGCTGGCAGAATCCAGTCTCGAACAGTATCTTGAGGAGCCGGACAACGACGGCCGTCTGCGCGCTTGTATTGAGCAGCTGGTGCAGGTCAAGGGCGTGTTGCGCCTGATTGAGCTGCAGGGCGCTGCGTTGCTGGTTGATGAAATCATCGAGCTGGTGAATCAGGTGCTGACCCATCGGGTGCGTGATCGTGATCATGCGCTCGGCACGCTCAGCGGGGCGCTGATGGTGTTGAACAAGTTCCTTGAATACGTGCAGTTGCAGCAGCGTTCACTGCCGGTGTTGCTGGTGCCCGTTATCAATGAGTTACGGTCTGTGCTCAAGAAACCATTGCTGCCGGAAAGCACCTTTTCAGACGTGATCACGCAGGGTGAGCGTCCGCCTTCTGCCATTGGCGGCGCTGGCGATCACGATACGCTCACACAGTCGGTGCGGCGTTTGCGGCACCTGTATCAGGTTGGAATGCTCGGCGTCTTCCAGGGTAATAACATTTCTACCCATGCCAAGATGATGAACCGGGCACTCACCCGTATCGAGGCCTTGTCCGGGAACGTCACTTTTTCCAAGCTGTGGTGGCTCGCGCGAGGCATGACCGAAGCCCTGGCGGATACTCAGGTGACCATCAACAATCCGCGCAAATCCTTGCTCGGAATGATCGATCGTCAGATCAAGGCGCTTGAAACCCAGGGTCTGGAGCTGCTGTCCAAAGAGCCGCCGGGTGCGTTGACCCGGGAATGCCTGCATGTGATTGCCTTGGCGGGATCGCCCGGCCCCGTCGCCAGCCAGATTGCCGCCGTTTATGGTTTTCCCTCAGACCGCTTGACTGACGAGCGTCTGCGTCACCAGCAGGACACCATGTTTGGCCCTGGCGGTTCCGTCATGCGAGCGGTGGTCGAAGCCCTGCGTGAGGAGCTTTCCTTTATCAAGGAGCAGCTGGATCTGGGCGCGCGCGGTGGCCACGAAGAAGAAGACGGTTATTCGCGGGTCGCGGAAGCGCTGTCGCGGATTGCCAACACCTTGCAAATGCTGGGGCAGCAGGATGTGGCCGACGCATTGAAATCCAAGCTCGGTATCATCACGGCCTGGGATACCCAATCCGTCGATGGCGAAAGCGATGAATTCCAGGCGGTGGCCGATGTGCTGCTGTACGTCGAGAACTCGGTGTCGATGCTGCTGCCAAGAGTGTCCGGCAGTCTGGGGGCTGCCAATGACGAACTGGATGAAGTTCGCCAGCGAGGCATCTCGTTATCGCATCTCGACGAAGCCCGCAAATTGGTCGTGGGAGAATCGCGTGCCGGATTGTCGCTCGCCAAGCGTGCGATTACCTCCTACATGGAATCGAATTGGGACGGCATGCATCTGGCCAACGTTCCCACCACCCTCAAATCGGTCTGGGGTGGCCTGTTGTTCCTGCATATGGATCGTGCCGCTGAGGTGCTGCGTTCCTGCGAAGGATTTATCGCCAATCGCCTGATTCGTGAACGCGATGCGGCGCCTAATGTGCACGTTATGGAAACTTTGGCTGACGCGATCACCAGCGTCGATTACTATCTCGAAAGCGTCGAAGACAACAAGCCCATTGGTGACAGTATTCTCAACGTTGCAGAGGAAAGCATGCAGGAACTTGGATTTCCGGTGAAAGCCGCATGAGGACACCGTTTGACGCGCCGGGTGACTGGCGCTTTGTTGCCGGTGGCCGGCACGCCGATCCCACCCCTGACGAGATGGTATTCGCCTTCCAGGACGGGAGGCTGATTGTCGACACCGGGCCGCACGGGCCGGTTCCCCGTCTGGCCAGTTTCGGGCCCAGGGGTGGGCCTTTACTGCATACGCACTTTCTCGGCTTGTGTCATGGCAGAAGCTGTTTTTCCGGTGAAACGCCAGGAGAATCCCCGTTACCTGAAGGCCACGTCGCCGTCGATCTGCGAAGATTCGTCATGGAAGTGCAGGATGAAGACCTGTTTGCCATGGCTGCGCGGGCGTTACAGATCCTCCAGTGGGAACATTCGCATGCCTATTGTTCCCGTTGCGGCACACCTGCCCAGGATCACCCCAAAGACTTCGCCAAGGTTTGCCCGGCGTGCGGCTACACCCAGTATCCGCGCATATCGCCTTGCATCATTGTATTGGTCACCCGCGGGGAAGAGATGTTACTGGCCAATGGCGTCAATTTTACCCGTCCCATGTATTCAACTCTGGCCGGGTTCGTCGAGCCGGGCGAAACCCTGGAGCAGGCCGTTCATCGTGAAGTCTGGGAAGAGACCGGCGTCACCATCAGGAACCTTCAGTATCGTGGCAGTCAACCGTGGCCATTCCCGCATTCGTTGATGGTCGGTTTTCATGCGGAATATGCCGGCGGTGAAATCCAGGCAGATCCGTCAGAAATTGCCGATGCCAACTGGTTCCACTATAGCCAGCTGCCGCCCATTCCACCGCGGGGATCGATTTCCCGGCGCCTGATTGATGAATACCTGCAGAACTTCATCGGCACTTCCGGCAACAGAGGGTGGTAATTCGCAATGGGTTATGAGTGGGTCGCTGGTCTGGTGGTGCTGCTGGGTGTGGCTGTGTTGATGGTGGGCGGGTTGATGTTGTCCAGGCCCGGCTGGATTCTTGGCTGGCTTCGCGGCACGAGTGGACTTGCCTTGGTCGGGGCCTCGGCGGGATTCGCCCTGTTTGCCGTCAACATCTTTAACTACCAGGTACACAATCCGGAACTGCCCCTGGCAACTGTGTCGATTACCCAGGATTCACCGCAGCATTTCCGTGTGTTGTTGACCGACAGCAAAGGCAACGAACAGAATCGTGACGTCGAAGGGGATCTTTGGCAGATCAACCTGAGAACCATACACTGGGGTGGATTGCCGTCGGCCATCGGCTTCAAGACCGGTTATCGACTGGAAGACCTGCGAGGGCGCTTTCTGGCACTGGAACAGGAGACCGCCAGTGATCGCAAGGTTCACATGCTGAGCGAGCCCGACATCGTGATCGATACCTGGCGTTGGCTGCGCTACATTGGCCGGGTACTGAGCTGGGTGCACCCGGAGCAATACACCACCCGCTTTACGCCGTTGGCCGACGGCGCCACTTTCGGCGTCATGCTTACCTCGACGGGCGTCATCATCCGCCCGGTCAATGAGCGTGCTGAAACTGCCCTCAAGGAATGGCGCTGATTCAAGGTTGAACTGCGCCGTTTTTCCCTTATAGTGACTCTCCCCCCCAGTCTGTTGGAGTTTAGTCGTGACCGAATTTTTCTTGGAATACGGGATGTTCCTGGCCAAGACGGCCACCGTGGTGGTTGGCATCTTGCTGGTGATTGGAATGATCGCTGCCGTATCGGCAAGAAATCGCCATATGCCGAAAGGCGAGATCAGTGTTTCCCTCCTCAATGACAGCATTGACGAAATGACCCTGGTGCTTAAGGAGAGCATTCTCGACAAGGACGAATGGAAAGCCGAAGCCAAGGCAGAAAAGAAGAAAGCCAAGGCGGAAAAGAAGTCCAAGGACGATCACCCCCGTAAAAGGGTCTACGTGCTCGATTTCAACGGCGACGTCAAAGCCGAAGGTGTGGACAGCCTGCGTCAGGAAATTACTGCCATCCTGACCATTGCTACCCCCAAGGATGAGGTCGTCATGCGCCTCGAAAGCCCCGGTGGGCAAGTGCATATGTACGGGTTGGCGGCATCACAACTCGAACGCCTCAAAGCGCAGCAGATTCCGCTGACCGTGTGCGTCGACAAGGTCGCTGCCAGTGGCGGCTACATGATGGCCTGCGTGGCCAACAAAATTCTGGCGGCGCCCTTTGCGGTCGTGGGCTCCATTGGCGTGGTCGCGGAACTTCCCAATTTCAATCGCGTGCTGAAAAAGTACGATGTTGATTACACCGTTTATACGGCGGGCGAGTTCAAGCGTACGGTTACCCTGATGGGCGAAAACACCGAAGACGGTGTACGCAAATTCAAGGAAGAACTCGAGGATACCCAGCGTCTGTTCAAGGCACTCGTGCACCGGCATCGTCCGCATCTGGCCATCGACGAGGTGGCCACCGGCGAACACTGGTACGGATCACAGGCCCTGTCCAACATGCTGATCGATCAGCTGGGCACCAGCGATGATTATCTGTTTGCGTTGAGCAAGGAGGCGGATCTGTTCGAGGTGAAATACGAAATACGTCGCAGCGTGGCCGAAAAACTCGGGTTTCATGTCGAATCGTATCTGCGTCGCGTCATTCAGCGTGTGCAGGCCGAAGCCACCCATCCCCGCCCATTCTGAACGCCGCCAAACACTTTCCCTTCCCTAGTCGCGACGCAGCCGATCGGATATCGCGATGGGGGAGGGAAAGCGCAACACGACGATATACGTCGAAATCATGAAGGTCAGTATCGCTGCCGATTGCAGCAGGCTTGCCGCTTTCTCGCCCATCAAAGCCGTTTCCAGCCCCATGTAGGAAATCAGCAACGAAAACTCGCTGATTTGCCCCAGTCGCCAGCCTACCTCCTGTGAGGTTTCTTTCTCCTCGCCAGATGCACTCAGCAAGAAACGGTAGCACCACGGCTTGATAACAATGACCAGCGTGGCCAACAGAATGGCAGCCCACCAGATTTCGCCGAGCATGGCCAGATTGATGCTGGCGCCGATGGTAAAGAAAAACAGGATCAGGAAAAAATCCCGCAAGGGTTTCAGATGCGTGGCAATCCATTGCGCGATCGGGCTGTTGGCGAGGCTGATACCGGCGATAAAGGCACCGATCTCGAACGAAAGATGCAATAGCTCGGCGATTTGGGCGACAGCCAGACACCAGCCGATCGCCAGCAGGAAAATGTATTCCTGGAAACGGTCGAAGCGCGCGATCAACGGCAGAATGACAAAACGGACGGCAAGGAAAGCACCGACAATGAGGGCGGGCAAGCCTAGAAGCAGTTGTACAATGATTCCCGCATCGCCATTGCCCTTGGCAACGCTCGACATGACGATCAACACGATGATGGCCAGCATGTCCTGCACCAAGAGGATGGCCACCAGCATTTCCCCTACATGTTTGTGATGCAACACGGTGGTAGGCAGCAATTTGATACCAATGATTGTGCTGGAAAAACCGATGGCAACGCCGATCAGCAAGGATTCCAACGTCGAAAAGCCGAGCGCCAGACAGAATCCATAGCCCACTCCTCCCAGCAGTAACGCACTGCCTACAGTAACGACTGCCGTGCGTGAAAGAATTTGCCCGAAATTGCGGGGGTTGAGATCGAGCCCAAGCAGGAACAACAGGAACATGATGCCGATGCGACCAATGCTTGAAAGGGTTTGCGCATCTTCAATGAAATTCATGCCATGGGGACCGATGATCATGCCCAGCACGATATAGGCAATGATGAGTGGCTGGCGTGAAAACAGTGCAACGGAAGCCAATGCCGCAGCACCGGCAAAAATGAGAAAGACGGAAAATACAAAGGAATCAGCGTGCATGTCGGGCCAAGGCAAAGAGAGCAAGTTGTTATCTACTATTGCTCAGCGTACCGTGAAATTCCAACGGTTTCTTGAGTGACGATGGCACGGTGTTGAAAAACAGCACAAGACAGGCTTGGGCCTGGCCACTTCATCATGGCCAGCCCACCCAGTGGATACGTTATTGCGGACGACGGTGATAGATGGGGCGTTGATCGTGCACATCACCCTGGTAGGTCACGGTGAAGTCATTGAAGCCCTGCAGGGCGTCCGTTGGGCAGCGATCTTCCCGGATCGAGTAGGAATCGAAACCGACACGGTGCATGAAAAACACCTGGTCGCGAAGTACATCGCCGACCGCGCGCAACTCACCCTGGTAGTGATGCCTCTCGCGCAGCAGTCGTGCGAGCGAGTAGCCGCGGCCATCGCTGAATTTCGGGAATTCGATGGCCACCAGAGCGAGCCTGCCCAGATACGGTACGACTCGTTCCGGCTCGGTTTCACCGGGGACTTTCAAGCCCACCTTGTCTTCACGATCGAGCAGGGCAGGCTGGGCATCGAGGACGGCGAGTGACACCAGAATGTCGCCTGCAGGCACCGAACCTTCGCCATTCCATTCGATGAACGTATCGGGCTCGACCTGTTTGTTCTTGATGATATTACGCATACACGCGCTCCTTGAAAGGCTTCACGCCAACGCGGCGGACCACCGACAGGAAGGCTTCGCCCTCGTGACGTTGTTCAACAAAGACGTTGATGATCTTTTCAATGACGTCCGGCACGTCCTTCTCGTAGAAAGAGGGGCCAAGAATGTCGCCCAACGAAGCGTCGTAACCGGCATTTCCGCCCAGGGAAATCTGGTAATACTCTTCGCCCTTCTTGTCGACGCCGAGGATACCGATATGGCCGACGTGATGGTGACCACAGGCGTTCATGCAGCCGGAAATATTGAGATCGATCTCACCGAGGTCGTAAAGGTAATCGAGATCATCGAAACGACGCTGGATGGCTTCGGCGATGGGAATCGATTTGGCGTTGGCCAGTGAGCAGAAATCACCGCCCGGGCAGCAGATGATATCGGTCATGAAGCCGATGTTGGCAGTGGCAAAGCCCAGGGCTTTGAGCTCGTTCCATACGTCGAACAACTGATCCTGACGCACATCGGCCAACACCAGGTTTTGCTCGTGGGTGGAACGCACCTCACCAAAGCTGAATCGATCGGCCAGATCGGCGACTGCATCCAACTGCTCGTCGGTGATGTCGCCAGGCGAGATTCCGGTCGGTTTCAATGACAGGTTGACGATCATGTAGCCAGGTTTTTTATGCTCGCGGCAGTTGCGACGGATCCAGTTGTCAAAACCGGGCGAAGCAGAACGCTGTTCCTGCAGGGCGGCAGGGTTGTCCTGCAAAGCCAGGTAGTCAGGTTCAGTGAAGAACTGTCTCATGCGCTCAATTTCGCTCGCCGGCACTTTCATGGCGGTGTCGCGCAGATGCTGCCATTCCTCGTCGACCTTGGCACGGAAGGCTTCGGTGCCCAAGGCACGCACCAGTATCTTGATGCGGGCTTTGTACTTGTTGTCGCGACGACCGTATCGGTTGTAGACGCGCAACACGGCTTCAAGGTAGGAGAGCAGGTCTTCCTTGGGCAGGAAGCTGCGGATTTCTTCGCCGATGATGGGGGTGCGACCCAGACCACCGCCGACAAACACCTGGAAGCCCACTTCGCCCGCGTCATTTCTGACCAGTCGCAGGCCGATATCGTGTACCAAAATCGCAGCGCGATCTTCTTCGGTGGCACTGACGGCGATCTTGAACTTACGCGGCAGGAAAGCGAATTCAGGGTGGAACGTCGACCACTGGCGAATCAATTCACAATAGGGACGCGGATCTTCAAGCTCGTCGCGAGCCACACCGGCGAACTGATCGGTGGTCGTGTTGCGAATGCAGTTGCCGCTGGTTTGAATGCCATGCATTTGTACGCTGGCGAGTTCAGCCAGGATTTCATGCACACGCGGCAACTCCGGCCAGTTGAACTGGAAGTTCTGACGCGTACTGACATGCACGAAGCCTTTGTCGTAGGTGCGCGCGACATGGGCCAGCTTGCGCAATTGGGCACTGTTGAGCATGCCGTAGGGCACGGCCACACGCAGCATGGGCGCGTGGCGCTGCACGTAAAGCCCGTTCTGCAGGCGCAGCGGCAGGAATTCTTCGTTGGTCAGCTCACCGGCCAGAAAACGGCGGGTCTGATCGCGAAACTGGGCGACGCGTTCATTCAGGATCTGTTGATCGTAGGGGGTATAAACGTACATGAAAGCACTCTCGACAAGGCGTCGTTACCACTGCAATTCCACCCGGAATCCGGGCAGCGCCGGCGACCTGACGGGTATACACGATCAGCCGGCTAGTTTCGAACGCGGAAGGGTACCAGCATGACCTAAGCGAGAAAAGTAATATTTTGCAATATCCTTATGCCGCCATCGGCCACGCAAATACCCGGTTAATAACAATCAGTTATTCTCAGGGTCATAGCCAAGATTGGGGGACAACCATTTCTCGGCCTGTGCCAGCGAAACGCCTTTGCGATGGGCATAATCGGCTACCTGGTCCTTGCCCAACTTGCCGACATTGAAATAACGCGATTCGGGGTGCGCGAAATACCAGCCGCTGACCGCTGCTGCCGGGTACATGGCAAAGCTGTCGGTCAGCATGAGGCCTGCGCTGGCTTCGGCATCAAGCAGGCGGAACAGGGTGGTTTTCTCGGAATGATCCGGGCAGGCCGGATAACCGGGCGCCGGACGGATTCCGCGGTATTTCTCGCGGATGAGGTCTTCATTGCAGAGGCTCTCATTTGCATCATACCCCCAGAATTCCTTGCGGACCCGTTCGTGCAAGCGTTCCGCCAGTGCTTCGGCCAGACGATCGGCGAGCGCCTTGAGCATGATCGCACTGTAGTCATCGTGGGCTGCTTCGAACGCTTTTACGCGTTCATCGACGCCTTCGCCGGTATTGACAGCGAAAGCACCAACATAGTCCTGTGCAGCATTTTCCAGACCGGCAGGGTCTCCGGTACCGATGAAATCGGCGAGACTGCGGCAGAAGCCATCACCCGTTTTATCGGTCTGCTGACGCAGATGGTGCAGGGTGGCGACGGGATGGCCTTCTGCATCCGAGATGATCGTGTCATCCACTCCGACCGGTTTGTGGGCGGGCCAAAACCCGATGACGGCCCTGGCGTTGATCCAGCGCTCATCGACGATACGCCGGAGCATTTTCTGCGCTTCCTCGAACAGGTTGCGGGCGGCTTCGCCGACGACTTCATCCTGAAGGATGGCCGGATATTTACCCGTCAGCTCCCACGACAGGAAAAACGGCGTCCAGTCGATGCGTTCGATCAGCTCTTCGAGGGGGTAATGGTCAAATACGCGTGTGCCGATGAAGGCCGGTTTGACCGGCGCATGCAGCTCCCTGTCGACGGTAGGCGCCAGGGTTTTCGCCTGCGCATAGGGAATAAGGTCTCGTGCTTTGCCTCGGGCGGCATTGCGTTCACGAATGACGGTGTATTCCTCGCGACGCTCACGCCAGTAGTTATCGCGCAATTCCGGGCTCAGCAATTGCGTGGCAACACCAACGGCACGGGAAGCATCCGGCACATAAGCGACAGCGTTATTCTTGTATTGCGGCTCAATTTTGACGGCGGTATGCGCCTTGGAAGTCGTCGCGCCTCCGATCAACAGGGGTTGGGTGAACCCGAGGCGCTGCATTTCCTTGGCAACATGGACCATTTCGTCGAGCGACGGCGTTATCAGGCCGCTCAGACCGATGATATCGACGTTCTCGGCGCGCGCGGTCTCGAGAATCTTTTCGCAGGACACCATGACGCCCATATCAATGACGCTGTAGTTGTTGCATTGCAACACGACGCCCACGATGTTCTTGCCAATGTCATGAACATCGCCCTTGACGGTGGCCAGCAGGATCTTGCCCTTGGTTTCGGCGTTGGCGCCCTTGGCGGCCTCAATGAACGGCACCAGATGGGCGACAGCGGTTTTCATGACGCGCGCGCTTTTCACCACCTGGGGCAGGAACATCTTGCCGGCACCGAACAGATCACCAACCACGTTCATGGCGTCCATCAGCGGGCCTTCGATCACTTCGATGGGGCGCTTGGCCTGCTGGCGCGCCTCCTCGGTGTCTTCGACGACGTAAGCGGTAATGCCTTTCACCAACGCGTGTTCGAGACGCTTGGCCACGGGCAGTTCGCGCCAGCTGAGGTCTTCCTTGGATTTCTGGGCAGCGCCGCCACGGAACTGCTCGGCGATTTCCAGCAGGCGATCGGTACCATCCGCGCGTCGATTGAGGATGACGTCTTCCACACGTTCCCGCAGGTCAGGACGAATGTCTTCATAGATTGCCAACTGGCCGGCGTTGACGATACCCATCGACAGCCCCGCTTTGACGCCGTGATACAGGAACACCGCGTGAATGGCTTCCCGCACCGGATCGTTGCCCCGGAACGAGAACGATACGTTGCTGATACCGCCCGAGGTCTTGGCTCCCGGCAGATGTTGTTTTACGAACGCGCACGCTTCGATGAAATCGACCGCGTAGTTGTTGTGCTCGTCGATGCCCGTGGCGACCGCGAATACGTTCGGGTCAAAAATGATGTCTTCGGCAGGGAAACCAATGCCGACCAGGCAATCGTAGGAACGCTGCATGATGTCGACTTTGCGCTGATAGGTGTCGGCCTGACCTTGCTCATCGAAGGCCATGACGACAATCGCGGCGCCGTATTCCATGCAGAGACGGGCCTTCTCGATGAACTCGGCTTCGCCTTCCTTGAGGCTGATCGAGTTGACGATGGGTTTGCCCTGCACGCATTTCAGTCCGGCTTCAATGATGTCCCATTTCGAGGAATCGATCATGATGGGAACGCGGCTGATGGAGGTTTCCATCGAGACCATGTTCAGGAAGGTCACCATGGCCGCCTTGGAATCCAGCATGCCTTCATCCATGTTGATGTCGATGACCTGGGCCCCGTTCTCGACCTGGTCGCGGGCGACTTCCAGCGCTTCTTCGAACTGGCCTTCCTTGATCAGGCGGCGGAACTTGGCGGAACCGGTGACATTGGTACGCTCGCCGACGTTAACGAACAGGGAAGTCTCGTCAACGTTGAAGGCTTCCATCCCGGCCAGACGCATGGCGGGTTTTATCGTGGGAAGCGCGCGCGGCGGCAGCGCCGCGACGGCCTCGGCAATGGCACGGATGTGATCGGGCGTGGTGCCGCAGCAACCACCGATGACATTCAGGAACCCGCTCTCGGCAAACTCGCGGATGATTTCGGCCATGTAGGCCGGGTCCTGATCATATTCGCCGAATACGTTGGGCAAGCCCGCATTGGGGTGAGCCGAAACGTGACACTCAGCCTTGTTGGAAAGTTCTTCAATATAGGGACGCAGCTGTTCGGCACCCAGGGCGCAGTTGAACCCCATGCTGAGCGGTTTGGCATGACGCAGCGAGTTGTAAAAGGCTTCTGCCGTTTGGCCTGACAGGGTGCGTCCGGCCTGGTCGACAATGGTGCCGGAAATCATGATCGGCAGGGTGACACCACGCTCTTCAAAGACGCGACGCACCGCAAACACGGCGGCCTTGGCGTTGAGCGTGTCAAAAATGGTTTCGATCAGAATGATGTCGGCGCCGCCTTCCATCAGCCCGTGTGTCGCTTCCTTATAGTTGTCGACGAGCTCGTCAAAGGTGACAGCCCGGGCCGCCGGATCGTTCACATCACGCGACATGGACGCGGTACGGTTGGTCGGGCCAATGACCCCGGCAACGAAACGCGGCTTGTCTGGGGTCAGCGCGGTGAATTCATCGGCCACGACGCGGGCGAGGCGGGCGCCTTCGCGATTCAGTTCGAAGGCAACGTGTTCCAGGTGATAGTCCGCTTGCGAGATACGCTGGGCGTTGAACGTATTGGTTTCGAGAATGTCGGCACCGGCTTCCAGATAGGCACGGTGTATTGCCGAAATGACGTCTGGCCGGGTCAGCAGCAACAAGTCGTTATTGCCTTTGAGATCGGACGGGTGATCGGTGAACCGGTCACCCCTGAAATCGGCCTCGGTCAGCTTGTAACGCTGTATCATGGTCCCCATCGCGCCATCCAGGATAAGAATGCGCTTCTGGATCGCGTCATAAATGGCTGATGTGCGGGGATTTGTCATGATGGAGGGTCCTTGGGCGAAAAATTACAGCAAAGTATATCAAAGTTTTTTGATATAGGTTGATCGTATCATTTTTGATGCGGTCTTAGACAGATGAACCCGACTAAATCACTTGGTTTTTTTGGCCCGGAAAGCTAAACTTTCTGCAATCTTTTTCCACCCCGACAGGCTTTTGCCGAGGGTTTTGCGCATGACTGATACTACGCTCCCCATCACCATCACACCCGCTGCCCAGGAATACCTGCTTGATCTGCTGTCAAAGCAACAGAGCCCAGGCATCGGTGTACGCATCTTTGTTGAAAAGCCCGGAACGCCTTACGCCGAGTGTTGCATGGCCTATTGCGCGGCCGGCGAGAATGAGCCAACCGACGAGAAGATCGAGCACGGTGGCCTGGTGGCCTACATCGAAGGCGCCAGTGTTCCGTATCTCGAAGACGCCGTGATCGACTACGCGAAAGACCGCCTGGGCGGGCAGCTGACGTTTCGCGCGCCCAAGTCGAAAGTGCCGCAGGTCAGTGAGCACAGCACGATTGAAGAGCGCATCAACCATATCCTTTATTCCGAGATCAACCCGCAGTTGGCCTCCCATGGCGGTAACGTTCAGCTGCTGGAAATGACTGAAGACAAGACAGTCGCCATCCTGAAATTTGGCGGCGGCTGTCAGGGGTGTGGCATGGTTGACGTCACCCTCAAACAGGGCATCGAAAAGACGCTGCTGGAACGGGTACCAGAACTGAAACGCGTGACTGACGTGACCGATCACTCGGTAAAGGAAAACGCCTACATCTGATGAAGCGAACGCCAGAGGCCAGCGTATTGCCTGGCCTGTCTGTACGGCCACTTCAGTTGTTTAGCCCAGCCGGTTATTCCATGGTCTGACGGGTGTTGTGAATACAGATGTAAAAAAGGAGGGCAAAGCCCTCCTTTTTTTATTGCCGCAGCGCCGCCGGAACTCAGCCCTGAATACGCTTGGGTAGCGCATCCTTGAGCTTGCCGGCCATTTGCCGGATCGAGTTGTCGGTGGTATCCCAGTCGATACAGGCATCGGTTACCGATACGCCGTATTTGAGGTCCTTGAGGTCTGCCGGAATTTTCTGCGCGCCCCAGCACAGATTGCTCTCGACCATCAGGCCGACGATGGAGCGGTTGCCTTCCAGGATCTGGTTGGTAACGTTCTCCATGACCAGGGTTTGCAGGGCCGGGTCCTTGTTGGAATTGGCATGGCTGCAATCAATCATGATCTTGCCCGACACACCGGCCTTTGCCAGCGCACGTTCACACAGGGCGACGCTCACCGAGTCGTAATTCGGCTTGCCATTGCCACCGCGCAGCACGATATGCCCGTAACGGTTGCCCTTGGTGTTGATGATCGACACTTGCCCGGCCTGGTTGATGCCCAGAAAGCTGTGGGGGTTGGCGACCGAGTGCAGGGCGTTGACCGCCACTTCGAGACCGCCATCGGTGCCGTTCTTGAAACCCACCGCTGAGGACAGGCCGCTGGACATCTCGCGGTGAGTCTGGGATTCAGTGGTGCGCGCGCCAATGGCCGACCAGCTGATGACGTCATGCAGGTACTGGGGCGAAATGGGGTCGAGCGCTTCGGTGGCCAGCGGCAGCCCCATCTCGGCCAGGTCGATCAGCAGGCGGCGGGCAATGTGCAGACCATCCTGGATCTTGAAAGTGTCGTTGAGGTAAGGGTCGTTGATCAGACCTTTCCAGCCCACGGTGGTGCGCGGCTTTTCGAAGTAGACGCGCATGATCAGCAACAGCTCATCCTTGACCTCGTCGGCCAGGGCAGCGAGCTTGCGCGCGTAATCCTTGGCGGCTTCGACATCATGAATGGAGCAGGGGCCGATAACGACGAACAGGCGGTGATCCTTGCCGTCCAGGATATCATTGACGGCCTGGCGGCCCTTGAGCACGGATTCACGGGCGGCTTCCGACAGTGGAAGCTCGGCGCGGAGCTGTTCCGGCGTCACCAGAATTTCCTGTGACACCACATTGACGTTGTCTATTCTGCCCGCAGTCATTGGGACTCCCTATTTGGTTGATGCAGTTGCTGGGATAAACTGAATTGTAACGGAAAATAAGACAAACAGATATCGCACTCATGTTCCCCCGGCCCTGGAGCCACGCCCATGCCTACCACGTTTGATGGAAAACTCGTTATCGCCATTTCCTCACGCGCTCTTTTTGATCTCGACGAGAGTCACCGGGTGTATCTGGAGCAGGGGCTGGACGCCTACCAGCAATACCAGATTGCCCATGAAGACGAGCCGCTCGCGCCTGGACAGGCATTCCCGCTGGTGAAAAAGTTGTTGCGCCTGAACGACCTGCTGCAGGGCGATCCGCGTGTTGAAGTGATCCTGTTGTCGCGCAATTCGGCGGATACCGGTTTGCGCATATTCAATTCCATCGAGAACGCCGGCTTGCCGATCGTGCGGGCAGCCTTTTGCGGCGGGCGAAGCCCATATCCGTATGTCTCGGCGTTCGGGGCACACCTTTTCCTGTCGACCGAGGGTGAGGATGTGCGCATGGCGCTCGATGCCAATGTCGCGGCTGCCGCAATCCTGCCACTGAAGGCGGGCGCTACCGAACGTGACGAGCTGCGCATTGCATTCGACGGTGACGCCGTATTGTTCGCCGACGATTCCGAGCGCATTTACAAGGAACAAGGGTTGGCGTCGTTTGCCCGTAACGAGAAGGCCACAGCGCACCAGCCGATGCGGGGCGGACCGTTCAAGCCCTTTCTACAGGCGCTGCATTCACTGCAGCAGGAATTTACCGTCGAGGAATGCCCCATACGAACGGCGTTAGTCACTGCGCGTTCCGCGCCGGCGCATGAGCGCGTGGTACGCACCTTGCGCGACTGGCGAATCCGTATCGACGAATCGCTGTTTCTGGGAGGGCTGGATAAGGGCGGCTTTCTGAAAGCGTTTGGTGCCGACATCTTCTTCGACGACCAGATGGGGCATTGCGTGTCGGCGTCGGCCCATGTGCCGACCGGTCATGTGCCCCATGGCGTGGCGAACGAGAAATCCGGGATCTGAGCGCCACTCACCACGTCATGTTGAGGGTCAGGGCACCATCGATCAGCATCTTGTCCAGCAGCGATTGCGGCGAGGCGGATTCCTTGAGTTCCAGCGATTTCATCACCATGGCGTCTTTCTGGCCGGGCTGAACGGCGAAATCCATCCGATGCGAGGTGAAGGTCGGTTCATAACGGCTATTGACCGACCAGGTGTTCACAACGGCTGTAACGTCTAGGCTGTAGCTGTTGATGGTTTGCGCGCTGGCGCCGAGGCTGATGCTCAGCAGCGGAAGCGTGTTCACCGTCGAGGCGGGGTTCCGCGCATTGAGGGCAGCGTCATTCCATGTAGAGTCATTCCAGGGCGACTCTGCATGTGCATTCATCGCAACGCTGGAGAAAACGTTTACCAGTACGAGTGCACCGACCAACTGCTTCATACCGTTCACCGAATGACGATCGTGTGTGGTTGTTATGTGATCAATTTAATCCCGCCGCCCTCCGCTGGCGAGTGACTGTTAGCGGAATTGGGTGATAGATCAAATTTTGTCCGGTCAATGAAAGTATATCGACTACCAGGTCACACGGTAGGTGATATTTTGTACGTATTTGTATCTGTGTGAGCACTTTTTGACCAGTTTGCTACGCTTCAACTATGCGCGATTGCCCCTGATTTTGCAGGTGCAGCATGACGGCATCATGAAAACAAGGCGTTACATGCTCAAGACAATACTTTACGCAACCGATCTTGGTCTTTATGGGCCCTTCCTGCTCGAGCACGTGTGCGAGCTGGCGCGGCGTCATGATGCCCAGGTGCATGTCGTGCACGCGATCGAGCCGATAGGATTGTTTGCGGACGCACTCCTCAAGACCTACATCCCGGACACGGTGAAGTCGGAATTGCAGCAGGGCGGGATTGAGTCGGTGCGGGACGCCATCCGTTTGCAGGTCAAGCACGCCTTTGAAGACGATTTCATTGATTTTGAAGGCAATCGCGACTGGATTGCTGACGTTCATGTGCTGGACGGCACCCCGGCGGACGTTATCCTGCGGGAAGCAGAGCGCTTGAGTGTGGACCTGATTGTGCTGGGGACGCACGGTGGCGGCAGCCATAATGCCTCGACCGCCCTGGGGTCAGTGGCCAACAAGGTGCTTCAACTCGCACGTGTTCCCGTCTTCCTCGTTCCCACCAGTACCTCCCGCGCTACCGCTCTTCACGCCCGCTAAGCGGCTGACCTTCCCGCCACGCGACAGCAAAGTCCCTGATTGTGTTTGTTTTTTTATTGCGCAATTCACCCCGCACATGGACGCCCACCGATTTATCTTCTACTTTAGAACGAAACAAAATATCGGTCCGACCGAGCCAAACCGATTGGTAAATACGGTTGGCTTGTCCTATGCTGGAAAGTAATGGTTTGGTCGGTTTTAATATCCAATGGGTATTTGGGGCAGGGGAATACGTATGAAACTTCAGCAATTGAGATACATCTGGGAAGTCGCCAGACACGACCTGAACGTATCCGTGACTGCGCAGAGTCTTTATACCTCCCAGCCCGGCATCAGCAAGCAGATCCGCTTGCTGGAAGATGAGCTTGGCGTCGAAGTGTTTTCCCGCAGCGGCAAACATCTCACCCGCGTGACGCCGGCCGGTGAAGCCATTCTGAGGATTGCTGGGGAAATTCTGCGCAAAGTCGACAGCATCAAACAGGTCGCGCAGGAATTCTCCGACGAAAGCAAGGGCAGCCTGTCGATTGCCACCACCCACACCCAGGCGCGTTATGCGCTGCCGCGCGTCATCCAGGATTTCATTGCCCGGTTTCCGGAAGTGTCTTTGCACATGCACCAGGGCACGCCTATCCAGATCTCGGAAATGGCCGCTGACGGTACGGTCGATTTTGCCATTGCTACCGAAGCGCTGGAGTTGTTCGGTGACCTGATCATGATGCCTTGCTACATCTGGAACCGCGCTGTCGTGGTGCCGAAGAATCACCCACTGACCCAGGTGTCGCAACTGACGCTGGAAGATCTGGCGCGTCAGCCGCTGGTGACTTACACCTTCGGCTTCACCGGTCGTTCCAAGCTGGACGATGCCTTCCTCAATGCGGGCCTGTCACCCAAAGTGGTCTTCACGGCCGCCGATGCCGATGTCATCAAAACTTATGTGCGTTTGGGGTTGGGCGTAGGCATCGTGGCCAAGATGGCCTGCCAGGATAATGACCCGGATCTTGTCGCTCTGGACGCCTCGCATCTGTTCGAGCCCAGCGTCACCAAGATCGGTTTTCGCAAGGGGACGTTCCTGCGCGGATTCATGTACGATTTCATCGAGTTGTTCGCGCCGCACCTGACCAAGGCGGTGGTGGATGAGGCCGTGGACCGGCATACACGTTCCGAGCTCGATGAGCTGTTCAGCCACATCGAGCTGCCCACCTATTGAGCTTGTCAGTCAGAAGCAGGTGCCGTAAACATCTTTTTGAGTTCGCTGTCCGGGAGGTTCAAAACCTCCTTGGCAAACTTGAGATAGACCGTGTAGATGTCGACCCTTCCGTTATCCCACTCCACTACGAAAAAAGGCGCACGTTCCACCTGATACTTGGCGGCCAGCAGCATGCCGGCACTCAGGGGATTGGCTTCGTCGGCGACCACGACTTCATCGATTCTTGTGTTGTGCTCGTGCTTTTCCATGAGCGCTTCAACTTCGCGACATTTGCGGCAGGGGGTTCCGTCTGCCATCACCTTTTTGACCAGTGTAATTTTCACGGGTAGACGTCCTTAACCGGCCATGTCGTTGAGCCGATGGTAGTTGGCACGTGCACTTGCCGTTTCAAATGCGCGGGCGGAGGGGGTTGATCGGAGTCTAACAAACCGGATGGGGCCCCAATAGGTGAGTTTCGTTACGGAATGAAATCCATTCGCAACCGCTGCCACGCTGCGAGGCCACCGCCGGCCCCATTGCAAGAAACGGCAAACATCGCTAGAGTTGCCCAACTTTTATCAGTCAGCCGGGGAGTTGCTCGTGGAAATCGCATGTCTGGATCTGGAAGGGGTTTTGATTCCAGAAATATGGATCAGCTTTGCTGAAAAAACAGGCATCAACGAGCTGAGGCTGACCACCCGCGACATTCCGGATTACGACGTGCTGATGAAGCATCGTCTGAAGCTGCTCGATGAACACAAGCTTGGCCTGAACGAAATCCAGGAAGTCATTTCCACCATGAAGCCGCTCGACGGCGCGCTGGAATTCATCGCCTGGCTGAAAGAGAACTTCCAGTTCGCGATTCTCTCGGATACCTACTACGAATTTGCCGCGCCTTTCATGAAGCAGTTCGACTGGCCCATGCTGTTGTGTCACAAGCTGGAAACCGACGAGAAGGGCCGTATTGTCAATTACGTGCTGCGCCAGAAGGATCCCAAACGACACAGTGTCAAAGCCTTTCATAGCCTGAATTACCGCGTCATTGCCGCGGGTGATTCCTATAATGACACCACCATGTTATCCGAGGCCGATGCCGGTATTCTTTTCCATGCGCCGGACAACGTCATCAAGGAATTCCCGCAATTCCCTGCGGTTCATACTTATGACGACCTGAAACAGGAATTCATCAAGGCCTCGGTGCGCAACCTGCGCGCCTGACCCGGGTGGCGGCGCGCGGAGTAGTTTCCGCGCGCCGGGTTGTCGCTGCCTGAGCCAGTCAGGTACAGTCCTCAAACAGTTTCATCAAACGCCCCACCTTGTGCAGCGTCTCCTCGTATTCGAGCCGACAATCAGAATCCGCAACAATTCCGCCGCCGCCCCAGCAATAGAGCGTGTCCTGTTCTGCCACCACGCTGCGAATCAGAATATTGCTTTGCATGTTGCCGGCGACATCCAGGGAAATCAGGCTGCCGCAATACGCCGATCGCGGGAACGCTTCCAGCTCGGTGATGATGTCACAGGCGCGACGCTTGGGGGCGCCCGTGATGGAGCCGCCGGGAAAACAGGCCTCAAGCACATCGATGGCGTTGTTCCCGCCCCGCAATCTTGCCGTTACAGTGCTGATCATGTGGTGCACATGCGCAAAACTTTCGATCTGGAACAACACGGGTACGCTGACGGAACCCAGCTCCGCCACGCGTGACAGGTCGTTGCGCAGCAGGTCGACGATCATGACATTTTCGGCGCGATCTTTTTCGCTACTTTGCAGAAACAGGCGTTGCTGCTCATCCAGTTCTGGTGTCGGCATGCGCGGACGGGTGCCCTTGATGGGGGATGTCCTCATTTCTCCTTGTTGCAACGAGACGAACTGCTCGGGGGAAAAACTGAGCACGCTTCCACAGGCATGACGGATATAGCCACTGTACGGGCTGTTCATCGCGGACTGAATGGCTTCATAGGCGGTGAGCGGATGACCATGGTACGGGGCCGAAAAGCGCTGGGCGAAATTGACCTGGTAGCAGTCCCCGGCACGGATGTACTCGATGATGGCGCCGAAGCCGGCACGATAACGGTCTTCGTCAGTGTCACTTGTGAACGGGGACGCCAGTTTGAACGCTTGCCGGGGCGGCGGCGGGGACTGCAGTACAGCCGTTATTTCCCTGGCCAGTGCTGCATGGTCTGCGAGATAACGGATTTCCAGACCATGATCGCGCTCGATCACTACACAGGGGAAAAAGCCGAGTGACGCGACCGGCAGCACCTGTTGGTGGGTGGCCGGCATGGATCTGCCTGCCTCGTAGCCGAGATAACCGTACCAGCCAGGTAGAGGCCCCTCCACAAGGTCGTTACAGGAAATTACCGGCATGCCCGCATGTTGCTGGCGCCATCGATTCCACAGCGAGGGTGATGAAGTGTTGTCAAAATCCAATTGCAGGGAAGGGCCGACCGCATGGCAGGCACGAATTCCTGCGTGCCAGCCGCTACCCTCCAGCCGCACCTGAAGTTTGTCGTCAAGTCGTTGCAGACGCTGTCCGACGGCAGGAATGGGCGGCAACGCAAGGGAACAAAGCATCAACGGAAATCCGGGGTAGTGGGTCTCACGCGAGTTTTCGCTTCAGCCCTGCGGATTCAAGAATGCGCGTTGATATTTCCTCGATAGACGCATGGGTGCTGTTGAGGTAATTGATACCGAAGCGGGCATACAGGGCTTCGGCATGTCTGACCTCTTCGACACATTGGTTGTAGGAGGAATACCGGCTGTTGGGTTTGCGTTCGTTACGAATGGCGGTGAGCCGCTCCGGATCGATGCTCAGCCCGAACAATTTGCTGCGATGCGCCTTCAGTGCGTTCGGTAGTTCGAGTTCATCGAGATCTTCTTCGGTCAACGGATAATTGGCGGCGCGAATACCGAACTGTAACGCCAGATACAGGCAAGTGGGCGTTTTTCCTGAACGCGATACTCCCACCAGAATGACATCGGCCTGGTCGTAATGGCGGGTACGTGCACCGTCGTCGTTATCCAGCGCAAAGTGCACGGCGTCGATACGGATTTCGTAACTTTTGCGATCCACAATGGCGTGCGACTTGCCGACGGAATAGGTCGAAGGCGTTCCCAGCTCGTGCTCCAGTGGTTCGAGATAGGTGGCAAACACATCAATGGTGAAACCTTTGCAGTCCGACACTATCGAACGGATATGGCGATCAATAATGGTGTCGAACACCAGTGGGCGAATGCCTTCGGCCTCGGCGGCCTTGTTGATACGCTCCACGACGCGATGTGCCTTCTCGACCGTATCAACATACGGGATAGTGATGTGATCAAAGTCTATACTCTCAAACTGGGCGAGCAGACTGTGACCGAGAGTTTCCGAAGTAATCCCGGTACCATCAGAGACAAAAAAGGCGGTGCGCTTTGGTTTCATAGGTTTACGGCCACACGGTGGATAGATGCTGGTTAATTTAGCGCGTTATGGTGGCTCGAACGAGTAATTTGTTGACTTCTCTAGTAGAATTTCCGCCTTTATACGGTAAGCTTGAGCGGCCGCGACACCCCTGTTCAACACCTGATGCAGGCTGTGTCAGGCACCCCGGAAGGCACCGGAGAAATCCAATGGTTGCCCCGGGAGCACAGGCAAAGTGTCCAACCGCACGCGCTTTGTGTTTGCGTTACAAAAGAAAGCACCAAAAGTGCAGACATATTCCAATACTTTGCAGGGTAGGGAGAACGACCTTGAAAGACTACGTCGTTTGGTTTCGCGATCTGAAAAAAACGGATGTCAATCTCGTGGGCGGCAAGAACGCGTCCCTCGGTGAAATGATCAGCAATCTCGGCGGTGCGGGTGTTTCCGTTCCCGATGGATTTGCCACGACGGCTTCCGCGTACCGGGAGTTTCTTGAGCAAAGCGGTCTCAACGAGCGCATCTACAAAGCGCTGGATGCGCTGGACGTGAACAACGTCGTTGCCCTGGCAGACACCGGCAGACAAATCCGCGAATGGATCATGGAAACCTCATTCCCGGCAGCGCTCGATCGCGCTATTCGCGACGCTTACGCCACCCTGCAAGCCAACCATCCAGACATCGCTGTGGCAGTGCGTTCCTCGGCCACTGCCGAAGACCTGCCGGACGCTTCCTTTGCCGGTCAGCAGGAAACCTTTCTCAACGTGCGGGGCGCAAACGCCGTCGTCAAGGCAACGCACGAAGTCTTCGCCTCGCTTTTCAATGATCGCGCCATTGCCTATCGCGTGCACCAGGGTTTTGATCACAAACATGTCGCTTTGTCGGCGGGCGTGCAACGCATGGTGCGTAGCGAAACCGGTTCCAGCGGTGTCATGTTCTCGCTCGATACCGAATCGGGATTTCGCGACGTGGTATTCATCACCGCGTCTTACGGTCTGGGCGAAACGGTCGTGCAGGGCCAGGTCAATCCGGACGAATTCTACGTGCACAAGCCGACCCTGGCCGCTGGTCGCACGTCGATCCTGCGTCGCAACCTCGGCAGCAAGGCGATCAAAATGATCTATGCCAAAGAGGGCGGCAAGCTGGTCTCTACGGTGGAAGTCGAGAAAGAAGAGCGTGCCCGCTTTTGTATCTCTGACGAGGAAGTGGAATCACTGGCCCGCCAGTGTGTGATCATCGAGA
>JBPOHS010000204.1:0-5973 GCA_052035295.1 Pseudomonadota bacterium
ATCGCAGTTCGGTCAGGGTCATGGTCGACGTTTTTTTGTTGCGTGTTTCAGGTGACTGGTTATGATGCCACCGAGCTGCCGAAAACACCACGACACGGCAGCGTGCATCCCTTTCTGTCGACACTGCCGCTGAAACCCTGGGAGGTCAACAATGGCAACGCTCTGGTGTATCGGTTGTGGCGATCTGGGCACGGGCATCGGCGCTACGTTGGCTGCCGACGGCTGGACCGTCATTGGCGTGCGTCGCCATCCTGCCGCCGAGTCGCCCTTTCCACAGGTCGCGCTCGACGTGCTGGCAAATCCCGAGGGATTGAAAGCACTGCCTGCGCCAGATTTTGTCGTTTATACCGTGACCCCTTCACAACGTACCGAAGCGGCATATCAAGCGGCTTACGTTGACGGCGTGCGCCAGGTGTTGTCGGTGCTTCCGGCACCGTTGCGCCGTTTCATTCTGGTCTCCAGCACGGGCGTTTATCATCAGACCCAGGGCGAATGGGTGGATGAAACCACCGCCGCCATTCCCCAGGGTTTTTCGGGCAAGGCGCTGCTGGACGGTGAAACGCTGGTGCAACACAGCGGTTTGCCCGCCACGGTCGTGCGTCTTTCCGGCATTTATGGCCCCGGTCGCCATCGTCTGATCGAACGTGCCCGCAGCCAGCAAGCGGCGGTTCGCCACCCACCGGCATGGACCAATCGTATTCACCGCGATGATGCGGTCGGTTTCGTTGCCCATCTGTTCAGGCAATGCCATGCAGGATTGCCGTTGCATGATCTGTACCTCGGCACCGACGATGTTCCCGCGACTGAATGGGATGTCATGTGCGCGGTGAACGAGCTGCTCGACTTGCCCCCGCCTGCCGAAAAAGCCGGAACGGATGACCAGAACAAACGCCTGCGCAACACGCGACTGACGCAGAGCGGATATGTGCTGCGCTATCCAGGCTATCGTGAGGGATACGCCGACATGATAAGGCGGCTCTCCACACCAGGGCGACTCTCCACACCAGGCCCGCTATCCACACAAGGGCCGCTATCCACACCATAGCTTGCACCGGGAATCCCAGTCTGCCACAATGCTGTATATAATAACAGTGTTGTGGTGTGTTTTCCATGCGCTCTCGCGGTACGTCGACCAACCCCCATAATCGCTACGCTCCTTTGCGGATTGCGCTTGAACCCGCCGATCCCTGGGTTGACGACGACGTGCCAAACCGCATCGCCACGTCGGTGATTGCCGAACAGGCGCGCAGCATCCTCAGTCGCAACACCTCGCCCGATGTCCCCTTCGACACGTCAGTCAATCCTTACCGGGGTTGCGAACATGGCTGTATTTACTGTTTTGCCCGACCATCGCACGCGTATTGGGATTTGTCGCCGGGTCTCGATTTCGAGACCCGTTTGTTTGCCAAGCCGAATGCGCCTGCCTTGTTGCGTGCCGCCTTTGAGAGCAAGCGTTACCAGCCTTCAGTCATTGCGCTGGGCATCAATACGGACGCCTACCAACCGATTGAAAAGGAATGGCAGCTCACCCGCCAATTGCTCGCCATTTTTCTCGAATACCGGCACCCGGTCAGTCTGATCACCAAGAGCAGCCTGGTACTGCGCGATCTCGATCTGCTGTCGGCCCTGGCGGAACAGCAGCTCTGCAGCGTTCGCATCAGTCTTACCAGTCTCGACAACAGTATCAAGTCCACGCTGGAACCCCGCGCCGCTGGCCCGGCCGCTCGCTTGCGCGCCGTGCGCGAACTGACGGCGGCAGGTGTTCCCACCGGGATCCTGCTGGCACCGGTAATTCCTTTCATCAATGACCATGAAATCGAGGCCATTCTTGAGGCTGCCCACGCGGCGGGCGCCGAAGCGGCCAACTGGATGATGCTGCGTCTGCCTCTGGAAGTCAGCGGCTTGTTCGAGGATTGGCTGGAACAGCATTTTCCTCAGCGCAAGCAGCGCGTCATGGCAAGAATCCGCGATTTGCGTAACGGTGCCACCAATGACAGTCGTTTCGGCGTGCGGATGACGGGGGAGGGGATTTATTCGCGCTTGATCAGCCAGCGTTTTGCGCAGAAATGTCGGTCGCTGGGCCTGCCAACTGAAAGCCGGCAGGCGCTTCGCACCGACCTGTTCATCAGGCCGGGCGATGCGAGTCAACTGACGTTATTTTGACTGCAGGGTAGCTTGCAGCCTGATAACGTCCTTGTTGAGGTGCTGATCTTCTTTGAGACGATGGCGCACATTGCGGATGGTGGAGCCAGCACTTGCATAACCGGCCAGTTCGAAATGATCGGCAATTTCCTGCAGGGTCATGCCGCCCAGTTCCTGGCAGAGGTACATGGCTACCGAACGGGCAGGGGTTTCCACGCCTCGGCCACGGGTCGAGATCATGACCTTGTTGGCTGGAACGTTGAAATGGCGTGCGGTTTTTTCAACGATTTCCTTGAAAAGCGGGCGCTCCCGACGATTGCGTACGGGGTGTTTGCGATCACCAGCCTTGCGCATGCTTTTCACGAACTGTGCGCTGCCGGCCACGGTGCCGGAGCGATGCTGCTGCAGGAAATGATCGAGCGACTCGCTCGCCGGTTCTGCCAGGTAGCTTTGGTAGGGCGCTCGCTTGTAAAGGGCTTTCAGTGGTTCGGCGCTGCTGGTGGCGAACCAGGTGGGCAGGCTGGCGCGACGAATGTAATAGCGGCAACTGCTGCCTTCGAAATTGAACAGGTCATCGCTTTCGCCGGTGATCACCGGTAATCGATGCAAATGGCGCGTGAGCGGCAACGCCAGCTGGCTGCCATCGATCAGCAGGGAACGGTAGCGCGTAGTGAACAGCGAGCCTTCCTGCCGGTATTCGCGGTTGTAATACTGCGTGTACAGTGCGTTGATGTGGCGCATGACGCGCTGCAGGTTGGCCTCGGGCGTTTGCAGCAACAGGTGATAACCGTTTTTCAGCAGGCAAAACGCATGCGTCTGCACGCGATAACGACGATGCGCATCGGCAAGCAGTGAAATGAAAAATTGGCGGTCGGCATCATTGCGGAATAATGCTTTGCGAAGCGGCCCCTGATTGCTGATGTAATACCAGCCGCCGGGAATTTCGATGCGCGCGTGGCGAGCCATGGGAAATCCTCCTCCATGTGGCGTGTGTGTTTCCTGTCCATTGAAACAGGAATCCTAATTCATAAATGCATGAAGTGGAACCCTGGTTCATGCAAAAGCGAAAAAGCTCACAAACCTTTGGGAAGAGTGCGCAATAGCGGGTGGCAGGGGGTCTAAATGGCAAGGCAGGGGAACGCAGTGAAAACAGGGTGAAGACAGCGTTTCACCCTGTCGAATCGCGAGACTCAGAGCGCCAGAATGGCATCCATCTCGACGGCGGCGCCACGTGGCAGCGAGGCAACACCGATGGCCGCGCGTGCCGGATAGGGTGCCTGGAAATAGCGGGCCATGATTTCATTGACACGGGCAAAATTGCCCAGGTCGGTCAGGAATACATTCAGCTTCGCCACATGTGCGAGCGATCCACCAGCGGCTTCGGCCACGGCCTTCAGGTTCTCGAACACCTGCTCGATCTGCGCATCGATCGGACCTTCGATCATCTGCATGGTGGAAGGTACCAGCGGAATCTGGCCCGACAGATAAACGGTCGTGCCAACCTTGATGGCCTGCGAATACGTGCCGATGGCGGCGGGGGCCTTGTCGGTGGAAATAACCTGACGATCGCTCATGATGTGCTCCGAAAAAAGGTGGATAACAGGAAGTCTCAGTGCCGCACGCGCACCAGTTTGGTGACGGCCTTGATCGCACGCAGGCGGCGGAAAATACGCGCCAGATGGATACGGTCGCTGACGCCCAGGCGCAGGTTCACGATACTGATGTGTGCATCTTTCTCCTTGAGATTGATGACTTCAATATTGGCCCCGACTTCCGACAGGGAATTGGCGAGTATCGCCAGAATGCCACGCTCGTTTGCCAATTCAACCTTGAGGTCCACCGAAAATTCGCCTTTGGCATCGGAGGCCCATTGCACCGACAGGCATTTCTCGGGGTTCTGTTTCTGTTCCTGGGTGATGTTACGGCAGTTGTCGCGGTGCACCATCATGCCTTTGCCGGCACTGAGGTGGCCGACGATGGCATCGCCGGGAATCGGGCGGCAGCATTTCGCAAAATTGATGATCAGGCCTTCGGTGCCGCGAATGACCAACGGGCGGGATTGATCGCTGCTGTCGGGGCCACCGCCTTCGGGTGGCAGCAGTCGCCGGGCGGCCAGTTGTGCCATCTGGTTGCCGAGACCGATGTCTTCGAGCATGTCATCCAGCTGTTGAAAACCGGCTTCTTCGAGTGCCTTGCGAACACGCTCCTGGGGCAGGATGTCGAGACTGAGTTCGTACGCCCCCAATGCCTTGTCCAGCAGTCGCTTGCCGAGTTCGACCGACTCGCTGCGGCGCTGCGTTTTCAGGAAATGACGAATGTTGGCGCGGGCCTTGGCCGTGGTGACGAAGCTCAGCCACGCAGGGTTGGGGCGTGCGCCAGGCGCCGTGATGATCTGGATGGTCTGGCCACTCTGGATCGCCGTTGACAGCGGCACCAGCCGGTGGTCGATACGCGCTGCAACGCAGGCGTTACCCACATCGGTGTGAACCGCGTAGGCAAAATCCACCGGCGTAGCGCCGGCAGGCAGTTCGAGAATGCGCCCCTTGGGCGTAAAGACATAGACTTCGTCAGGGAACAGGTCGATCTTCACGTTCTCGATGAATTCGAGCGAGGTGCCTGCCCGTTGCTGCATTTCGACCAGGCCTTTCAGCCACTCTTTGGCACGGTTCTGGGCGCCGCCTGCAGGGTCGTCGTTATCCGATTTGTACAGCCAGTGCGAAGCAATCCCGCTGTTGGCCATGTCTTCCATTTCTTCGGTGCGGATCTGGATTTCGATCGGCACGCCATTCTGGCCTTTCAGTGTGGTGTGCAGGGACTGATAGCCATTGGACTTGGGGATAGCGATGTAATCCTTGAAGCGCCCGGGAATCGGCTTATGCAGATTGTGCACAACGCCCAGGGTGCGGTAACAGCTGTCGATACAGTCGACAATGATGCGAAACCCATACACGTCCATGATCTCGTTGAACGGTTTCCGCTGGGTCTTCATCTTCTGGTAAATGCTGTAGAGATGTTTTTCGCGGCCAATGACACGGGCCGTGATCTGGCTGTTACCCAGAGCACCCACGATGGCACTCTGGATGTTGCCCATCATGTCCTTGCGGTTGCCGCGTGCCTTGATGATGGCTTTCTTGATGCGGGTGGCCCGCATGGGGTAGAGCTGCTGGAATCCGAGGTCTTCGAGCTCGATCCGCACATCGTTCATGCCAAGACGATTGGCAATTGGCGCATAAATTTCGAGGGTTTCGGTGGCAATGCGGCGGCGTTTTTGCGGGTGCAGAACCCCCAGCGTACGCATGTTGTGCAACCGATCGGCCAACTTGACCAGGATCACCCGGATGTCCTTGGTCATCGCCAGCATCATCTTGCGGAAGTTTTCTGCCTGGGCTTCGGCCTTGGATTCGAATTTGATGGCGCCGATCTTGCTCACGCCATCGACCAGATCGGCGACAGTTTCGCCAAACTGTTTGGCAATGGCTTCTTTGGAGACGTGGGTATCTTCGATGACGTCATGCAGCAACCCGGCCATGATGCTGGGCGCATCCATGTGCATGCCGGCGAGGATCAGGCCGACGGCGAGCGGGTGGGCAATGTAGGGGTCACCGGTGCGCCGGTATTGGCCTTCATGGGCTTTTTCGGCAAAAGAGTAGGCATTCCGGATCTGTTCGACCTGTCCGGGATCCAGATATTCAAGTTTTTCGGTAAGTGCGTCGGTCGTCAGCATGGAATTCGGGGTTCCTTATTCCTTTAGTGTATAGGGAATACGCTGACGTGAGAACAGCGAAGCCCCTGAATCAGGGGCTTGCCGGAAAAGAAAATGCTCAAACGTTG
>JBPOHS010000230.1:0-5029 GCA_052035295.1 Pseudomonadota bacterium
AACGAGGTCAACCCGAGTTTCAGGAAGACAAGAAAAATCGCCAGGGGATGCCGGTCTGCCAACGCGGGTGCTTGCATGCTGATACCAAAATGATCATTGAAGGACGCAGTTTAGCGGATGCGCGTGGCAAACTGATGTCGCGTCATTTCCGGCAGTCGCTCTGGTCGTCAGCGGCGAGCAATGCTTCTTTGTCGCGTCGTGACAATTTCTTGATGGCCGCTTCGCGTTTGCTTGCGGCCGAGCGGGAAGGGTGCCTTTCGCTGTAAACCAGCAAGACCGGTCGACGATGGCGCGTATAACGAGCCCCCTTGGGGGAGTCGTTGTGTTCCCGCAAGCGCCTGTCGAGCTGGGTGGTAATGCCGGTGTAGAGACTGCCGTCAGCACACCGCAGCACGTAGACCACCCAACGCGAGACGACATCCGTGACCGGGGATGGCGCTGCCTCACTCATTCTTCGTAAGGCGTGACGACAGCATTTTTCATGGCATAGCCGGCATCCGCCAGATCATTGCTGAAACGCTCGATCTTGATCACGCCTTCCACCCAGACGGCATCAAAGGGTTGCTTGATGATGTCTTGCGGCTTGTCGAGCGTGATGAGTATGGCCTGGTTGGCCGGCGGCGGGGGGACGTGGATGCAGGCGCCGTAATAGGGTACCAGCAGGAATTCCGTCGTGATCTTGCCATCGCCATCGAGCGGTACAGCAAACCCGCCCAACTTGATCTTGCGGCCATCGAGCTCTTTCACCACGGGGGCTTCCTTCCAGAGTGCGCGCAGCTTGTCCATGGCGGCAACTGCCTTGGGGTCACCGTCCTGCATCGAGCTGACGTCGATCTGCCCCATCACGGCTTCCGGGCGGTAGTCGGGTGGAATCAGGTCGTCCCAGGTGAATTCCGGGGTGGCGTTGGATGTTGCTGCCGACGCGGTTGTTGATGTTGGAGATGCGGGCGGCGGGGTTGAAGCGGACGGGCTTGCAGGTGTCGATGCTGCAGGTGCGGCATTGGCCGGTTCGGCGGCATGGGACGCAGCAGGCAATGTGCCGAGCAACAGCAGACCATTAAATGACAGCAGACAACCCATTGCCAGGGAACGCAATTTTGGCATCGTGACTTTCCTGAAAAAACGTTGGACGTACGAGCACCGATGATACCCGATTGTCCGCACTCGCCAGCAGTTTTTCATTGCTATACTTTCAAGTCCATGACTGGGGGATAAAAGCATGTCTTTACTGAAGCATGATGATCCGTGGATTTACCTGGATGACGCCGATACGGTCGTTGGCAAACTGAGATTGATTCATTATCTCATGCTGGGCCATTTGCCCTTTATCTCAAGGGTGGCCGTCGCGCTTTACGATCCGGCCACTGATTTGCTGCGTACGTTCGCCTACAGCAGCAAGGTCGACAGCCCGCTTACCCACTATCAGGCAAAGTTGTCCGACTGCCAATCCCTGGCGGAAGTCGTGGCAAGTCGGCAATCCCGTGTGGTGAACGATCTTTCGATTTTCAACGAGAGTACCCATGCCCATGCCCAATTGATTTATTCGGCCGGGTATCGCTCCAGTTATACCGTTCCCATGATCTGGGAAGGCAAATTTTTCGGCTTCCTGTTTTTCAATTCCGAACAAACCGACGTGTTTGATGATCGCGCATTGTCAGAGCTGGATGTGCTGGCGCACATGATCATTCTGCTGGTGTATAACGAGCGCTCCAATGTGCGCACCTTGATGGCAACAGTCAAATCCGCGCTCGAACTCACCCATTCCCGCGATCCCGAAACCGGTTTTCATCTGGAGCGGATGTCGCGATATGCGCGACTGATTGCAAAGTTCGTGGCCAAGGAAAATGGCTTGTCAGATGACTATGTCGAGCACGTTTACTTGTTTGCGCCGCTGCACGATCTGGGCAAATTGACCATTCCTGACCGGATTTTATTGAAGGCTGGCAAACTCACCGAAGATGAGTTTTCAATCATGAAAACCCATGCCGAGGAAGGCCGCCGACTGATCGATAAATTACTGGAAAATTATGGTCTGCGCGGCATTTCGCATGTCAACGTGCTACGCAACATTGCCATGCATCATCATGAAGCCTTCGATGGCAGTGGCTATCCGGATCGTCTGGCGGGGGAGAGCATTCCGCTGGAAGCACGCATCGTTACGGTTGCCGACGTGTTCGATGCGCTGACCAGTCGACGCCCCTATAAACAACCGTGGACCATCGAAGAAGCGTTCGCCCACCTGCGCAGCCTCGCGGGCGTCAAATACGATGCAGCCTGTGTCGATGCACTGGTCAATCATCCCGACGAGGTGGAAGACATTCAGCGTGCATTCCGCGAGGATCGTTTTGGCGCCTGATCAGGCGCCGGGGGCATAATGAAATTCAGCAGCCACCCGCAGTGACGACTGCGCGGATGGCACGTCTATATCCACGACCTTTGCCTGCCAATAACAACCGTTTTCATCCAGACTGATAACGCTGTACCCGTGGGTCTGAATGCTGATGTAGGGCAATTGTGGATTCATCCATCCGAAGCCGGCTTCCAGTAGATCGGCAGAGAGCTTGCGCAGGAAGGGGTGTGTTCGCAGACGTGGAAACAGCAGGTCAATCGTCGCGGGTGAACTGATCGGCGGTGACATGAATTCGATGCCCATGACCTGTTCGGGATCAGGCAGTGAGGGGGCAAGTTCCCCGGCTTGCAACATGCCCACCAATGAAGCATGCATGTCCCCGCTGAGCACCACGAAGCGACCCTGCTGCGTCGAATTTACGGCTTTCATCAGCGCCTCGCGCTCGTGGGCGTAACCGTCCCATGCGTCGGTATTGGCGACGCCAAGCGGTGCCCGCGGGTTTCCGACGGCAATGCGCGACAGCGCCACCTGGCTGGCCAGCACGGTCCAGCGTGGCGTCGGGTCATGCAATTGCGCCACTAACCAGTCGCGTTGTTCGGCACCCAGCAGGGTCAACCCGGTTTGCTCGTAGTCGTGACAGCCCAGGGGCAACATGGTTTTCTTGCAGGGCGGGCGGCTGCGGTACGAGCGACTGTCCATCAGCAGCAGCGAGACATCGCCCACCCTCATGCGCCGGTATAACGTTGGCCTTGCGGCAGAAGTGTCACACTGCAGCCGCGAGGGCATGTATTCCGACCAGGCGCGCAGGGCATCCTCCCGCAATTGGCGCAGGCGGTCCACACTGTCCGGATACTGGGTGACATCACCGAAAGGATGATCAGCGACGCCCATGACGTCCTGCGTGGCATCCCAGTAGGTGTTGTTGGTAACTTCGTGATCGTCGAGTTGAAAGACGAATGTGTGCATTGCCAAGGCTCGCTGGTAATCCGGATCGGAGCGATACTGGCGGTAAAGGGCGCGATAATCGGCCAGGTCGACTGCAATGTCGCCGCCACTGGGCAGGGCCAGGTTGCGCCCCAAATGGGGATGTTGCAAATACGCCTTGCCAGCAATACGTTCGTAGATGCTGTCGCCGAGATGCAGTATGAACGCGAGGTTTTCCTCGTTGGCCAGATGCCGGTACGCGCCGTAATAACCGTTGGAAAATTCCTGGCAATTGACGACGCCAATGCGCAACGGTTTGACGCTTACCGATGCCTCGGGAAGCGTGCGGCAGCGCCCCGTGCGGCTGAATTTTCCGGCATGTTGAAAACGGTACCAGTAGTAACGATCAGGTTGCAGGCCGTTTTCAATGATCACGGTGGCGCATCCATCGCATTCGAGCCATGTGCCGCCGCTCAGGGTTTGTGTTAGCGTCAGGGTGTCGAAGCGGTCGTCTTCGGCGACTTCCAGCAGCAGGGGTTCGCCCGCCTGTTGGTGGGGGCGTGACAGATGCGTCCAGAACACCATGCCGGTGGTCGTGGGATCGGCGGAGGCGACGCCCAATGGAAACGTTTCGTTGAGGTTGTCTTCCCTGGCGGCGGATGGGGGACGTGCCGATGAGGGGTGCGTCGTTGGGGCTCCCGTTTGAGCGGGAACGGGGCCACTGGTCGCGTCATGACTGGTCGATGCTGTCGTTGATGCATGGGCCGAAGCATTGGCCCCCAATAACGCGCCTCCTGTCAGTGCGTGGCCAATCGAGGCACCGGCGCCGGCGCGCAGCAGTTGGCGCCGGGTCAGGGAGCGGGGTCGTGGGTGTCGATAACGCCGGGTGAACATGGGCGGTCCTTGAAACAAAACGAAAAGCAATCCAGCAAGTAAAGCATATCTGGTGTTTGCCATGCACGGTGTCAGGAGGGCCAGTGTCAGAAGCGCGGGTATTGCTATATCGGAATAACGACGGGGCAGTGGGGAAGGTCTGTACGCGGATGGCGAAAACGGCGTGAATATGCGACCATCACGGTCAATCCTTGTTCATCTTCAATTGTATTTCGCCATGTCCTCCACTTTGCAAAGCATTTTCGGCATTGTTGCGCTGATCGCCATCAGCCATTTGTTCAGGCAACAGCATACGCGCCCGCAATGGCGATTGATCGCTCTGGGATTGTCGATGCAATTTGCGGTGGCGCTGGTGTTTTTCCATTTTCCGCTATTCAGGGAGCTTCTGGCGCTGCTCAATGACGGTGTCGTTGCCATCAATAACGCCACACTGGCGGGCACCTCGCTGGTGTTTGGCTATCTTGGTGGTGGCCCGGAACCCTTCGCCGTGACACAGCCGGCCAATAATTTTGTGCTGGCGTTCCGTGCCTTGCCCATTGTGTTGGTGTTCAGTGTGCTGTCGGCCCTGTTGTGGCACTGGGGAATCCTGCGGTGGGTCGTGCAAGGTCTATCGTGCATCCTGCAGAAGTCCTTCAAGCTGGGCGGGGCCGTGAGTTTCAGCAGCGCGGCCAATATTTTCGTGGGCATGGTCGAGTCTCCGCTGCTCGTGCGTCCGTATTTGCGTGCCATGAGCGAAGCGGAACTGTTCGTGATCATGACAGGGGGAATGGCCAATGTCGCGGGAACGGTCATGGGATTGTATGCGGCGATTTTGTCGGCGCGGGTTCCCGATGCGATGGGGCATATTCTCATCGCGTCGGT
>JBPOHS010000225.1:0-35534 GCA_052035295.1 Pseudomonadota bacterium
ATTGCATTTCAACCCTCTACCAAATTTTAAGCGCTATGATGTTGGGCTCTGCCGTTTGCATCGACTGAGGACGCCTGCTCATGCAAAACAAGCCCATTCCATTTTCATTAGCGCTCGAACAGCGCCAACATCTGGCAGCGCTTGCACAGACAAGCGTCGCCAAAGCCATTCCGTTTGCCAAAAAATGGAACTCACGTACAAATGACATCTGGCTCAACGATGAAATGGAGGCCCCCCGCGCCCCTCTCATTGAAAGTTATTTGCATTGGGCACACGTACCGGAGCATCAACAAAGTACGACGCTGGTTCCTGCTCACATGTTCTCGCAATGGAGCGTGCCGCTTGCCATGCGCGTTTTGATGCACAACCAGTACGGGCTTGCCAATCTGGTGAATCTCGGTTGCGATATCAAGATTAATGGCAGTTTGTTGCCAGGCGAAAAACTATTACTGTCAGGAGAGCTGGTCAGCGTCAACGAGAACCCGACGCGCACGACACTGTCGGTGAAGGTCATCACACGCACCCGCCGCAATGATCGCGCCATCGAAGCAATGATACATTGCATGCTGCCCCGGCAAGCCTTGCCCGAACCCTCCCTCGACAAGGCAGGCGTTGAACGCCATTGGGAAACGGCGGGCGCATGGGCCGTCGATGAATATGATGGCTTGCGTTTTGCGTTGCTGACCGGCGATTTCAATCCGGTGCACTGGGCTGACCTGGTGGCCAAGAATTCACCTTTCAAGCAGAAGGTGTTGCACGGCTTCGCCAGCCTGTCGCTGAGCTGGGCGGCATTGCAGGCAAGAGAGCCCACCGATGCGACCATACAACGTATCAGTGCGCGTTTTGCGCGGCCGGTGCCTCTGCCCTCGTCATCAATGTATGTATTTCGCAGCGCACCCCGCGCCTCTGGCTCCCGACGTTACGAACTGAAAAATGTGAAGCAGCAGGTGTTTTTGATGGGGGAATACAGCGCGCGGGGGGAATGATGCAGAATAGGACCCGCCCCGAAGCTCAATCATGCTTCACAAATATCAGCTGATCCGTCGCAAACCCCAGGCTTTTTGCTTTCTCGATCAACGCCATTTTCACCGCGTCATCCAGCACAGGTTGCCGCGCGAGTATCCACAGATAATCCGTGTCTGGCCCGCTGATCATGGTGTACTGATAATGCTGCTGATCGAGTGCGAACACGACATACGAGCCATAAAACGGCCCGAAAAATGACACTTTCAAATATCCGGTGTCTGGCGTCTGCACGAAATAGGCTTTGCCTTCCGCCTCCTTCCATTCGCCTTTTTCTGCATCGTAACCGCGATTGATGACACGAACACCGCCATCGTCACGCAGGCTGTACTCCGCCGATACCTTGCTCAAACCACGTTCGAACGAGTGATCCAAGCGCGCCACTTCATACCAGCGCCCCAGATAGCGATCGAGTTGAAAATTCGATACGGGTTCTACGTTCGCCGGCTTACCGACACAACCGCTCATCACCGCCAAAAAAGCCAAAACCAACCAGCGCTTCACGGAAACACTCCTTTTTCAAAGATGGAAGAATGGCGTCAAAATGCCGCACCCAATCGAACGTAAACCTCGTTGGTTCCCAGCTCATCATCCAGGCCGGTGGCTGCACCGACGGTCACATCCAGCGACATCAGATTGTAGCCGAGCAGAATGTCGGTGCTGAGCTCCGCTCCCGCACCGGCATAATAGCGCCGCTCAGCCTCGTCGTTCCAGGCCGAGCCACGGTCGTAGAATACCGTGGCAGCGATTTTCCCTATACCGATCGGTGGCGCCATGAAACCATCAAAGATACGGGCAACTGGCAGCCGGTACTCCAGCGTCTGCAGGCGCAGGTTGTCGCCGGCAAGCACATCGATTCCGGTGTCATAACCACGCAATGCGTAGTGGGTTTTGCCAAAACCGATCAAACCGGCCAACGTCTCGAAACTGTCATGATTGCCGCCCAATTCGAAAGGCCGCGCTTCGTCATCGGCGCGCGCTTCCACCCAGCGCAGGGCCAGCACCTGATTGGGCCACGTAGTGATGAATTCGTTCCAGTCGAGGGCATAGCTGTTGCCACGATACAGCCCGCCACCCAGCGCATCGTATTTTTCTGTGGTCAGCTTGATGCGGCGGCCATCTTCGGGACTGATCGACTGGCGGTAGAAGTCGGTGGAATCCACCATCAGCGAGAGCCCGCCAAGATTGGCGTCGTAGGCTTCCTGAATGACATCATGATCACGCCAGAAATCGACGCTTTCCTGAGCAACGCCGAGGTTGAGCTGCCAAGCCGCATCATAATTGTTGATCGGCTGCATCCACACAAGCTGGGTACGGTCTTCGACTTCCAGCAGGTCGGGGATGTCATCCTCGTATTCTTCCTCTGTGGTGACGATACGCGAACCCAGCAGCGCGAGACGACGATGGAAGACATAGGCCAGATCACCCCCCAGGGTGCTTTGATCCAGATAGAGACGTGGCGCCAGCTGCCAGGCATGGTAGCCCAACACGTCGCTACCGGAGCTCATCAGTTGAACCCAGGTATTTTCCTCGCCGTCGGAACCCAGCAGGGCAATCCAGGACGTCGGCGCCAGCGTCGGCCATGGCTCGTACGGCTGTGCGTTGCCCAGAGTGAAAGCAGACGCATTGATGGGCGGCGTGAAAGGGGCCTGAACACTCTCGGTGGTCGTTATTCCCGTCGCATCGGGGGACACATCTTGCGTCATGGGCGGTGACATTGGCAACCAGCCGACCGCAATCCCCTTCGCATCATATTCCAGCAAGGCCAGTCGATCTGCGGCAACATCCAGGCCGGTCACCGCTGTGAGTGTCTGGCCCAGCACATCCACGCGTCCGGAGCCAAAATCGTAACGTTCGACATTCAACGCATGCTGACGATCGCCAATGAAATAAATCGCATCACCTGCCGGGCTATAGCGCGGCGACTGCAGTAATCTGTCGTCAACGGGCAAGCGCTGCCACTCCCCGGACGCCAACGTGAACCGATAAAGCCCCCAGCGCTCTCCCATGGGTTTGCGAGCGACGACAAGTTCGCTGCCTTGTGGATGCCAGTCCACCTCTCCCAGCGTTTCACCGAGTGGCGCCTCGTACACCAACTGCAAGCGTTTCCCGTCAGATGACAGCAACTCAAGCCGGTGACGGCCGCCTTCAACGGCTACAGCAGCAAGGCGATCACCGGCCGGTGACCAGTAACCGCTGATATAACGACCGCATTCAGTGATAGCCTCCCAATCACCCTCCACGAGGCGATATAGATCGCCATAGGCGCTGGTATTGTCACAGATGCGCAACGCACTCATCACCACGCCCGCCGTCGGGTGCACATCGAATTGCTGCAGCGTGGGCGCTTGTACAAGCGCTTCAATGCTGCCATCTGCCTTCTGGTGTCGAATGACAGGCGCACTCCGGCCGTTGCTTTCGTAAAAATAAACACCACCACTACCGTCCGCGCGGATATTTTCACGGTGACCATCCCCCGCCAGCACCTGCGTGGCCAATCGTTGCTGCGCACGAATCCGCTCAATCTCTGGCTCAAATCGTTGCTTCAACCAATCCCCATAACGGGCATGCAAGGTCTCGGCATTCATCCCGAACACCTGATACGCCCGCCCATCCATGCGGAACGGAATGATATTGCGGTTCCATGCCGCGATAAACTCGCGCACCTTGTCCTTGCCCCAGGTCGCCTCGACGAACTGGAAGAAATAAATTCCGTACAGATACGACTGACCATAAGGCCAATCCGTCCCGCTATAACCGTGGAAACTCAACGACGACAAACCTTTCAGGCCGTTCATCACTTCGGCCCGCATCATGCCGTCATATAACGCTGACTGTCCGCGCCCGATCTCTTTGTCCACATCAGTCTCTGCCCAGACCGCATAGCCCTCGGTTACCCACGACGGATTGAAAATCTGCGGAAAGGTGAAAAACCATCGCCCCAGCACCTTGCGCACACCTCCCGGAAACCCGGCCGCCTGATCCATGTGAAGAACATGCATGTATTCATGCGTGAACACCATCTCAACCCAATCAGCATCATCGAGCAGTTCACCACTATTGGGTGGCGTCATGTAAATGAAAAACTGGCGATACGGCAGCACCGTCGCCGCACCGTTCGAGATGTCGATACTGTCGTTAATGACGATTTCGGTCATGCCATCCGGTGCATAGCCGGCGCGGGGTGCCAGTGTGTTGTGGACGCGTTCGGCAATGGCGGCGAGGCGGGTGGCAAATTGGGCGTGTTCGGCTTCGTAGTGGATGTTGAAATGCGGTGTGGGTAGCGTATACCAATCACGGCCGAGATCAGGGGCGGCGAGAGCGGGGTCCGTGATCAAGGGAGATGGCAGGGCCAGTGTGGCGGGAGGTGTCGCCATTCCCATAACGAATACACATCCGAGCGTAAGGAGAGAATGACGCATCTGTCTTTTCATTTGCCACCTTATTGTTATTCATCCGGCAATAGAGATTTTAACACCCACCTTACAGGTCAGAGATTTTTCACAAAAATCAAATCCCAACTCCCATGCCCCAGCCGCTCGCCACGCTTCTCGAAGCGGGTAAACGGGCGACTGCCTTCAGGGCGCGGCGTGTATTGGCCCTCGCCTGCCTGATTGGTAAATCCGGGCGCAGCACTCAATATTTCCATCATGTGCAACGCGTAAGCCTCCCAGTCGGTGGCCATGTGAAGATAACCACCGGGTTTCAGTTTACTGCGGATCAATTCGGCGAATTCTGGCTGTACGATGCGGCGTTTGTTGTGTTTTTTCTTGTGCCACGGGTCGGGGAAAAACAGTAACACACCGTCGAGGCTTTCATCGGGAATACACTGCTTGAGCACTTCGATGGCATCTTCGCCATAGACGCGCATGTTGGTCAGTTCGCGCTTGCCGGCTTCGCCCATGACGCGGCCTACGCCAGGTCGGTGGACTTCAACGCCAATGTGGTCATGCTCACGATCGCGTTCGGCGAGATGCAGCAGGGTGTCGCCGTTTCCGATGCCGATTTCAAGGATCAATGGCGCTGTGCGGCCAAAAACCGTAGCAGGATGAATGCGGCCGCTGGCAACTTCCAGCAGATAACGCTCGCTGTAGTGTTCAAAGCCTTTTTCCTGGCCGGGGGTCAAACGCCCCTGGCGTCGCACGAAACTCTTGATCGTGCGTAACGGGCGGTCTGTGGGTGGCTCCCGGTGGGTGGGCGTCTGGCTGTCAATGGAGGATGCGGCCGATTCCGGCGCATCCTCGTGTTCGGTTGGAGTGGTCATCGTGATTGAGCGTCTCGTCAGAAAAACAGGCCTTCGATGGGCGATGAGGCGCTGGCGTAGAGTTTTCTCGGCATACGGCCGGCCAGGTAGGCTTCGCGCCCTGCTTCAATGCCTTTGCGCATGGCGCTGGCCATCAGCACGGGGTTGCGGGCTTTGGCGATCGCGGTGTTCATGAGCACACCGTGGCAGCCCATTTCCATCGCGATGGCCGCGTCTGAGGCGGTGCCGACGCCGGCGTCCACAATGATGGGCACTTTGGCGTCCTCAAGAATCAACATGAGATTGTAGGGGTTGCGAATGCCCAAACCGCTGCCAATAGGTGCGGCCAGCGGCATGACAGCGACGCAGCCCATGGCTTCCAGTTCCTTGGCCACAATCGGATCATCAGAGGTGTAGACCATCACCTGAAAGCCATCCTTGATCAGGGTCTCGGCGGCTTTGAGGGTGTGCACGATATTGGGGAAAAGGGTTTTCTCGTCCCCCAGCACTTCGAGTTTGACCAGGCTGTGGCCATCAAGCAACTCGCGCGCCAATCGGCAAGTGCGCACTGCATCATCGGCGGTATAGCAGCCGGCGGTATTGGGCAAAATGGTGTATTTCTCGGGCGGAATCACCTCGAGCAGGTTGGGCTCGCCCGGGTTCTGACCAATGTTGGTGCGTCTTACGGCGACCGTTACGATCTGCGCGCCGCTGGCTTCAATGGCCAAACGGGTTTCCTCGAGATCCTTGTATTTGCCGGTGCCGACCAGCAGGCGTGAATGATAATCGACGCCGGCAATCCGCAGCGGGCTGTCTGCATAAGTGCCATCCGCAACAGAACTGGCTGACACAGCGCTGCCGGGCAAAGGTGAATCTGACATAAGGAGTCTCCGGAGGTTAGCCGCCGCCGATCGCGTGCACGATTTCGATGGCGTCGCCACTGCAAAGCAGGGTGGCGGCATGCTGGCTTTTGGGAACAATTTCCTGATTGCGCTCGACGGCAATACGCTTGCCTTCCAGCCCGAGATGGACAATGACATCGGCCACGCAGGCGCCTGCCGCAAACTGGGCGGGTTCGCCATTGAGCGAAATGGAGATCATCGTCGGGGAATGTGTACTGTCTGTCATGGATGAATGCCTGATCAACCAGCCGCTATTGTGGGTGATCCGCGGGCATCAGGCAAGCAATCGAAAGGGGTGGTCAACGGGATTGCAGCGTCCCGTAAACCTGCTCCGCTGCATCTACCGCCAACCAGGGTGTATCCAATGTTTGCAGCCAGGCCAGCGCTTCGCCCCCCATCAACAGACCGAGAGTGGTAATGCTACCCGCCAGCAGGCAATGGGGGGCAGCGGCGCTCACCGCGATCAGGCCCGCTACAGGCCAGCCCGTGCGGGGATCGAGCACGTGCCCGTAACGCTTGCCTTCATGCACAAGACAGCGCTCGTAATCTCCACTGCTCGCCAAGGCACCGTCAGCAAGCGAGATTGTCGCCAACACCCGCCCCGGCAATCGTGGATGGCGGATGCCGATGGCCCAAGGTTTTCCGTCGGGATGCGGGCCAATCACACGGATATCACCGCCCAACTCGACCAGTCCATGCTGGATACCCTGCTGCTGCGCGATAGAGGCACCGGCGTCTGCGGCGTACTCCTTCACGAATCCCCCAAAATCAAGTTCCATGCCCGCACGGGCGAATGACAAGCGGGCCCCTTTGCGCTGCACGTGCTGCCACCCCACACGCGGCAGAATGCCTGCAACGGCGTCGGGATCCGGCACCGGCCCCAGTGGAAACCGCCACACTTCACGCAGCACGCCAGAGGTAATATCGAAACGCCCATCGCTCTGCTCCCAGAGCGTGTGGGCATAGTCGAGCAACGATGCGGTTTCGGTGTCGATGGAGATGGCACGCCGTTCCCGCGCAGCGCCGTTGATGGATGACGTTACGCTGTCCTGCCGGTAGCGGGAATATTTGTGTTCCAGCCGGTGCACTTCCTGCTGGATGGCAGCCGCCACAGATTCTGCCTGCGTCATAGTGGCGGCATAAAGTTGCAGGCTACAGGGTGACCCCATTGCCTGAAAAGAAAAGGAATACTGCTGCAATTGACTCAACTCTCAAAATCGATAGTCCAGCCCAACGGTGAGCAAGGTGTAATCCACCAGCGCGGGGCTTTCCACGTTGACATTTTTCAGCGCCAGACCGCCATCGCTTTCATATTGCTCGGCAGACACCAGCAAACGATAGCGCGGCTCATCCCACGATAACGTAACGCCATAACCAAGCGCCCCGAACGGTGACAGACGATAATCCGACGACTGCTCGCCGCTTCTTTCGGCACTGTCTGCATCCACGTAAAAATCCGCCTGACTTTGCGAATAATAACGCAATTGTGGCGTTACCTGTAGGTGATCGTTCAGCGTTTGGTGCCAAGACAGCGTCACGGTATGCGCCTCGATCCCCCAATCATCCTGATAAAGCCGATAGTCGCCATGCAATGCAGCACGGAGCCCGCGTACAAAATAGCGGGAGTTCAACGACACCCCCATGGATTGCCGCTCATCCGGGCGAATATCACGCGCCTTGTAAGGATCAGAGAGGTAACCATCATGGAAGGCACCAAACACACCCGCCTGTATCTGCCACACAGGACTCAATACCCGGGTGAGCGCAGCATAACCGTCAATGGATTGCCGCTCTTCATGCTCGATACGTGCAATCCCCGGTGTTTGCTCCGGCTCGATATCGTCACTCGATACGCCTACCCCACCTGACCAAGTGGTATTGCGATCATGACTATAACGCTCACCTTCGAGCGCGGCGTTATAGGCGGTGTAGTCATTTTCTTGCGAAAACCCGGCAGAGATCGTCATGGCGCCGTCGTTACTACTTTTGCGTACGCCGGCAAGTACATCCTTGCGGGTGTCTCGAATGCTGGCGCCACTCATGACCAGGCGATGATTCCCTTGCCCATCCAGCGCAGTGCCATAAGCCGATGCGCCTGACATGGTTTCATACGCGGCATCCACCGTCAGTGTCAGATCCTTCGCCACGGGCGTGACCAGTCGAAACTGCTGATTATCGACCGTATAACGCTCGTTACTGCCTGATAATACCTGATCGGCATCCAGTGACGTTTCTTCATATTGCGAATAACGATAACCGATTTCGGTTTTTTGCGAGGGGGCGTCGGCGTGAGCCAGCTGGGCAATGGCGGGTAACGCCAACGCTGCGGTACTCAAGGCGCCGAGGCGGGGAAATCGGTCGGTATTTTTACTCATGTAGTGAGCCTTTCAGAACGGATTTTTTGTTATTAGCAAAGCTTGCGTTTGATATTCCTGCAGGGGAGTAATTTGTAAGGGCCTGGTTGGCAGATGGTTGCAGGAACGTCGCCGGCAGGGATGCCGGCGTCGAGCCTACATGGATGTATTTACGGCGTTTCCTGAAACCATCGGCCAACCAGGCCCCTAGCTCCGACGTTTAAGCAGGAATTATTAAACGCCGAATCAGTAACAACCACATCCCCCACCGCTGGCGCCAATGCCCCCAGCCGCCGCTTCCTTGGCGTTATAGACGTGTGTCCGCAAAGCACTTGCCATCGGATCAGGTTGCCAGCGCATATCGCTACGCGCCAGCTCACCCTTGTCCCACACTTTGACCGGAGCGACCTGACAGGCCGCCAACCCCAGGGAACACATCACCAGCAACAATTTCATAACGTTCATCATAAGGTCTTCAAATATTCGATAACGGCAGTGGTTTCGGCCTCAGTCAATACATCGGTAAATTCATGACCGGTATTGCTGTTGCTGAAATCGTGCGTATTGTAGATCTTGCGTGCATCAATCTGTTGCTGCGTGCCGTACGGCTTGGTGATAAAACCCAGCAACCAGAAATTGTCTTTCAGGCGATCCACCCATTGCAGCAGCAGATTGTTACGCACGCGATGGTCGGCGGAACACTCCTCCAGGGGCGTATCTTTCGTGCTGCAATATTCTTCATATTTCCAGCCTACTTGCGCCTCGAGATCGTAAGCGGCCAGTGACATGTCGTAACCCTTGATGCGTCCTTCGACCGGGGAATCCAGCCGTTTCCAGATGGCCGGACGCTCACTGGAACGCAGCACCTGCCGCAAGGTTGGCACCGAGCCGTTATGGAAATAAGGGGATGATGCCCACACGCCAAACAATGGCGGTGCAAGATACCCGGGATCTTCTTGCCAGCCACAGGCACCCACCACCGGCCGGTTACCCGGGTTGAGTGTCGGGTTGTCGATGTCGTCCAGGAATTCTTCCAACGGCGCCTTTTCCTCGGGCGGTTTATAGCCGGGCTGTCCGTCTGGATACCCCCACCAGGTGCTGCCGAAAGCCCGGCGCAAGGTCGGACTGATCGAGTTTGCCCGCGCGCGGTCCGTGTTGATGATATCGAGCGGCACGATATACCCCGCCAACCCTTCCATCACCGGGTCTTGCAGATAACGCGGGTCGCTGATGTAACGCTTCGCATAAGCGCCGTGACATCCCGCGCAGGAACCATTGCCCTGCGGTGCGGGAATAGCCGCATTGGCACCACTCGCCCACAAATTCTTGCTGTGGAAAATCACCGCGCCGGCTTCGGCGAGCGTCCGGTTGATTTCTGCCGGAAAGCCGGGCGCCATCTGCGCATCGACATACGCCTGCAAATCCTGGTCATGCTGTTCGGTGAGTTCGCGACGCGATGCACCGGTTTGCGCGAGGTTCAGCTGATCGGCTGCGGCCATGTCGATACGGGTAGCGTCAGACGACACGCCACCATCAAAGAATTTGCGCGGACGATGACTGGAGTTCCACCAATTGGGCATGTCCTGGTTGCCATGCCATGAATGACTGAACGGCAATTTCAGCGGGTTGGGTGCCAAAGACAGGGTATCGACATCCCAGATAAGCGTCAGCATGTCGAATGCACCCACGGCGTTGGAGGTTCCCCGCGTGCTGTTGAGCGACACCGGTAGCAACCCGCCCACCAGGCCACGCGACAAATCACGCATGAAAATCATCAAATCCGTATTGGTGTTGCCCATGCCCGGAATACTCCCCAATCCCGGGCCATCGGCCGCTGTGCCAATCTGGCCACCGTGGCAGATGTAACAGTTCATGCTGATGCGACCGTTGTAGTGACCTTCTGCATCTCGCCCCTGGATAAACCCCATCGGCAATTGCCCCGATCCACCATTCGTGGCCACGGGATCTTCACCCGGCAACGGATAGGGATTGCGGTCGGGGGCCGGATTGAAACCATAACGTTCAGTCAGCAGGGCATCAAAATTGGCTGGCCGCTCCTTCATGCGCCAGGCCTTCCACAAATTGTTGAACGACGTGGCGGGAATCGAGAGGTCGGTCATGGCCGCACGCTCATTGGCAAACTGATCGCCTCGGGCGACGCGCGCCTTGTATTCACCGCAGGTCTTGGGTGCCTGGTCTTTTTCCGGAAGATTGATGTGGCAGTCTTCGTACCAGGCATTGAAATACACGGCGCGTCCCTCGTTGACACCAGGCGTGATCATGCGCCGAGGATCCACCGGCAGTTCTGCCTCGTCGTCTGCCGTTTCACAGAAGCGGTTCCACACATGATTGCCCCGCGAGCTACCCAACAGATCGTTGGCGGGCACGGGTGTTTCACCCCCGCCCACGTCCGGCGGTGGTGTATCTGGCGTGGTATGCGGCGTCAGCGTACATTGCTGCGGCTGATCCCAGCACAGCAGCAGCGTACGCACATCATTGTAAATGGTACCGCCCGCCGGCCAGGGTTTGCCGCCGGTATGTGCCACTGCAGCATCCGCGTTATAAGTCAGGAGGGGATTATTGGCAACGCCCTTGCCCAGCGTCTCCCATGAGTTCAGCATGTCCTCATAGTGGTTACCTGCGGCCAACAGAAAGTCACGACCGGCATCAGTGTCGGCAATGCCGCCAGCAGCATGACAAGTCGCGCAGAAACCGAGATGGGGATCGATCCTGTTTTTGAAAAATGTCCGCAGTATTTTCTCTGGGTCGACCTCTCCGCCCCCATTGCCCGAACCATTGTCGGTGCCGTTATCTACGGGCGTTTCAGGGTTTAATCCGGCAGGCGTATCGGACCGGGACGATCCATCGTAATCGCCACCACAACCGGTGATCAGCATTACCGTCAAGACAGGCAAAAGACGACAGACATGCGGGGGCATGGGTATTTGCATGGTTCCCTCTCCTGAACAAGTCAGTTTACAAAGCGTCGGTGAAATTATTATTTTTATCCGGCGGCACAGCCTCGCGGCCTGTCATGCGGAACAGCAAAAGTGCAGCCAGCGTACTATGCTGCTTTCGAGAGCTTCAATAGGTGGACTGACCAATCGCGACAGCGCGTGGTGTCGGGTGTCAAAACATGTTCAAGCAAAGGAAAAATCGTGCCGGCTCCTACAGTTGCGTTCGGTCTCTTCGATACGGTTTTTATTTATCTCGCGCAACAAGGCATTTCCGAGCAGACCTTGTGTGAATCATTGGGAATCAAATCCAAACAGGAAGGGGTGCTGTTCGGCCGCGTTCCTCTCAGCCTGTTCGAACACGCGCTTGTTGCTGCGGAACGCTTGACCGGAGACACGAACATTGGCTTTAACATGGGGCGCACGGCACTGCCATCGACGTATGGCGTGTTTTATTTTCTCTCGATCGCCGGGGAAACCCTGCATCAGGTGCTGGCAACGATCATTCGCTATTTTCCACTCATGTATGACTTCATTACGCCGCTAATGACCAGCAACGAGGATAGATTGCGCATTGATTTTCAATATACGTTCAAACGCCGGCCACACCGGCATGTCATCGAGCATTTGTTTTCAACGTGGTTTACGACCGCGAAGCTGCTTGGCTACGACGAAAAGCACGTACCTCGCACGTTATACCTGATGCATCAGCGCAGCGCGGAGGAGCCCTGTTTGCAGCACGCGTTTCCGGAAACGCCGGTGGTGTTCGGTGCACCTTGCGATGGGTTTGAACTACAGGTCAACAGTGTCGCGTACCACCCCACACAGGTCGATCTGCGTCAATTTGACTTGTCGGAAAAGCAGGCGGCGCAATTGATGATGCGTTTGCGTTCACGCGATCGCATTGCCCAGGAAATTTCGATGCATGTGGAAACACTGTTGCATGAGGGATTGCCCACACTGGAGCAAGTGGCAGAACGCATGAAGTGTTCAGGACGAACACTGCAGCGGCGATTGTCGGAGCGCCAACTGAATTACCAGATGCTGCTCGATCATATCCGGCGGGATTTGGCTATCGAATTGCTTACATCAACCGAGCTACCGATTACGCACATTGCGACCCGGATCGGATTTACCAACGACAGTACATTTCATCGTGCATTCAAACGCTGGACAGGGGAAATGCCGGGGCACTATCGCACCCGGCTTCCACTTTGAATCACGGTCAAGGCAAGCGTGCCAATACGCCTGCCGGCACCTTGAAGTAAAGGCGGGCGTTACGGTCTTCGGCTGCGCCTTCGGCATCCACCAGTGCGGCTTCGGAATCCGGTGCGCCTTCCAGATAACGCTCAAGATAGGCCAGGAAGCGCCCACGTTGTGCGACATGCAACGGGCTGTCCGTTTCATGATTGAGCATGGTGCTGTTAATGACACCCACGCCGCTCGCTTTATCGATCTGGATATCCAGGATGCGGAACTGCTGCGGCCAGTTGACCATTGAACCGCTTTCGATTTCCCAGTACCCCAGCTCTGGCGTTGCGCCGGGGCGCGCTCTGAGGTTGTTGATATGCGAATGCGCCACCAAATGGGCAATCACGTTGGGATACTGGTTGAGCGTTGCCACCAGCAAGGGACCATTGAGCACGATGTCACGTGGCTTGTGGTGTGATGCCACGATCACCAATTGCCCTGCCTCTTGCGCGGCCTGCAGCTCGCCTTTCAACCATGCAATATCGGCAAGATCCAGCCAACCTTCGGGGCCAATCGGCATATTGGTATCGAGCGCGATATGACGGATCAGGCCATTATTGCTGAAATAGCTGTAGTGCAAACGCCCTTCAAGCCCGCCACGCTGGTCGATGACATTTTGCATGCCATGGCCCTGGGGCTTGCTGCTGGAATTGAACATTTCCAGCGCGACTTCCTGCGGATCGACCACACGGCGATCTATGTCGGCGACGATGTTGAAACTGGCAGGGTCAAACAAGTGCGACAGGAACCCACCCAGACTCGGGTCATAGCCCAGCCAGTTCTTGTTGCCGGTGCTGATCGAATCATAGAATTCCCGCGTACCGCCACGCAGCTGCCTGCCAAACAATTTGAGGGGGCGATCGGTAATCGGGAAATTTCCGAGCATCAGGCCATCATGATTGCCTGCGACGTAGTACCAGGGAATATCCGCCTGCGTATCCGTCGTGGCGTTCAATCCCAGTGCATTGAAGCCATCATAACTGTCATTGGGTTTGCCATCGGCAAATGTTCCCGCCACTGGATCGTCGTCGGCACCACTGTCTGCATTGACCCATTGCCCGTCGAGCACATCCAGCCCCATACGGACTTCGTTATACTGGCTGATATCGGTGAAATCCCCGGTAAACACTGCCAGCTCGATGGGCTTTCCTTCGGCGGCTTCACGGGCGCGCAAGGTCCGCACCATGTCGTCGACCTGGTTCACGATGGATGGACTTGCCGGGTAATAGGACGACGGAATCAGGAACTTGAGCGGATTGACGCTCAAGGGACTTTCGTCGTCCCGCATCTGGAAATCGCTCATCACCGCGAAATGATGCACATCCACTGACGAATCCATCGACGCTGGGCGCGCTACCAGATCCTCACGCTCAACATAAGCGGCGTCGGGTCCAATCGTTTGCACCCGCTGCTTGTAGGCGATATACAGATCTTTCAGCGAACCATGGTCACCTTCAAGCACAAGGCGTGCGTTGGTGGCCTTGAAAATGTATTCCAGCGGTGACTGGCCGGGCGTCGGTGTGTCTTTCAACATCAGGTCGAACACCTGAGTGGCCTCGTCATCAATATCAGGAAATGCCGCCTTGTCGGCGTCACTGATGACCGGGTAATTGAATTCCATCAACGCCTTGGCGGCACGACGGTTTTTCTCGCGATAGACCTCGGGCAATATCCGTGCATAACTGTGGCGGAACGCATGCAAGTGCACATCCGACACCAGCTCCGCCTGCAACAGGCCTTCAGCATCGCTCTTGAAGGTCGCCGCAGACTGGTGGAAATCCAGCGCCTTGCCCTGCGCGAGTTCGCGCACACTGCGGACGACCAACACACCGTTCATGGGGGCCATGTCGTAATCCAGCGTCAGCAGGAAGCGCAGCAGATTATCTTCGGTAGTGGCGTCGTTGCCGGCAAGATCCGACAGCGAGAGATTGGCCTTGCCAGCGGTCGTACCCAGGGTAATGTCACCCACCCGGAAGGTAATCGGCTGACCTTCAATATAGGTATACCTGCCATCGTCATCGGTAACGCCGATGATCGCCCCGGTCTCGTACTGCAGACCCTGCATGCCCATGAGCATGCTCTGGCGCGGTTGGGCCGGCGTGGTATCGGGCGTCGGGGCCGGCGTGGCGGAATCGGATGGGGCAGAAGAGGATCCACCGCCGCCGCAACCGGCGAGGGCCAGCGCAAGCAGCGCAGGAGCAAGGCGAAATGTCGGTTTCATGATGTTTTTATTGTCAGTAATGTGAGGACAGATACAGGTGAATTATGGTGCCAAGGTACCAGAAACACTGTCACAATACTGTAACATTGGGTAACCCAATATTCAGGCTCGCGCCTGCAACTGCCGATCATGCCACCGGGTCAGGGTCATCAATGCCACGACCGCGCCCAGCAAGGCCAGGGCCATATCGCTTTGCGTGTCCCACACATAGCCCTGCGTTCCCAGGAAGGCATCGCTCGCCTCGGCAGACAACAGCGCCACCCACCATTCGATCAGCTCATAGAAGGCACTGAAGGCGAGACAAATGCTGACGATCAGATAATTGCGCCAGCCATTGCCATTGACGACCTGTTTCCGCAGCAGAATTTCCCGCGCCAGTATCGCCGGCACAAATCCCTGCATGAAGTGACCGACCTTGTCGTAATTGTTACGCTCAAACCCCATGATCGGTTTCAACCAGTCGAACAACGGCACCTCGGCATAGGTGTAGTGGCCCCCCACCATCAACACGATGCAATGCAGCAGGATCAGCACATATAACAACCCCGTCAACCTGAACATCTTCCAGGTCAGGGCCATGAGGACGAAACCGATCAGGGCCGGCACGACCTCCAGAAACCAGGTCAACAGGTCCTTGGGATGGATACCCGACCACGCCAGCACGGCAAAAAAAACCAGATTCCAGAGTGCGGGTTTCCACATGGCGAAACTCCTTGTCAGTTGATTCATCAACGCAAATAGGAACGCAAGACTGACACGACCTGGTCGAGGTCTTCCTGACGCTGATCAGCGCTGATTTCGTCAGTCCCCAGGTGATCGCGCAAATGACCCTCGAGGACTTCGGCCATCAGGCCATTGACCGCCCCGCGAATGGCGGCAATCTGCTGCAGGACGGCCATGCATTCGGCTTCGTTTTCCAACCGCGTGACCAGGGAATCCACCTGCCCCTGGATACGCCGTGCCCGGGTCAACAGGGGCTTTCTGGCTTTGATGGTGTGCGCCATGTTCGTGTGCCTCAATTGCATACAAGGTATACTGGGGTATAGTATACGGGAAACCTTCAGCATGAGAAGTTTTTGTCATGACACACCTGCCCGCCCCGCCCTGTGACCACGCTGCCGATAAAACGATGGTGTCCGGCCGCATCGGCGATGCCTGGCGCCACTCTCACGCGTTCGATGACGGCAATCCGCTGGCCGAGCGTAATGCCCGATGGGCCATGTGGCTAACGCTGGTCATGATGGTCGCCGAGATCGGCGGTGGCTGGTATTACAACTCGATGGCGTTACTGGCCGATGGCTGGCACATGAGCTCGCACGCGCTGGCCCTCGGCCTGGCGGTGGCCGCGTATGGCGCTGCCCGCCGCTATGCCGGCGATCGGCGTTTCAGTTTCGGTACCTGGAAAATCGAGATACTGGGTGGTTATACCAGTGCGGTGTTATTGCTGGGTGTCGCCGGCATGATGTTTTACGAGTCCATCGAGCGACTTATGGATCCTTCCCCCATTCATTACGATCAGGCGATCGCCATTGCAATGCTGGGACTGCTGGTGAACCTTGCCTGCGCCTGGCTGCTGAAGGACAAGCACGATCATCACCACGCGCACACGCATGCCGAACACGAACACGAACACGAACACGAACACGAACACTGCAAGCATGAGCACGGTCATCGTGCGAGCGCAACCCAGACGCAGGCGGCGCGCACCGCGCTCGACCTCAACCAGCACTCTGCCTACATGCACGTGTTGGCCGATGCCGCGACTTCGGTGCTCGCCATCATTGCCCTTTTCGGCGGGAAATACTGGGGGTTTGACTGGCTCGATCCGGTGATGGGTGTCGTGGGCGGCGTACTGGTGGCGTTATGGGCGATGGGGCTGTTACGGGACACCGGCAGGATCTTGCTCGATGCCGAAATGGATTCCCCCTTGATCACAGAAATTCATGACGTGCTGCACCACAGCGAGTTCGAGGCCGATATCACCGATCTACACGTCTGGCGCGTCGGTAAAAACAAATACGCCTGTATCGTCACCGTCGCCACTGCCGATCACGTCACGCCCGATGCGATCCGCCAGCTATTGGGCATTCACGAAGAACTCGTGCACGTCTCCGTGGAAGTCAATCGCGTCGCCAACGCTTGAGTAGCAGGGCGCTGGTCATGACACTGACACTGCTCAGTGCCATGGCCGCGCCCGCCAGCACCGGGTTCAAATAGCCCAGCGCGGCGAGCGGAATACCCAGCACGTTATAAATAAATGCCCAGCCGAGATTTTCGATAATCTTGCGATAAGTTCGACGGGAGATTTCGATCGCTGCGGGCACCAATGCCGGATCCCCCCGCATCAGCGTGATACTGGCGGTGTGCATCGCAACATCGGTGCCAGTAGCCATGGCGATGCCGACATCAGCCGCCGCCAGCGCAGGTGCGTCGTTAATTCCGTCGCCCACCATGGCGACCACGGTATCGGGCCCCTTGAAACGCTGCACAACAACCGCTTTCTGTTCTGGCAACACGTTGGCAACCACTTCGTCGATACCCAGTTGATCACCAATGTGCCGGGCACTGCCGGCGTTATCTCCCGTAATCATCAAGGTGTAGATGCCAGCCGCTTTCAGTGTCTGCACGGCGTCTATTGCGCCGGGTTTGATCTGATCCCCAAACGCAAACAGGCCGATGCTGCGTGCGCTGGGTGACACGCAGGCAAGCCACGACAGCGTGTGGCCCTGCGCTTCCAGGGTTTGCGCCAGCGCCAAATGAGCACCCGGATCGATTTGATGTGTTGTGAGCAAGGCCAGATTGCCCAGCGCATAACGCACACCCTCCAGGGTCACTTCAACGCCTTGCCCCGGCACTGTCAGGCTTTGACTGAGCGACTGCACCGACAGGCCTTCTTTTTTGGCCGCCTGCATGAGAGAACGAGCCAGAGGATGTTCGCTTCCCCCGACGACGCTGGCCGCCAACGCGAGTGTTGCGTCACGGTCACGCCCATCAAACGCATGCCATTGCAATAAGGTCGGCTTGCCTTCGGTGAGCGTGCCGGTTTTGTCAAAGGCGACGGTTTTCACCCGATGCACAAGCTCCAATGCTTCAGCATCCTTGATCAGAATGCCGTGTCGAGCGGCCACACCCGTTCCGACCATAATCGCGGTAGGCGTTGCCAACCCCAACGCACAAGGACAGGCAATCACCAGCACGGTAACTGCGTTGATCAGTGCCGTTTCCGCTTCGGCGCCGACCAGCCACCAGCCGATGACGGTCAACACGGCCAACACCACAACCACCGGCACGAAAACCGCGCTGACGCGATCGACGATGCGCTGCACCGGCGCCTTGGCCGCCTGTGCCTGTTCGACCGAACGGATGATGCGCGACAAGGCAGTTTCAGCACCGACGGCGGTGGTATCAATGACCAACATGCCATCGACATTGAAAGTGCCGCCCGTCACCTTGTGCCCGGGCAACTTGGCCTGCGGCATGCTTTCCCCGGTCAGCATGGATTCATCGGCATGGCTGCTGCCTTCCAACACCTGTCCATCGACCGGAATCCGCTCACCCGGCAATACGATCACCTGATCGCCTTTCCGCAGACGGGCAATGGGCAACTCGATCTGGGCGTTATCCCGCCGCACCCGCGCCATGACCGGCCGCAGGGCCTGAAGGGCATCAATGGCAGCCGAGGTTTGGCGTTTTGCCCGCGCTTCCAGCGTCTTGCCGATCATGACCAGCGTGATGACCACCGCCGACGATTCGAAAAAGTAATGGGGTTCGTGATGGGCATCTCCCCACAGAAAGCGCAGCCACTGATACGTGCTCAATCCCCAGGCGGCACTGGTGCCCAACGCCACCAGCACATCCATGTTGCCGCTCCTGGCCTTGAGTGCCTTCCATGCTCCTACATAAAATCGGACCCCGAAAATGAATTGCACCAAGGTCGCCAACCCCCACTGCGCGCTACCAGGCAGCATCCAGTGAAGGTCAAAAGGTTGCAACAGCATTGGCAACAGCAAGGGAAAGGACAGCAACGCCGCCACGAGCACCGGCCACAGTGACGCATTTTCTTTTACGTGGGGAATATCGGGCGAAGGGACGTGTGCCTGATATCCGGCCTTTTCGATGGCCGCCACCAGATCTGCGGCGTTACCCGTCGTGGTGACCGCCGCCCGTTCGGTGGCCAGATTGACGCTCGCTTCGCTCACGCCCGGTGCCTTCCTGAGCGCCCGCTCAACCCGGTTGACGCAGGCAGCACACGTCATGCCGTCAATTTGCAGTATGATGTCTTGCGGATCGGTTTCAGCCATGGCGCAACGCCTGCAAGAGGGGCGGCGCGCGTTTTCATTGCAAAACACGCGGCACGCGGGGTTGGAATCGTCAACATTATACTGGCAATGCGAGGTGGGTATGCGGCTCTTTCACGTTGAAGGCATGAGTTGTGGACACTGCGAGAAAGCGGTGCGTTCGGCCATTCAGGCCCTGCAGGCCGACGCGGTGGTACAGGTCGATCTGTCCAGTGGCAAAGTACAGGTCACGGCAGACAATATCGCGACCGCACAAGTGATCGCCGCACTCGAAGACGCCGGATACGACGCACGCCTGGAACAGGAGATTGCCTGATGCTTTCGTGGTTGATGATGATAGGTGGACTGGTCATTTTGACCATCGGCGCTGACGTGCTTGTAAGGGGAGCGTCGAGAATCGCCTTGTTACTCGGGATCAGCCCGCTGGTCGTGGGCTTGACCATTGTTGCCTTCGGTACCAGCGCGCCTGAGCTGGCCGTGAGTATCGGTGCCGCGCTGGACGGTAAAGCAGACATTGCCCTGGGCAACGTGGTGGGTTCGAATATTTTCAATGTACTGGTGATACTGGGAATTTCCGCTGTCATCGCGCCCTTGGTGGTGCATATCCAGCTGGTGCGGCTGGACGTGCCCCTCATGATCTACGCGTCGGTGCTAGTGTGGATCTTCGCCAAAGACGGCTTGCTTTCCCTGTGGGAAGGCGGCTTCCTGTCTGCAATGATCGTTGGATACACGTCATTTCTCATTTATCAGAGTCGCCGTGAATCTGCCGTGGTACAGCAGGAATTGGCCGACGAGGCAGGCGAAATTCCGCGCCCTGAAGTCAAGGAGTGGATACTGAATCCGCTATTGATCCTGGCCGGTCTCGCCATGCTGGTCTTCGGCGCCAACTGGCTGGTGGAAGGCGCGGTCACCATTGCCCGCAACCTGGGCGTTAGTGAACTCGTCATTGGTCTGACCATCGTGGCAGCCGGCACCTCGCTCCCCGAACTGGCGACGTCAGTGGTAGCCGCTATCAAGGGGGAGCGTGACATTGCCGTCGGCAATATCGTCGGCTCGAACATTTTCAACATTTTTTCGGTGCTGGGAATTTCAACGCTGGTGGCGGGTGGCAATGTACCAGTGTCCAGTACACTACTGAACGTGGATGTGCCCATCATGATAGGCGTTGCACTTTCGTGTCTGCCGGTGTTTGTCAGCGGCTACCTGATTTCGCGGGCCAACGGGATTATCTGGCTGGCCATGTACGGTCTGTATGTTCTTTACCTGGTACTGAATGCGCAATCGAGCCCACAGGCCCAGACCGTCGCCGAACTATCGGTGGAATATGTTTTGCCGGTGGTGTGTCTGGTGGTCGTCATTTCGCTGGTCAGGTCTTTCAACAAGCAAACCACCGAATAGCTTCCATCAGAAAAGGCTCCCTCACTCCGGAAGGCGTAACGTCACTCGTGCGCCGCCTTCCGGCGACTTGCCCAACGCAATGCCGCCCTGTTTTTCGCCTTCGCGGTGATGGCTCAGCAGGGTATTGGCAAAAAACAGCCCCAATCCGGTAGACCCCTGATCCACTTTCAACTTACCGGCAGCAATGGTGCCCTGTAGCATGTCCTCGGGAAAGCCCGGGCCATCATCATCCACATGGATCTGCAGGTAGCCGTCCTCGCTATCGGCCCGCAGGCACAGGTGTTTTGCATCGGCCTTGATGGCGTTGTAGATGCACGTGTCGAGCACCACCGTGACAATCCCGACGTCAAAAAATCCTGTCAGGTCGCTGTCACATTCAAAGGACATTTCACATCCGGTCGCATGCGATGTCGTGGCATGCCGTGCTACCACTTCTTCGAGAAAATCCTCGATGAACTGCTGATCGACGCTCGCGCTCATCTGGCCGCTGGCGGCCTTGAACACGCTCAACACCCGCACCAGTTCACTGCCAATGAATTGCGCATCATGCCGGATATGTGCGACCGCGTCCTGCTGCGCATCCGCCACGCGGGTATCCGCAAGCACGGATTCCAGCTGATTAAGCAGCAACCCGAACCGGTTCTTGATTTCATGAATGGAAGCAGCAAACAAGGTGTTGGCGAGTGACGACGCCTGATCACTCGACGCTGGATGGTTGCTCACTGGCTGTGACCTCCTTCCAATCCTTCTGCAAGCGTTCGAAGGTCGGATATCGCGGATCAGAATTGGGGAGATTCGCCAACTGGCCGATCATCTCATCCACCAGCGCGATTTTGTCGATGTCTCGGCGGCCGCTGATGAACAGATTGACGACCGCCTTGATGGCGCCAAGCCGCACATCCGTATCGGCGTTCTTGAGCTGGCTCGCGCGCACATAAATATCGGCGGCGTCTTCCCATTCCGCGCGATTGACGAGCTCTTCCCCGCGCTTTTTCATCAGCGCCAGCCGATCGTCCGGTTTGGCGACAAGGCTGTTTTCAAGAATGCTATAGAACTTGTTTTCCAGACGGCGGTTGCCACGCACCTGCGCCAGTATTTCTTCACTGTAAGCTTTGGAGGTCGCTTCATCATCGAAACTCAGGCGCACGATCAGCACGTCGAGTTTGTCATCCAGCGACAAATCATGGGAGTGTTCCAACTGCGTTTGCGCCACCCGATAGGCGAGTTTGCCTTCCACCTGCTTGCCAGAGTTGAACAGTGTTTGCGCCTCCACCAGCGACGCTTTGATCGCTGACAATGAATCTAGCGTAAATTCGGTACGCGCCGTTTCGAGCAGGCTGAAGGCTTCGGTGGTACAGAGTTTCTGCTCGCGCATCGAGCCGTTCTTGATCTTGGGCTGCAAGGCCTTGGCAAGCGAGATGTACATATGCGGGTTGCAGAAGTATGAATTCCTGCCAAGGCTGATGGCCTTGCGACAAGCCTTGTACATGATCTCGTAGTCGTTATTGAGTTCGGCAAGACGCGCCAGCGCCTGCTGCCGGATCACCGACTTGGCTGACTGCGCAACGGCCGTTTCCAGCACCTTTTGCGCGGCAATGTATTTACCCTGTACTTCCAGCACCTTCGCCAGCCAGTCCAGCGCTTCCACGTATTTGGTATTGGTATTGGCGAGGCTTTCGAGCAGCTTGCGGGCTTCCTCGAATTCGCCCATGTGATAATGCACTTTGGCCATGCCCAGCACGGCCCAGGCGACCCGCTTGATGCCCAGTACGGTTTCAAAAATATCGCGCGCTTCGTCAAAGCGATTCGCATCCACCAAAATCTTGCCCTTGATGCGATAGGCAGGCAGTGCAAATTTCGGCATTTCCACGGCCAGACGATTACACGCTTCCAGCGCGCCCACGAGATCCTTGCGATCAATGGCCTGGTTGATTTCGCGATAGACATCCTTGGTGCGAATGATCTTGTTGAGACGTGTACGCAGAATTTCCAGCGTCACAGGCTTGGCGATGTAGCCGTCGGGCTCGTATTCGAGCGCGCCCATGACCATTTCCACCGTTTGGGCCGCCGTCACCAGGATATAGACGGTTTCCGCCTTGATCAGTTTGGCGGCACGGCACTCCTCCAGTACTTGCTGGCCATCCTTGCCGCGACCGAGCTCGTAGTCCGAGAAAATGATGTCGTACTGGTTATTGCGCAGTTTGTTGAGCGCTTCTTCACCCGAATTGATGGTTTCGACATTCTGCACGCCCATATTACCCAGCATGGACTTCATGGACGAGCGCATCTCGGCCAAGTCTTCAATCACCAATACAGATTTTTTGTGGTAGGGAATCAGATCCATGGCAACTACGGTCTTGTCGTTCCTGCGTAATAGGGTGCTATCAAGACAAGTGTAGGTGGGCTGTGGGGATTCGCAAAAAGGCAACGGGGACAAATTCCCCGCGGATTACAAGCCGTTGAAATCTATGGCAGAAGCCAGACGACGCGTTTGCAGGCCAAGAAACCGGTCGATTTCGAGCTGACGACGCGGCGTGGGCACCTCACCCTGCAGATAGGCGAGCACTTCTTGCGCCAGACGCTGGGCGCGGGCCTTCAGCCGGGGTTGACGGGTTGTTTCGGCGAGTCGCAGCAAAGCGATGGCCGCCAGCGTGTACTGGGATTGACCGGTTTCGGTGTCAATACCGTCATTCCACAGCCGGGCTTCCAGCCCATTATCGGGAACGATGACGTCCTGGCGGACCGCGCTGGCATAACCATTGTTCCAGGCCGTGGCCAGTGCGACATCCAGAAAGGGATTATGGGCACCCGAGCCGCGCTGGTAACTGGCCTCGCCCTGGGCGAAGGCAGCGGCTTCGGCGTTTTCGAGATGGGCCAAATAACGATGGGCGTCATCCTTGAACAAGGTCGCCAGCATCAATGCGCTTTCGGCGTCACTCTGCAACTGGGCCAGGCGCGCCTGATGCTCGATGGTGGCTGCAATGCGGCTGTCGTCAAACGCCTGCGCCGTATTGCTCAGCGGCAGGTCGTTGGCGGGATCAAAGAGGGCAAGATCCGCATCCTCGACAGGAAGGGCATAAACACTGAGCGGATTGAACAAGGTGTCGGTCATGACTGCATCCCTCCCGGACAAACTCCCGCGCAAGACATTGACCGTCCTGCATAATGAAGGGGATTGTAACGTATGCCCGGGGTGGCAGCATTGGCTGCCCCGGAAAAAAGCACTCTCCCTCAGAGGCCGTCAGTACCCTCGGGGAAACATGCCAACAACTACACCGTCAGCACCACCTTCCCCACCGTCGCGTTGCCCTGCACCTCATCAAACGCCTTGCTCACCTGTTGAATGGGGTATTCGCGATGAATGATCGGGCGCAACTGACCGGTTTCAAACAGCGGCCACACCTTTTCGCGCAACTCCGCGATCAACGCCGCCTTGCTCTTGTTGTCACGGCTGCGCAAGGTCGATCCCCACACCCGCAACCTCTTGATCAACAGACGCCCCATGTCTAGCTCGGCTGCACGCCCGCCCATGATGCCGATGATCACCAGACGGCCATCGGTATTCAGCGATTTGATGTTGGCATCCAGGTATTGTGCACCCACACAGTCGAGAATCAGGTCGACACCCTGTCCGCCCGTCCATTCCTTGACCTTGTCCGCAAAGTTGTCGGCGAGACGATCGCAGCCGGCAGTCGCGCCCAGCTTCAGACAATAATCGAGCTTGTCCTGACCACCCACGGTCACGAAACAGGGATTGCCAAACGCCTTGCACAACTGGATGGCCGCCGTGCCTACCCCGCTGGCACCGGCGTGGATGAGCACGCGCTCACCTGGCTTGACACCCCCTTCACGAAAAATATTGAGCCACGCGGTGGCAAAGACTTCGGCGAGCGCCGCGCCCTGTGTAAACGAATATCCCTTGGGCAGCGGCAACACGTGATCGGCCGGACACACCACTGACTCGGCATAGCCGCCGCCAGCCAACAGTGCGCACACCGGTGTTCCCACCAGCCATTGCGTCACACCAGGCCCCACTGCACTGATGGTGCCGGCACACTCCAGCCCGAGAATCTCGCTCGCGCCTGGCGGTGGCGCATACATGCCCAGTCGCTGCATCAGGTCAGCCCGGTTGACTGCAGTGGCCTTCACTGAAATGGCCACTTCCCCGGCCTTGGGCAACAGGGTTGGCGTGTCGCCCCAGCTGAGCGATTTGTCCGAGCCGATAAGTATCGCTTTCATGCGCTGTCCTGTGTGATTAACGAGCATAGAATTACTTCGACTGCACATAAGTGGGGACGTTGCATGCTTTTGCAAGGGGGCAAACCCGACAGAGCCCCCCCTTTTGCGCTCGCGCTGTTATGCTTTAGGATCGGTTTGCCAAATTTTTCATCTGCTGCGGAGGCTGCATGCTCAATCACGAGAGGCTCGAAAGGCGTGCGTTTCTAACGCTGCTCCTGCTGGTATCGGTGCTGTTCCTGTTCGTACTCAAGCCGTTTTTCGGGGCGATCTTCTGGGCCATTGCCATCGCCGTTATTTTCACGCCCATCCAACATTGGCTGACGCGACACTGGGGAAGCAAACCCAATCGAACAGCGCTCGCCACGCTGTGCCTGTGCATCGTCTTGTTGGTGATCCCGGCCACCTTCGTCGCGACCTCGCTGGTCGCCGAAGCCCTTCATTTCATGCAGCGCATCGACGCCGGGGAATTCAACCCGGGCCAGTATCTCGATCAGATCCGCGATGCCTTTCCCATGGTGCAATCGCTGCTGGATCGCTTCAATATCGATTTCACCACCATCCGCAACCGGCTCGGGGAAGTCGCACTGGGTGGCAGCAAACTGGTCGCCTCGCAAGCGCTGGCACTGGGGCAAGACACGTTCTCGGTATTGCTGAACGCAACCCTGGCGTTATACGTGGCGTTTTTCCTGTTGCGTGATGGCGATGCGCTGGTGCACCTGATGATACGCGCACTGCCTATCGGTGACGCCCGCGAGCATCTGCTGTTTGCCAAGTTCGCCGAAGTCACGCGCGCCACCATCAAGGGTAGTCTGGTGATTGCGATGGTTCAGGGGCTTCTGGGTGGCCTCATTTTCTGGGCGCTGGGCATCACCGGGGCGCTGCTGTGGGGGGTCGTGATGGCGGTGGTGTCGCTGATTCCGGCAGTGGGGGCCGCCCTGATCTGGGCACCGGTGGCCGTCTATCTGCTGGCTACCGGCGACTGGATCGCCGGGGCCGTGCTGGCAGGTTTCGGAGTGGGCGTGATCGGCCTGGTCGATAACCTGCTGCGCCCGGTGCTGGTGGGGCGTGACACCAAGTTGCCAGACTACGTTGTGCTGCTGTCGACGCTGGGCGGGCTGAGCCTGTTCGGCATGAACGGACTGATTATCGGCCCGTTGGTGGCAGCGTTATTCATTGCGTTCTGGGAAATATTCATTCGCGAGTTCAACAGCCCGGTGGAGCACCCGCCCGCACCGGGGGAACAGTAATCCCTGTCAGGGCGTTTCGCCGCGAATGTACATTTCCAATTGCTGAATCATGAATTTCTGATCGGAAATGATGTTTTTCACCAGATCCCCGATGGATATCATGCCGATCAGCTCGCCGTCTTCCATCACTGGCAAGTGCCGCAAGCGCTTGTCGGTCATGAGCTCCATGCAGTGTTCCATGGTTTGCGCCGGCCCGACGGTAATCACGTCGGGCGTCATGATTTCCCGCACTTCCGCCGTATGTGAAGAACGCGACATCAACACGACCTTACGGGCGTAGTCGCGCTCACTGACGATACCCGCCAGCTTGCCGTCGTCGATGACCAGCAAGGCTCCCACGCTCCGCTCCGCCATGAGTTTTACCGCGTCCAGCACCTTGGTATCCGAACGCACGCTGAACACAGGAGCGGCAGGTTTGGAGCGCAGTATATCCCTCACGTTCTTCATGGGTGTCATCCTCTTGTTATCGTCAAAAGCGGGGCGAAGTAGCCCCTGAGCTTAACCCGTCAGCCCCCCTTTGACAAACCCGAAAATCCCTCGGGCAATGGGGCCTCAGGAGACGCACGGCGCCGCTTTGGCAGCCTTCAGTGCCTCCTGCGAGCGCATCCAGGTGAATATGCGTCCACCCAGCGTTTTCTGCGTGGCACGCTCGGCAATCGTAACGGCATCCTTGAGGGCTTCAAGGTCTATCCCGGTGACGAAACCCGAGGCTTCGAGCATGTACACCAGATCTTCGGTCGCCACATTGCCTGACGCACCGGGCGCAAAGGGGCATCCCCCGAGTCCGCCCACGGAGCTGTCAAACTTGCGCACGCCACATTCAATGCCGGCCCAGGCCATTGCCAGCGCCATGCCTCGTGTATCGTGCAGATGCAGGTTGAACAGATCGGCGCCGTAATGCGACACCAGTGGACGCAATATGTCCTTGATTTGCTTTGGATTTCCCGAACCGATGGTGTCAGCGATGGAAATCTCGTGCGCACCGCCATTGATCAGTTGCTCGGTCAGACCATGCACCACATCCACAGGCGTCGTGCCCTCATAGGGGCAGGCCAGTGCACCGGACACATAGGCGCGCACGACGATACCATCCTGGCGGGCCTGGCGGATAACGGACAAGCAGGTCTCCATGGCCTGGGCCACGGTCATATTGATGTTGCGCAGATTGAAGGTGTCGGTGGTCGAAATCACCACGCCCACTTGTTTTACCCCGTTGTCGCGGGCGCGTTCGTAGCCTTTCATGTTGGGCACGAGCGCGGTCACGCTCAAGCCCTCGACTTTGGGCAAGCCCGCCAACACATCGACAGCGTCGGCCATCTGCGGCACCGCTTTCGGGTGCACGAAGCTGACGGCTTCGAGCTGACGGACGCCGGCTTTGACCAGTGCATCAGCCATCGCCAGCTTGTCGGCAGTAGAAACGGGAATCGGCTGGTTCTGCAATCCGTCACGCAGACCGACTTCGGTGATGAGTACGCGTTCGCCCATGGTATTTTCCTCTGTAGTATCAGGCCATTATAAGCACATCCCGGGCGCGCTTCGCGAGGGCGGACTTGCCGGGATCGGTGCGCACAGGCGCATTGGATGCATTTGACGGCCGGTGATGGACGATTGTCATCCTCTGGGAGGACTAGGCTCACGCCGTCGGAGATTACACGGAGGCTTTGCAAGGGAATGGACGCAGCAGTGGTTGTAATTTAATCTTGCCGGGGCGCGTGGTCACATCTGCGCGCCCCTCATTCACAGGAAAAATAAGGAAGTATCATGAAAAAGCTGGCTGGAATCGCCTTGATCGGTTTGACCCTGGGCACGACGGCATGTTCCACGATGGTCGCCAATGATTACCCCCAATACCTGACCAATAACGCCGGTCAGGTAAAAGCGGAACGACTGAATACGATGGCGAAGTACACGATCTCTGAAAAGCTCATGTCTCACCAATTCAGCGTGCGTTCGTTTGCCGCCGGCATCGCCAATTCCTGGGTCGTTGAGGCAGGCAAAATGCTGCAATCGACGCTGGCCTCTGCTGACTACAACAGTCAGTTCAGCGCAGACAAGGATCAAGGATTGGAGCTCGCCTTTGATCTCGACAACTACGAATTCCGCAACTTCCAGACTTACCTGACCCTCAAGGTCACCGCGACCAAGAACGGTGAGCAAGTGTTAAGCAAGTCTTACACCAGCATAGGCGCCAACCAGACGTCGAAAGTGATGTGGGGCGGTGGATTCGCGATGAAAAATGCGATCCAGCAATCGACCAAGCTGGCGCTGGATGACGTCCTGAAACAGCTTGTGGGTGACCTCAAGGCGCAAAACATCGCCATTGTGTCGTTCCAGCAGAAGCAGGCCTGATCCTCACACCGCACTGCTAACCGGGGCCGGTATTCTTGCCGGCTCCTGGCTCCTGTCAATCGCCCGCAGACGGTGCTGGCACCTTGGCCTCCCTACACTCTTTGCAACCCACCCCGCATCCCCCATGATCTGACCCTCTGGTCTGCCGCACGACGCCGGCGCCGCATCGAGGAGGCATCATGACTACAACAAAAACCACGTTCTGCCGCATCTGCGAGCCTTCCTGTGGCCTCAAGGCCGAAGTGAAAGACGGCCGCGTGACACGGCTGCGACCCGATGGCGACCATCCGGTGACACAGGGATTTGCCTGCCACAAAGGGCTTTATTTCGTTGACCTGCATAACGATCCGGATCGGCTGGATGTGCCGCTCAAACGCCGCACCGCAAAACAGATTCCCACTGATGGCTCGCGTTATCAGGGAGCACCGGCGGAAGGGACCACCGAATGGGACACCTGTCACTGGGATAGCGCCATCACCGATATTGCCGAGCGCCTGCAATCCATTCAGGCGCAATACGGGCGCGACGCCGTTGCCGGCTACATTGGCAACCCGATGGCCTTCAATACCTTTGGCAATCAGGCGCTGGAAGGCTTTTTCAAGCTGATGCAGACACCGCGCATTTTCAGCGCGGGAACGCAGGACTGTTCGAACAAATTTGCCGGCAGCGAAGCGGTATTCGGCACCAGCACATTGCACCCGGTGCCGGATTTCGAGCACACACACTATGCGTTGATCTTTGGCGAAAACCCCAAGGTGTCGCACATGAGTTTTGTTTCCATCGCGCACCCGATGGAAAAACTCAAAGCCGCCCGCAAGCGCGGCGCCACGATCAAATTCATCAACCCGCGCCTGATCGAATCCGCGACACCTGCGACCGGTGAGGTCGTGCAAATCAAGCCAGATACCGATTTGTATTTGATGGCCGCGCTACTACACGAACTCGATGCTGCCGGCCTGTTCCGTAACGACATCATTGAGGCGCATGGAAAGCACATCGATGGTCTGCGCGCCTTTATCCAGCCCTATTCCGCTGACGTGGTAGCCGATATTACCGGCATCGATGCGCCTGCCATTCGAGCAATGGCATTGGCGTTCGGCAACGCGCCTTCCGCCTGCGTGCACATGTCCACCGGCGTGAACATGGGACGACAAGGCACGCTCTGTTACTGGCTGCTGCACATGCTGTCCTTCGTCACCGGTAATCTCGACCGGCCCGGCGGCAATCACTATTCCCTCGGTTTTTACCCCGCAGCACGCGCCGGAAAGGCCCGTCTCGATCAGGTCTTTTTCAATAGCGAGTTCGGTGAGCTGCGCCATATTCGCGGCGCGCTTCCCGGCAATTTGCTCGCCGACATGATCGAAAGCCCCACCCGCCCGATCCGCGCGCTCATCGTGCTCGCAGGCAATCCGTTACTATCGATGGCCGGTGAGGAACGCCTGCGTGCGGCCTTCGGAAAACTCGAACTGCTGGTCGTGCTGGATCTGTATCGTAACGCCACGGGTGAGCTGGCCGATTATCTGTTGCCCTGCACCGACTGGCTGGAACGCAGCGATCTCAATATCTGCGGACTGGGAATGCAATATCAACCGTTTGTGCAATTCACGGACGCGGTGGTCGAACCCCAAGGTGAACGCAAGCCGGAATGGTGGATCTTCAATCGTCTGCAGCAGGCGATGGGGCTTCCCCACTGCTTTGATCAGGGCGGTGAAAATGCGATGTATCAGCGCCTCGACCATATGCTGCGCCACGCCAATCTCACCGTTGAACAATTACGTGAAACGCCCGTGGTACCGCTGCCCCACCAAGGGCCGGGACGCTTTTATTCCGACTGGCTGCAAACCGAAGACCGCAAGGTCGACTGCTGCCCGCCACTGTTCCAGGAGGCCATTGCCACGGCGCACCAGTTGTTTGTCGACCTGCTGCAGGAGGATCCGGGTCAGCTGAAGCTGATCAATCTTAGAACGAATTACATCCATAACAGCTGGTTTCAGAACCTGCAGGTTCTAAAGCGCCCCGGACAGCAATCCAATCCGCTGCATGTGTCACCCGACGATGCCGAACGCCTCGCATTGCAGGAAGGACAAACAGTGAGGGTTGCCAGCGACTGGGGAAGCATCGAGGCCCCCGTGCGCATTGATCCCACCTTGCGCAGCGGCGTCGTGGCCATGAGTCACGGCTGGGGAAATCAGCGTTCGCGAGGCTTGTCGGTGGCCGCGCGGTTCCCCGGAACCAATGTGAACCAGCTGCTGCCGATCGGCCCCGGCAGCTATGAAAAACTCAGCAACCAGGCCTTTATGAGCGGTGTTCCCGTGACGGTGTCTTGCACCTGAGCGTCGCTGGGCACGGGCGCAAGAAGCATGATGAATTTACAATCACCCCCTTGCACACACAGAACCCATGAGTTCTAATTGGATCTACAGCACGCACTCTCCTCGGTTGCGGGGAGGTGCGGATCCCGTCACCCCCTTTGCTGGAAGATCCCATGTCTGCTGCCATTCCACTGCCAACTGCATCTACCCCCGCTGCCAACGCCGGTGCGGCTAACACCTCCCGCTTGCGCACACCGGCCCGCTTGCTGCCAGCGGCGCTCGCGCGCACCCAGTGGCTGCCCGACAGCTTGAGCAAACGCATTTTCGGTGCCCCGCTTGCCCCTACGGCCGAGGAATGGCAATGCGTCGAAGCCGCGCTCTGGCAAGGCGATGCCGCCATGGATGCCGTGGTCGACTGGATGTTTGCCGACCGGCCGGGGCAACGCAAGGCACTGTTCGATCAGGCGCTGAAGAATGGCATCGAATCGCTGGAGAACCCACCTGAAGCGCTCACAACCTTCTTCGCCCACGTCGACACGCCTCCACCCTGGCTGGATCGCGACTTGCTGGAACAAGGCGCGCGCGATTCCCGGCTGTCGGGGCAAGTCGGATTTTATGTATTGCGCGACATGGCACTGATGGGCGGCTACGCCCTGTTCAACTCGATGAACCAGACGCTCGCGGGCTCGGGAGCCTTACGCAAGGAAACCGGGCTGCGTCTGGGCGAAACCGCCAAATGGACGATTGATGTTACTGAACCGCAGGGCATGGATCGCTTCGGTGTCGGCTTCATCACCACGATTCGCGTGCGCATGGTGCACGCGCTGGTGCGCCGCCATTTGCACCAGAAGCCCGATTGGGAAGCGGAAAAATGGGGGTTGCCGATCAACCAGATCGATATGCTGGCCACTTACCTTGCCTTCGGACCTGTCTCGATTCTTGGCGCACGTCTGATGGGCGTGCCGTATTCCGCGAAAGACGCGCGTGGTCTCATGCACCTGTGGCGTTATATCGGGTGGTTGATGGGTGTCGACGAACAATGGCTCGCGAAAACCGAAGGTGATGGTCTTCGCAAGCTGTATCACACCTTCCTGACGCATCGACTGCCGGATGAGAAAGTGCGATTACTGGGTGTGTCTCTGCGTGATGAACCTCTGACCCGCCATTTTCCGGAACACCAAGCCCAACCGTTACGGTTACGCTGGAAGCGCTGGTTCGCCTACCAAAAACACATCAGTAATTCGTCCTTGATTCTGGGGCCGGTGCAACGTTGGCGCCTCGGGATTCCCATGTTGGCTTTGCCTTGGTATCCAGCGATCAGCGCCCCTGTCCGGCTCATATTTCTGGGATTCCTGAAATGGCGTGGCGGCGATGCGCTGGAAACGTATCTGCAAAAAAGCCGCCAGCAGCAGAAGGCCTTGATGGCGGCCTATTTCGAGGGTGGCGAACAGGACATCATCAAACCCAAAGAGGATCATCCTGCGCATCTTTAGTCAGGATTAATCCGCTGTTTTTCCTCCTCTCCCGTTTTTCAGAGCATCGTCACAAGCTGTCTATACTGAAAAAACCCCCTCTCGTTTCAGACGCCATTGTCAGACGCTGGCATCACTCCGATGCCAGCGATTTGACGCGTCTCAGGGAAGTCTTCCGCCATCATGGCGCTACCAATCCTGGAACTGGTACATGCTAACCCTCCGTTTTTTCTTGTGTTTTTTGACGGTCACCCTGCTTGGCGGCTGCGGAAGCTCTGATGGTCGGGATATTCCACGCACATCAACCACCGACTATCTGGTATCGGTCAGCCTGCCGGAAACGGCCGAAGCCGCGACCTTGCCAACCGCCGCGGTGAGCCGAGCCGCCCGCGATGCAGCGACCAGCGATCTTGTGCTGGCGGACTTCACGATTGACCGCTTGATCAGCGACAGCAGCGAGGAAGCGCAGTACAGCCTGGAAACCCAGGAAATCACGCGATTGGAAAATCTCGGCGACGGTCGCTATCGCCTCACCGCGAAAGGCGAACACCGCTTCAACACCCTGATTACCGTCACTATCGATAACGTTGAATTCCAGGTGCTCGCCATTCACGAGGGGACACCCGCGCAACCACTGACGCTTGGCTTGCGCAGTTCTGCAGCAGTCACGGTGTTTCTTGCCAACGTGAGCACAGGTGCCATCAGTCTGGATACCATCACCGTTGCGCAAATTAACGTTGTACTGGCACGGGTGCAGAATTTTATCGATTCGCTCGTTCTGCCAGACGACCTTGCCCCGGACGAATTATTGGATTATCTCGGCGCGCAAGCGACTCACCTGTGCACGGTAGACGGTGCCAACGCTGAAAACACTGCCTGCGAAACCGGTTATTCCGTGGGGGGAAGCGTTTCCAATCTGTTGGGCACGCTGGTGCTGGCCGTCAACGGAAGCAACCTGACCTCCCTTTCTGCCGACGGGTCATTCACGCTGCTGGCGCTGCTTTCCGACGGTGAAGCATACAGCGTCAGCGTCGCCAGCCAACCCACGGGGCAAACGTGCACGGTCAGCAATGGCAGTGGTGCCATCCCGGGGGGCAATATCGAATCCGTCAGCGTCGCCTGCTCCAACACGCCTGATACCGTAACGCTCAATGTAAGCGGGATCGAAGACGAAGGCATCGCGGTGCATCTCTGGACGCCAGACCATGAGGAAACGCTTGCAATAGACACGGATGGCAGCCATCCCTTCGACCTGTCAATCGTGGTCGGCAACGAATATTCGCTCGAAATCAGCACTCAACCAGAGGAAAAATACTGTCTCTTCACGCTGAATGGTGAAACCTACCTTTCCGGAACCGCCGCATTCGCGACGCCCATTGCACTGGCCATCGCGTGCGAAGATCCACAATACCAGGTATCAGGCACCCTCAGCGGCCTGATCGGTGAAGGCATCCGCATTCAATTCAATGGCATTGAGATCATCAACGGGGAAAATACCGGTGGTTTTTCTTTCGATGCACTGCTGCATGAAAACGAAAACTACGAGATCGGTGTTATCGAACAACCGTCTGACGCTTATTGCACCATCGACAATGGCAATGGCAACATTGAAGGCTCAGACATCAGCAACGTTGTGATTGATTGTGTGGCAACACCCCACCGCCTGAGTGGCACAATCAACAATCTCAACGGAACCCTGCTGCTCGACGGTTATTCCTCTGGTAGCCATAACACTTCCGAAAGGCTTGTCCTGACCGCTGAAGACACCTCCTTCGAGTTTTCAAATACCTACCCGGAAGCAGATACGTACCACCTGGACATCCCCAGACAGCCCGCCGGGCAGCTCTGCACCATTGATCAGGGTGAAGACGGCGATTTCAGCAACGGCGATGTCACCAGCATCGTTATCAACTGTGTCACCGACGACACCCCCCCTGATGTGGTTTCCGTCTCGCCAACGGTCGTACTGACGGGCGAGGAAGTACATATCTTTGGCCACGACATTGACGGTGCAACGATCACGCTGGATGGCGCACCGATAACGTCTATCCTGCAAGGCCGCGAGACCATTGCCTTCATCGCCCCTGACATGGAACCCGGCGGGCACACGTTGGCCATTACAACGGAAGCGGGCAGCCATACCTCCACCTTGAATTATGGCGCTGAACAAACAGGGGCCATCGCCGTCGATGGCGGCTCCGGTTATTCCTGTCTGCTGATCAATGACGGCACGGTGAAATGCTTTGGCTACAACGCCAATGGTCGCCTGGGACAGGGAGCCTTCGACTTGCCCGAGGAACAAACCAGCACGCCACAGGTCGTTACGGGGTTGAGTGATGCGACGGCCATCAGCGCCGGCAGCACGCATGCCTGTGCGTTGACATCCAGTGGCGCCGTTTACTGCTGGGGCACCAACAACAGTGGCGAGCTGGGCAACCAGGGAAGTGAAGACAGCGCCTCTCCGGTACAAGTCACCAATCTCACCGCCAGCGTTATCAGCGCAGGAGCCAGTTACACTTGTGCCGTGGAACAAGGCACTGGAGAGGTGTACTGCTGGGGTTACAACGGCTGGGGACAACTGGGTGACGGCACCACCGAATCCCGCCTGGAACCGACGAAAGTCAGCGGTCTGAGCGGTGTCGTCATGGTCAGTGCCAACGAACTGCATACCTGTGCGCTGGTCGGCAGTCCAGGCAGCATCTACTGCTGGGGTGAGAACAACGATGGGCGGCTCGGGAATGGCACCACAACGTCCAGTTATTCGCCAGCGCAGGTCACCGGCATAACGAACGCCATCAGTGTTGCGACTGGCTACATGCACACCTGTGCCCTGCTGCAAACCGGTGAAGTACGTTGCTGGGGCAGTAACCATTACCTGCAACTGGGTGACCCCGAGCTGACGGCTGAATACAGCAGCGTGCCACTGACCGTTGGCAATACCGCCATCGAAGGTGTGAGCGGCCTGGTCGCGAAAGCCATGCATACGTGTTATATCACCAGCGATCTGCACACGGAGTGCTGGGGCACCAATCACGATGCCACGCTCGGTGATAACACGGCGCTCGACTCGGCCGCCCCCACCAGGGTCCATGCGCTGACCGACATCGCGGCCATCGGTTTGGGATATAGCCATTCCTGCGCCGTGCTGACCAACGGGCATGCGCGGTGCTGGGGTGAAGATGGCAGCAGTGAATTGGGCACCGGCGGCCCGATTCATCGCAAACCCTTCGAGTTTGGTGAACCGGTCGCTTCAAAATTCAATGCGCTTGGT
>JBPOHS010000191.1:0-14461 GCA_052035295.1 Pseudomonadota bacterium
CTGGTGAATCCTTGGTGAGGAGGGAAAGTATAAAAACCGCTCGATCTTATCGAAGCGCGGGGCCGGCGTCCAAGGGTGATGCGGGCGAAGTCGCTACAGGCGTGCCGTGCTTCACGAAAAAGATCACGCCCCCGGCGACCGCGACCGGCACGATGAACAGGTTGAGCACCGGAATCGACGTCACCAACATGACCGCGCCCCCGAACCCCAGCGTTTGCAAACGGTGGCGGCGCAGCAGGGCCAGCAGTTCGGCGAAGGGCATGCCGTTGTTGTCAGCAGCGATGTCAACGTATTGCATGGCCATGATCCAGGCGCCGAACGCATACCACAATACCGGATTGATTATGTTCAGGCCGGGAATGAACCACAGGATCAGCGTCAGTAAGGCCAGCGCCAGGGCTCGTACCAGCCAGTAGCCGAGTTTGCGCATTTCCCGCAGCAGGGTGCGCGCGGCGAGCTGCCCGAGCGTTTGCTCTCGATAGGTCGGCGTGCGCAGCGATCCTTCGACCTTTTCCGCCAGCAAGCCGAGGAACGGGCTGGCCACGACATGTGTCATCATCGTGAACAACGACCCCACCACGAACAACACCAGCAAAACGCCCGCCAGGATCAAAATGACGCCAAACAGTCCGGCCAGACCGGCGACAATCGGTTCCAGCCAATCCAGCCAACTGACGAAATCGTAGTGGAAGTCGAGGCTGCGGACGACGTCGAACACCCAGTGGATGCCGTAATAGCTCGCAATGGAAAACAGTACGATATTGATGATCAGCGGCACCCACACAAACGGGCGGATGGCGGGCAGCCGGGTGAGACGGCGACCTTCGGCGAGGTATTCGATTCCCTGGAAGAGCTGGGCAAGCATCGGCAAGACATCCCTTGTTGAAGTCGGATCACCTTATCAACAGCACTGCGGGGGTGCAAGCGGGGGGGCGCATTGTCCGAAAGATGCCCTTTCGGCGGTTGGGAGGGAGGTGGTTTCTGCGTAATGGACTACATTGTTTAGACTATTCCTGACGGGCGTCTCATCGATGAAAGCCGATCACGACCATGCCGACCGCCTGGCTCGCCCGCCAGAATCCCTCGGGTCGAAGCGCACGCCGCCGTTATGGGCCACTGGCGTCGTCTTTGTCTGCTTCGTGCTGTCGTTCCTGTTCTATGTCATGGCGAAGGCGGCACAGGAGCAGGCGCATTTACGCCACGATCGCGTGGCGAACGTGGTCAACGAATTGCGCCTCGCTTCTGATCAGCTGACCCGCATGGCACGTAGTTATGTTGCCACCGGCCTTCCCGCCTACAGGGAATACTTCTACGCCCTGCGCGATATCCATGATGGCAAGAAACCCCCACCGGTGAAAAACGGCATCGCCTATTGGGATGCCTTGCTCGCGGGCGATCACCTGGAAACCCGCACATCAACCACTGCGCGGGGGCTACAGTCGCTGAAGAGGGGGTTCACTGCCGAGGAACGCAAACTGCTCGGGCGGCTCGGGCAGAGCGAGCGTCTGCTGCGTGAGCTGGAGATGCGTGCGATGGACAGGCACGACGCCAAAGGTGGCGATCAGGCGGAAAACCGGCGCAATGCTACCCGGATGTTGCATGATCAGCGCTTTCTGCGGGCGAAGGCCGATGTGCTACTGCAGATCGAGGAACTGTATCGGCGTGCCTCGGCGCGCACGGCCAGTGACATCGATTTTGCCGACAAGGTGGCGTTGGCGCTGCAATTGGTGTTCCTGAGCCTGGGTGCTGCACTCGTCGTCATGCTGTTTCGGGCGCGACGGAAACTGCTGGAGGTGCTCGGTGGGCAGGTCGACGACGTCTATGAACATATCGCGGCCCTGGGCAAGGGCGAATTATCTGCCACCATTCCGGTGCCTGCCGGACGCGGTGACAGTGTGCTTGGCTGGCTGGAACAGGCACGCCAACAGCTGCTGGCCAGCGAGGAGCGGCGCTGGCAGGCGGTTGCCAACCTCAACGATGCGCAGCGTCTGGCCAACATTGGCAGCTGGGAACTGGATCTTCCGCGCAACCAGTTGCTCTGGTCCGATGAGATCTACCGCATTTTCGAAATCGATCCCGGTGAGTTTGAAGCGAGCTACGAAGGCTTCCTGGCCATTGTCCACCCGGAAGACCGGGTCAGGGTCGATGAGGCCTATCAGCGCTCCCTGCAGACGCGGCAACCGTATTCGATTACGCATCGCCTGCAGATGCGCAACGGACGCATCAAGTACGTGCATGAACATGCCGAAACGCGTTTTGACAGGGATGGTGCGCCCCTGCTCAGCTTTGGCACAGTGCAGGATGTGACCGAGAAACATGTGCTGCAGGAAGTGCTCGCGGCACTGGCGACGACGCTCGCGCCACTCTCAGGGGAAGGCTTGTACCGTGCGGTAACGCTGTTGCTGCAAGAATTGCTTGGGCTGGATCAGGTGTTTCTCGCGCGGGTCGATGACGCTGGCGCCCAATGTCGTGTCATCGTCGGTTGGAATGCCGGCCTTCCCATGGGGGCGATGTCTTATCCGTTGGCACATACGCCTTGTGCCACGGTGATACGTGATGGGCATGAATTCTATGCGACCGATGTGCAGGCGGCGTTTCCTGCGGACTCGATGCTGTCGCAGTGGGGCACGGTCGGATACGTCGGCAGCGCCATCAGCGATAGCCAGCGCACCCGCAGCATTCTGGTTGGTTTGAGCTGTCACACGATCGATCATGTCGAGTTGGTGGAACAAGTATTTTCGTTGATGGTCGATCGCTTGCGGGCCGAGATGCTGCGTGCCGACGCGGAGCTGGAACTGAGTTCCAGCGAGGCCAGGATTCGCGGATTGGGTGACAACCTGCCCAATGGCTTCATCTACCAGCTGATCAAGGATAATGAAGACGCGCCGCGTTTTGTGTATGTCAGTTCAGGCATCACCCGTATCATCGGCATTACCCCCGAAGAAGCCCTCAGTGATTCTTCGGCATTGTATGCGCAGATCGACCGCTCGATGATTACCGAGTTCATGGTGCGCGAGGCGGAAAGCCGTCGCAATCTGCAGGATTTCGAGGCCGAATTCCGTATCGTTGATCGGACGGGCCGGCAGCGCTGGATTTCTGCGCGGTCCCGCCCCCGGGTGGACGTCGATGGCCAGGTCCTCTGGGACGGCGTCGCGCTCGACATCACCGAACAGCGTCTGGCGGAAGACCGCCTCAAGCTCACCGCCAGTGTGTTCGAGTATGCCAATGAAGGCATCATGATCACCGATCCCTTCGGCACCATCCTGGATGTGAACGATGCCTTCTCGGCCATCACCGGTTACGAGAAAACGGTGGCAGTGGGCCAGAACGCCCGCATGCTGCGTTCGGGGCGACATGACCACGCGTTTTATGCCGACATGTGGGGGCAATTGAAGGACCACGGGCACTGGCGTGGCGAGATCTGGAACCGGCGCCAGGACGGCGGCTTCTATGCCGAGCTGCTCACCATCGGGTCGGTGCGCGGTAAGAACCACGAGATTACGCACTTTGTGGCACTGTTCCATGACATTACCGCCCTCAAGAACCATCAGAAAGAACTCGAATTCATTGCCCATTACGACGCACTGACCCGGCTTCCCAACCGGGTATTGCTGGCGGATCGCTTACAGCAGGCGATGACGCAGGCCCGGCGTCACCATAACCGCATTGCGGTTGCCTATATCGATCTGGATGGCTTCAAGGGCGTCAATGATCGCTTCAGTCATGCTGTGGGAGACAAGTTGCTGGTACAGGTGGCCGCAAAACTCCGGCAATCCTTGCGTGATGGCGACACGCTGTCGCGGCTGGGGGGCGATGAGTTCGTTGCCGTGCTGCTTGACCTCGACGCCCCTGACGATGCCTTGCCGGTGCTTGCCCGCTTGCTGGAAGCGACCTCGATGACACATGCGTGCGATGGTCTGGAGCTGGGCGTGTCGGCCAGTATCGGCGTGTGCTTTTACCCGCAGGAAGACGATCTTGTCGATGCCGACCAACTCTTGCGGCAGGCGGATCAGGCCATGTATCTGGCCAAACAAGCCGGCAAGAACCGCTACCATGTTTTTGACGCCGAGCATGATCGCTCGGTGCGCTCGCATCACGAAGGCATCGAGCAGATCCGTCATGCACTGCGCCATCAGGAATTCGTGTTGTTCTATCAGCCCAAGGTCAATATGCGCACCGGCGTGGTGGTGGGCGTTGAAGCGCTGATCCGCTGGCAGCATCCGGAACGTGGGTTGTTGCCACCGGCGGCTTTCCTGCCGCTCATCGACAATCACTCGATGAGCATCGAAGTCGGGGAGTGGGTGCTGGAAACAGCGCTTTGTCAGGTCGGGGAATGGCGGGAAATTGGCCTGGTGCTGCCCATCAGTGTCAACATCGATGCGATTCAACTCAGTCAACGTAACTTCATCGACAAACTGAAATCACAATTGGCACGCCACACCCGTTATCACCCGGGCGATCTTGAACTGGAAGTGCTGGAAACCAGTGCGTTGGACGATATGGCACATATCTCGGGCGTCATGGCTGCGTGCCGTGAGCTGGGTGTCGGCTTTGCGCTCGATGACTTTGGCACCGGCTATTCGTCGCTGACCTATCTCAAGCGACTCCCCGCGCAGGTGCTCAAGATCGACCAGAGTTTCGTGCGTGACATGCTCGACGACCCGGATGACGTCGCCATTCTGGATGGCGTGCTCGGGTTGGCGCTGGCATTCCAGCGGCAGGCCATCGCCGAAGGCGTCGAGACCTTTGCCCACAGCGAGATGCTGCTGCGCATGGGGTGCGAATTGGCGCAGGGCTATGCGATTGCAAGGCCGATGCCGGCGGCGGCCATTCCGGGCTGGGTCAAGGCCTGGCGACCGGATGCCGGCTGGCAGCACCTGCGCCGCATTGAACGCGAGGATTTGCCGGTGCTGGCGGCCATGGCCGAATACCGCGCCTGCGTCAATCTGTTGAAACTGCAATTGGAGGGGGTGTCTTCGTTGGCAACGATGCCGTCGGCCTTGAGCAGCCGGCTGGGGCAGTGGCTGGATGCTCCGCAAGGACGACGCTATCTGGAACAACCCTCGCTGGAACGCATCGTGACGCTGCACCAATCCTTCTTTGGTCTGCTGGCCGATGCCTTGCAACAGGACTCACGGGGCTTCAGAACCGACGCCCAGGCACGTCTGGGCGAGATAGAGTCCGCCCGTGACGAGCTGTTGGGCCTGTTGCAAAAGCTGATTTCTACCGATCAAAACGTCGCTGATTCGTTGTCAGCGTAGGCGTCGGCAAAACGGATTCGCGACAGGCCAGAGTCTTGCCGACGGAGTCCTTGCCGGGGGCTCGCCGGTTTTACCAGTAACGTCCGACGGTGGCCACCGTCACTACCACCAGCCCCAGCACCAGATTCGTGGCGATCAGCTTGCGGATTTGCCCGAGCCGCACGCCGCCGTCGGCCCAGTTGCCCGCCGCCACGGCAAGTTTCAGACGGCGAAAGGGTGCGAAGTACACATGCGCATAAATCAGCATCATCACCAGGCCCAGTGCCAGCATCAGGTGAATGTTCCAGCGCACCGCGCCCATGCCGCCGAGTACCGCGAACACCATCCACAGGCCGCTGACCAGCAGCACGCCCACCGACACCCACACCCACGGAAAGAAGCGCCCGAACACCTGCGCCCACAACGTCAGCCTGACCGGGGGTTCCAGCAAGCTGGCCGCGACCGGCCGTAGCACCATATAGGCGAAAAACATGCCGCCGACCCAGATGACGGCAGCAAGCGCATGAAGCGCAAAGGCGAGAGGGTGAAGCGCAAAGGCGAGAGCCATGATGTTTCCTCTGACAGGGGGTAGGTCCGCATCATAACCCACGCCTGCACGCTCCCACAGCGCAAACAAAATTGCCTTGGCCGGCAAGGACTAAGCAAACTTTAACAATCCGGGTCACATCGCTGGCCCTGCCAGAAAAAACCATTACAATAAGCGGTTTTCCCTCACCGACGGAAAGGTCAAGGAACCACGACGCAATGCGGCTTAAAAGCATCAAAATTGCAGGCTTCAAATCCTTTGTCGATCCGACCCATATTACGTTTCCCGACAACCTGACGGCCATTGTTGGCCCCAACGGGTGCGGAAAATCCAACACCATCGACGCGGTGCGCTGGGTGATGGGCGAGTCTTCGGCGAAAAACCTGCGCGGCGAGTCCATGGCCGACGTCATTTTCAACGGCTCAAACACCCGCAAACCGACTGCCCAGGCCTCGGTCGAACTGATTTTTGACAACAGCGATGGCAGCCTGCGGGGCGAGTACGCCAATTACGCCGAAATTTCGATCAAGCGTGTCGCGACCCGCGACGGCCAGTCGACCTATTTCCTCAACAGCACCAAATGCCGCCGCAAGGACATCACCGACATTTTCCTCGGCACCGGTTTGGGGCCGCGCAGTTACGCCATCATCGAGCAGGGCATGATTTCCCGTCTGATCGAGGCCAAGCCCGAGGATCTGCGCATCTTCATCGAGGAAGCTGCCGGTATCTCCAAATACAAGGAGCGCCGCAAGGAAACCGAGCACCGCATGCAGCGTACGCGTGAGAACCTGGAGCGGCTCGAAGACATCCGTGAAGAACTGGGGCGACAGTTACAACATCTGGAACGCCAGGCCCAGGCCGCCGAGAAGTACCGCCAGTTCCGCGAAGAAGAGCGTCTGCTCAAGGCCCAGCTACATGTCATGAAGTGGAAGCGGGTCGATCTGGGTGTCGCCGAGAAAGAAGCCGCCATCCGCGAGCTGGAAGTGCGGCTTGAAGCGAAAGTGGCCGATCAACGTGCCGCCGATGCCGAGATCGAGCGCCTGCGCGACCAGCACAGCGACATCAATGAACAGCTCAACGAAGTGCAGGGACGTTTCTACGGTCTGGGCGCTGAAATCGCCCGCCTTGAACAAACCCTGCAACATACCAAGGAACGCAGCCATCAGCTGCGCAACGACCTGCAGGAAACCGTGCTGTCCTGTCGCAATGCCGAATCCCAGCAGGAAGCCGACGAATTCAAGCTCGCCGAACTCAATGAGTCGCTGCTGACCCTCGAACCCGAAATGGCGCTGCTCAGCGCCCAGGAAGAGGAAGCCGTTACCGCCTTGCAAGACGCTGAGGAAGCCATGCAACGCTGGCAACATGAGTGGGATGCCTTCAACCAGCGCGCCAACGAGCCACAGCAACGCGCCCAGGTCGAACAGTCCCGGCTGCAACACCTGGAACAATCGGGTGATCGCCTGCGCGATCGCCTCGACCGTCTGCACCGTGAAGGGGAAACCCTCAACGCCGGCCCGTTGGAACTGGAGGTGGCCGAGCTCGAAGCCCGCATGATAGAGGTCGAGGCTCGCCAGGAAGAACAGCAATCGCAGTTGCAGGACATTCAGGATGCGATCCGGCAGCGCCGAGAAGACAACGCCCGCTTGAGCAGCGACCTTGACGCCGGCAAGACCCGCCTCAATACCCTGCGTGGCCGCCATGCGTCGCTTGATGCCCTGCAGCAGGCGGCATTGGGGGATAACGATCAAATTAAGTGGCTGGAACAGCACGGCTACGCCCAGGCCAAGCGCCTGTCGCAGCAGATTCACGTTGAAACGGGCTGGGAAAAAGCCGTCGAAACCGTTCTCGGCGATTGTTTGCAGGCGGTTTGCGTCGACAGTCTCGATCCCGTCGCTGCCGTGCTCGGTGATTTCGGCCAGGGGCGACTGGGCTTTGTCTCCGCACAGCAGGCGCTGACATTGCCGGCCCCTCAACAGGGGCGTTGGCTGGCGGAACGCGTGTCCGGCTCGCCCGCCGTGAAATCCTTGTTGGCTGGTGTCTACGCGGCCGACGATCTGCCAGCAGCCCTGGCGTTACGGCCGCGGCTGCAGGTGGGTGAATCCGTGATCACGCCCGAGGGCTTGTGGTTGGGCCCCAACTGGCTGAAAGTGATTCGGCTGGGTGGCGCCGAGCAGGGGGTGCTGGCGCGTCAGAAAGAACTCGAAGATCTCGACGCCGAACTGGAAACCACTGAAGCCAGGGTGGACGAGCTCAACGAGCGCCTGCTCGAAGGGCGCGAGCTGTTGCGCGAAGACGAAGAAGGCCGCGAATCCCGGCAGCGCGAACTCACCAATTTCAACCGTACGGTGATGGACATCAAGGCGCAGCTCTCCGCCAAGCAGGTGCGACTGGAACAGTTCACCATGCGCCGGGAACGCATTCAGCGTGAAATCGACGAATGCCTGCAGCAACAGGCCAGCGAGAACGACGCCGTCAAGATGGCACGTGCCGCGCTGCAACAGGCCGTCGAACTGATGTCGCAGGACACCGATCAGCGCGAGGCCATGCAGCAGCAACGTGATGCCTTGCGGGCCGCACTTGACGCCAGCCGCCACCGCGCGCGCGATCGCAAGGATCAATCGCATCAGGTTGCCCTTGAAGTGCGTTCCTTGCGGGCGCAGGAAGCCTCGACCCGGCAAGGGCTGGATCGTCTGCGCCAGCAACTTGATGCCCTGCAGGAGCGGCGTGAACACCTCGAAGAGCAACTGGCGATGGGCGACGATCCTTTCGTTGAGCTGCAGGAACAACTTGAAATCAAACTCCAGCAGCGCGTGGCCGTCGAAGAGGAAATGGGGGGCGTGCGCCGGCAGCTGGAAACCTGCGAACACAGCTTGCGCAACACCGAACGCCGCCGCCAGGATTCTGATCGTGCGGCACAAGACGTGCGCACCGACCTCGAACGCAACCGCATTCAGTGGCAGGGCCTGCAGGTCGAGCGTCAAAACGTGCTCGATCAGCTGCAGGAAGCCCAGTTCAATGTCGACGAAGTACTGCCGACCTTGCCCGACGACGCCAACGAGCCTGCCTGGACCCAGGAACTCGAGCGCATGGCCAACCGCATCAGTCGCCTCGGCGCGATCAACCTCGCGGCGATCGACGAGTTCCGCTCCCAATCCGAGCGCAAGAACTACCTCGATGCCCAGCACAAGGATCTGGTCGACGCCCTCGAAACGCTGGAAAACGCCATCCGCAAAATCGATCGCGAGACCCGCGCCCGTTTCCAGGAGACCTTCGACAAGGTCAACCGTGGCCTGCAGGCATTGTTCCCCAAGGTCTTCGGCGGCGGCCATGCCTATCTGGAACTGACGGGCGACGACTTGCTCGACACCGGTGTCGCCATCATGGCGCGCCCCCCCGGCAAGAAGAACAGCACCATTCATTTGTTGTCCGGTGGTGAAAAAGCGCTCACCGCGATTGCGCTGGTGTTCTCGATCTTCCAGCTCAACCCGGCGCCATTCTGCATGCTGGACGAGGTCGACGCGCCGCTGGATGACGCCAACGTGGGTCGTTATTCACGCATGGTTGAGGAAATGTCCGACAAAGTGCAGTTCATCTACATCACCCACAACAAGATTGCCATGGAAATGGCGCATCAATTGTTGGGCGTTACCATGCACGAGCCCGGTGTTTCCCGTCTCGTGTCGGTCGATGTAGAAGAAGCAGCAGCGATGGCTGCACTCTGATAAGATTCGCGCTGGTTCCGGACTCCCGTAAGAGTCCGAAAAAGACCGCCGCATTCAAAATGTTATGTGCGTTGCAGAGAGTGACGCAGAGTGGTTAAAGTTGCGCTACTTTGATAGCAAAAGATGCGTGTCTCACGCAGAAGCGCAGCGCAATACGTACAGCCGGTGAACGGGGTTCCCGGTTTCAATCGCAAGGGGTTGGTGATGGAATTTGGTTTGAGAGAGGCGCTGTTCCTGATTGGTGTCGTTGTGATTGCGGCCATTCTTCTGGACGGTCTCAGAAAAAAATATGCCGGCAAGAAGACGTCCCGCCAGTCATCAGCGTCCAGCGAAAAGGTCGACGCGGATTTTGATCTGTTTGCCGGCGATATCAGCACACCACGTGTCGTCAAGAAAAATCAGGAGCCGATGAGTTCCGCCGATGTGGCCGACGCTGCTCGTGACACTTTGCACAATGATGACCTTGCCGATATCTCCTACGAAACAGGTTCTGAAGGCATTGTCGGCAAACCCCGCAAGGTCAGCTATCGCGAAGCCGTTCAGCAGCGCGCCGTTGAGCATGAAACAGAAACCGTGACTGCCGGTGATGATGACTTGAGCGATTTCAACTTTGGCTCGGCAGAGACCGGTTCGGCCCGACGCTCGACGCGTGATGACACTGAAGCGGAAAGCCTTGACGTTGACACACAAGGGCGTGATACCCGCAGCGTTGACTTTGACGATGTCATCGTCATCAATGTCATGGCCAAGCCGAAAGACGAGATCTCTGGCAATGACTTGCTGCGTGCCCTACTGTCGGTAGGCCTGCGCTTTGGCGACATGAATATTTTTCATCGCCATGAACAGCTCACGGGCAAGGGGCCGGTGCTGTTTTCGGCCGTCAACGTGGTAGAGCCGGGGACGTTCGACCTCAATCACATGGAAGATTTCAAAACCCCGGGCATTTGCATGTTCCTGCGTTTGCCTGGCCCCAAACGTTCGTTGCATGCGTTCGAACAGTTGGTGGAGAGTGCCCGCAAGATCGCGAACATGTTGGGCGCGGAATTGAAAGACGAAAATCACAGTGTGTTGACGCAGCAGACGATTGAGCATTACCGTCAGCGCGTGCTGGATTTCGAGCGCAAAATGCTTTCCCATCGGGCGCGTTGATACGACTCGATGGTTCTTTGAAAACGCCACCATAACGGTGGCGTTTTGCGTTGTGGGTAGAAGACAAATGGAATTTCTGCTTACTCGGATGTTTGGGGGGCAGGTGCGGGGTAAGGTTGATGAAACGTCGCCGGCATGGATGCCGGCGTCGAGCCTACAGGGACGTATTCACGGCGTTTTCAGCAACCTTATCCCGTACCTGCACCAATCTCACCTTATCTAAAGCAGAAATTCCTTTTGTCTTCAGCAACAGCCAGAATTCCCAGTTGGATATTACGCGTAAGGTGTCCCAGTGAAACAACCCTCTTTTTTTGATGATGTACCTACCAGTACTGACAACCCTGTCCTCGCAGAAATCGACTCACTGCGTCAGCAATTACGCGAGCACAACTATCTGTACTACGTGCTCGACGAACCCGCCATTCCCGACGCCGAATACGATCGCCTGTTTCAGCGCCTGAAAACACTGGAAACCGAGCATCCTGAATGGATCACGGCCGATTCCCCTACACAACGGGTGGGCGCCGCACCGCTGGCAGAATTTGCCGAAGTCAAACATCGCATTCCCATGCTGTCGCTCGATAACGTGTTCAATCACGAAGAACTGCTGGCATTCGAAAAACGCATCATGGACAGGCTCAACAGTCAGGACGCCGTGCCATTTGTGTGTGAGCCGAAGCTGGACGGGTTGGCGGTGAGCATCCTTTATCGCAACGGGGAAATGGTGCAGGGCGCGACGCGTGGCGATGGCGAAACCGGGGAAGACATTACCCAGAATTTGCGCACGATTGCGGCGATACCGTTGCGTCTGCGGGGCAATGATTTTCCGGCGGAACTGGAGGTGCGGGGCGAGGTATTCATGCCGCGCGCGGGTTTCAACGCGCTGAATGAGCGGCAGCAGGCGAAGGGCGAGAAGACGTTTGCCAATCCGCGTAACGCGGCGGCGGGCAGTCTTCGGCAACTGGATCCGCGCATTACGGCAAGCCGCCCGTTGGATATGTATTGCTATGGGATCGGTTACGTCGCTGGCGGCGAGATGCCGGAGCGGCATTTCGATATCTTGCAGACATTGAAGGGCTGGGGATTGCGTATCAACGCTGAGATTCGCCAGGTTAACGGTGTGGTGGAGTGTCAGGAATACCATAACGATATTCTGGCGCGACGCGACGGGCTGGCCTACGACATCGACGGCGTGGTGTACAAGGTCAATGATATTGCCCTGCAGAAACGCCTGGGCTTCGTGTCGCGGGCGCCGCGTTGGGCGGTAGCGCACAAATTTCCGGCGCAGGAGGAAATTACGCGCTTGCTGGATGTCGAATTCCAGGTGGGACGCACGGGGGCCGTTACGCCCGTGGCGCGGCTGGAGCCGGTGTTTGTGGGCGGCGTGACGGTCAGCAATGCGACGCTGCACAATATGGATGAGGTGGAACGCCTCGATGTGCATGTGGGAGACAGTGTGGTCGTGCTGCGCGCGGGCGATGTGATTCCGCGCATAGTGAAAGTATTGCCGGAACGCAGGCCAGCGGGGGCGCGGCGGGTGCAGCTGCCGGACGGCTGTCCGGTGTGCGGTTCGGCGATCATCAAGCCTGAAGGTGAGGCGGTGGCGCGTTGTTCCGGAGGTTTGTATTGTTCGGCGCAATTGAAGGAAGCGATCAAGCATTTTGCCAGTCGTCGCGCCATGGATATTGATGGCCTGGGTGACAAGCTGGTGGAGTTGTTTGTCGACGCGGGCTTGATCAAGACCGTTGCCAATTTGTACAAGCTCGAGGTCGACACCATTGCAGCGCTGGAGCGTATGGGAACGAAATCGGCCTCGAATCTGGTGGAAGCGATTGAGCATAGTCGCCATACGACGCTGCCACGCTTCCTCTATGCGCTGGGCATCCGTGAAGTGGGGGAATCCACGGCGCAAACCCTCGCCAGGCATTTTTGCTCGCTGGAAACGCTGATGCAGGCATCCGAAGATGATTTGCTCAACGTGCCGGATATCGGGCCCGTGGGCGCCCGCAATGTTGTTACGTTCTTTTCTCAGCCACACAATCTGGAAGTGATTGCCGCCCTGCAGGCTGCCGGGGTGCATTGGCCGGTTATCGAAAAAGCGAGTGTGGAGGAGCAACCGCTGGCGGGACAAACGCTGGTGCTGACTGGCAGTCTTTCCTTGTTGTCACGGGATGAAGCGAAGGATCACCTGGAAGCCCTGGGCGCCAAGGTAGCGGGTAGCGTGTCGAAAAATACCACGGCGGTGTATGCTGGTGAGAAAGCGGGTTCAAAACTTGCCAAGGCCGAAAGTCTGGGGATTCCGGTGTATGACGAGGAGGGTTTACTGGCCCTGTTGCGGACGCACGGGCGCTTGGGATAGTAATATGGAGGGTCACCATGCACCATGACCTTCCCTTGATCACCACCATGGCCTTGGCCCTGGGCGCGGCGTTATTGCTCGGATTCACGGCAATTCGCCTGAAACTCCCTGCGCTGATCGGCTATTTGCTGGCCGGTGTATTGATCGGACCCTACACTCCCGGGCTGGTAGCCAACACAGAAATAGCCAAGGAATTGGCCGAAATTGGCGTGATGCTGCTGATGTTCGGTGTTGGCCTGCATTTCTCCCTCGAAGATCTGATGAGCGTGCGCAAGATCGCCATACCCGGTGCCATTCTGCAGATCGTGGCAGCAACCGGCATGGGCGCGGCCACGGCGCTGTACTGGGGCTGGCCGTGGTTGGGCGCTGGGGTTTTCGGTCTCTGCCTGTCGGTCGCCAGTACCGTGGTGCTGCTGCGTGCATTGGAGTCCGCGAATGCAGGTAGTGAGATCAATGGCCGAATTGCCGTTGGCTGGTTGATCGTCGAAGACCTCGTCATGGTGCTGGTATTGGTGTTGCTGCCTCCGCTCGCGGAAATGACCAGCGCGCCCGGGGGGCATTCCCAGGGCGGTGATCTTGCCCTGACCCTGCTCATCACCCTGGCCAAGGCGGCCGCTTTCATCGTGTTGATGCTGGTGGTGGGAAAACGGTTTTTTCCCCACATGCTGTGGGAAATCGCGCGTACCGGTTCCCGCGAATTGTTCGTGCTGTGTGTCGTCGCGGTCGCGGTCGGCATTGCTTATGGGGCGGCAATATTGTTTGGCGTGTCGTTTGCGCTCGGCGCTTTCTTTGCCGGGATGGTCATGCGTGAATCCGAATTCTCGCATCGCGCCGCCGAAGAAACGCTGCCCCTGAGGGAAGCCTTCGCGGTGCTGTTTTTCGTGTCGGTGGGTATGCTGTTCGACCCCATGATCCTGATTGCACAGCCGCTGCAGGTATTGGTCGTGGTAGGGATCATCGTGATCGGAAAATCCATTGCCGCCGCCGTGCTGGTCATTGCTTTCCGCTATCCGCTCAACACCGCGCTGACCGTCGCGGCGAGTCTGGCACAGATCGGCGAGTTCTCATTTATTCTGGCCGGTCTGGCCGGAAGCCTGAACCTGATCCCGCTGGAAGGACAAAATCTCATTCTTGCCGGTGCATTGATTTCGATTGCGATCAATCCCGCGCTGTTTTCCGCAATGAAACCGTTCAACCGTTGGCTCAACGCACACTCCCGCTGGGCCCGGCACCTGGAACACCGGCAAGACCCACTGGCGATGCTTCCCTATACCATCGACCCCAGTTTCCTGTCAGGGCAGGTGGTATTGATCGGTTATGGCCGGGTGGGCAGCCATATCGGGCAGGCGTTATTGCAACAGCGTATTCCGTTCGTGGTGGTCGAGCATAATCGGGAATTGGTCGAACAGCTTCGCGCACAAGACCTCGCGGCAGTGTCCGGCAA
>JBPOHS010000231.1:0-9269 GCA_052035295.1 Pseudomonadota bacterium
CTGGTGTATTCCCCGCTTGGCGAATGTGTGGCGGCTTATGACAAGATCCATTTGTTTGACGTGGACGTGGCAGACGCGCACGGCAGTTACCGTGAATCCGATGCCATCGAGCCGGGTGACGCCCCTGTCGTGGCAACGTTGCCCTGGGCCAAACTCGGGCTGACCATCTGCTATGACCTGCGGTTTCCCGAGCTGTTTTCGTATCTTGCGCAACACGGGGCAACCTTGATTTCCGTGCCCGCCGCGTTTACCTATGTCACGGGACAAGCGCATTGGCTGCCACTGTTGCGGGCGCGTGCGATCGAAACGCAGTGCTATATCGTGGCCCCCAATCAGGTCGGGGAAAACCGTTCCAATCGCCGTACCTGGGGACACTCCTGCATTATTTCGCCCTGGGGTGAGATTCTCGCGCTGCAAGAAGAGGGCGAAGGTGTTGTGATGGCGTCTGTCGATTTTTCGGAGGTGGATGCGCTGCGCCAGAAAATGCCTTTGCTCAAGCACAAACGCTTCGGAATTACTGCGCCATGATGTGGCATGCGCCTATTTTTCATGGCAATAGAGACTGCATTTACCACCGGAAACCGCGCTGATGCCGCCTAGTCACACCATCATTACGCCGCTGAACTTCGCTACCCAACGTCTGTTGCAACCGACGGGGTTGGCGGTTGCCGACCTGCAGGCCTTGCTTGAAAAGCCGTTGTCAGTTGGCGCCGACTTCGCGGATATCTACGTGCAATATGCCGAATCCGAAAGCTGGGCGCTGGAAGAGGGTATCGTCAAGGATGGCAGTTTTTCGTCATCCATGGGGGCCGGCATTCGGGTGAACCAGGGCGATCAAACCGGATTTTCTTTTTGTGATGGTATGGAGCTGCGTTCCCTGCAACAGGCGACCCGTGCGGCTTGCGCCATTCAGGATGCAGGAGGCGGGGCGTTGCCAATGCCGCCGCTCAAGAGTGGCGTTGGGGTTCCGCCGTTGTACCCGATGGATAACCCGCTGGCCAGCATGACCGTGGAAAACAAGATCCGGCTACTGCAATTGGCCGATCAGGTCGCGCGTTCTGCCGATCCGGCGGTGGTCGAGGTGTCTGTGTCATTGGTGGGAAGTTGGAGCGTCATGTTGGTGGCGTCGACGGATGGCACCTTGGCCGCCGATGTGCGTCCGCTGGTGCGGTTCAATGTCAGTGTCATCCTCGCCGACGGCAAACGTCGGGAACGAGGTGCCTGTGGGGCAGGAGCCCGCAAGGACTATGCAGGTTTTTCCGATGACGAGGTGCGCTGGATTGCCTGCGAAGCCGTGCGCCAGGCGCGCGTCAATCTGACCGCCATGGCATCGCCCGCCGGGGAAATGCCGGTGGTGCTGGGACCGGGGTGGCCCGGCATCCTGTTGCACGAAGCTGTCGGGCACGGGCTGGAAGGGGATTTCAACCGCAAGGGAACGTCTACTTTTTCTGGCCGGGTAGGGCAGCAGGTGGCTTCAACACTGTGCACCATAGTGGATAACGGCACCCTTGCGGGGCTGAGGGGTTCCCTCAATGTCGACGACGAAGGCACTCTCACGCACGAAAACATCCTGATCGAAAATGGCATCCTCAAGGGCTACCTGCAGGACAAGCTGAACAGCCGATTGATGGGGGTTCCCGCCACCGGTAATGGCCGGCGCGAAAGTTATGCGCACCTGCCCATGCCACGCATGACCAATACCTACATGAAAGCAGGTGATGATATTCCGGAAGATATTATTCGCTCGGTCAAGAAAGGGCTTTATTGCGCCAATTTTGGCGGGGGACAGGTCGACATCACCTCGGGCAACTTTGTCTTTTCTGCCAGCGAGGCGTATCTGATCGAGGACGGGAAAATCACGACGGCGGTCAAGGGCGCGACACTCATCGGCAACGGGCCGGAGGTCATGCAGCGTATCAGCCGGGTGGGCAACGATCTGGCGCTCGATCGTGGGGTGGGAACCTGCGGAAAGGATGGTCAATCGATTCCGGTCGGCGTGGGCCAGCCGACCGTGAAAATTGATGCCATCACGGTGGGCGGCACCGCCGCCTGAGCAATCGCGGGGTAAGGCTCAGGCGTTCAGTTGTTCGAAAAACACCTTCAACTGTTCCCGCATGTTTTCATTCGGAAAACAGGTCATGTATTTGCCGTTGCGTTCGACCGTTATCAAGCCTGCATTCACCAGTTCCTTGATGTGGTGTGAAATCGTTGGCGCTCCCACGTTCAGCGAGTGAATAAACTCCGTCAGGTTGCACCCCCCCAGCACGCAATCCTTTTCTCCCGCCTCCACCTGATGGGTGCGCCGGCTCATGACTTCAAAATAGATTTGCAGGCGGTTGGGGTGTGACAGTGCCTTGAAGGCCTTTGCCAACAACTGGGTGTCAGGCAGTACTGGGGCGGTCATAGCGTTGGTCTCGTGAGCCTGTTCGATAATTTGATAATTGTAAAAATATCGTAAAAGTCGTCAAAAGGACAGCCCATCGCCGATGTTCTCAGGAAGGCGCTGATCATGGTGTTGTCATAATGCCATGAAAAATATCACGTTTTATGTTTTTGGGGGCTGGTTGCCGAAGGTTTCTTTTATAGTTTGACAATTATCGAACAGATTGATAGTTTTATACCTGTCGAAGTGATGGTGCATTTGCACCCCGGCACGAACATCTGCCAACAGCACGAAGGTTTACAAACAGGAGTATCGATGATGTCAACGTTTCAAGGTCAAACTGCATTGGTCACTGGCGCCTCCAGTGGTATCGGTGAATCTTTTGCCAGGCAACTGGCAGCGCAGGGTGCCCATCTCGTCTTGGTCGCCCGCCGTGAAGATCGCCTGCAAACGTTGGCGGCGGAACTCTCGCGAGAGTTCGGGATCGTCACTCACGTGATTGCGCAGGATCTCGGAGAGCCGGGTGCCGCGCATGCGCTGTATGCCCGCGTACAGGAGCTTGGATTGCACATCGACGTGTTGCTGAATAACGCCGGCCTTGGAAAACACGGTACATTCACCTCGCTTCCCCTTGAAACCCAGATGTCGATGCTGCGTGTCAACGTCGATGCATTGACCGAGCTGACCTGGTTGTTTGGTCGTGACATGGTCAGTCGCGGAAAGGGCAGCATATTGTTGGTGTCGTCCATTGCCGGGTTCCTGCCGGTGCCGCAGTTTGCCACCTACGCCGCCTCGAAATCGTACGTGCTCAGCTTCGGCAAGGCACTGCACGCGGAATGGAAGCCACACAACGTCAACGTTACGGTATTGTGCCCGGGGGGCACGCTCACCGAGTTCATGGATGTGGCCGGCCAGAAAATCGAAGGCATACGCTCGCTCGCGATGATGAGCAGTGATGTTGTCGCCGGCGCCGGCTTGAGCGCGCTGGCCCGTGGCCGCAGCGTGGTCGTTCCCGGCGTGTTGTACAAGGTATCCATGGCGATGCTGCGTCTGATCCCGTCGAGGATTCAAGCCACCCTGGGAGAGCTGGCCACGCGTTGAGCGCGGCCTTCCGGTAGTGATTGTCGATACGATTGTCGATTCATCTGTTGAAGGAGTTTAACAATGACAAAGAAGATTTTGCTGGTAGGCGCGGGAGCGGTGGGTCTGGTGTATGGGCGCCATCTTGCCGACGCGGGGAACGAGGTCAGCTTCCTGATCAAGGAAAAATACGTCGACGATATGGCGAAGGGTGCAGTGCTTTATCACATCAATCGTGACAAGCATCGCCAGAAACCCGTGCGTTTTTCCCGGTTTGGAACGCAGACGTCCTGGCAGGCTGCCAGTGAAATTCGCTGGGACATGATCGTCCTGTGCATCTCATCTGCGGCGTTGCACGAGGGATTTGATTTTGCCGGGCTGAAATCGGCGATGGGGGATGCGACACTGGTGATGTTGCAACCCGGTCCGGAAGACATGGCGCTGGTGCGTCAGCATATCGACACGTCGCGCATTGTGCAGGGCATGATCACACTGATCAGCTACCACACGCCCATGCCGGGCGAGCAAACGTCCGAAGCCGGCACGGCATACTGGCTACCACCGGTCGTGCCGATGCCATTTGCCGGGCCGGTCGATCGGCGCAGCGCAGTAATACAAGCGTTCGTGAAGGCCGGTATTGCAGCAAAGTCGATCAATGACCTGCGTACACAATCCCTGCACTCGACAGCTTTTTTCATGACGTTTTTGACTGCGCTGGAAGCCAGCGGCTGGAAGTTCAAGCAGCTGCGCGACGATTCCGTCATGATTGCCCTTATGCTGGAGGCGGCCAAGGAGGCCTCGGCAGCGATTGCTGCAAAATACGGGATTGCCGCACCATTCTGGTTGGGATGGGTTTCGCCGTGGATGATGAAATCGCTGCTGCGTGTCGCACCGCACGCGTTACCCCTGGATCTGGAGATGTTTTTCCAGGTGCATTTCACCAAGGTGAAAACGCAAACGAAAATGTTTCTGGGCACGTATTTGCGGGATGCCAAGGCGGCCGGGCTGTCAGCCGGGCAATTGAGTGTTCTGAATAGCTATACCTGAGCCATTCCTTGGTGATGGTTAACGCTTCTCACCAGCGGCGGGCGCAGTGTGCAAACTGTGCCCGCCTTGTGAAATGAACGACTTAGTCCTCGCTGGCGCCGCCTTCTTCCAGCTCGCGTAAATAGCGGAACAGTTTGCGACCATGTTCCGTGCCATGTTTGTCGTCTGCGGTGTTGTCTGCCCGTTCCTTTTTCGCGTTCCTGACCAGCTGGCGCAGCTTCTGGCTATCCGCAAGGGGGAACTTGCCCAGCACCTCTCCGATGGCCTCATTACCACCTGCGATCAGTTGTTCGCGGGCTTGCTCCAGCGCATGAAACGCACGCGTATTCAATTCGCGGTGATCTTCCAGGGTTCTCAGATAGGCATTGATCGCCTCGGCATCCTCATTGCGCATCAGTTTGCCAATGTATTGCTTGTGGCGGCGCATACCTTCATGGCTGTTGATCCGCAGTGACTCGTTCAGCGCTGCCAGCATGGCATCCGACAGGGGCAGCTTGCCCCAGTGAAACTCCTTGAGTGCCATCAGCTTTTCCCCCAGATCCTGCATGCGGGCGCTTTCGCGTTTCATCTCGGATTTGCTGGGGCCATCGTATTCGTTTTCAAAGTCGTCAGGCGTATGCTTCACGGCGCGTCCCAAAACAGTATTCAGTGGAGCGGGGCAGAGTCATTCATTGCTGGCCCGCAGAATGTGGTCTTATATTGCACAAGACGATCAGCGTCAAATCGAAAAGAGGTCATGTGATGGATGTAACTTCCGAGACGCAAGGCTTGCAGCAGTGGGTATCGTTGGCATTATCGCATGCCCGCCAATGTGGTGCATCCCAGGCCGAGGCCAGCGCCTCGACCGACGAAGGGTTGTTGCTCAAGGTGCGCCAGCTCAAAACCGACAAAGTTGAGTTTACCCGCAGCCAGGGGTTGGGCATCACCCTCTATAACGGTCACGCCAAGGGCACAGCGTCCACAAGTGATCTGTCGGAAGCGTCCATCAAACGAACGGTGGAGGCGGCCTGGGCCATTGCCCGGCATACCCAGCCGGATCCGTGTGCCGGGCTGGCTGACTCGCAGCTCATGGCAACGGATATTCCGGATCTCGATCTTTGCCACCCGTGGGAGGTGTCGGTGGAGCAGGCGCAGCAACTTGCCCTGGCTGGCGCGCTGGCCGCGCAAGCGCATGAGGGCGTCGATAGATGCGAGGCCTTTTCGGTGGCGACTGCTGTGGCTGCCCGAGTGTATGGCAACAGCCATGGACTGTTGGTGAGTGTGCCTTCTTCCCGTCATTCGCTGGGCTGCAGTCTGATTGCCCGGCAGGGCGAAGAGCAGCAGCGTGATGGATGGGGTATCAGTGCACGACATGCCCTGGCCTTGCCCCCGGTGGAAACGGTCGCCGCGCGCGGCGCGCGCAGGGTAACGCGGCGTCTGGGGGCGCGAAAGCTGGGCACCTGCAGCGTACCCGTGTTGTTTGAAGCAGACCTTGCCTCCGGTTTGATCAGCCATTTTCTTTCGGCGATCTCTGGCGCCAGTTTGTATCGAAACGCCTCGTTTCTGGTCGGCGCCTTGGGAAGAACTGTATTTCCGGCCTTTCTCGACATTGAGGAACAGCCCCGGTTGATGCGTGGTTATGCGAGCTCGGCCATCGATGGAGATGGCTTGGCGACGAGCCCCAAAGCGTTTGTGCGCGGGGGATGCGTTGAACACTACGTATTGGGCACTTATTCCGGGCGCAAGCTGGGAATGGCGAGCACGGCCAATGCCGGCGGGGTTCGCAATGTGCGGCTCAAGGGTGGCGTACAACCGCTGGCGGATTTGCTGCGTCAGATGCACACGGGGTTGTTGGTGACGGAATTGATGGGGCAGGGGATCAATCTGGTGACGGGAGATTATTCGCGCGGGGCAGCCGGCTTCTGGGTCGAGAACGGCGTCATCCAGTATCCAGTGCACGAAATCACCGTCGCCGGCAATCTGGGAGACCTGTTTGCCCACATAGTCGCGATCGGGGACGATACTGACACGCGAGGCAATATCCATACCGGCTCAATATTAGTGGAGCGCATGACGGTAGCGGGCAAATAGGCGCTGGGCAGCCCGATTTGGCGAAACACCAAAATAAAAAAGGCAGTGAGCGTACTACTGAATCGCCCACCGCCTGGAAAAGGTAAAAAAAGTCGAGCACATCAACGATTCTGGCGAATACCAAAACATCCTTTTCACATCCGTGTGGGTGTCGCCCTGTCTTCCGTTTCCGTCCTTTATGATCGTTTCGGTGTTCCTGATGCGTTTATATTACTGCGCGACATAATAAGCGTCTGTTGTGAAACAGTTCACAAACGTAACTTGGGTGCATGATATTTGATCGAGAGGGATACACGCTGTAACCCAAAGTAACAAAGGTGGTGAAAAACGGGCGTCAGCCGGTGGTATTGGGTGACAGGATCAGGTGTGGAATGTTCAAAGAAGGACGTAAATCGGCAGGGGCTTGCAGAAGCTGGCACCTGCGACCTTCCGGAGAAAGTCGCAGGTTATGGAATTACTTGGCGAAGTTGGCGTTCGCGAATTCCCAGTTGGCCAGTGCCCAGAATGCCTCGAGGTATTTCGGACGCAGGTTGCGGAAATCAATGTAGTAAGCGTGTTCCCACAGGTCGACCGTGATCAGCGGGGTAACGCCTGCTTCGGTGATCGGGGTGCCGGCGTTGCTGGTGTTCACGATGGCAACGCTGCCGTCGGCTTTCTTGACCAGCCAGGTCCAGCTGGAACCGAAGTTGCCAACCGCCATCTTGTTGAACTCTTCCTTGAACTTCTCGAAAGAACCCCAGGTCTTGTTGATGGCTTCAGCCACGGCGCCAGTGGGCTTGCCACCGCCATTCGGGCTCAGGCTGTGCCAGTAGAACGTGTGGTTCCAGATCTGGGCTGCGTTGTTGAACACACCGCCGCTGGACGTCTTGATGATGTCTTCCAGGCTTTTGCCTTCGAACTCGGTGCCTTTGACCAGGTTGTTCAGGTTCACAACATAAGCGTTGTGGTGCTTGCCGTGGTGGAATTCGAGTGTTTCTTCGGAAATGTGCGGAGCCAGAGCGTTTTTCGCGTAGGGCAGCGCAGGAAGTTCAAAAGACATGAGTGTTCCCCTCTCTCGTTGATTGGTCTGGATGAGCTTGTCATTGACGCAGGTCCATAAATCTATCAGATCTACGAGGGTGATGCGACCGGTTTCAATGATTGTTAAATGGCTAAAACGACAGGAGTTTTCAGGTGGCTGCCAGCAAAAAGACGGTGGCCAGACCGAGGAAGGAAAAGAAGCCGACGCAGTCGGTGACGGTCGTGAGGATGACGCTACCGGAAAGCGCCGGGTCGATGCCCATGCGCCTGAGCAGTAACGGCAGGCTGGCGCCAATGAAAGCCGCCATGACCAGATTGATCAGCATGGCCACGGCAATGACAATGCCCAGTTGCGGATTGCTGAACCAGGCCCAGGAAACCCCGCCGACTATCAAGGCCCACAGCAGGCCATTGAGCACCCCCACCGAGAGTTCCTTGCTGATCAGCCAGCGCGCATTGGCGTTACCGACATGCCCCAGGGCCATTCCGCGGATGACCAGTGTCAGGGTTTGGCTGCCCGCGATGCCCCCCATGCTGGCCACCACCGGCATCAGAACGGCGAGCGCCGTCAGGTTGGCAATCGTCCCCTCAAACAGCCCGACCACCCAGGACGCCAGAAACGCGGTCAGCAGATTAATGCCCAGCCACACGGCGCGACGCCGGGCGGTTTTGAGCACGGGGGCGAACGTGTCTTCGTCTTCGTCGAGGCCGGCCATGCTCATCAGCGAGTGATCGGCTTCCTCGAGAATGACATCCACGACGTCGTCGACGGTAATACGGCCCAGCAGCTTGCCGCTGGCGTCGACCACGGGGGCCGATACCAGGTCTTCCCGTTCGAAGATGGTTGCGACTTCCTTGGCCGGCATATCGGCAGGAATGGCCGTGACGTCGGTAATCATGGCTTCGCGCACCATCACGCTGATGTCGGTGACCAGCAATTTGGTGATGGGCAGGATGCCGACAAATTTGTCGGAACGGTTCACTACCAGGATGTTGTCCGTCATGTCCGGAATGCGCTCGTGCCTGCGTAGATAACGCAACACCACATCCAGTGTGATGTCCGGGCGGACGGTAATGGTGTCGAGGTTCATCAGGCCGCCTGCCGTATCCACCGGATACGAGAGCACCGCTTCGAGGCGACCGCGATATTGCTGGTCCATGGCCTGCAGGATTCTCTGCGTGACGGCACGCGGCAATTCCTGCAGCAAGTCGGTGAGGTCGTCCGCTTCGAAATCTTCGAGGGCGGTCAGGATTTCTTCAGTGTCACGATGGCGCAGGAAATCCGCCGCAATTTCCTCGTTGAGGTATTGCAGGATTTCGCCTTCGTCTTCGTGATCAATCAGGGTCCAGAGGAAGTTGCGCTCGCGGGGGCGCAGGGATTCCAGCAGGCGGGCAATTTCGTTGGGTTCCATGCCATGCAGCATGTGCCGCACTTCGACGAGGGCGCCGCTTTCGAGCGCCTCGTTGAATTCGTGCAGCCGCGACTGTATGACATTGGATTCAACGTTTTTTGCCATGCGTTACCTGCTGACATCGAGGGTGAGCTGCAGCTTTTCGGAGCGAACCGCAAAGCCGTCTGCATGGAACGGATCAACTCTCAACCGGGACGGAGAAGACAGGATTCTGATCGCCGGCCATTCCAGTGAAAGTTTAAATAACCTGGGTAAAG
>JBPOHS010000151.1:0-2804 GCA_052035295.1 Pseudomonadota bacterium
GTGACTTCCCGCCCCCAGCGCTCGTCTGCCTTCCAGCCTATCTTGGCCAGGTAATTTGCCGCCGACGTCAAGGCATCGGGAACACTGCGCCAGAGATCAGGCCGGCCGTTACCGTCACCGTCCACGGCATAACGCCGATACGTACTGGGCATGAACTGGGTATTACCCACCGCGCCTGCCCACGACCCAGTAAAGGCCGGGGGCGCCACGATGCCCTCGTCGACGAGTTTCAGCGCTTCAAACAATTCGCGGGTAAAAAATTCACTGCGGCGCTGATCACAAGCCAAGGTCGCCAACGAATCCAGCACCGGCATATTCCCCAGGTAACTGCCGAAATTGGTTTCCAGCCCCCAGAACGCCAACAGATATTGGGGCGGAACCCCGTATTGCTGTTCGATCTGACCCAACAGGACGCCGTGTTTTGCCAACAATGAACGCCCCTGCTCAATACGCTTGGTGGTCACCCGCCCGGTCAGGTAATTACGAAACGTCTCGCTGTATTCGGGCTGCTTGCGGTCAAGCTCGATGACCCTGGCGACATAACGCACCTCGCCCAACACGTTATCGATCGTCGGCGTCGAGATGCCGTTGTCGAGCGCACTGGCCTGCAGCCGGGACACACAGCCGGCAAAGTCGGTGGCGGCGTCTGCAACGGCCGGTGCCACTGGCGCTGCGGGCGTGACCACCACGGTCTCTTCGGGAGCGGCATGCGTTACCATGTCGGGCGCCGGTGGCGCGGGTTCCTGGGTCGAGCATGCCCACAAGCCACTGACGGTGAACGTGATGACGGCCAGAGCCCGGGGAAGTGTCACTGTTGGCAGGGCAGAGTGAGGGAAAGCAATTCGACCGTTACGCAAAGTGTCTCCTTGGCGGGAAAAAGGCAGTAAAGCATTCATGGTACCCTGCACGCAGGCAGTCCGTGAATAGTCGCAGGTACGACAACAGGATAGACGTTTTTACCGGTAAAATTGATGCACACCAGATCGTTCCCATACAAAATCATATAATCACCGGAAAGCTGCGCGAACTCGCGGCCCCTTGATCAAACGCCTTCAGGACACACCATGACCCTACGCAACGCCCATGCCGCTGCCATTGCGCTGACCTTTTCCTGGTTGGCACCCCTGACTGCGGCTGCCAACGATCTGCAGCAGGAAATGCAACAGGCCGGCGCGGCCCTGAGCGAGCTGATTCCCTATCTCTACCATGACCAGAAGTTCAGCAGCCCGGCCCATCGCGATGTCATTCTGAAGCAACTGGATCAACTGGTCGCCTCGATGGAAGCCACACCGGCGCTGCTCAGCGACAAAACCCGATTGCGCCTGATATCGCAGGCCAGCGTCGTTCAACAGCTCAGCGAGGCGCGTCAGCAGTTCAAACAGGGGGACCATGCCACCGCCCAATATCTGCTCGCCGGCACGCCGGTGCTCTGCAGCAGCTGTCACATTCAGGACGGTGTGCCCGCCCGCCATGCCCCTCAGTTACACCGTGAGGATTTCGCCAACGATTTCAGCTTTGCCGAGCTGAATTACTATCTTCGCAACTACCCTGTCGCGCTCGACAGCTACGAACGTTATTTGCAATCACCGGGCGTGGGGGAATCATGGATACGGGGCGGCAAAACGCTTGAAAGACTGCTCGATATCAGCCTCATCACCGAGAAGGATCTGGCAAAGACGCAACAGCGCCTGCAACGTTATCAACACATGCCCGGGCTCACCGACGCCCTCAAGAAAAACCTCGCAGACTGGCAACACGGCATGAATTTGCTGGCAGGAAAACCCTATACAGTAACCGACATCGAAACGCTGCTGGAAAAAGAGTTCGCCGAGGTGCTGGCCCCCAAACCGGAATCACGCCTGCCAGAAACGAAGCGCCCTCTCGCGCTCAGCCTGCGCGCGATCTTGCAGCAGCACAGCCATGCCGTTATGACACCGACCGAAACAGCGCGCGATCTTTACCTGCTGGCCATTCTGGATCGGCTGTTGGGTGAACAGACCGAGCTGTCATTGACCGACCTCTATCTGAAAGAATGTATTTCCCTGAAGGAACCGACCTACGCCGCGAAATGCGAGAAAGAAGCCGGAGAGCGGCGGCAGTACTTTTATGGCGCAGACAAGGCGGGTTCCTGACCGTCGGTTCCGACGACCTTACCACTGTGCGCTGGCGCACATTTTTCGAGCCCACGGGTTGCCAGCGCCTCTCTTCCTCCCGAAAATAGGAATGACATTCCACTTGGAGCCTGTTTTGAGCTCCTGAAACTGTAATACAGAATTCGTGCGAGAGGACTTTGCACATGAATCCCACGGAAGCGGCCCCGAGATCCGGACAACGCCTGCATGGACTGGACACCCTGCGTGCCCACATGATGCTGCTGGGTGTTCTTTTTCACGCGGCACTGAATTATACCCATGCCCCCGCCAACCCAAGCTGGCCCATGCACGATACTGCCATCAGCGCCGGCTTATCGACATTCGTATCGATCATTACCGTATTCCGTATGCCATTGTTCTTCATGATGGCTGGATTTTTCTTCTGTTTGCTGCTTGAAAGGCGCGGCGTGCGAAACGCGCTGATCGATCGCACCCAGCGCATAATTTTGCCCCTATTGCTGTTTCTGCCCGCCATGTTTGGCTTGTGCGGTTACGGTTTTCACCTGGGAATGCATTTCAGCCTGCAACCCACGCAAGCGTTCGAATTCGACTGGATGCAGCTCTACCATCTCTGGTTTCTGTATTTTCTTGCCTTTTACTATGCATTGGGAACGATATTCTCGAGAATCCATCGCTGGTTTGGAAGGCATC
>JBPOHS010000124.1:0-33377 GCA_052035295.1 Pseudomonadota bacterium
GGGCTGACGATGTTGCCGACAAGCATGGTTTCCGCCATCGTGCGCTCGCGTATCAGGCGCATTTCGTCTTCCTGGCCGGCAAAGTCCTCGGGAATGAGGTTCTCGACCATCAGTTCGTCGCCGTCTACCCGGGTGTGCTGAAAGTTGGCCAGTGAATCGACGCGAATAGAGTAGGCGAGCTTCCAGGCGGCATCGGTCAGCCAGATCTGGGCGCGGAGGGCCTCTTCTGAAAACACGTCGTCCTTCTGCGGTTGCAGCACGAAGGCCACGTTATCGGCGCGGGTAAACGTGTCCTGCAGGTCTTCGAAGGCCAGCAGGTTCGGATCATCGGGCGCGAAAAACACCTTGTAGTCGGCCACATACTTGAAATTGCTGAACCCGGTGGCCGAGAAAGCAATAAACAACACGCTGGCGAGGAACAGCACGAGTCGGTATCTGACCAGGAATTCGGCGAGGCGTTGATTCATTCTTGTTGTCTCTTTGATGATGCGAAGGAGGGCAGGGTGGGGCAATGGGGCGTCATTCTGCTTGCGGATTTGGCAGCAAGGCAAGTCATCTACCGCGCAACGGTCGGTTTTTTTCGGTATCTGGTCTGTCCCGGGGCGAAACACCCGCTGCAACGCAGCGTTTCGCCGCGAATGACGGAACAATCGGGGCGACTCCGTTATAATGCCGCCTTTTCATTCCAGAGGAAGCCACAATGACGCTGGCCTTGAAGGTGCGTGATCTCAAGAAAAGCTATGCCAACGGCCTGCAAGCCCTCAAGGGGATTTCGTTTGATGTGCAGGCCGGCGATTTCATGGCGCTGCTGGGGCCCAACGGCGCAGGCAAGTCGACCACGATTGGCGTGCTGTCGTCGCTGGTGCGCAAGACCTCGGGATCGGTGGAGATCTTCGGGCTGGATATCGACACCCGGTTTTCCGAGGCCAAGCAACAGGTCGGCATCGTGCCGCAGGAATTCAACTTCAGTCAGTTTGAAAAAGTAGGTGATATCCTGCGTACACAGGGCGGTTATTTCGGTTTGCCGCAGGTGCTGGCGGCCGAACGCGCCGACAAGTACATGCGTGCCCTGGGCTTGTGGGACAAACGCGATCAACCCAGTCGCATGTTGTCGGGCGGCATGAAACGTCGACTGATGATCGCGCGTGCGCTGGTGCACGAGCCGCGCCTGCTGATACTCGATGAGCCCACGGCGGGCGTCGACATCGAGTTGCGTCGCACGCTCTGGGAATACCTGCACGAACTCAATCAGCAGGGCACGACCATCATTCTCACCACGCACTACCTTGAAGAGGCCGAGCAGCTTTGCCGTACCATCAATATCATTGACGCGGGCGTGATCGTGGCGTCGGATTCCATGAAAGGGCTGCTGGCAAAGCTGGATCGGGAAACCTTCATTCTGGATCTGGCCACCCCCTTGTCCGGTACACCCGTGTTGCAGGATTGCGTGGCGCGTCTGACAGATGACGTTACCCTGGAAGTCGACGTCTACAAGACACAGCCGCTCAACCAGATCTTCACGCAGCTGACCGCGCAGGGTATCGAAATCCGCAGTATGCGCAACAAGTCCAACCGGCTCGAAGAAATGTTTGTCAGCATGCTGGCCCATCATGGCAGCGCGCACGTCGCGCCTGCGTCCGTCTGATCAGGGATTCCCAATGAATACTCAGCAACAACTCATTGCGCTGCACACCATCGTCGTCAAGGAAGTGCGCCGTTTCCTGCGCATCTGGCCGCAAACCCTGTTGCCACCTGCAATCACCGTTACCCTGTATTTCCTGATTTTCGGTAATCTGATTGGCGAGCGCATCGGCCGCATGGATGGCCACAGTTACGTCGAATTCATCGTGCCGGGTCTGATCATGATGACCGTGATCACCAACGCCTATTCCAACGTGGTGTCCTCGTTTTTCAGCACCAAGTTTCAGCGCAGCGTCGAGGAAATGCTGGTGTCGCCCATGCCCAATTACGTCGTGTTGGCGGGCTTTGTGCTGGGTGGCATAGCCAGGGGGCTGTGTGTCGGCTTCATTGTGACGGTGATTGCGCTGCTGTTCGCGGATCTCGGCGTACACAGTCTGCTGGTCACCGTGAGTGTGCTCCTGTTGACGGCCACACTGTTTTCGCTTGGCGGTTTTATCAATGCCGTTTACGCCCGTACATTTGACGACATATCCATTGTGCCGACCTTCGTGTTGACGCCGCTGACCTATCTCGGGGGTGTTTTCTACTCGCTCGATTTGTTGCCCGCCTTCTGGAAAGCCGTGTCGCTTGCCAATCCCATTGTTTACATGGTGAATGGTTTTCGCGCCGGGATTCTGGGTAGCAGCGATGTCAGTCTGACCATTACCTATTCCATCCTCTGCGGATGTATCGTGGTGATGACGGCGTGGGCGTGGTGGTTGCTGGAATCCGGAAAGGGCTTGCGTCAATGAGTACAGACACAAACATCGATCACGGCCCGCTGGGGGAACGCAGCGATTATCCGCAGCAGTATGATCCTTCTGTGCTGCACCCCATTCCCCGTGTCGCCGGACGCGCGGCCATCGGCATTCACGACCCCTTGCCCTTTTCCGGGGTGGACATCTGGAATGCCTATGAAGTGTCGTGGCTGGATATGCGTGGCAAGCCGGTCGTGGCCATGCTCGAACTGCGGGTGGCCTGCGACAGCCTGTTTATCGTCGAGTCGAAGTCGCTGAAGCTTTACCTGGGTTCCTTCAACAACACACGCTTTGACAGTGCGGAACAAGTGCGTCTCAATATTCACGACGATCTTGCGCGGCTGACGCAGGGGGAGGTCACGGTCAGCCTGGAATCCTTGTCTCAGGCAACCCATGGTCAGTTCGCGCTCAAGACTGCGCCCGGCGTGTGCATTGATGATGTTGATCTGGTGGAGCCCCGGTTCGATGTTTGCCCGGCACTGCTTTCGGTAGAGCCTGCAGAACCGGTGGAGGAAACCCTGCACTCGCACCTGTTGCGTTCCAACTGCCCGGTGACGGGGCAGCCGGACTGGGCCACCGTGATCATCCATTATCGTGGCAAGCCTCTGTCACACGCGGGCTTGCTGGGCTATCTGGTGTCGTATCGCAACCATAACGACTTCCATGAGCAGTGTGTGGAACGTATTTTTCACGACATCAAGCAACGCTGTCAGCCAGAGGCCCTTACGGTCCTTGCGCGTTACACCCGGCGGGGCGGCATCGACATCAATCCTTTCCGCAGCGACTTTGAACGCGCGGAAGCCAATTTACGCTTGGTCCGACAATAGTCGATGTCTGGAACGCTGTAACTTTCGCCTTCGGGGCCCTTTCCGGGTCCCTTGATCCCCAAATACTCCTCTCTACGTGAAATTTCCCCTGTCCGGGCTTTCAGCTTTGATTTCCTAATCTATATTTGGAGGGTGGGTGAGTTATGTCCGCACCTCATACTTTGCTCTGGATCATAGGCTTATAAAATGAACGAGAACGGTAATAGTCGTTTCGTGCAGATCTGTGAAGATCTGATTTTTAATAATCGCGCACTTTATGTGGGTATTTTTGTACTGTGTACCGTGGTGTTCGGGTATTACGCGGCCCAGCTCAAAATGGATACCAGTTTGCAGAAAATGGTGCCCTTGCATCATCCCTACATCCAGAATCTCTTCAAGCACAAAGACGAGTTGAGCCTGGGAAATGATCTCAGGATTGCCGTTGAAACGACCGAAGGGGATATTTTTACAGCAGAGTATCTCGACGTCTTGAAAAAAGTGACAGACGAAGCCTTCTATATCGACGGTGTCGACAAGTCCAAGATTCAATCGCTGTGGACGGCCAACGTCCGCTGGGTAGAAGTGACGGAGGAAGGCTTCATCGGGGGTGAAGTCGTTCCCCCGGAATATGACGGTTCAGCCACTTCACTGGCCACGGTCCAGACCAACGTGCTGCGTTCGGGGCAGGTGGGCCGTTTGGTGGGGGATAACTTCAAGTCATCGATCGTGTACGTTCCTCTCGTCGATATTGATCCCAAGTCCGGCATGAAACATGACTACCGCGCCATCTCCAAAGCGCTGGAAGAGAATATCCGCTCGCGTTACCAATCGGACAAGATCAATATCCGTATCGTCGGGTTCGGTAAAAAAATCGGTGACATGATGGATGGTGCCATGGAAGTGGCCACCTTCTTCCTGATTGGTGTGGTCATGACCGCCGTGTTCCTGCTCGTCGATACTCGCTGCATCCGCAGCACCTTCATCATCATCGTTACATCGATCATTGCGGTGGTCTGGCAGTTGGGTATCCTGACATTGCTCGGCTATGGCATCGACCCGTATTCGATGTTGGTGCCGTTCCTGATCTTTGCGATCGCGGTCAGTCACAGTGTGCAGATCGTGCACGGGTTTGCCGATGAAAAAGCGCGGGGGCTGGAAAACTACATGGGTGGCCGCATGGTGTTTCGCTCACTGTTCGCACCCGGCGCGGCGGCGCTGGTGAGTGACGCGATCGGCTTCTTCACGCTCTATATCATTGATATCCGCGTCATTCAGGAACTTGCCATCGCTGCCGGTATCGGCACTCTGATCGTGACCTTCACCAACCTGATTCTGGTGAAGGTGTTGTTCAGCTTTGTCGGTATCAGCCCACGTCAGATCGCATTGGTGCTCAAGAAGAAAGAAAATCCGTCGCGCTCCTGGATACTGCTGTCGAAATTTGCGAATCCCAGCATCGCTGCCGTATCGATATTCGTCGCCGCAGCCTTGGGTGTCGGGTCGTTCTATATTTCCAAAGGCCTGAAAACCGGGGATCTGGATGCCGGCGCGCCTGAGCTTCGTCAGGATTCGGTGTACAACCTGGACGACAAGTACATCAACGCCAACTATTCGGTCAGTGCCGACGTTCTGGTGGTGATGGTGGAAACGCCACCGGAAAAATGTACGAGCTTCGCTGCCCTGGAAGTGATCGATCGCTTCATGTGGTACATCGAGAACGTCGATGGCGTGCAGTCGGCGATTTCCTTGCCCACGGTATCGAAGCGGGTGCTCACCGGTTACAACGAGGGCAACTTGAAGTGGCAGGAGCTCTCGCGTGTGCAGGACATCATCAGCAACTCGGTGCAGACGATTCCTTCCGGATTCATGAACACGGCGTGCAGTCTGGCGCCGGTGATCGTGTACCTGCGTGACCACAAAGCGGAAACCCTCAAGCGGGTCACGGGTGCGGTGGAGCAGTTTGCCGCCGATAATGACCGCGACGAAGTGGCGAGGTTTGTGCTGGCATCGGGTAACGCCGGTGTCGAGGCCGCCACCAACGACTCGATCAAGGAAGCAGCCAATACCATGATGTGGTTCGTCTATGGTGTCGTCATCGTCATGTGCTTGATCACCTTCAACTTCTCGGTGGGGGCTGTTGTTTGCGTCATCACGCCACTGGTGTTGACGTCGATCCTGTGTGAAGCGCTGATGACACTGTTCGGCATGGGCGTCAAGGTCGGTACCTTGCCGGTTATTGCGCTGGGCGTGGGGATTGGCGTCGACTACGGCATTTACATCTATTCGAAGATGCAGGAGTATCTCGACAAGGGCATGGATCTTCAGGAAGCTTACTACCAGACCTTGTGCGTCACGGGCAAAGCGGTTGCCTTCACCGGTATTTCGCTGGCACTGGGCGTGGGCACCTGGATTTTCTCCGACATCAAGTTCCAGGCAGACATGGGGATTTTGCTGACCTTCATGTTCCTGTGGAACATGATCGGCGCCATGTGGCTGTTGCCCGCCATGGCGGACCTGCTCATCAAGGTCAAACTCAAGAAGCTGCCGCCCCAGGCCAAGGCAGCCTGAGGCCCTGGTTTTCGAGAAGCGCCCATAGTGCATATTGATCTGCGTTATGGGCGTTTTCTTTTGTGCTGATAAAATCCTCTTTTTCTTCATGGGGCAGCGGCGTATGATCGCCGCCCAGCATTGAACCGGCTCCCATCTATCGGTTGTCTACACGCGTAACCGTCGTGTCGGTGTTGATGCGCGTACAGATTGCGTGATTCGGGAGTGCAACATGCAACATTCCACGACAATGAGTAAGCGGCGTACCGCAGCGATGACGTTGGGGGCGCTGGGGGTCGTGTTCGGTGACATCGGAACCAGCCCGCTCTACGCCTTGAAAGAGTGTTTTCATGCCAGCCATGGCATGGAAGTGAGCGTCCCCAATGTGCTCGGGATCCTCTCCCTCATCTTCTGGTCCCTGACCATTATCGTTTCGTTAAAGTACATCGCCTTTATTATGCGCGCCGACAACAACGGCGAGGGCGGTATCATGGCGTTGCTGGCGTTGACCCTGCGCACCGAAACCAAGGAATCGCACCGACGCTTGTTCCTCATTACAGTGGGGATTTTCGGGGCCGCCCTGTTTTTCGGTGATGGCGTCATTACACCGGCCATTTCGGTGCTGTCGGCCGTGGAAGGCCTGAGTTTGGCTACGCCGGTCTTTGATCCCTATATTCTGCCGATCACGATTACCATCCTGGCCGTGCTCTTTGCCATCCAGCGCACGGGTACCGGGGCAGTGGGTGTGTTTTTCGGGCCGGTGATGTTGGTATGGTTCTTCACCCTGGGTTTGCTTGGCTTGGTCAAGATCATCGAATACCCGGAAACACTGGCTGCCATCAACCCTGTTTACGCGATCGAGTTTGTGCTTGCAAACAAGGCGGCAGCATTTATTACCATGGGGGCGGTGGTGCTGACCGTCACCGGTGGCGAGGCGCTGTACGCCGACATGGGGCACTTCGGTCGTCGTCCGATCCGGTATGGCTGGTTCCTGATTGTGTTGCCCGGGCTGTTCCTCAACTATTGCGGGCAGGGGGCCATGCTGTTGCATGATCCTGCGGCGGTTGAGAGTCCTTTCTTCCATCTGGTGCCGAAATTCCTGCTCTACCCGATGATCGCCCTTTCTACGCTTGCCACGGTCATTGCCTCGCAGGCAGTCATTTCCGGGGTGTTTTCCATTGCCCGGCAAGCCGTTCAACTGGGCTATCTGCCGCGTATTCACGTGCAGCACACGTCCACCCGCGAGATTGGTCAGATCTACATTCCCATGCTCAACTGGCTGCTGTTTGGCTCCATCGTGCTGCTGGTGCTTGCCTTCAAGTCATCGAGTAACCTGGCGTCGGCCTACGGCATTGCTGTGACCATGACGATGATTTGCGATACCGTGCTGGCGGTGGTGGTGGCCTGGCGTCTCTGGCGCTGGAACCCTGCACTTGCCATGCTGGTGGCGTTGCCGTTCCTCACCCTGGACTTCATTTTCTTCAGCGCGACCTCCCTAAAGATCATGCAGGGCGGCTGGTTCCCTTTGTTGATGGGCATCGTGGCGTTCAGCGTCATGATTACCTGGAAGCGAGGCCGTTTGATTCTTGCTGATCGCCTGCGTGATGAAACCATGCCGATGGACATGTTCCTCGATTCCCTGAAAATGGGCGACAGCGGTCTGACCGTGGTGCCGGGAACGGCGGTGTTCATGGTGGCCAGCCACCATAACGTTCCGCACGCGCTGCTGCACAACATCAAGCACAACAAGGTCATTCACGAGCGTATCGTGTTCCTGACGCTGGTCACCCGTGATATTCCCTTTGTGAAGGATGCTGAGCGCATTGAAATCGAAGACAAGGGCAATAACCTGTTCCAGATTACCGGCTACTACGGGTTCAAGGAACAGCCCAACGTGCCGGCGCTGCTGGAACTTTGCGCGCCCTTTGGCCTGCATTTCGAAATGATGGAGACGAGCTTCTTCCTGTCACGGGAAACACTCATCGCCAGCAAGAAACCGGGCATGGCGATCTGGCGCGAGAAACTGTTCGTGGCCATGTCGCGCAATGCCGCGACCGCGACCGAGTTCTTCCAGTTGCCCACCAACCGTGTGGTGGAGCTGGGTGCGCAGGTCGAGTTGTAATGTGCTTATCTTGTAAGGTGTTTCTGTTGTAAGTTGCTACTGTTATAAGTTGCTACTGTTATAAGTTGCTTCGGTGGGGGCGTTGGATCGTGAGCGGTCCAACGCGGGTGTGAGCGGGTTGCCAATCACTGTAAGGCGGTTTGCCAATCACCCTGTCCTCAGACGATGAGTTTTTCCTTCACCCGTTTCGCTGCGGCTTCCAGCGTGGCAACCACCTTGTCCTTGTCGTAGTTGCGGATCTTGTCGATATCCAGAAACATCGAGAAGCCTTCGGTTTCAAATTCCATGTAGCTTTGTGTCGCTCCCAGGTCACGGCGCATATCCACCACTTCATAGATCAGCACCGGCTTGCTGAAGCCTTTCACACTGATTTCACCCCGATCACGACATAGCACGACATCGCGTATGAGGTTGTAGGTCGGTTCGGCGATCAGGATTTCTCCCGGTTGTGCCAGTGATTCCAGGCGGCTCGCCAGGTTGACCTCCTTGCCGACGATCGTGTAGTCCATGCGCGTCTCAGCGCCGAAGTTGCCGACGGTACAATAACCGGAGTTAATGCCGACACGTACCTGCAGGGGCTTCGTGACCCCTTGCTTCACCCAGACCTGCTTGAGCGTCTTCATGCGCTTGCGCATTTCGATCGCCATCGACACGCAGGCAATGGCGTCCTGTTTGAGGCCGCGCGAATTGGGGTCGCCAAAAAATATCAGGATGGCATCGCCAATGAACTTGTCGATGGTGCCGCCATATTTCAGCGCGATTTTCGACATTTCGGTGAAGTAACTGTTGAGCAGCTCGGTCAGTGCTTCAGGCTGCAACTCTTCGGTGATTTCGGTAAAACCCTTGATGTCCGAGAAGAATACCGACAGCTGCTTGCGCTGGGTTTGCAGTTTGACATCCGTCTGGCCCGAGAAAATCGAGCCCCACACCTGGGGTGGCAGGTATTTGGTCAATTTGCGGGAGAGGGTGGCTGATTCCTGTTGGCGATTTTGCAATTCATTCTGCGCATCCATCAAATGGCGCGCCTGCCGGTTCGAGAAGAAACCCAACAGTGTCACAATGACCGTACAGGTGCCGCCGAGTATCGTCGTGGTCAGCGCATCGGGCATGGCCAGATGCGGCGTCGGAATGCCGAAGATCACCAGCGAGCCAATCATTCCCACCAGCATGGATGAGAGGGTCAGCAACCAGCCTCGGACGCCACCGAGGGCCATGGTGGCCGTGCTGACAATGAGAAACAGCAGCAGGCAGAAAAACGGGTTGAACGCCATGATGACGAAGGACCCGCCCGCCATGGCGGAATCGCCCATGATCAGCAGGCCTAGCGTTCGTTCCGGGTAGCGTTCACGAAAATAGGCGGTACCGGCATAGCTGGCGATCGGGTAGATAATCGCGATGCCTAACGTCCACCAGAGGGACACCGGAAAGAAATCGCGGGCAATCCCCATTGCAAACATCAGCAGGCCAAACCCGTAACCCATCAGGCGTACCCATTGCGGCTCCAGTTCCTGCTTCACCAGGTTGATGGGCGTAAAATCGAGGTTCAGGTGAGGGCGCATGCGACCTGTAAATCCTATAGCCTGCCGGCAAGGTAGTGCGTGTCTGTCAACGCGATAATGGGCGAACGGCCGAAATGGCCAGCCAGAGGAGAAAGTATGCTCAACTTCACCCTGCTTGGCATGTGTCATTTGGTAAATAGTAGTCTAGCTGAGAAATGAAGGGAAAAAGAGGGGGAACGAGTCCCCCTTAAAACGCCTCGCCTGGACTCACGCACATGCCGGACGAGGGTTCGTGTTGCCGGGCGCAAGTCTAACCTAATTCAATTAGTGTTAGGAAGGCAGGCAAAATAATTTATGCTTGTGGCTCTACCTGACATCGCCGGAGACCTCATGGATTCGTTGCTGGAACTGATCAAAACCCGTGTTTCCACGCCCAAACTGGGTAACCCCGTGCCGTCACGCGAACAGCTCGACGAGGCCTTTGCCTGTGCGCAACGCGCGCCGGATCATGGTCGACTTCGCCCGTGGCGGTTTCATGTGCTGTCCGGTGACGCGCTGGTGCAGTTGGGCGAACTGTATGTGTCTGCGGCACGGCAACAGAATCCGGCGCTCGATCACGCCCAGGCCGAACGTTTGCGCGGCATGCCGCTGCGTGCGCCCATGATCGTGGTGGTGTCATGCAAAGTGGCGGTGGGGCACAAAGTGCCGGTCTGGGAACAGCTCGTGGCCGCAGGCTGCGCCACCCAGAACCTCCAGTTGGCCTTGCATGCGATGGGTTATGGTTGCATGTGGCGCACGGGCGACATGGCGTCAGACCCGCTGGTGAAAGCCCGTTTTGGCCTGGGGGAACCGGATCAGATCATCGGCTATCTTTATGTCGGTACGGTGCAGGAGCCACCCAAATCCGTTACCAATGAAGGTGATACGGTAGTTTTTTACGGGATGCCTTGATTCCCGCAAGCAAAATAGGTATCTTTACGCGCCTCCTGTGCTGGTGTTCCAGACAGGATGCGTTTCCCCGGTGAGGTGTCCGAGCGGTTGAAGGAGCACGCCTGGAAAGTGTGTGTACGTTAATAGCGTACCGAGGGTTCGAATCCCTCCCTCACCGCCAGATTAGACATTGATGTCATTCAAAAAAGCCCCGATAGCGATATCGGGGCTTTTTTTTTGACTTGTGTCCAGTCGGGGACGCGTCAGTCCTTCCAGCCAGCGCCAGCACTGCCAGCGCCAGCACTGCCAGCGACATCAAACACAGTGACGAAGGCTTTGACACGCTTACCTTTGACTCTTTGACTTCACGTTTAAAGACAAACTCACCATCAATTCCGCGAATAAGTCTCGCCGGATTATTCGGTTCTGAATTCGGAAGCGTGCGTCACCCGGTGTAGTGCATCATCCAGTTGCAGGCCAAGATGAAAACTCCAGAAAAAAGCGTCTGTGGTTTTTGTCTGCAGGCCCTTGTAGCAATGCTCGACACCAGGGAATTATCACATCGCGAGGTTCAGCTCAAAGTGTTGGAGGAGTTTGGAACCAAATTGGCAAAATCAAACACTATCGCTTTTCGAAAGTCCTTGCCTGGGCGTGGCCTGGTGTCCCCTGTCTGTTTTCTTTTCTCGCATCATTGCCACTACAGCAAAGAGTTTTTGCTTCATCACATCTGAAACCTGTTTTTCAATTTTTTTGTGCATGAAATAGGCGAGTATAAAGACAAGAAAAAGTGTCACCCCAGTCACCAGATAGGGACAAAAAAACCAGCGTAATTATCGAAAACCAGTTTCCCCATTTTTCCATGCACCAGATAAAGCGGATAGGTAAGCCCTCCTATTGTCAAAAGAAAAGGCGTGGCTTTCATGTTGAATGCGCCTATGTGAGCCAGATAGAAAACGCCGTAGAACAGTGCAACCACCACGGGAGCAATCCACTTAACCCCTTCGGATTCAACATCGACAAATCCGTCAACGTGTTTGTATCCATAGATCATGGAAACGACCATGGATAGCAAGATCATACCGGCATATCTGGCGCACATGCCTTGTTTGCGCGCCAGATAGAAAAGGGCGCCACCAATGAAATATGAAGAGTATCCGGGACTGATAAACCACCCCATGACGTCAGGCTGTTCAAATACCAAATAGGCGCATGTGATGGCCAGCCAGGCGGGAATCCAGATCTTGTGGTGGCGGATAGCGCCAGTCAGAATGAGTAGTCCAATGCAGGCATAGAATTTGAGCTCGGCATGCAAGGTCCAATAAACACCATCGATGTCCTTGATGCCGACGTAGTCGTTGAGCATTGTTGCATTGGCAAGGAAATCGAAAGTTGAGACCTGTCGCTCTGGCCGATCGAGAAAATATATAGCGCCGGTGGTGACGATGAGCGCGGCCCAGTAGGCAGGGTATAACCGGGTTGCTCTGGAAATCGCGAAGGCGACAAAACCACGATTCAGGGCGCTGGCCAGAATGACAAAACCACTGATCATAAAAAACAATTCAACACCAAGATATCCGAATTTGGACGCCAGCCCGATCGAGCCAAAGGTGTCGGCTGATCCGGTGACCCGGGACACATCTCTCCCGGTGTAGTGGTACATCACAACGGCCATGGCCGCGACAAAACGTAGTAGGTCAAGCTCTGCAAATCGTGCTGGGGTACTTGATGTTGTGGTGGGACATTTTTCCGTTGTCATGCTTGCGCTCATCCATTGGGCAAAGACAACGGCAAAGCACAATAGGTGCCAAGAAGGAATATGTAGCAATATCAATAATATAGTGTTATGACCGGTTGGACATTTGTAAGTTTGTTCGACAGAAGGAAAGCGCTACAGAACTAAGGATTTAACACCTGGCTGAATCATCTTCGACGGGTAGCAGGCCTATGAGGTGAGCCCCCAGTTGTCATCCTGATTCCCCGGCATAAGTTGTTGGGTGCATGCAAAGAACCCATCACTGTCGCCTCCTGTTTGATGTCTGGGCAAGCTCGTATGTGTGCAAGCGTACGGAACAAGCTCCGCCTTGGGCGCATTCTCAATCCTGGTGAAGAGTTCCCAGCGAATCACCGAGAATCGTATTTCAAATAGAAAGGGATAACACAATGACAAATTCAAATCGTTTGCTGGTTTCCGCAGGCGCGGCAATCGTCATGATGGGGGCAGGGAGTGTCTGCACATCCAGCGCAATCGCGGCTGATTCGGCTTTCTACGTGGGTGGCGGGTATGGGATGAGCCGGGTTGATAACGCCGATTTTGACGACGACACGAATGTACTGAAAGCTTTTGTGGGCGGTAAGTTCATGGATTACTTTGGTGTTGAAGCGGCGGCGCTGGATTACGGTAGCGCGAACGACAACGACGTGAAATCTGATCTTACCGGCTACACCGTGGCAGCGATTGGTTTTCTGCCATTTACCGACAGTTTCGAAGGCTTTCTCAAAGTCGGCAATTTATGGTGGGAAAACGATATCCGTTTGCTCGGACTCAAATATTCATTTGACGGTGAAGAGCTTTTTTACGGCGCAGGATTCAATTTCTACTTCAATAAGGCTTTGGCGCTACGGGTTGAGCTGGAACGTTATGCCGTGCAATTGAGCGACAATGAAGTGGGCATGAATATCGATGAGGATATTGATGTTGATGTGGCCAGCGTAGGCGTGGTTTTTAATTTCTAGCCGGTCCTCTCTGCTGGTACTTGCTGAGGCGTCAATCTTCATGTGCCAGTTCATGCTGAACACGGGATGCGAAAGGCAACAAACGATCAGCTTCTTTTTTGACGACAGCGTAGCACTCGCAACTTAGCTGTTCCATTCGCACCCGGTTCAGTACGGTGATATGGCCACGGCAATAATGTATCACGCCAAGCTTTTGCAGCTTGCCCGCTGCCTCGGTCACGCCTTCACGGCGAACACCGAGCATGTTGGCAATCAATTCTTGTGTCATGTTGATCTTGTTCCCATCAAGACGATCAAGCGACATCAGTAACCAGCGACAAAGCTGTTGATCTATTGAGTGATGTCGATTGCAAACCGCTGTTTGTGCCATCTGCGTGATCAGCGATTGTGTGTAGTGCAGCAGCAGCGTCAACGTCTCGCCATGGCGATTGAACTCCTCCTTGAGCCTTTTGGCAGGCAGCCGGTAAGCAACCCCCTCACTTTGTACGACGGCACGGCTTAGCGAGCTTTTGGCATCCATCAAAAGCGCGACGCCCACAAGCCCATCGTTACCAATCATGGAAATCTCTGCAGACGCTCCTTCTGACGTGACATAAAGCAAAGATACGATGGAGTTGGTGGGAAAATAACCATAATTCTGCGTATCACCCGATTCGAACAATACTTTTCCAAGCGGCAAATACACCTGTTCAAGCAAGGGGAATATACGTTCTTGTACCGCTGGCGACAGAGCGGCAAGCAAACAGTTTTGTTCAGGGTAATGAATGTTTTCTGCGCGTTGTTGCATATTGGCGTCCGTGCAAATGGGTGTTGGATCAATTGTGATAGAGATAGTTTCAGTGAAATATTTTGTGGATTATCGGAAGTGCATTATTTGTACTGTATTTTTATTTTATTCCGATGGCAACCGGCCTGTGTGGAAAACAGGAAGGTTCGGCAAGCGATTTGCCGCGATCAAATAAGTCGTCTTTCGTACGCTATCGCACCGATGCCTGTGCACGGGAATATGCACACTGGCTACTACATCACAATGGCCGGAAAAGTGGGGATGCCTATATGTTGGAAACAATTGCAATTGTCCTGCTGATTTTGTGGGCGCTGGGCCTGGTGTCATCATACACATTGGGCGGTTTCATCCATCTCTTGCTGGTTGCCGTGATTGTTGTTGTGCTTATCCGTGTGCTGCAAGGACGGCGAATTTGATTTCGCTCCGCAGGTTAAATAAAAAGGAAATTCAAGATGACCAGTCGTATTCATTCATTTAAAGAAATCCCAAAAAGGGAGACTGCGCAGCGGGCAGCGCTTGCAGCAGCAGGTTTGTTTGCGATCGCTGCCTGTGTGACAGAACCGGTGCCACCAGATCAGGAAATGCAGGCGGCTGCTCAGGCCATTACCAGCGCAGAACAGGCGCGCGTTGCCGATTATGCGTCGCCTGAATTGGGTGAAGCACGAGATAAACTTGCCGCCGCCAACGCTGCTGCTCAACAGAAAAACATGGTGGAAGCAAAACGCTTGGCAGAGCAAGCTCGTTTGGATGCAGAGCTGGCAACAGCCAGAGCGAGCGTCATCAAGGCCACAACGGTCAATGATGAAATGAAAAAAGGCACTAAAAGTCTACAGCAGGAAATGCAGCGTAACACAGGAATAACACAATGAATGCTTCTTTAACAAATAAAATACTCGCGATAACGGTTCTGGCAATGCTGTTGAGTGCCTGTCCGGCAGTGCCTATGCCTCCGGAAGGTTCGGCGGATGTGCGCAAAAAATTGATACAGCTACAATCTGACCCGCAACTGGCCACGCGCGCCCCGGTTGCCATCAAGGAAGCGGAGCAAGCTGTCGTGGCCGCAGAAACCCCACTGGAAGATCCTGCTCTTGGACAGCATTTGGTCTATGTCGCAGATCGCAAAGTAGACATTGCTGCGGCCCGTGCAAAAAGCCGGTGGCTGGAAGATCAGCGTGACTCACTGAGCGAGCAGCGCGAAGACGCACGATTGGATTCGCGAACGCGCGAAGCGGATGCGGCGCGTATGGACGCTGAACAGGCAAGATTTGATACCAAGGCTGCATATGCGCAGAGTGATGAATTGCAGCGTCAAATCAATGATCTCAACGCCAAGGCTACCGAGCGGGGGCTTGTTGTAACGTTGGGAGATTTACTGTTTTCTACCGGAAAATCCGAGCTAAAAAGCAATGCAAGCGAGCATCTCAACAAATTGGCAGCCTTTCTTGAAAAATACACGGATAGAAACGTTGTCATTGAAGGCCATACCGATAGCGTAGGCGGGGAAGCGAATAATTATTCCTTGTCACAGCGGCGTGCAGATGCCGTGAAAGCGTATTTGCTGGGTAAAGGGATTTCATCTGGTCGAATCGAATCGTCGGGTAAAGGTGAGGGCATTCCGGTTGCGGATAACGGCTCTTCCTCAGGGCGGCAACAGAATCGACGGGTAGAAGTTGTCATCATCAATGCGTCCACTTCCTCGCGATAGTATGCCGCCTCTGCGATAACGAGGGCTTGCATGGCAACCACCTGCACACTATCAGGTGTGCAGGTGGTTGCCATGCATACTGCCCACTCCATGGGGTATCATGGATAATTTATTCCCCCGCATTTTTCAGTCATTCCTTCGCTTATCTCCTCGCTACGTTTACATGGTCTGTTTTATTCCGGGTTTTGGGACTTCTTGCTGATGTTTTTGATCCCGGGTTCTGCCTGATATTGGTGAGCATTTTTTCATAAGTGCGGAAGCGCACTGACGTGTTGTGCGCAGAAGCGCATTGTCATGGCACAGACACCCGGCAATTTCGCAGAGTGTATGAATGTAAACAGAGGCTACCATGGACAGATCAAACGAAACTAAAAATACGTCTGGCAACATCAAGGGCGTACAGCAGTCTCCGTCTCAATCGCCACAACCCGTTAAACAGGCGCCACAGCAGCAACCAGCGCAACCGGCACATCAGCCCGGGCAGCAATCGCCAAGCCAGCAACCCGGTCAACAGAAACAACCGGGTCAACAGCAACAGGAACCAGGCCAACAGAACCAGCCGGGTCAACGACAACCTGGTCAACAACAACCCGGTCAACAACAACCCGGTCAACAACAACCGGGTCAACAGAAGCAGCAATCAGGTGAACAGCAACAACAACCAGGCGAACGAAATCAATCGCCAGGTCAGCAACAGGCTGACAAGTCGCAGCAGCCAGGACAGCAAGATGCACAACAAAATCAGCAGCCGCAGGGAACCGTTCAGGAAACTCCCAAACAGCAGCAACAGTCACTGCCAAGTATGGATCAGATAAAAGGTGACTGGAAACAAAGGGTCGGTGCGGCGAAAGTTGCCTGGGGAAAATTGACCGAAGATGAGATTCTGAAATCTGAAGGCCACGCTCAGCGTCTGGCAGGTATTGTGCAGGAACGTTACGCGATTACCCGTGATGAAGCAGAAAAGCAAGTCAAAAGGTTTTTTGAGAGCTCTAAAGACGCTGTCAAATAAGCAGATCACTGGTCTCGCTTTAGAAATTCATTTTGGTGATAAAAAACATGTACGGGGCATTAGACTGGATGCCCCTTTTTTTGTTCGATGAAAGGAGTCATCGATAGGCAACAAGGATTACGATTTTTTTAAATGAGAGAGCTTCTGTGGAATGGGGTATTACCCTGTCCATGTGTTGTTATCGTGCTGACGGTAATATTGGTGGCGTGTGTTGCAGGCAGTGATACATCGCTCATGATGTATCACTGCCTGGCCGATGGCCTTTTAAAACAATTCCAGCTCGCCCTTGTTGATCATCTGATTCATGGCGATCTCGGATTCCTTGAACAGCTCTGGCGACCACGCCATGTTGAACACAAATCGCTGGTAAATCGTGATGATGCTGTCCTGGTCACCCTTGTCGCTGAGTTTGTACTGAATACAGAGCTGCGGCTGGTCAGATCCAAACGTCACGTATTTGTCGACGTGGTTGATCACGATGGGCACCTGCACCCGATAAAGCGCTTGTGAATGCTCGGACGCAGCAAAGAACCGCGACTTGATGCCGCCCCAGATCAAGTTGGTGATCTCGCTCAGCATGCTGTCGATACCACGTATTTCTGCTTCCTCCGGGCGCAGGCCGGTACGCCCGGTGCGAATCGATTCGATGATGCCTGGCTTGTCGACCTGCAGCATCATGTAGCCGCGACACCAACTGCTTTCCAGCTCGATCAGACTGAGAATTTCACCGAAGATCGTCTTGTCACGAACGATGGCCGGGTGACCCATCACCAGTTCCGAGTCGCGGAAGGCAAACACCAGTGCCTCCTCCGAGATCTCCTTGATGCCTCGCACCATGGCAGGTGGGTAGTGCATGCTGAACACATACGAATCCACGAGTTCCTTCAGCTTGTCGAGATCGGAGAGATGATAGCAGCCCGCAAACAGGGTCTGGAATTCCTCTTCCGATATCCCGAGCGTGCTGATGTCGCTGCCTTCCTTCAGACGCAGGAACACCGGAATTTCGGGGCGATGCTGGTGAACCTTGCGGGCAATTCCGACGGCAGAGTCAGCGCCGTTGGCGTCACTGCTGCTGATGAAAATTGCTCCCAGATCAATGTTACCCGAGACGACTTCCAGGATGTCGCGCGACATGTCACGCATCCCGATGAGGTTGTTGTCGTCGCAAAAAGCCTTGATGCGGGAAAGGGTCGCTTCGTCGTCCTCGCGCACGAGGACTTTGCTGAAAATTTCCGTTTTTTCTGTCATTTCAAACTCTTGTGAACGTCCGGGTGAATTTTGTTGGCGTGTTTACCGCAGAGGGGTTCTTTGAGTGTATGTCAGAAATTCCGGATTTGCGTGATTGCTTGCCGATCGCTGTAACGCTACGGGTATGCCACGGTTTGCGCATCTGCCGCATTGTCTTCCTGCCCGGCGCCGAACTGGCGGCGATAGTCGGCCGGTGATAGGTCTACCTCGCGCTTGAACAGGCGGCGGAACGAACTGACATCGTTATAGCCGACGCGGGTGGTGATGGCTTCCATGCTGAGGGTCGTGGTCGCCAGCAGCCGCTTCGCTTCATTGATACGAAGCTTCTGTAGATACTGCTTGGGCGGTTGGTTGGTGGCTTCATGAAAACGGCGGTTGAACGTGCGTGAACTCACCGCCAGTTCCCGCGCCAGCGCATCGATGTCAACTTCCTCGTTGAGGTGCTCGTTCATCCATACGACGGCTTGATGAACCACACTGTCGAGCTTGTCGATCCGTTCATTGATACCGATGTAGGGGGCTTGGGAAACGCCCTGCGTGTTGATCAGCAAGGTTTTGGCGCAGCGGTTGGCCAGCTCCGTACCGGCAAACTTCTCGATCAGGCGGATGCACTGGTGCAGGTAGGCGGTAACGGCGCCGGAGCACAACAAGTGGTTGTCTTCGGTCACGAGCTTGTTGGGACGCAATTTCACCGAAGGGTAGCGCTGCTGGAACTGTCGGCCCAACCACCAGCTGGTGGTGGCCTCACGACGATGCAGCAGGCCGACCTCTGCCAGCACGAAGGCACCACTGCAATTCGAGGCGATGGTCGTGCCCTTGTCGTGCAGGGTCTGCAGGGTGGGGCCAATGATCTGGTTCAACTGCTTGGCACGTTCGACCACTTCCCAGGTATAGGTATGATCAATCCCGGGAATCAGGCACAGGTCGGGGGTGCCCAGCTCGTCCAGACCGCCGTGTACCGGAAACAGTAACTGCGTCGAGGTTTTGATGGGTCGGCCATCAGGCGAAAGAATTTTCCAGTCGAACAGCGGGGCGGCCTCTTTGCCATTGAGCACCTTGTGATGGGTGTTGGCGATATTGAAGACGTCGAGAGGCCCGCAGATGCTTGTGTTGAAACATCCATCATAGGCCAAAATTGCCATTTTTATGGTCATTCATGTCACCTTTGGCTGGCAAATCAGGTTCGTTGAATGCCATTTTTGCCATTGATGTCGGCGCAGGTCAAGCGCTTTTGCCGACCGTGTTGCGCTGCCATGGCCAGCGGGTAAACCGCTAGGCGCCTGGTTGGGGCTCCAGCAGTGTTTCCCAGTCAATTTGCAGGGTGCGCTCCTGGCTACTGATGAACGCGGCGGTATCCTGGATGGTGATTTGTAACTGCATGGTGCGTTCTGCCAGCGAGGCCAATGCCTGGGTTTGTTCGGCCGCCATCATGCGCACCACAAGATTGTCGTTATTGGCCAGGGCTTTCTGGTTTTGCTCCCACCAGATGCTGGCAGCACGACCGCCATAGGCGTAGACGACCACGGTCCTGCTTTTGTTGCAGGCTTTGCGCAGCCGCTTTTCATCGGGGGTGCCGACTTCAATCCAGACATCGACGAGGCCCGTCAGGTCTTTTTGCCAGAGCGTGGCTTCCTCTTCGTTGCTGATACCTTTGCAGAATTCGAGATGCTCATCGGCATGTAACGCCCAGGCCAGGATGCGCAGCATCATGCGTTCGTCGGTCTCGGAGGGGTGTCGCGCCAGGGTAAGACTGGTGCGGGTGTAGTAATTCCGGTTCAGGTCCGACAAGTCGATATCGGCTTTGAAGATGGTTGATTTCAGGGCCATGGGGTGTGCTGTTATCCGTGGGTTCGATAGTCGGCTAGCAGGGGGCCTGCCGCCAGGGTGACGCGATCGTAGTTCTCTATTCGCCAGGGCTCTGCAAGGGCGGCGTTGTACCATGCGATCATGCCGTCGTGTTGCAGCAGCCGGTCGACATAGGCCATGACGACGTCACTTACTGGCAGTCGGTAGGTTTGAATGCGGAAGGCTACCGGTGCGAAAAACGCGTCCACCGCGGTGAATTCCTTGCCGGCGAGAAACGGCCCGCCAAATCGCTGCAGCCCCTCACACCAGAGTGCGTCGAGACGGAAGAGATCCTTTTGCAACGCAGTCGACAGCGCTTCCATTTTTACTCGTACGCCGCAATTCATGGTGCATTGTTCCCGCAAGCTCGCATAGCCCGAATGCATCTCCGCCGCCGCACTGCGCGCCCAGGCACGTGCTTCCAGACTGCCAGGCCAGATGGTGGGATGTATTTCGGCAAGGTATTCGGTGATGGCGAGGGAATCCCACACCGTCAATTTCTGGTCGATCAGGCACGGAACTTTTCCCGTCGGCGAAAAACCACTGAAATCGGCGCTGCCCGGCTGTTGTCCCAAGGGCACGACGCGCTCCTCAAACGGTATTTTCAGTTGTGTCATCAGCAGCCATGGCCGCAATGACCACGAGGAATAATTCTTGTTGGCGACATAAAGAATATGCATGTGAGCTCCCTGATTCGACGCATGGTCACCGGTGACGGCCGCCTCCCGTATGCCGTGCAGACTGCTCGTTAGCGTTTTTTGCAAGGATCGGCGTCAGACAACGGCGTAGGTGTCAGTCCTCGCCGGATTATGTCAGATGTGGGAAGCGTCAGCGTGAGAAACTTTTGCCGGGGCGGCAGCGCAGCCCCGGCAAAAGCACGTGCGGCATCAGATGTGTATCAGGCGTTCTTCATCTTCTTCGCTGTCGCCAGAGAGGATGTCGGCGGCGATTTCGAGCTCATTGAGCCCTGCTTCCAGATAGGAAAGCATCCGTTGCATGGAGGGCAACGTGCGGCGGCACGCGATCAATCCGAATTCCAGCTGGTCGACATAGCTGGTGATCGTGATGTTGAGCGCGATGTGATCCAGCGCGATCGATACCGGGTATGTACCCTGCAGACGTGCGCCATTCCAGTACAGCGTTTCTTTGGGGCCAGGCACGTTCGATATCACCACGTTGAAGGCCAGCCAGTTGGGCGCAAGCCCGGTCATTAACGTCAAGCCTGTGGGGGCCAGCGTCAGCGCGGTGTAGTTGGTGATTTCCTCGGCGCTCATGCCCGCAAAGCGATCCTTGGCATCCTGCACCGAGGCCTTGATCAGGCGCAGCCGATCGGCGGGGTCGGCAATATGGGTGCCGAGGTTGGCCAGGATCATGGCGATCTGGTTGCCGATGGCGCTGTCATCCTGACGCAAGGACATGGGCACCATGGCAATCAGTGGCTTGTCAGGCAGGCAACGCTGGTTGATCAGGTAATTGCGCAGGGCACTGCCGCAAATGGCGAGCACGACATCGTTGATGGTCGCGTTGAAGGCCTTGGCGATATTACGAATGCGCACCATGGGATAGGACTGGGCGGCAAAGCGCCGTGAGCCGGTGATGCGCTCGTTCAGTATGCAATGCGGTGCTTGAAAGACGGATACGCAGTTAGGGTCAGACTTGGCTTTCTCGGCCAGTTTGTAGACTTCCCGAGCAACGGCGGGAATGGTGGCCAGTTGCTTGCTGATGCCTGCCGTCAACCGCGCCATGTTGGATGCAACGTCAATCGGGTTGGGAATGCCGGCGTCTTTCTTCTTCTGGTGACGGGCCCATACGGGCGGCAGATCCCGCTCGTTGGGGTCGGGGGAGAGCGCGCGCATGCCCAAGCGCATGGCAGAGATGCCGTCCACCAGTGAATGATGGATCTTGCTGTACACGGCAAAACGCCGCCCTTGGAGGCCCTCGATCAGGTGGTATTCCCACAGGGGCCGTTCGCGGTCCATCAGATTGGAATGCTCGGCCGACACCAATGCGAGCAGCTCGCGGATGCGTCCGGGCGTCGGCAAGGCTTCGTGACGGAAATGGTGTTCGAGGTCGAACTGGCGATCCTCTTCCCAGAACGGCTGCCCGAACCGGGTGATGATGCGCTGGTTGAAAGGTGGCGCCGGTTTTGAGAACTGCCGCAGCCACTGGGCCAGTTCGGCGACATAATGGGGGCCCGCATCTTCAGGAAACTCAAACAGTTGCAAGCCGGCAACATGCATCGGTTGCTGGCGTTTTTCAAGCCAGAGAAAAATCTGGTCGACGGGACTCAAGGGCTTCATGGCGATCCTTTTTCTTGTCTGCACGCAGAAGACGGCTCTGGCGCGGGGGTGCCTGGCGCCTGCCAGGCTTGACGACATTCGATCATAATCGACGGTCACAGCATACTAAAAAGAAAGCGGCCGTTACGGAATGACCGTAACGGCATCAGGTGGCTGGTTTTTATGTCAAATCATGTCAGGCCAGCCTGTACCCGCGAGAAGTCAGCTCCCCTGACCCAGATAATGCTGCTGATGGGTTTCGCGCACATTGATCTTCAGCAGCTTGCCGGTGGCGGTATGCGGTAATTCCTTCACTACGACGGCGTCATCGGGAATCCACCACTTGGCGACCTTGCCATCGAAGAACGCCAGCAAATCGTCGCGTTGCGGCACCCGGTCAGGTTTGGCCACCACCAGTAGCAAGGGGCGCTCATCCCATTTCGGGTGCGGAATGCCGACCACACAGGCTTCGGCCACGTCAGGATGACCGACCGCGATATTTTCCAGCTCGATGGAACTGATCCACTCGCCGCCGGATTTGATAACGTCCTTGGTGCGATCCACAATCTGCATGTAGCCTTCGTCGTCGATGGTGGCGACATCACCCGTGTCGAACCAGCCGTTTTCCAGCGCGGATTTCTCTGCCAGATAGTAGCGTTCGATGACCCACGGCCCTTTGACCATGAGGCGACCAAAGGCCTTGCCGTCATGGGGCAGGGGAGTGCCTTCGCCATCGACGATTTTCAACTGAATGCCGAACACCGGGCGCCCTTGCTTGCGCTGGTATTGATAACGCTGTTCCTGTGTCATCGCCATCAGGCGGGCAGAGGGGTTGCCCAAGGTGCCCAGCGGGCTCAATTCGGTCATGCCCCAGGCGTGCATCAGGAACACGTCGTGATGTTCCTGGAATTCCTTGATCATGGCGAGTGGCGCCGCCGAGCCCCCTACGACGACCGTTTTGACCGAATGCAGGCGCTTGTCCTGCTGACGCATGTAATCGAGCAGGCCCAGCCAAACGGTGGGCACGCCCAACAGAAAATCGGGTTTTTCACTCTCGATCAGTTCTGCCAATGACGCGCCATCCAGCCGGGCGCCCGGAAACACCAGTTTCGCACCGACCAGCGTGCAGCTGTATGGGGTGCCCCAGGCACTGACGTGAAACATGGGGACGACCGGCAGCACGCAACTGCCGCTGGACAGATTCATGGCATCCGGTTGCACGGTGGCATAGGCGTGCAAAATCTGTGAGCGATGAGAATAAAGGACGCCCTTCGGGTTGCCGGTCGTGCCCGATGTATAGCACAGGGCGGCGGCGGTCTGGTCATCAAAACGGGGCCACGTGAACTGGTCGTTATGGCGGGCGAGTTCGACTTCGTAGCAGAGGGCGCTTTCCACGCCGCTGGTGGGCATGTGCTGTTCGTCGGTCAACACGATGAGGCGCTGCAATTTGGGCAGGCGCGGCAGCAGGTTCTGCACCAGCGGCAGGAATGACAGATCGACGCAGAGCAGCTTGTCTTCGGCGTGATTGAGAATGTACTCGATCTGTTCCGGGAAAAGACGCGGATTAACGGTATGGATAATGGCGCCGATCCCGGAGGTGGCGAAGTACAGCTCATAGTGACGAAAGCCATTCCAGGCCAGGGTGGCGACGCGATCGCCTTGGGTAACGCCAAGGCTCTGCAATAGATTGGCCAGTTGCCGCGTCCGTTTGCCGGCATCGCGGTAGGTATAACGGTGTAGCGGGCCTTCGACGGTGCGGCTGACGATTTCGCCGTAGGGGTGAAACTGCTCGGCATGGGTCAAGAGGTCGGAAATCAACAGTGGGTCTTGCATCATGCTGCCTAGCATGTGGGCCTTCCTTTCTTTTGGTTATTTGTCCGTAGGTTAGCGCCATTCTGCGATATCGCCAACGGTCTAATGAGGCCGCAACCTTCCGTGGGGGCCGCAAATTTTCTGGTAGCCACAGCATTGGGGTGTCTATTCTTTCATGATAGGGACGGTGCGCCTATTGCTTGGCCACCCGGTTTTTTTCGGCAGGATTTCCGACAGACAGGATATCGGCGTACAAATGACTGATTTGACAGCCAGAATCGCGGAGCTTGAACAGCAGTTGAGCGCTGCCCGCAATGACAATGAGGCATTGCAGGCGCTGCTTGATGCGCGTAACAGGGATTTCCAGGATTCCAATACTGCCCTGCGTCAGTTGAATCTCAATCTGGAGCGCCTGGTCGAAGAGAGAACCCGCGAAGCCTCGCAGGCACGTGACGACGCACTGGCTGCGAGCAAAACCAAGAGCGAATTCCTGGCGGTGATGAGCCACGAGATCCGCACGCCCATGAACGCCATCATCGGGTTTGCCGATCTGCTTGCCAAAACGCCACTCACGCCGCATCAGGACAAGTATGTGCGGCGCATTTTCGTTTCCAGCAAGTCGCTGTTGCAGATCATCAACGACATTCTGGATTTTTCCAAGATCGAAGCGGGTAAGCTGCATCTCGAAATCATCGACTTCAGTTTGCGGGAAGTGTTCGAGCAGTTGCATGAGGTGTTTTCCACCGAGGCAAAAAAACGCAATCTGGAACTCAAGTTCGATGTCGAAGCCTTGGTGCCGCATCGGCTTGAAGGCGATCCATTGCGCTTCAGTCAGATCGTTACCAATCTGGTCAGCAATGCGCTCAAATTCACCGAGCAGGGGCATGTCAAGGTGGCGGCCCGTCTGACGGAAGTAAAGGGTGACAAATCCACCATCGAAATCGTTTGCGAAGACACGGGAATCGGTATTCCCGAAAGCAAGATCAAGCGTCTGTTTTCGCCCTTCACCCAGGCCGATTCATCGACCACTCGCCGCTACGGCGGAACAGGGCTGGGTTTGAGTATCTGTCAGAGTTTGTGCCGCATGATGGGCGGGGATATCACGGTGCGCAGCCGGGCGGGCATCGGTAGCACCTTTGCATTCTCGGTGACCCTGAAAACCCTGGAAGGGGATGTTGCCACCTCGTTGGCGCGCGTCGAAACCCTGGATGAAGTACTCGATTTTGCCGGCAAGAAAGTGTTGCTGGTGGAAGACAACGAAATCAACCAGGAACTGGTCGTCGAATTGTTGAAAGACACCAACCTCACGCTGGAAATCGCCAATAATGGTCTGGAGGCGCTGGAAAAGGTCAAATTGCAAGCTTACGACCTGGTGTTCATGGACATCCAGATGCCTTTCCTCGATGGCTTTGAAGTCACCCGTCGTATTCGCGGCGATATCGGCAAAAAGGAATTGCCGATTATTGCCATGACCGCCAATGCCTCCAACGAAGATCGCGAAAACTGCATCCAGGCCGGCATGGACGATTTCATCAGTAAACCCATCGCACCTGCGCCGTTATTGAAGGTGCTCAATAATTGGCTCAATACGGGCAATGAGGACGTGGCAGGTGGCGCGGCGCCGGCGGCGATAACCGTTCATGCGGTACGTGAGGAAATTCCCTTTGATCGCTTGAAGGCCCTGCAAATGATGGGCGGAAAAGAGGCCCTGCTGGAAAAAATGCTGTTCATGTTCAAGGACCGTTTTGCCAACAGCGTGGCTGAGCTGCGAGGCCATCTGGAACAGGCCGACTACGACACCGCGCAACGTCTGGCGCACACCTTGAAAGGGGTGTCGGCGAATATTGCCGCCGATATCGTCAAGGTCTGTGCCGAACGCGTTGAAAACCGCCTGCGCAATTATTCGCGGTCGGATTCTTCGCCACCAGATTTGCATGAAGACGTCAAACTGCTCGACGAAGCCATGGCCGATCTTCTCGGCTATCTCAACAAGACCACCTCGCCTGCGTGCGCTTCCTGACAAACGCCGGCCGGTCGGCGCCTGATCAAGGGAACCGACAGCCACCCTGGATAGGTCACCCATCCTGGGGGCGTTACTGCCGGTTGCCGGTGTCACGGTGAGCTAAAACGCCACTGGTCCCTGTCAAAGACTCCCCCATTCTTTCATGTTAGGATCGGTGACTTTACAGTCATAAGGGGCGTTTGCACGATGGGACCACTCTCCGGAATTCGTATCATCGAAATGGCAGGTATTGGGCCCGGCCCCTTCTGCGCCATGATGCTGGCCGACATGGGGGCCGAGGTGATTCGTGTCGATCGTCCCGGGGCCGTCGACAGCCGGGGGGATGTATTGTGCCGGAATCGACAGCACCTGGCGCTCAACCTCAAGGACGCACGGGCGCGGGATATCCTGCTGCAATTGATCGAGTCTGCCGATGGGCTGATCGAGGGGTTTCGTCCCGGTGTCATGGAGCGTTTGGGCGTCGGCCCTGACGTGTGTCTCGCCCGCAATCCCAAACTGGTGTTCGGACGCATGACCGGGTGGGGCCAGACCGGTCCGCTCGCCACCGTTGCAGGCCATGACATCAATTACATTTCCCTGACGGGGGCTCTGCATTCTGTCGGTGTGGCCGGTCAAAAGCCGGTGCCGCCGCTCAATCTGGTCGGCGACTTTGGCGGTGGCGGCATGCTGCTGGCTTACGGCATGGTCTGCGCCTTGCTGCAAACGCAGCGCTCGGGCCAAGGTCAGGTCATCGATGCAGCCATGACCGACGGTTCAGCGCTGTTGATGGCGATGTTTTCCAGCGATCTGGCGTCGGGACAATACCGTTGCGAACGCGGTTCCAACATGCTGGATGGCGGCGCCCATTTCTACGATACCTACGAAACCCAGGACGGGCGTTATGTGTCGATCGGATCGATCGAACCCCAGTTCTATGCCTTGTTGCTGGAAAAGACCGGTGCCGACAAGCAGACCTTCGCTCCGCAAATGGCGCGGGAACAATGGCCCACCCTGAAAGAAAAACTGGCTGCCCTGATCAAGACCAGAACCCAGGCCGAATGGTGCGAATTGATGGAAGGCACCGATGTATGCTTTGCGCCGATTCTGTCGCTGGAAGAGGCTCCCTCGCACCCGCACAATCAGGCGCGTAACACCTATGTCGAGGTGGGTGGCATGATGCAACCTGCACCCGCCCCACGGTTCAGCGCAACCCCGGCCGCGATGCCGACGCCGGCAAAAGCGCCCGGTGCCGATAGCCGCAGCGTGCTGCGGGCGTTAGGCATGACGGAACCACAGATTGACACATTGATCGGCGAGAACGTCGTGATGCAGGCCTGACAACGGCGACACGCTGATGTACACACGCTCACACAAAAAAACAGCTGTAAAACGATTGCAAAGACTGAAAGAGGGAAACCCATGAACACGATGAACAAGATTGAACTTCGTGCCACCCCCAGCGCCGACGAACGCTGGGCCTTGTTTGGCAACAAGCCGATTGTGACTGGCGATGACTACGTCAACAGTCTGCGTGATCGCCATCTCGTCGTGTATCTGTTCGGCCAGAAAGTGCTGGAACCGGTCGATCACCCGATGATCTGGCCGTCGATCAATGCATTGAAGGCGACCTATGATCTGGCCATCGCCGAGCCTGATCTCGCTACGGCACAATCGCCCCTGATCAATCAGCGCATTAACCGTTTTCTGCACGTGCCACAAAGCCCGCAGGATCTGGTCATGAAAAACCGCATGCAACGCAAGATGGGCCAGCTGACGGGCACTTGCTTCCAGCGTTGCGCCGGCCTCGATGCCATCAGCGTCATGCACTCGATCACCTTTGATATCGACCAGAAATACCAGACGCAGTACCACACGCGCTTCATCAACTTCCTGAAAAAACTGCAGGCGCACAACCAGATCATCGCCGCCGGCATGACCGATCCGAAAGGGGATCGCAGCAAGGCGCCACATGAGCAGGCGGATGCCGAATTGTTCATGCGCGTGACCGGCCGTAATGAAAAAGGCTTGTTCGTCTCGGGTGCCAAGGCACACATGACGGGTGGACTGAACAGCCACTGGATGATGGTGCTGCCCACCATGCGGCTTTCCGAAAAGGACAAGGAATACGCCGTCATCGGTGCCGTGCCGCTGCAGGCCGAAGGTTTGACTTACATATATGGTCGTCAGTCCTGCGATACGCGCGCCATGGAGCCGGGCACTATCGACAAGGGTAACGCCCAGTATGCGGGTCAGGAAGTGCTGGCGGTATTCGACAATGTCTTCATTCCCTGGGAACACGTGTTCATGGATGGCGAGACCGAATTCGCCTCACCCATGGTGGAACGTTTTACCAATTATCATCGCGCCAGCTACGTGTGCAAGACTGGCCTGGGCGATGTCATGATTGGTGCCGCCGCCACGATTGCCGAGTACAACGGTATCGAGAGCGTGTCGCATATCAAGGACAAACTGGTGGAGATGACGCATCTCAACGAAACCATTTACTCCTCAAGCATCGCCTCGGCGCATGAATCGCAACCGCTGCCTTCCGGGGCTTGGATCAACGACGGCATGCTCGCCAACGTCTGCAAGCACAACGTGACCCGTTTCCCGTATGAAATTTCGCGTTTGGCGCAAGATCTGGCCGGCGGTCTGATGGTAACCCTGCCATCCGAAGAGGATTTCAAAACCGAAGAAACCGGTGCATTGCTGGACCGCTTCTTCAAGGGGCGTGAGGATATTCCGACCGAAGATCGCGTAAAAATCCTGCGTCTGATCGAAAACATGACCCTCGGACGCAATGCCGTCGGCTACCTCACGGAATCCCTGCATGGCGCAGGTTCGCCCCAGGCACAGCGTATCCAGATCCTGCGGGGCATGAACGTCGAGAAGAAAAAGTGGCATGCGAAGAAGCTGGCGGGCATCGCCCAGGTGGATTGAGCCAGTTCCCGGGCGGGTAACGAGCGCACTGGTGCATGAAAGCCCCTGACCGAAAGGCAGGGGCTTTTTTCTTGGCTGACAAAAAACTGCCATATCCTGCCTGTAGCTTGAGTGATCAGGAAGCACCGCGCAAGTCATTGTCCTGCACGGTGTTTACGTGATTGCTCAAACCGCAAAAGGGAAAAATACAATGCTCAAGAAATTGCCATACGCCATTGGACTCGTTCTGTTGTCCAGCCACGCACTCGCAGATTCCTCTACTTTTGACTCCTTCGTGCCACTGCTGGGCGATACGGTGGCCGGGTCGCTCCCCGAATCGGCCCCGTTTGTCATGGGTACTTCCCACGTTAGCCAGATCAATATTGTGACGCGTGATACGGCGCAACTCGGCCGTTTTGATTCCGGCAATTACGACATGCACACCGTCAACGAAAATGGAGCCGAAGCCGGTCGTTATCTCTTTACCGTGTTCGAAACCAATCAGGCAGGCATTCAGCGTACCGATCTGCGCACCATGCAAACCACCACTATCTGGAATAGCCCGGCGGCCGCGCCAGCGCTGAACAGTCATGTCGCGTTTGATGCCTCGCGTTGGACACCATGGGGCACGTTCCTGACGGGTGAAGAGTCGTGGAGCGATCCGGGCGCGAATCCTGCCAGCATTTACGGTCGTCTTTTCGAGGTGGTCAATCCCCTGGCTGCGCCGGAAGAGATCGTTATCAAGCATCGCGATATCTTGCCACGCGTGTCGCACGAAGGCTTGGCATTCGACAAGCGCAACAACCTGTATTTCATTGACGAGCGCAACGACAGCCATATTTTCCGCTTTACGTCGATGAATCCGAAAGCCAAAACCGGCGACGAATTCTTTGCCAAGGGCCAGACCTCCGTTCTGCGTGTCGGTGACGGCACCATTGAAGAGGCAACGGGCAAGGCACAATGGATTCCGCTGACCGACAAATTTGGTGCGCCGTTGCCCGGTGCTGTCATCGTGACGGATGCCAATGGCCTGACCGCCATCGATGGTCGCGCGACGCCGAATGTGCCTGCTTTTCTGGGTACCAATTTCGACCGTCCTGAAGACCTTGAAATCAAGACGCTGGGTAATGGCAAGCAGTTCCTGTATGTGGCCACCACCACCAACAGCAAGGTGTTTTCCATTGATTTGAGCAAGCCCGAAGTCAAATTGTTTGTCAGCCGCGACAGCATTGACATGGCGACTGGTGCCGCAGTGGGTAATCAGCTGACCAGCCCCGACAACCTTGCCATCGATGCAGAAGGCAACATCTATGTCGTGGAAGACCAGGATGGCGGCAGACAGGATACGTGGTTTGCGCAAGACAAGAATAACGACGGCGTTGCTGAATCCATTGGCAAATGGGCCAGTTTGACGACCGTCGGCGCTGAGGGAACCGGCTTGTACTTTGATCCGTTCAACCCCAATATCGCGTACATGAACGTTCAGCATCCGGACAGCGGTGTCGACAGAACGATGATGTTCCTGACCACCCAAGGTGCTGATAAACATCGCCCACGCAAATAAACAGAGAAAGGGCGGTAAGGAAGCGGTACTGGACAGGATGTCCGAAAATTGAAGGGCGGAATTTCCGCCCTTTTTCGTGGGTGCGCGAAAGGGGATGCTATTTTTTCAGGAATTGTTTCAACTGCGATTTCAACGCTTTCGGAATGGACTTGATCACCAGCGTGTCGGAATTCTCATCGTAAGAAATCTGGCCACCCAGCATGGATGTGGAAAATCCGATGGTCAGATCCTGATCCCGCCCATAAAACCGCGTATAACGCTTGAGCTTGTTGCGATCCGTGTACAGTTCGTAATAAGGGTCATCGCCTTTCTCTTTCACGAAATCCAGCAGGGCCTTGGGGGCTTCCTCATTCACGTGTTCTGACAGCATTTCCAGATCCACCGGTTTGCCCTGGCGACTCTGCTCCATGCAGTAATCAATCACACGCTCCCGTGTTTCCTGTGCTTTTTCCGGCGGCAATGTCGTCGCGAAACTTTCAATTGTATCGAGAAATTCCTCGGTTTTGGTGGCGCGATCGATGCCTTCGGCCCAGCCGATCAGCGTCCCGAACGCAACGGCCTGCGGTTGCTGGTTCTTCGGACACAAAAGACTGAGATAGGTTCGGGATTCCGCTTGCAGCCATTCCTGCAGGTGGATCCGTGCGCCGTACAACAGACGGTTCAGGAACAGGGCAGGGCTGCTGGTCACGGTCAGCGACGGGGTAATGTGGTGGCTGTCTTCGTGCTTGAGCAGGAACAGATAAACCACGTCGCTGTCGCCGCTGGTATCAATCACAATCCACAAATAATCGTGGATGCTGTGTTCGATGGGTGGAAGCAGGCTTTCGTAGCGTTCCGCCAGTTGATCGCACAGCTTCTCCGGATCCTGATGACCCTCGGCGTAATCACGTAGCAGGCTCGTCGTTATGTTGTCGATGTCGGGATTGAAAATGCCGAACTGACGACGCACATGCGTCAGAAACACTGAACGCAGCTTGTCATACACGAGTTCGTGGGATTCGTCGTTATTGCTGCCGGCAACAGAGGCCTGGCGCAACAGGGTCTCATCGGGGTTGGTGAACTGATAGATACGGCTGTATTTCACGGGAACAGATGCTCGGGCGAGGGTTGCGATAGGCCGGCGATTGTAAGCGATCAGCGAGTTCGGCGCACCGCTTGCGATCAGCATCACGGTCGCGGGCAACACCGCCCCTTTGAAATGTCTAGCCCTTGTCCAACACGGGAACTTGCCAGTCACGACTGCTTTTGTTGATTCGGTCACGACGAGTGTTGATAATCCCCGCACGTACACTATTGTGACAGAACAGCCGTAACGACCAATAGTCAGTCCACTCGTAGTCAGTCTTTCGACCCATCCAGTTATCGGAGCAGTGATACATGCCGACGTATAAAGCCCCCCTGCGGGACATCCAGTTTGTACTTCATGAAGTCTTTGGTGCAGAGCAGCATTATCAGCAGTTGGGGTATAGCGACGTCAATCGCGAGTTGATCGATACCATTCTCGGCGAAAGCGCCAAGTTTACCGAGAACGAACTGGACCCGATCCGTCATGTCGGCGATGAAGTCGGTTCCAAGCTGGTCGATGGCAACGTCGTGACACCGCCGGGTTTCAAGGCCGCGTTCGACACTTACCGTGACAACGGTTGGGCCGCGATGTCCTGCAATCCGGAATGGGGTGGCCAGGGCCTGCCGCACAGCCTGAATATCGTGTTCCATGAAATGGCCTTCACGGCCAACGTTGCCTGGTGTGCCGCCGGCACCCTGACGCACGGAGCCATCCGCGCCATCGAAGCGCACGCCAGTGATGAGCTCAAGCAGCTCTATTTGCCGAAAATGGTATCCGCCGAATGGACGGGCTCCATGTGCCTCACGGAACCGCATGCCGGTTCCGACGTCGGACTGGTCAAGACCAAGGCCGAGCCGAACGCGGATGGCACCTATGCCATCACGGGCACCAAAATCTTCATCACCCAGGGTGAGAACGACTACTCCGACAACATCATTCACCTGGTGTTGGCCCGTTTGCCTGGTGCCCCGAAAGGCCCCAAAGGCATCAGCCTGTTCCTGGTGCCCAAGTTCCTGCTGACCGCAGACAATGCGCCGGGCGAACGCAATGCCGTGCAGTGCGCCTCCATCGAAAAGAAAATGGGCCTCAAGGCCTCGCCAACCTGCGTGCTCAATTTCGATGGCGCGAAAGGCTGGCTGGTGGGTGAGCCCAACGGTGGTCTCGCGTCCATGTTCACCATGATGAACGCCGCACGTCTCGACGTCGGCATCGAAGGTCTGGCTGCCACCGAGCTGTCGTTCCAGGGGGCTCTCGCTTACGCGAAAGACCGTTTGCAAATGCGCGCGCCGACGGGTCCCGCGTGTCCTGAAAAGGATGCCGACCCCATCATCGTTCACCCGGACGTGCGCCGCATGTTGATGACACAAAAAGCCTTCGCGGAAGGTTGCCGTGCACTGGCGTATTCCATCGCGCTGGCGCTGGATGCCAACGACCACGGTGAGGGGCAAACCCAGAAAGACGCGGCTGACCTGATCGCGTTGCTCACCCCGATCAACAAGGCCTTCCTGACCGATCGCGGCCTGGAATGCGCCAACCTGGGTGTACAGGTGTTTGGTGGGCACGGCTTTATCAGCGAACACGGCATGGAGCAGATCGTGCGCGACGTGCGCATTTCGTTGCTGTATGAAGGCACCAACGGTATTCAGGCCAATGACCTGATTGGTCGCAAATTGGCAGGCAGCAAAGGCCAGCTGGTGCGTAAATATATCGAGGAGGCGCAAGCCTTCTGTGCGCAGGCCAAAGCGGATGCCACCGTGGCGCCGTTCATCACGGTGCTCGAAGAACACCTGAAAGAATGGTGGCAGCTGTCGGAACTCATGCTCGCGAAAGGCAAGGAAGATCCTAATTTCACTGCTGCTGCGGCGGTGGATTACCAGGAATATGCTGGCTATGTCGTGCTGGCCTGTCTCTGGGCCCGCATGGCGGCCGTTGCGTCAGCGAAGCTGGCTGCAGGCACAAGCGAGGAAGCGTTCTACAAGGCCAAGCTGAACACGGCGCGCTTCTACTTCAGTCGCTTGCTGCCGCGTACGCGTGGTCTGGTGGCGACCATGCAGACGGGGGCGGAGACG
>JBPOHS010000114.1:0-89152 GCA_052035295.1 Pseudomonadota bacterium
GAACTGCGGCAACACCTTGCGCAAATCGGATTCCGCGTTTTTCAGCATCGATGAAACAGCGCGATTCATGTACACGATATTGCCATTCTTGTCGGCGATCATCGTGTTGTTGCTTGCGGTATCAAGCGCTTGCTTCACGCGCAGGGTTTCTTCCGATTTCTTGCGCTCGATATCAGATTGACGCACTTCCAGGGTGCGATTCTTCCACTCGATGACGGTGCCCTGGCGACCACCGTTCGCATCGATCACCGGCGTTGCAATCAAGCTGAAACTCAACTCCCCGATCTTGATATCGGCGCGATGCGGCTCGGTCAGGGTGGCCAGCAAATTGCGTTGATGGGACGGGTTCTTATGGAAAATATCGATATTTTGACCGACCAGACGGCCAGCATCAAACGCCGGAATATGATTTTTCAGTTCGGGCTCAACCTCGCGCAGCATACGTGAGACCGAATCATTCATGTAAATGATCGAGCAATCGTTGTCGGCCAGCATGACATTGGTATCACAAATTGTCAGTGCAGCGGCGATACGTGCATTGTCTGCAGCGGCTTTTTCCTGCTGCTCGCGCAAGGCGTTTTGCTCCGTGTGGTCGTACCACTCGATGACAGTACCAATACGCTGGCGGGTCTCATTGAACAGAGGTGTCGCCACCAGGCCAAACGTGAGCCCGGCGACCTTGATTTCGGTTTTGTAGGTAGTCTTCAAAGCTTCGATCAATTTGCGCTGATGCGAAGGATTGGCATGGAAAACATCGACATTGATGCCCACCAGATTATCGGCACGGAATCCCGGGATAACTTGCTGCAACGCCGCCTGATTGCGCTCGAACATCTGACGAATCGGGCCATTCAAAAAGGTCATGCGAAGATTGTTGTCGGCAATCATGACATTGGCCTGGCAGACATCCATCGCCTTGAGAATGCGATCGGTGGGATCTTTCTTCAGCATCAGAAACAACACATATCCGCTGAAAACCAGCAAGCCACCACAGATCAGTGCCATACCGAGAACTGAACCGCCCTGCTGGGCCAGACTGAAGCGTACATGGTCCGAGACGCCGGCAATTCCCACGATAAATGCCAGCACTGGCAGCAAGGCTGCTGCCAGGATTTTCTGTTGGTAGGTGAAAGATGCAAACATCAGAAGTGGCTCCGGGTGAGTATGCCTCAAAGCAGATCGCTTGCGGTCACGACATGAATGTCTTCCAGGTTGTCCGAGCCAAGCAATTCATTGATATCGAGCAGGATCACCATTTTGCTGTCAACGTTGACAAGACCCTTGATATAGGACGTGTTGACATGATCGCCGAGATCCGGCGCGCCGCGCATTTCCTCGACCGACAGACTGTAAACGTCACTGACCGCATCCACTACGATGCCCATGATGCGGTTGCCTCTTCTGGATTCGACCCGCATGACAATGACCACGGTCATCGGGCCATAGTCAACGTTGTCGAGGCCAAAGCGCAAACGCAAATCAATGATGGGCACAATGGTGCCGCGCAAATTGATAACGCCTTTGACATGGGCGGGGGAATTCGGAATAGGAGTAACAGACTCCCAGCCGCGAATTTCCTGCACCGTCAGGATATCAACACCGTATTCCTCGCCCGCCATGATGAACGTCAGGAATTGTTCCGCAACAGAATTGACGTTGAGGCTCTTTTCGGCCTGATTTTTTTCATGCGATTCGACGGTAAGTGTCATGAGTAGACTCCAGCTTCAAGCAGCCCTGTCGCGATTTTTGACCAGGCGCAAATTGGTATGTTTCTGGTGATGAATACCCGCCATGCGAATCAGGTCGGTGATTTCCAGAATCAGCGAAACCGTGCCATCGCCCAGAATCGTTGCACCCGAGATTCCATCTACCTTTCGATAGTTGCTTTCCATGCTCTTGATGACAACTTGTTGTTGACCCAGCAGATCATCGACAACAACAGCGACTTTTTCCGCTCCCACCTCCACCACGACAAACAGATTGTCGGCGAGATCACGGGAAAGCGGTTCAATGCCAAAAATGTCCCAAAGCTTCACGATGGGAATGTACTCTTCCCGAAGACGCAGCACATCGCAACCACCGGCCACATGATTGACCAGTTCTGGTCGAGCCTGCATGGATTCGACGATGGAAATCAACGGAATGATGTAAACCTGATGTCCGACCTGTATGAGCTGACCATCGAGAATTGCCAGCGTCAGCGGCAAACGGATAGTGAACTTCGTACCTTTGCCCAACTCGGAATGCACCTCAATGGAGCCGTTAAGCTCCTGGATGTTGCGGCGTACGACATCCATCCCGACGCCACGACCAGACACATCTGTCACTGCATCAGCGGTGGAAAAGCCCGGTTGAAAGATGAGTTCGTTGATCTGATCCTGCGTCAGCAATTCGTGGTCCTGAATAATGCCGTTCTTGATGGCCTTGGCCCGGATCTTGTCAGCGTTGAGACCGCGTCCGTCATCAAACACCTCGATGACAATGCTTCCACCCTGATGAAACGCGTTAAGCGTGATGATGCCTGTATCGGATTTTCCTGCGGCGATACGCTCGTCTGGCGTTTCCAACCCATGGTCTAGCGAATTGCGCACAAGGTGCACCAGGGGATCTCCGATTCGCTCCATGACGGTCTTATCCAGCTCGGTTTGCTCGCCCTGGATGTGTATCTCGACTTTCTTTCCGAGCTGTCGCGACAAATCACGCGCCATGCGGGGGAAACGTGAAAACGAAAAATTGATGGGAAGCATGCGGATACGCATGACACTTTCCTGCAACTCACGGGTGTTATGCTCGAGTTGCGCCAGCCCTTCCTGCAATTTTGCCAGCTTGCCCGGATCAAATTCGCTGCCGATCTGACTGAGCATGGACTGGGTAATGACCAGCTCGCCCACGAGATTGACCAACGAATCGATCTTGTCGGTGCTGACACGAATCGATGCGGCTTCGACGTGTTTGAATTTGTCTTTGGATGTTTCCTCGTCGGCCTTTTTGGCAACCGCTGTATCTACCACGGCCGTCGTTGCAACGGGAACACTTGCCAACTCATTCTTTGGCGATAGCAGATTCGCGGCAGGTGTCGATTTTGCGGTTTCCGCTGGCGATGACAGGTTTTCGCACACCACCTCGGATTCATCAACGACCCATTCAAACACTTCGCGAATTTTTGCTTCGGTAGCATCGGTGTCGAGCTGCAATTCCCAACAGAAGTAGCAGCTCTCGGGATTCAGTGCTGAAAACTCGGGCAAACGATCCAGAAACACTACCGATTGCAGTGTGCCCAGTTCCGCCAGTTCACGAAACATGCGCGCCGGTTCATTACCGGTTTGCAGAATATTGGGCCCGGGAACAAATCGCACACGCCACCGCTTCAGTCCGGACGCGGGCGGATTATCCGCCGCAGCAGCGGCCTTTGGTGCAGACGATTGCCCATCCTGCTCCAGGATGGCATTGAACTGTTTCTGCAATTCATGTGACACCTTGGTGTCGCACTTTTGCCCATTTTGCAGATCAGTCAACATCGAACGCAGGCAATCTACCGATTCCAGGAACAAATCAATGTGCTGCTGTTCTATTGCACGTCGCCCATCCCTGATCTGGTCAAGCAAGGTCTCGAGCACATGGGTAAACTCGGTCACATCGGTGAAGCCGAAGGTACCGCTCCTTCCCTTGATCGAATGCGCAGCGCGAAAAATGGTGTTGATCACCTCTTTGTCGGGGCTGCCGCAATCCATTTCGAGCAGGCTTGCTTCCATGACTTGCAAGCCTTCGAAACTTTCCTCGTAAAAGACCTGGTGAAACTGACTCAGATCGATGGCCATGACGTATTACCCCAACACTTTCTTGATGGTCGTCAGCAGCTGATCCGGATTGAAAGGTTTGACGATCCATCCCGTCGCGCCAGCCGACTTGCCTTCGCCTTTCTTGTCAGCGGCAGACTCGGTGGTAAGCATCAAAATCGGGGTGAATTTATAGTTGGGCAGCGCGCGCAGGTGCTTGATCAGTGTAATGCCATCCATGCGGGGCATATTGACATCTGACAATACCAGGTCGACGGTAGCATTCTGCGCTTTGGCCAATGCATCTTCGCCGTCGACGGCTTCGATCACCTTGAAACCGGCGCCTTGCAGCGTGAAGCTGACCATCTGTCTCATTGACGCACTATCGTCTACTGCGAGTATTGTGGGCATATTGACTCTCCAAATGTGATGCTGGCGTTCCTGAGTGGAGTGGTGTTTTTAGGGGAAAGCTCATTGAGAATGAATGGGCAAATGCGGCTCCAGTCCCAACAGTCGGGCGTTTGACCTGAACGCCTCACTGACTGCGGTGATTCGGACGCTTCGCCCACTCTTCTCGATGGCACGACAAAATGCCACCACAACCTGAAAGCCCGAAGTATCGATACGTTCGACGCCACTGGCATCAATATCGACATTTTCGGTCCGTTGAAGGGATTCCTCGAATTTGCTGTAAACCGCTTCGACGCGGCCAATGTCGATACGCTCATCCAGCGTCACCAGCCAAGTTGCGACATCCTGTTGGTTGCTACTCACGGAATTGACACTCCGGTGTTATCAATAAACTTAAGGGCACTCAATCATTAGCATAGTCAGGGTAGGGAAAAACCCAAAAAATTTGCCTGAAAGAATCCTGCATTTTGCAAAAGCGGCCGGGATATCGTGACAGTTATACGCAAGGCGCATACTTGAAGGGAGCGTTATAGCTCCTGGCTATTTGAGAGATACAAACGGGTAGACAGCTCGTCGATGATTTTCTGTTCCCGCTTGTCTTCGACTTTCTGCTCTTCGAGGCGCGCTTTCTCGATCAGTCGCACCATCGTCTGCACATTGGCACTCGCTTCTATCCAGCGCATTTGCTGTGCCTTGAAGCCAGCTTCCTTGATGGACACCACTTGGCGTTGACGACCAATCGCGTCATTGAGTTTGACGATAAACAATTGATACGCCATCAAATCCTGGGCGGATTTGTATTGCCCGACACCCCGCGACGGATCGGCGTAATAGCCTTTGAGATACTGCTCCAGATCGACCAATTGACGCGTGGCCGCCTGCAAGGCCTGTGAGGCAATCGCGAGTTTGCGGGCTTCATCCTTTAGCTGTTTTTCCCGGAGCGACTTCACTGGCTCCAGACGCTCGGATTTTTTCTTCACAATAATGCCCTACGCAACCCCTGTAATTTTAACCAGCACCAGAAACACCGATCAGCCTTTGATGCCAAGCACGGTCTGCAACTGCTTGTGGGCATCTTCATACGACACGGCATCGGTAAGCGATTGCGACAGGAACTTTTTCAGATGTGGCATTTTCTGGATCGACAAGTCGGTCTCGGGATCGCTCCCTTTGACGTAAGCACCGACGCTGATGAGATCCCGACTCTGCTGATAACGTGCATACAGACGTTTGAATCCTTGCGCCATTTGCAGATGTTGTGGCGTAACGATCTGCGGCATGGCGCGACTGATGGACGCCTCAATATCAATGGCCGGATACTGCCCTTCTTCGGCCAAGGCACGCGAAAGCACAATATGGCCATCAAGAATCGCTCGCGCTGCGTCGGCGACCGGATCCTGCACATCGTCGCCCTCAGTCAGCACGGTATAGAAAGCGGTAATGGAACCGCCGCCTTCCCGGCCATTGCCAGCGCGTTCGACCAATGCTGGCAATTTGGCGAACACGGACGGCGGATAACCCTTGGTGGCAGGGGGCTCGCCAATCGACAAGGCAATTTCGCGCTGCGCCTGCGCGTAGCGCGTCAACGAATCCATCAGCAACAATACATTCTTGCCCTGATCGCGAAAGTGCTCCGCGATCGAGGTGGCGAGTACGGCCGCCCGCAAACGCATCAAGGGAGACTCATCGGCTGGCGATGCGACCACGACCGAACGCTTCAATCCTTCCTTGCCGAGAATATGCTCGATGAACTCCTTGACCTCCCTGCCCCGCTCACCAATTAGTCCAACCACGGTAATATCAGCGGTAGTGAATTTGGTCATCATGCCAAGCAAAACGCTTTTTCCAACACCTGACCCCGCAAACAGCCCCATGCGCTGGCCACGCCCCACGGCCAGCAAGCCGTTGATCGCCCGCACCCCGACATCCAGCGGTTTGACGATCGGGCTGCGCTGCAAGGGGTTGATGACATCACGCTGCATCGCTTCCGAATCATTCATGTCGAGTGGGCCCTTGCCATCCAGCGGCATGGCCCGCCCATCGAGCACTCGCCCGAGCAACTGCATACCCACGGGAATGCGTGGCACCGTCTTGAAAGGAATGACACGATCACCCGGCTTCAACCCGGTCACGGGTTCAACCGGCATCAAGAAAAGTTTTTCCCCGGAAAACCCGACTACCTCGGCTTCCACATCGCCGACGTCCTGATTGCGGATAATGCAGTGCCCGCCGACCGGTACCCGACAACCCACCGCTTCCAGTGTCAAACCGACCATGCGTTGAAGTCGGCCTTCTACCGTCGGCGTGGGCGCCACCTGCGCAAAACGCACATAGTCTTCCATGCGCGCCGCCAAGGGCTGGCGTTGTGAAAGTCGCTTGTCGACATCACTCAGGTTCAGCGTTTTTGGCTGCGGCGCCGGACTTGATGTTGCTGGACTGGCTGTCGCCGGCGTCGATGTCGGCGCTGCCGGTCGGGGAGTCGTCTGTACTCGCGGCGCGGGTCTCACGGGTTGTTTCACCAGAGGCCTCGTTATTCAGCGTGGGTGGTGGGGTGTTAACGGTAGCTGAAGCGTTGACGGTAACTGAAGCGTTAACGGTGGCTGACACATCATCGGCAGGGGCTTCGGTGTCGTCGCCTGCAAAGGCCGGCACTTCACTGAATACCTGTGCAAGACTGTCACGGGGTGCGGCTTCGTGTTCCAGTGCTGTCGCATCCTTGGCGTAGACCTGCTGCAACAAGGCAGCCAGACGTTTTTCGGCGCGCACATCCACGATGGAATCATCCGAATCAATAATGCAACCACCGGGGGTAATGGTGCGATGCGCAAGCAGGCGCCACTGGCTTTCCCACTGGTTCAGCTCACGCAACTCCCGTTCAACCACGTCGATATCGGCCGGGTTGAGATGCACGCGAATACGCTTGGCACCGGGCTGCATGCAATCGAGCGCTTCCTTGACCACGATGCCGATACCAGACGAATCGAGCATCAATTCGCGTCGCACCACATGCGTACAAATCGTGGTAACGAGATGCTTGAGTGCGTCTTCAAGTTTTTCATCGTTGGCGGGAATGGGTTCGAGCAGCGTACGGCAAATTTGAGACAGACGCAGACTGATGGAGCGTACTTCATCCTGGCCGCTCTTGTAGCCTTCGTCATGTCCCTGCTGAAGTCCCTGCTCCTTGCCTTCGTTGTAGCCACGCTCCTTGCCCTCTGCATACCCTTCTTCAAAAGCGGCCTGGCGAATGGCTTCGACATCTTCTGCCGTCAGCGGAGCCACGGTTTCTTCGACCGCCGGAACGGCCAGCACCTGCGAATCCTTGTGCCGGAATTGCGCACCGATGGCAAATTCCTCGCGCTCTTGCGGCGTTTCCATATTGGGCAGCACCCAACGTTCGTAAGCCGACATTTTCTCGGGGGGAACGTTTCCTTTTCCCTCACTGCTTCCCGGTTTGCCGCCAAACGTGCTCGCCATTAAATCATCTCTTCACCGCCCTTGCCGCCCAGAGTGATTTCACCACTCTCAGCCATGCGTCGGGCAATTGCCAGGATTTCTTTTTGCGCCCCTTCCACTTCCGATATTTTGACCGGCCCACGCGATTCAAGATCGTCACGGAGCAGTTCGGAGGCGCGTTTGGACATGTTGCCGAATATTTTCTCGCGGACAGATTCATCAGCACCCTTGAGTGCCAGAATCAACACTTCTGACGACACTTCACGCAACAAGGTTTGAATACCCTTGTCGTCCACGTCGATCAGGTTGTCAAAGACAAACATGAGATCCTGGATTTGCGCTGCCAGATCCTCATCCACATCCTTGATCGATTCCATCAGCGTCGATTCTACCGCCGTATCCAGGAAGTTCATGATATCAGCTGCGCACTTGGTACCGCCCAGATCACGGTTGGACGATGTTGCCTGCGACGAAAACTGCTTTTCAAGAATATCGTTGAGTTCCTGCAAGGCATGCGGCTGCACGGATTCGAGCGACGCAATACGCAGGATAACGTCGAGCCTGACGCGCTCTTCGAAATAACCGAGCACCTCCGCCGACTGGTCTGAATCGAGATAGGCAAGCACGATGGCCTGAATCTGGGGGTGCTCAAAACGGATCATATCTGCCACCGCGCGTGAATCCATCCAGCGCAGGGTATCAAGACCCGCCGTATTGCCACCGGTAAGAATCCGGTCAATCAGTGCGCCCGCCTTGTCTTCACCCAGCGCCGTCACCAGCATGCGCTTGATATAACTCTCCGACCCGACGCCCAGCGCTGTTTGCTGCGCGATGACCCCGAGAAATTCAGCAATAACCTTTTCTACCTGGGCCTTTTCGATGTTTTGCATTTTCGCCATGGCCACCCCGATTTTCTGCACTTCCTTGGGGCCCATGTGCTTGAGTACTTCAGCGGCGTTTTCTTCACCCAAAGACAAAAGCAGGATCGCGGACTTTTCTATCGGGTCCAGCGACTGCTCTCCGCCTTTCTTGTCTGCTGCCTTGTTGTCGGCCATTACTTACCCGGTTTCTATCCAGTTCTTTACCACTTGCGCCACGCGTCGCGGATCTTCCGCCACGAGCGCCTTGATGGCATCGATATGCTGTTCAAAGCTGGCGTCAGGCCCGGGCAACAGCGGATTACTGGCACCGCCCGCGAAGGTCACATCCGCGCCGTCAAAGCCGCCGCCGAGGACACCGTCGGCCCCCACGCTGGCCAGCGCAGACTCCAGACTATCCACCGAATCTTCATGACGGTTCTGAGCCAGCCCTTTGAGTATAGGACGCAAAACCCCAAATATCAGGATAACAACAACGAGAAAGCCAGCACCCTGACGCGCCAGTTCAAGGAACCAGGGCTGCTGCCAGACCGGGAGTTCCGGAATGGCTTCGATCAGCTCGGGATGGAACGGCTGGTTGATGACGGACACACTGTCACCCCGCGATGCGGTAAAACCAACAGCGTCCTTGACCAACATGGTGATGCGTTCGATTTCAGCCTCGCTGAGCGACGCCCGTGTCGGTTGTGTGCCAGGCGCGGCATCGGGTGCCGGGTTTTGCCATTTGTCGTCGAGCACCACCGCCACGGAAAGACGTTTGATTGCGCCGACCTGACGACGGGTATGACTGATGGTGCGATCAAGCTCATAATTGCGGGTCGCTTGTGCACGCTGGTTGCCGGGCGATTCCGAACTGGCGGTGCTGCTACCGGCAGCGCCCGTCGCTTTCTCGGGAACACTTGCCGCGCCTGGAGGCTGATTCGACAGGGCCCCGGGAATACCCATGGGACCCGCGCTCGATGATTTCTCATTGAGGGTTTGTTCACTGCGCAGCGCAGGCAGATCGGGATTGAACAACTCGGCCGTTTGCTCCACGACGTTAAAATCGATATCGGCAGTTACTTGCGCCTTGAAGTTTTCCGAGCCGACCAGCGGTTCCAGCAAATCACGTACGCGCGCAATGTATTCCTGTTCGACATTGCGCTGATAATCCAGTTGTTTTGACGCATACGCCATTTCACTGGAATCGGGCGATTCCGACAGCAAACGTCCGCGTTGATCCACCACGGTGACATCTTTGGCGCTCATCTCGGGAACGCTGGAGGCCACCAGATGCACAATCGCGCCAACCTGATCCTTTTCGAGCGAGCGCGTCGGATAGAGTTCGAGAAAAACACTGGCCGAAGGCTTGCGCTTGTCGTTGACGAATACAGAACGTTTGGGAATCGCCAGATGCACGCGCGCATTGCGCACGGGTGTCAGACTCGAAATCGTCTTGGCCAGTTCGCCTTCAATACTGCGGAAATAGCGGGTTTTCTCCATGAACTGGCTGGTGCCAAAACTCTGCTCCTTGTCCAGCAGTTCATACCCCATCGCGTTACCGGTGGGAAAACCCTCCCGGGCCAGCAGCAATCGTGCATCGTCAATGCGGTCGGCGCGAACCAACAACATGCCGTTTGCGGTATCCACCTTGAAATCAATATTCTCACGTTGCAAAAGTGAAGACAGTTCTGACGCTTCCAGCGTGGTAACGTCGGTATAAAGCGGCTGGAAATTCGGTTCCTTCGACCACAGCACAACGCCGAAACCAATGGCAACACTGGCAGCGAGTCCGACCATGAGCCCCACCTGGCGCAACCAGGGCAGCTCGCCCAGGCCGTCCAACGCAGACATGATGGGATTGGAAGATTTGGGTTTGTCTTTTGCCTTGTCTTCAGCCATGGCTTAACAACTCTTTTGACAATTACTGCGGGGAACTAAAACACCGGACCAGAGGATCAATACGCCGCTGTTCACACCGGCATGTTCATGATTTCCTTGTAGGCTTCTACCAATTTGTTACGCACCTGAACCGTTGCCTGGAAAGCGACACTGGATTTCTGGCTGGCGACCATGACGCGGGTGATATCGGTTGCACCATCGGTGCGGATATATTCCGTTTGCAAGGCATCGGTGGTCTTCTGCATCTGGTTGACCTGGTTCACCGCATCCGAAAACAGATTGCCAAAACCCGGCTTGTCGGTCTGGGGCGTTGGCGGCAATAGATCGGGGGCGCGATCCAGGCCGGCATTGCGGCGAATCTGGCGCATTTGCGCCAGGACCTGATCGATACTCATGTTCATGGACGTGTCCATATCAAACTCCGCAAATCATTGGCAGGTTTTTTGACAGGTAAAATGCCTATGCACACATGCTTTCAATATCTATTCCATGTTCACGCATTCTTGCCAATTTATAACGCAAGGTGCGTGGACTGATGCCCAGGCGGGCCGCCGTATTCTTTTTGCTACCGCCCTCAAGCTTGAGCGTTTCAATGATGATCTGGAATTCGCGCTGACGTAAGTCTTCGTCCAGCAAGCCTTTTGCATCTTCAAACAGACCATCTTCCAGTTGTGCGACCATATCGTCCTCGACGATGAAGATATCCTCTTCCTCGATGACACCGCCGGTGGCAAGAATCATTGCACGTTGCATGACGTTGTCGAGCTCACGAATGTTGCCCGGCCAACGATGCGTCAATAATTTTTCCTTGGCAGCGTCACTGAGAATTGGCGCGATGGAAGATTGACTCGCTTTTTTGCGCAACATCGCATCGGCCAGCGGAATAATGTCGCCCCGACGCTCACGCAGCGGACGCCAGCGCAGGGGAAACACCGCCAGACGGTAATACAGGTCTTCGCGGAAGCGGCCATTTTCCACTTCCGAGCGCAGATTGCGGTTGGTCGTGGCAATGACGCGGACATCCAGTGGAATAGCGCGTTTTCCGCCAATACGTTCCACTTCACGTTCCTGCAACACGCGCAACAGTTTTGCCTGCAGCGTGAAATCCATTTCGGAAATCTCATCCAGCAACAACGTTCCACCATTGGCGAGTTCGAATTTTCCGGGTTGACTCTGGTGGGCACCGGTAAACGAGCCTTTTTCATGCCCGAACAGAATGGCTTCCAGCATATTCTCGGGAATCGCTGCGCAATTGATGGCTACAAACGGCTTGTCTGCACGATTGGAATGGCGATGGATATAACGTGCCAGCACCTCCTTGCCGGTACCTGATTCCCCCATGATTAAAACGGTTGAATCCGTCTTGGCCACTTTGTCAGCCAGCTGAAAGGTCTTGAGCGACTCGACATCCTTGGCAACCGGTTCCTCGGCATCGACCACTTCGTTTTGCGGCGCATATTTTCTGACGATATCCAGCAGTTTCTCAATGGAAAACGGCTTTTCCATGAAATCGACGGCACCATTGCGGATGGCCTGCACGGCATTTTCGACATTGCCATACGCCGTCACGATGACTACCGGCGTCTGTGGCCATTCACCGGCAATTTTGCGCAATAGCTGGAACCCATCCACGCGCGGCATGTTGACATCGGAAATCACCATCGAAAATGGCTGTGAAGCCATCATTGACAAAGCCTGTTCGCCATTTTCGGCCTCTTCCACGCCATAGCCGTGCATGGACAGCGTTTCTGAGACGGCATCACGCAAATCAACATCATCTTCTACCAACAAAATCGGAAATCTGGACATGTGACACCTCAACTCAGTGATTGGCAGAAGCATTCAGCAGCGGCAGCTGGACACGCACCAGCAAGCCACCCGATGCAGCAGTAATTAAATCCATGGCACCGCCATGGCCGGTAATGACGGCGTAGACCACCGGCAAGCCCAGGCCGGTGCCATGTGCCTTGGTGGTATAAAACGGTTCAAGAACCTTGCTCATCTGTTCCTGACTGATACCCGGACCGTTATCGATCAGGTCTATGGTCAGCATGTTTTTCTGGTCGCAGCCAAAACGCAGCTGAAGCGCAGGACGAACACCATTTTCTTCGCACGCCTGAATGGCGTTTTCCACCAGATTGCAGAACGCGGAGATCAGATAGGCACGATTGCATTGCAGTAAGAACGTATCACTGCACTGCCCTTCAACACTCAGGGTACCGTGCTTGTCATCCAGAATTTCCTTGCTGGCGGTAATGAGTTGTTCAAGCAGCGTGACTGCATGCAACCGATCATTCATCAGAAACCCGGATTTGGAAAAAATCAGCATGTCTTTCACCTGACGGTCCAGGTGCGTCAATTTTTCCATGACACGATGGGCATAACGGCCTTTACGGGACGTCGTCGATTCACCGGCCACCAGGTGTTCCGCAAAAATCATCGCGGATGACAGTGGCGTTCTGATCTGATGCGCCAACGAGGCCATCATGCGGCCCATTTCCGACAGCTTTTCGAGGTGATGAATCTTGTTTTGCAAACGACGGGTTTCTGTCAGATCGGTAAGCACTACGACCTGCCCCCCTTTTTCCGACAACGGCTGTGTAGCGATCGACACAACCCGCCCGGATTTCAGCAACAATTCGTTGCCGCAGACGGTCGTGTCAAAAAAGACTTCATCGATCACACTGGCCCATTTTCTTGACACGATGTTCCTGCCCAGCAATTCCAGCGCGGCCGGATTGGCATCGTCGACATAGCCCTTGGCGTCGAGCGTGATAACGGCAACAGGCATGGCCGCAAGCAGTTTTTCCATCCGCTCGGAAATTGATTCCTTGGCATGGACTTCTTTTGACAGCGCCTGATCCGCCAGAGCCAGTTCGCCCTTCAGGGCTTCGACTTCCAGCGTCAAGGTTTCGTAGGAATCTGTCAGTTGCTCGGTAATCGTCTGGAAAAGCTGGATCGTCGCGGGCAAACTGCCAACCCCGGAAGCTTGCGAACCCGGCACGACGGCCCGCTGCGCCAGCTTCTTGAATTCCAGTGTTTTTACGACGGATTCGTCCTGTTTCTTGGCGATGGATGGCATGACATTTTTCCTTCAGACTACCTTCAGTATCAGTCAGAAAGGCAAAGGCTGTGCCAGTATAAAATGTGTGCGGAATTTCAGGCGGTTAGCAATGACGACTCACTTTTTTGCAAAGTGGCCGTCATTCGTTTGACAGGTCCATATAACGGCCGAGATCGTATTTACGCATTTTTTCGACCAGAGTCGTTCTGCGAATACGCAGTTTTTCTGCGGCGCGTGCAACGATACCATTGGCATCATCAAGGGCTTGCTTGATCATGCTGCTCTCGAGGTTAGCAAGATATTCTTTCAGGTCGATACCCGTCACAGGCAACAAAGGTACCGCGTCAAGATTGGCATAACCGGGGCCGCCACTCTTCTGGATTTCTTCGAGCTGCTCGGCTTTTTCTTCATCGATTTCATCGACATGACGAAAGCGTTTCGGTAAATCCGACACCCCGACGACACCGTAAGGGTGCGTGATAATCAGACGCTCCACCAGATTGGCCAATTCCCTGACATTGCCCGGCCAGTTATGGCGGCACAAAGCCATGATGGCTGCAGAATTGAACCGGATGGAACCACGTTTTTCATTTTCGATGCGCGCCACCAGCTCGTTGAGCAGCAGCGGAATGTCTTCGGTTCTGTCCCGCAGGGGAGGCGTTTCGATCGGGAACACGTTGACGCGATAAAACAAGTCTTCGCGGAACTTCCCTTCTTCGATCAGTTTTTCCAGGTCCTGGTGCGTTGCGGCAATGACGCGAACGTCAGCCTGCAGGGTTTTGGTTCCCCCGACCCGTTCAAAGGTTCTTTCCTGCAATACACGCAGCAATTTCACCTGCATATGCAAAGGCATGTCACCAATTTCATCGAGAAAAATGGTGCCACCCTGTGCCATTTCAAAACGGCCGGCACGACTGGTGATGGCGCCGGTGAAGGCACCCTTCTCATGGCCAAACAACTCACTTTCGAGCAGTTCGTTCGGAATTGCACCGCAATTGACGGGCACAAACGGCTTGTGACGACGATGCGAGTTGTAATGCAGATTGCGGGCGACAACTTCCTTGCCGGTTCCGGATTCCCCCGTAATCAGCACGTTAACATCCTTGTCGGCCACCTGCGCCATCAGTTCGCGCACCTTGACGATAGCGCGACTGGTGCCGACAAGGCTGCGGAACAATTGGGCTTCGCGACGCTGCGCACGCACCGGATCAGCCGTGAATTGATCCTTGTAAACTTGTGAGCGATGCAGCGTATCCATCATCTTGGTGTAATTGGGAGGCGTTTCGACCCGGGCAATGACCGCCTTACGGACGTCATCATCCACATCTTCATCCTTGTTATCCTCATCCACCAACACAATCGGGAGGCTTTTTTCCCAGGCCAGCACATCAGCCGCCAATTTTGACCAAGACCCTTTGACAGCGCCGATCAACAAGCAGCAAAAGCCCTCTGTTTCCTGCCCGTCTACCGCGGCACGCCAACCGTCAGTGCCGGCATCAAAGGTCTGTTCACCGATAAAATCGAGAATCACCTTGAGATCATGACGACGCTGGACATTGTCATCAATCAGAAGAATTTTTATTTCCCGCCACATAGCTTCCCAGGTTCCATCAAAACAACACGCCAGCCAGTCACCTGTCAGAGTTCGCCGCCTCAACGGGCCAGCGCCAACTTCCCACCGGCAACGTGTCGAAATTTAATCAGTGGTCATAGAAGTTAAGGCCACAAATCCGGAGAAGGTCAAATTAATGACGCAAAAGATTTGAGATTACGTAGAGGAAACGACGCTAAACCCGCGTCGTTACTGGGTTTCGCCAGAATTCCGTCGATGCGGAACCGAATTCTGCCGATAGCGCAGAATCAGCGAGAAGGTCCCGCGACAATGCCCGGCACCACCTTCGCAGGATTGCCCAGAACAGAGGTTCCGGCGTCAATATTCCGCATGACCACGCTGCCCATCGCCACCGAAACGCTGTCCCCGAGCACCAGGTTGTCGCGGACATTGACCCCCAACCCCAGCGTCACATGACGGCCAAACCGGCTATTACCGCCAATCAGACACCCGACCGACATCCAGGTCTTCTCGCCAAGCTGCACACCATGACCAATGTTGCAAAGATTGCCAATGATACAGCCGGCCCCGATCCTGGTGCTGGTGAGCGCACCTCTTGCAATAACGCAACCTGCGCCGATTTCCACGCCGGTTTCTATCAGCGTACCGGCCAGGTGTGGAAAACGCAGCACCCTTCCATCCAGTGCGGAATAACGGGCGATGCCTTCGCATCCAACAACGCAGTTTTCGCGTAGCACCACATCTTGCATTAAAACGCTGCCCTCCTTGACCACACAGCCCGCGTGAATTTTACAGCCCGGGCCGATAAAGACCTGATCCTCGATGATTGCGCGGGGATGCACCCACGCCGAACCATCGATACCCACAGCCGCCGGCGCAAGGCTGCTCAAGGCACGAAAACCGCCGCGCGCCAACTGCGCAAAGGCAAAGTCGATAAACCAGGCGCGGGGATCATCGCAAACCGCCAATGACCGACAGCACAGTTCAGGGGCAATCCCGGCAGTAGTAACGACCACGGTATCGTGCAATGCGACACGCTGGGCATCATCCGGCATGCGATCGATAAAGCAAAGGGTGTCCGCTTCCGGGTAGCGACCATTGCATACGCCTTTCAGCAGGCGATCATCGGCTGCAAAAGCAGAGCGCGATAACCCGGGCGAAGTCAACACTTCGCCAGTGGTCAGCGGGGTTGCAAAGGAGATGTATTCAGGCATGTTCGCCTAAGACCCTGTTCGCCCGAGACGATGCGCGTTATGGGAATAATGCGCGTTACAAGCGGCTATTGAGACTGGCGACAATACTGTCAACCGACCCCCACGCCCCTGAAGACATGTCAGCATCGCTGATCTTGATATTGAATTCTTCCTGGATGGCCAGCATGGCGTTGATCATGTCGAGCGAATCGACGCCTTGCTTGCTGAGTGACATCGACGGATCGAGAGTGGAAATATCCGAATCAAGCCCCGCCGAATTCATGACGGCAATGACCTTTTCCCTGCTGACAGCCTGTGCAACATTAACCATGACGGCACCTGTTCAAAATGGAAGTTCCTGCAGACAATCCCACACCAAACCCACTGACCAACACCCGCGAAAATTGCTCATCGTGAATGCGTTCTTCAAGCACCAGAGGAATGGAAGAAGACACGGTGTTGCCGTAATCACGGATCACGAAAGGCACCTTGTCAGGATTGATTTTAACGCGTTTTGTCAATTGTTCAACGATGAACTTGCTGGCCTGATGTAATGCAAAAAGATCAATATCTTCTTTGCCAATTCCGTTTTTTTCAAGACAACGTTCAATGGATTTTGGCAACTCCGTCATCACGAAGTTGAAAATACCGCGCCCATCCATCGCCAATGCGCCGGAATCCAGCTTGCGTAGCAACTGCCACTGACTCCCGTCGGTAAGAAATTCACCTTTTCCAGGCACCCACAACGGATCGGTCGTCAGCAATGTGACTGACGCGGCATCACCAAACAGCAGATCGGTATTCTTGTCCTGCGGATCGACGATTTTGGAATAGGGATCGGCGGTGAACAACAAGCCGTTACTCAGCCCGTTCTGCGTCATGAAGGCTACCGCTGTATGTAACGCGTACACCCAACCCGAACACCCCAGCGAAATATCAAAGGCGGCACAATGCGGAGACAACCCCAGTCGGCCATGCACCATGGCCGATACATGCGGAATATTCAGATCGGGGGTTTGTGTCACCACCACCAGAAAGTCCACGCACGCAGGGTCGACGTTGCACTTTCGCTGCAGCGCATCGTACGCGTTTACGCAGGCGTCCGACGCCTGCTGATCGGCAGATAGCCGACTGAGACGGCGAATACCGATTTTTTCCAGTACAAACCCTTCATCAGTCTCATGTCGGGTCAGCTTGTCCAGATTGTCTTCGCGTCCGTCGGGTATCCACGCTGCGATCTCCTTGATACCAATCATGCTGCCTCCTTCTTTCGACTGAATTGAACCAGTCCGATTGTACGGTCATCCGCTTCGATCGCGACTTTGGTATTGATCGACGCCAGCTCGGAAACCATGGCGAGCCGGAGTTGGACCGGTGATGTGCAAGAGAAATAATCGTGATTCAATTCCAGCCGGGTCAACAACCATTTCCCGTAGCCTTGTGTGTCAAACAGGGCAGCATGCAAACGTTTGTTGAGTGACACAACCGTTTCCAGCAATGCCCCGTGCGAAGACGCCACTTGAATGCAGCGCTTTGTCAGATCGATCTCGCTACACCGTGCGAGTGCGTCCTCATCAAAGGGACGATGCTCCTGTATCGTGGATTCCAGCGGTCGCAATCCCAGTACCGCCTCGCCCGCTTCGCCCCTTACCCGGAATGTTGCCACATAGCCCATACGGGTCAACGATTCATTGCCTTCCAATAGCAGCAAATCGAACACACACTGCCGCGAAGTCAGGTCATGGAACTGGGCTACCACCTGCTGCAAGGCACCGACCCCCATCATGGATACATTCGCCAGCAAAGAGCGCAGAATGGTTGTACTGTGCAGGTAATCCCGTGTTCCCAACAATGCAGCGTCACACCCGATCGACCGGATAAGCTGCATGGCACTCTCCCGTTTCATGGTTGTTCAGTCGGCCACCGCGGCCAGCGCTTGCGGTTGTGCGGGTGCAACGCCATTCCTGGGTGTCACCCACTGCTCTGAATCAAGAACGCGCTCGCCCGAAGCGACCATGGCTTCGTGCTGGTCGTAGATGGCTTGTACGGTATCGACAAACATGTGTTCCTTCCCGGTGGCGAAGAACACGGATTCCAGATCGATGTGTTTCACCAGCGTAGCCAGCGCATCACGCTTGCTGTCGTCTTCGACGAGGCTAACGGCCAGCGCAAGGTATTCTTCTTCATTTTTTGCGATGGTCCATTCCGGCATTCCCATGCGCTGCAGCATATTGACATCAATGCGTGACTCGATGCCCTCACCATCCAGGGTAATAATCGGCAGGCCCATGCGCGCCGAATCGATATTGCCGTTGGTATTTCCGAACGGGAACGGGCTCATGTGGAAGTCACATTGTCCGATCATCGTCATGTATTTGTTGTAGGCATAAGGCATGTGCACCACGGAACCCGGCAAGCGCTTTTCCATGGTTTCCTTGAAGTGAATATAGGTGATGCCCGCCAGATACGGAAAGAAATGAAATTCCACCGGACGTTTGGCGGTATCCCGTATCCTGATCAGCAGATCAATGAAGCGGCCGGTCAATTTGATCGCAAACGACGGTATCGCAATGCGGATGACCTTGTCGCCCTGACCAGATTCCGAGAGCTTTTTCACCCCTTTTTCATGGGTCAACTGCCCGCGCGAGGTGAACGAGAAGGTACCATTGGGCACCAGCATCAGACGCTCGCTGAACTCCGGCCGGGTCGGTGCGATTTCCCGGGTGATAACGGCGTAGTCGATGGTCTTGACACGACTGGTGCAGGGGTGTGCCATCAGGAACAACTGTAGGGGTGCCAAGCGCAGATTGGCTAGCGGAATCGTATTGTTCTGCATGCCAAGGCTCAGGTAAATAATGATGTCTGGCTTGTGCTTGAGGATCTTGCCGACATTTTTCTTCATGTTGGCGACGGCGTCTTCTTCGAGATATACCGAATGATCGAAGATGGCCATGGCGGTGTCATCGACATGTGTTTTGGTCGCCACACCCACGGTCTCGAATTTTTCCCGCAGCGATTCGAGCGCTTTCCCGTAGCAACGAAACACCGCATGATTGGCGGTCATCTGTTCGATGATCACTGCGATTTTCGGTCTTTTCACCCGTGCGCGCCGGGCCGGAAATACCGGCTCGCTGATGCCATGATCCAGCAGATACTGACGATAGCCGTTATTGATGTAGCCCTTGATATCGTGTTTGTTGGCCGTGTGAGGATAGGCCGAATACATCCAGGCGGGGCCGGCAAAAATCAGGGACAGGTCGTCCAACCTGAAATCGAAGCCATGCAGGGAAACAAGCTCCAGCAAGCGTTCACGCCGCTCGGTCACCTGCCGCTCCAGATAACAATTGAAAGTCAGCGCGTTGAACAATACGAACTTCATCAGGTCGGGATAGGTCTTCAGATAATCGCGCAGCGGCAATTCCACATCGGAGTAAATCGACCACAAAAACAACACCTTGCGGAAGGTGTACATATCCACCGCCGACTTGTTGCCGCCGCCGGCATCCTGCCCGATCAAATGCCGGATGACATGATCCGCATTCTTGTATGGGCTTAACATCAAAACCAGCGCAAAGTTGCGCCCGAACAGCGACAAGGCCGCATAGCCGGGCTCACTCAACCGGAAACCTTCGTCAAGAAACAATTGAAAGGCAGCGCTGGCGATGCGCGTCGCAACATAGGCCGATTCCTCACGATTGAGGATATCGAAAATCGGATCTTTCTTTTGACGGTGCACCGATGTCGCTTTCATCAGCGAAAGCAATTTCTGAAAAGCCGGTTCATGCTGTCTTTCGCGAACCAAACGCTCGAAAATATCGAGCTCGGTGAGAATATCCATTTTTGTTTTCCCGGACAGGTGAGTTGAACGAAGTCAAACGGCATCAATAGCGATGCGCTGATCCTCAACACAGGCAAGAACGCTGCCAATGACATGATGAATGTCTGTCAGACGCAGCAGGTTATGATACGGAATGCCCACGACCCGTTGCTGCAGGTTCTCGGTGACGGACATTCGGTGATCGCCGTGTACCCCGTGCGTTTCCACATGGGCAAAGGCAGGATGGCAATGTAACCCCGGACAGTACCAGCGGCGTGTCTGCACGCCTTTTTCAGCCAGTGATTGCACCAGGGTGTCCATGGAAGTAGTGAGATGAGGTTTCAGGCAGATCGCTGCCGCCGCGTAAAAACGGGTATCGCGAAGCGGAATGACGGGCGCTCGCCCCCAGTAATGGTCTGGCAGGGTCTGAAAATCAAAAAATGGCACCAGGGCCTCGGAGGCTTTCTGATACCGCTTACGCAGGGTGTCACGCCGTTTTTGCAGTAATGGCAGACGATTGAACTGGGCAAGCCCCACCGCGGCATGATATTCGCTGAGCTTGTAGTTGCCCCCGGCATACACGATCACGCCGGCGGAAAATCCGAAATTGGCCATGTGACGGATGCGCTCACCCATGGCGTTATCCGCTGCGATGATCACCCCCCCTTCGCCGACACCGAACGCTTTGGTCGCATGCAGGCTGTAGCAAACCGTGACACCCGGGCAGGTTTCTTGCACCCCGAGCGCAGCAGCCGCGTCAATCACCACGGGAATACCCGTTTCCTGGGAAAATGTCTGCCAGGACAGGGCATGATGCGGCATACCGAGCGTCGCTACCGGCAACACGGCATCCACGTCGAAGCGGGCGGCCATATGGAAAGCAATGGCAGGGGTCAGCTGCCAGCTTTTCTCGTCAACATCGGCAAAGACAGGTGTCAATCCGACCCTGACAACGGCCGTTGCTGTCGCCGGGAACGTAAATGCCGGCAATAGCACACGGGCGCCCGCCGGCAAACCCAATGCTATCAAGGCCAACTCTATCGCGGCCGTACCGTTGGAACAGCTGACCAGACGGCGGGAATCCGCCGGTAATTCCGGAAAAAAATGGGTATGAAGTTGTTTTTCAAACGCGAGGCACAAGGGGCCGAAATTGCTGTACCACTTGTTGTGGTCGATCTCGACCAGATAAGGTACCAGCTCATCTGCCGGTGGCATGTCGGGCACCAGCAGGGCAACATTGACAGGGGGCGGATCGCTGTCAGCAGATTTTCCACATTGGGAATGCGTATTGTTGCCCATCATGCCACCTCACAAGGACGTTACATACAACGGCTAGGGTGTATTGCCGTAGCGTATCCCTGCAACCTGCAAATAGCGGGCCGTTCCTTGTTTGTTGTTGACAGACTTGAGATATTCCTGTTTTGCGCGATCCGACTGCTCCTGACAAACGTCGATCGCTTGACGGTATAAACCGATGACTTCACGAACCTCGTTGACAGCGTCCTGATTGCCCCTGACATCCTGACGTATCGAGTCAAATACGCGTGCCGATACCTGGCGAATACGTTCGTCAATGCCCAACAGCAAGTGGAACTTGCCGTCGTGCAGGGCTGAGTTCAGCGCCTGTTTGAGTTCAACGAATTCAGCAATGCCACTCATGCACCTGCTCCGCCAGACTTGTTTTGCTGATGAATGCGATTGGCCTCGTCACGAATCCCTTCCCAGCCTTCGCGTACAGTTTTCAGCAGGCCAACGACTTCGTTTACCGCACTGATTTCATTCTTCAAGGTGGCATCGTAGAGACGCACCCCCATGTAGTCGTACAAGCGATCAAGGTTTCTTGCCACTTCCCCCCCTTTTTCCAAATCCAGAAACCCTTGCAGGCCACCAATAATGGTAATGGCCTTACCCAGGGTTTGCCCTTTCCCGGCAAAATCCTTCCGCTCGATGCAGCCGATTGCCGTCATCAGGTTATCCAGCGCAGCATCGAACAGCATCATGATCAGTTGGTGTGGCGTGGCATCTTCGATACCGGTGCGCTTGCTGACGTTTGCGTATTGCTTTAATGCTTTGCTTGCAATCACGACGTACTACCCCTTCTTAATTCTTGCTGCTGTTGAGACTTTCTAATTGCTGTGTAAGAAAATCGCCGGTGTTCTTGAACTGGGCGACGATTATGTCCATGGTGGTAAATTGTTCGCGGATACGATCGGTAAACGATGTCATGCGAAGCTCGAACGCGGCCCTTTGATCTTCGATTTCCTTCAGCTGGTCCTGCAAGGTCTTGTTGCGCGCTGTGAGCATGCCATCGGCGCTATTGGCCATCTGGTCGATGGCATCATCGAACTTCGTCATGATGCCATCATCGCCCGCCAGCAAATTGGCCACCGAATCAAAATCGGCTGCCAAGGCGTCACCGAGCATGTCGCTGTCCAGCTGCATTTCACCCTCTCGACTGCGTGTGATGCCGATGGTCGCCAGGGCGTTAAAATCCCCTGTATCCTCAGTTTTTACCGAGGTCAAAGCACGATTCAGGGCCACTTCTACCGACCGGGCAGCAGAATCCCCCGTCAACAATCCCGCTTTTTTTTCGGCGGCATCGTATTTCGTCAAATAATCGTAGGTTTTTTTGTAGGTATTGTAAGCCTCGACAAAGGCCGAGACCTTCTCCTTGACGGCGTTACTATCGACCCCGACATTGAGCGAATGGGTGTTACCGGGATCTGCCGACACGGCCGTGATGGAAACGCCTTCTATGACGCCCGTGAAGGTGTTGGTCGCACTGGTGGCTTCAAAGCCATCGACAAAGATGCGGGCATCCTGCGCTGCTGCTACCTGAGTGAGGTTTTCGGTAACACCGGATTCGTAAGCCAACTGCGAGAGCCCGCTTGTGTTGGTATTGTCGCCGTCATCATCAGTGACCGTCACGGATATGGCGTTGTCTTCCCCGGTTTTTTCGGCGGTCAACACCAGTTTCGAAACCGTCGAGCCCGGATTATCCGAGTCGGCAACCGTCAGGATACTGGCCTTGATTCCTGGATTGTCGGCGCTTTCATTGATGGCATCACGAATGTCGGCGAGGGTATCGTTCTCGGCATCCACGACATTGATAGAAAAGGAATTTCCGTTCATGGACAGGGTCATCGTACCCGTGCCAACCACATCCCCTGCACTGCTGAAATTTCCTGATACGAGCTTGTGCGCCTGCGCGAGGCGATCTACTTGAATTTCACTGGAGGTAGTAACGGCTGATGTGCCGGCGGTGGCGGTAAATACATCCGTATCGCTGGAGGTGGCGGTGCGCTTTGATACCTCGCGCAGCGTAGTCAGTCCCGAAAGAGATTTTTGCAAATCGGTGAGCGCGCCTTTCAGAGAGTTATAAGCGGTAACGTCTGCCGATACCTGTGTCTCGCGCAAATTAAAACGATTGTCTGTCGCCTTTCGCTCGGCGGCCGTCAAATCTGTGACGAGCTGGTTCACATTGATACCAGAACCCGACCCACCCGCCTGGATAGCTGCCATTTTGGCACCTCACTTTTACCAATACTTTCTTTATCGTCCGGATGACCGACTCCTTTAGCTGTAAATTGCGCTTGCAAAAATCAGACCGCCGCACAGCATTGTCGATGGCACAAAAAAGCCGGACAGCACAAAAAGCCAGACCGAACTCCAGCACTAACGAACCCGCCTGTCCGCCTTGACGGCCACTATGCCTTCACGTTGAACAGCATCCCGTCAGGAGAAGGTAGTTCACCGCTCTGGATCTGCTCGGAAATATTGACCACGTCCTCAGGCGGAATCTGACGGATGACCTTGTTGGTCTCCCGATCGATCACCGTGATGATGACGCGGTTGCTTTCCTCGGCCATCTCGAAATCCAGCGTGCGCTGATTTTTCTTGATGAAATCCCGAACATTTTCAACAGCTTCCTTGACCTTCTCACGCATGGCCTGATCCATGTCTTCCGTTGACACGGTCGAGGGCTCCGGCGCCTTGCGAGGTTCTGCCTTGGGGGCAGGCGGCTCGATCGATGTCACGGCAGGTTTTGCCTCAACCTCGGTCGATTGCCGGGGCACCACCACACGACTGTCGCCGGCTTTCACCGACGCTGCGGGTTCGGGCAATTTTGCTGTGGATGATGTTATGTTGCTACTTATCATAACGACACCTATAGGGAACGCACGTATGCCCGGGAGGTATTACCTCCCAGGCAGGGTTTGCTAACCAAGCTCGGTGGCGCCTATCGGGCGCGCCTTATTAGCCGAGCAGTGACAGAGCTGACTGTGGTAATGCATTTGCTTGTGCCAATACTGAGATGCCTGCTTGTTGCAACACTTGGTTTTTCGCCAAGGATGCCGTTTCTGATGCAAAGTCCGCATCGAGGATACGTGAATTTGCAGCACTCAACGATTCAGATACGTTCGACAGGTTTCTGATGGTTGAGTCAAGACGGTTTTGCACAGCACCCAGCGTTGCACGGAAAGAGTCAATCTGGGAAAGTGCACTGTCCACCGACGAGATCGTCAGGTTGGCAGCATTCACCGACGTAATGTCTGCATTGCCGATCGTACCCACAGCCTGGACGTTATCTTCCGATCCCGTCGCGGCCAGCCCGTTTGCGTCGAGCGCCACCGAGGCCGTGTCGTTACCACCAAAGTTGATGGTATCGGTACCGGTGATGGTCAGCCGCCCGGAGACACGCAGATCCGTCACGTTACCCGAGAAGCGATCGGTGGCCAGTTCATCGCCGCCGCCGAACAGATCGTTGGTCACTGCTGCCGAGCTGGTATCGATGACAATGTCACGCCCATCATCGGCGGTAAGCACCAACTCGCCGTTCTTGTCGACAGAGGCTTGAACCCCGGTGACATCACTCTTGGCGTTGATCGCATTGACCAGGGAGCCGCTGGCGTCGTTGGCATCGAACTCTACTGCGCCGATATCGACGCCGTTGATGACCAGGTCACCATTGAGGAGTTCACCAGCCCCCACATTGGAGGCCGTTACGTTGGCATCCACAGTAGTCGATGTCATGTCTGTCGATTGCAGGTCACTGCCACGGAAAGTCGTGACCGCAGTGGCATACACTCCCTGCATGGTTGACTCGCCGCTATCGCGAACGCTGTTGATACGTGCCGCCATGGCTTTTGCAAGACCTGACCCGTAGTTATCGCTGAAGCGATCTTCGAGGTCGGCGGTTGACACCGATTCGATGTTGCCACCAAAGCGCGCTTCTGCCAGGTTAACTTCATCACCGCTATCCACACTGGAGAGACGGATATTGAAATCACTGATGGCCGTCGCGCCGTTACCACCCGTGTCTTCCTGGATACCTTGGGTTCCTGCGTCGACAGCTGCTTGAATGTAAACACGGTCACCCGTTGACTGCACCACACCCGGCTGTGAACCAAGGCTGCTGGCGCGGGCATCCATCCCGGTGACACTTACGGTCTGGTTGGCGTTGGCGCCAATCTGGAAGTTCAGCTTTTCCTTGCTGCCGTTCAGTACCTTGGTACCGTTAAAGGTGGTGGTATCAGAGATACGATTGATTTCAGACACCAGTTGGTCGACTTCTTCCTGCAGTGATGCGCGGTCGGAGTCACTGTTGGTATCGTTGGCAGATTGCACGGCCAGGTCACGAATACGCTGCAGGGCGGTGGTCACCTCGCCCAGCGCGCCTTCAGCGGTCTGTGCATAAGAGATACCGTCGTTGGCGTTACGGACAGCGACATTCAAGCCTCTCACCTGAGTGGTGAAGCGGTTTGAAATCGCCAGACCGGCAGCGTCATCTTTTGCGCTGTTGATGCGCAGACCTGAAGACAAACGTTGCAGGGAAGTTTGCAATGCCCCTTGGGATTTGTTCAGGTTTCGCTGCGCGTTGATCGAAGCAATGTTGGTATTGACTATTTGCGGCATGGTCTTCTCCTGCTATTGTCTCGGCCTCGTAAAGAGTGCGCCATGAGATCATTTAACTCGTGGCCTCTTTATTGAGGCCCTAATTCATCGCCTACAAGAACTGTATCGGCGTTTCCTCACAAACCTTTAGCAGGAAATCCAGAACGGTATACCGTGTTGTTTTTGATTGGAAAAACGCTTATTTTGAACAGCCGAAATGAGCATGAGGGATATTTTATTTGCGGGCTTTTAATATCAAATTGCGCTAAAGGGGAATGTTTTTAGTGGGCAATGAAAGGATATGACGGGCTGGAGGCATGAAAGCATAAAGAACATAAAAAAAAAGGCCGACTACAAGAGCCGGCCTTTAAAGGTTCTGCAAAGCAGAACCGAGCTAGAGTCAAGAATTAGAATTTGTAGGCGATACCTACAGCGTAAACGAGGGGATCGATAGCCACGTCAAACTTGGCGGCATCAGCCACCTTCGCACCACTTGCAAGTCGAGCGTCAACGGTAGCGGTCGTTTCGATATCCAGATACCAAACAGAGGTATTCACAGAGAAGTTCTTGTCCAGAGCCCAGTCTGCGCCTACTTCAAGGCCCAAGCCTACCGAGTCATCGAGATCCAATGTTGTATCAACCACGCCCGCTCCGCCTAAAAGACCATCTACAGCAGCAGCAAACTCGTCGTTGGTGTCATTTTCAAAGAAGATCGTATAGTTGATACCAACACCGACATAAGGTTGAACAAACGAATTGCTCTCGAGCGGATAAAATTGCAAAAGAACGGTCGGCGGCAGATGTTTGGTATCACCAACCTTACCCAAACCTTTCAGCGCACCATCACCATTGATGTCGTGTTGGAACGGGAGAGCGCCAACGACTTCAATACCGAAATTCTTGTGGAACAAGTAAGTGCCGGTCAGAGTTACACCGCCTGCGCTATCGACTTCAACGGCGTCTTTAACACCATCGATCGGAGTCACAATCGTATCCAATGCACCAGCATCCGTATTGGGAGCAACATACGCAGCGCCGCCACGAAAAACAATGTCACCCGCTTCATAGGCGAACACCGGAGTGGCGGAAGCAGCGATCAACAAGGCAGGAACCAACGCGCGAACTGTTTTCATGAGAACCCCAAATTCAAAATTAATTTGTCAGCGTGGTCAGGGTAACGCTATCCCCAAATCGATACATGATGTATGTCAATATGAGATCCACGTATCCCGTGCCCCTGACCGTCCCTTGACCTGAGTCAAGTTTATTGCCCCCTTGCCACGCGACTGCCCGACAGTTAACGTCTCAGCCTCCACGTTTTCCGTTGAATGCCGGTACCCAGGAAATCCGAATGCCATTGTTCCCTAAATCCCCCACCATTCCGCTGTTTTTCGCGATTGTGCTAACCCTTAACCTCGCTGGTTGCGCCGGAGCGCCCCCGTCAAGCGAATTTTCCCCCTGCCCGTCCACACTCAACTGCATCAGTTCCGACGCAATTGACGAAGAACACATCATCGGATCCTTTCGACTGGCGAAAGAGAACGACTGGGATTGCCTGATAGAACAGGCACTACAGTTGACCGGGGAACCCAGGGTGGCCGTGAAACGGTCAGGGTACGTGCGCATTGAATACACCAGCGCGACGCTGCAAATGATGGATGACCTGGAATTGATGCGGATGCCCGGGGAAGCCCGGTTACGCTCGGCGGCACGGGTAGAACGACATGATCTGGGCAGAAATCGCGCGCGGGGAATGCAGTTGCACGCCGCGTTTCGCGACCATTGCAGTGCAGCCCGGATTGACGATGGAATCAGTTCACCGGATAACGCGCCCGATAAGCTTTGATGCGCGATTGCACGGCAGCCGCGAGCTTGTCCGGCTCGAATTTCGACAGAAACTCGTCGCAACCCACCTTCTTGACCATCGCGTTATTGAACGCGCCACTCAATGAAGTGTGCAGAATAATGAACAAGGCGGTCAGCCTCGAGTCATTGCGGATTTCTGTCGTCAAACGGTAGCCATCCATTTCAGGCATTTCGGCATCGGTAATGATCATGGGGAAACGTTTTTCCATGTCCACGCCCTCGTCCGCCAGCCTCTTCAGGTAGCGCAAGGCCTGCGCGCCGTCGCGCAAGGCAATGATATTCATGCCAAGCTGATCAAGCGTTTCCCGAATCTGGGCGAGAGCCACGGTGGAGTCTTCCACCACCAGCACCTCAAGCCCGGCGGCCAGTGTCCGGATATCGTCATCGAGCACCGAAGGGCCTACCTGCGTGTTAAAGGGTGTGATTTCCTGCAGCACTTTTTCGACATCGATGATTTCGACAATCTTTTCATCCACCCGGGTGATCGCCGTTATGTAATGGGCACGCCCCGTCCCTTTCGGCGGAGACATGATCTCTTCCCAGTTCATGTTAATGATGCGATCCACACTTCTGACCAAAAACGCCTGCACATGATTGTTGTATTCGGTGATGATGATGTTGCAACCGGTGTGATTTTCCATGGCGGGCATGCCAATGGCGTGACTCAAATCGATCACCGGGATGGTCTTGCCACGCACATGGGTGACTCCCACCACGGCTGAATGCCGGTTCGGAAGCGCGGTGATCTTCGGCATCATCTGCACTTCCTGCACCTTGAACACATTGATCGCGAACAAGGGGCCGCGCTGCAGCCGGAACATCAGTATCTCCAGACGGTTTTCGCCCACCAGCTGGGTACGCATGTCGACGGTTTCAAGGAGGCTGGCCATAGGGGGTCCACCGCGGTTGACAGATCATTAAATAGTCAGTGTAGACTATTCCAGACCACTCCCCTCCTGATAAAAAAACCTGTCTGCACGCTTTCTTCCCCCCCAGACGGACTACACTTGAAAGAGAAAAGGTGGCGTTTATCCGTCATCTGCGGTTCCAGCGCACAAGAACAGTCGAATGACCAAAGAAACCATACTGCTCTCCCGACAGCCGGTGTACGACAAAAAGCTGAACGTGACGGCATACGAACTCCTGTTCCACCCACCGGAAGGCGTCAATGGCGCTGACTGGGACAGTGATCAGGAAACGTCTGCCGTGCTCGTCAATGCGTTCACCGAAGTGGGCATTGGACAGGTGGCCGATCACAAGACTGCCTTTATCCATTTCACCCGCCGCTGGCTGCTGTCACCGCCGCCACTGGAACCGCAATTCGTCACGATACAGGTGATGAAATCGACCAACCCCGATGCGGCCATTGTCGCAGCCGTGCGCAAGCTGCGTGAGCAGGGATTTTCCATCGCCCTCGAATGTGCCAGTGGCATCAACGAATGGGATTCGCTGCTGAAGCTCGCACATGTCGTCATGGTAGATGTCGCTGCCGTCAAAGGTGACATGCTTGAAAAACTGGTCGACTACCTGAAAAAGTTTCCTGTGCGTTTGCTGGCGCAAAAAGTCGAGAATTACACGGTGTTCGAACACTGTGCCAAACTGGGCTTCGATATTTTCCAGGGCGGATTCCTGTGCCGGCCACAATCCGTCAAGGGCAATGCGGTCGCCACCAACAAACTGGTGGTCATGAATTTACTCGCGGCCCTGCAAAATCCGGATATCGACATCAAGAAGCTGGAAGGCATCATTACCAATGATGTGGCCTTGAGCGTCAAACTGCTGCGTGTCTGCAACAGCGCAAGCTACGCATCGCAGGCGAAGATAGACAGCATCAAGCGCGCCATCATGATTCTCGGTTTACAGAAGCTGAAATCCTGGGTCAGCGTCATTGCACTTTCCCGTATGTCAGACAAGCCCACCGAACTGGTCATGCTCACCCTGACCCGCGCCAAGATGATGGAAATGCTGGCACAGAAGGCCGGGCTTTCCGCCGAAAAATGTTTTACCGTGGGTTTGTTTTCCGCGATTGATGCTTTTTTCGATAACGACATCAATGCGGTACTCGACACGCTGCCGTTCGACGATGAAATCAAGCGCGCCATCGCGCAACATGACGGCACCATAGGACATTTGCTGAAATATTCTCTCGCCCACGAACGTGGCGATTGGAGTAGCGTCGACTGGGATGCGCTGGGCGCAATCAAGATTGACAGGGCGTCATTCGAAAACGCCTACATTGAAGCGGTCCGCTGGGCCAGCACGGTAATGCAATCCCTGCTGACCTGATCCACTTCCCTGTTGAATTTCCATTATTGTGCTGCGGTGCGACAAACGGCCATCCGACTAACGTCGAATGGCATTTCCTACTTCCAGCGCGTCAAACCAGTCCAGAAAGCGCTTGATGTTTTCGCCGCGGAAAATACGCCCGTGCTGCGGCACCATCACCTCGATATCCAGGGTGCGCACCCGCTCGACCCAATCTTTCTTGGCCGAATTCGATGGCATCCAGCGCTGATGGAACTTGGTCATCCGCTGCACGTGCGCATCGAAATCATCAATTTCCAGCGAACAGCAAGGCCCCTCAAGTGCAGCCCCGACATCGCCACTGAACAGTATTTTTGCCTTGGGATCATACACATGGAAATTCCCCGAGGAATGCAGGTAGTGCGCTGGAATGAACTGCAAATCCACATCACCCAGGCGCAGGCTGCCACCATTGTCGGCGATCGCTTCATAAACGATTTTGTTCATTCCAAAGTGACGAATGAAACCTTCCCAGATCCAGGAACAATGCAGGCGCGAATTTTCCAACACCTGGTCCCACAGCCCCAACGACGAGATGATGTCCGGGTCCTGGTGTGAGGCAAACACGTCGGTCACCTGCTCAATCGGCACGAATTTCAGAACGGCTGCCAGCATCGGCGCGAACAGCTCGATACCACCCGGATCAAGCAACAGGGCGCGACCGCCCGACACAATCATGCACTGGTTGGTATCGATAATTTTTTCCGGCTTGTCCGGATCACGACCGAAAACAATCCACTGGTGTCCCTGGTTATAAATAACGTTGGAAAGCATGTGAAGTTCCTTTAGGGGGTATAACGTCCAACCGACCTGCTCAGATCAAGGCATCGGTGAGCAGGGTCATGGAGCAATTGATATGCGACTTGATGTCACTGGTCTGCTCTTGAATGGTATTGGCCATTTGTAGCAAACCTTCCTTGAATTCGCCGGTGCGATGCGCTTCGAGACGCGAGGTCACCGCGACGACATCAATGGCGCGCATGTGCTTCTGGATTTCGTGCAAATCGTCATTGAGTGCGCTCAGCAGCGACTGGAATTTTGCTTCCATCTGCGTGACCTGCTCCATGATGCGATTTTCCAGCGGAATCGTACGCGCCTTGGTTTCCGGCGTTGACAGGCTCTCACGGGCCTGGCGAACGCGCAGCAAGGCGGTACTGGTGCGCCATTCCTCGACGGTAATGACTGACAGCTGCACAGCGGTCGCGTTGATCGCCCGCGCCAGCTTGATCGTCTTGCTGGCCAGTTCATCATAAAAGCTGGAAATGACCGACAGGCCCGCCGCCCGACTGCCGGCACGAAGCACAATGGCCGCGGCGTTCTTGGCAGAAATGGTCAATTGGCGCGCGGTGAGTTCGGCGTAATGAAGCTCGGCAGCAACTCTGGCCGCAGCAATAGTCAGTTTATTGTGGTCAACCTGCATGAGGTCTTCCTTGCGAATCGGCCTTTACACTCCGGCAACCAAAGTCGTTCGCAGACTGCGTTGCCGGCATCCCAATTTCAGCGTAGGTAAGTTCTGACACGATTGCGAGTAAAACCCCTCATAAATCTCGGCCTATTTGGGCGAATAGAAGGAGCATGCAGACGAGGGGTTTACCAGTATTCAGGAGAGAAAGGCGATCAACTGATCCACGTCAAAGGGCCAACCAAGTTCGCAGGCCCTGGCCTCATGCAGCAGGACGGGAATACGCATGCCGTAGCGCTCGATCAGTGCGTCACTCTCGGCGATGTCGACCAGGCTGACCTCAAAGAAGTCCGGATTGAGGACTGCCGCGCAAAGCGCGGCAGCCTGTTCACACAAATGGCAATGTTCCGTGTGGTACAGCACCAGCGCTGTCTTGCCGCTCATGCGTCCGCTTTCTCTGCAGCGGATTTCTCGGTGGCCGGTTTCTCCGCAACAGGTTTCGCTGCAACCGGTCGAGGCTTGCGCGGCTGACTGCGCCAGTACCCCCCCGTGCTATAGGCGCGCCACGCCCAGGGCAGCCACTTCAGCATGGCGACCGCGATCCACAGTGACCAGGCCAGCATCAGCGCACGGTACACCCACAAGGGCACGCTCACGACCCACGCCTGCGGCAACGCCTGCTGCATGACATCCTGATACCAGTTCAACTGGAAGCTTTGCGAGGCGTTGCCGACGATGTCCATGTCCGGGCTGCCGAGCAGGCCCTTGGGAATCGCCACGACGAACGCCACCAACGCCAGCACGCTCAGCGTTATCAATCCCAGCTGAAGCAGGTTGAAGCCATTTTCTGACAGTGCGGCACCATACTTCTCGCGCCACGCGAGGGCAAAGAACCACAGTGTCACCGCCGTGAGCCCCCACCACGACCCGGTGGAAAAGCCCAACACCAGCAACACCCATTGCCAGCCCCGCAGCGGACTCATCGACAATTTGCCCAACACCAGGGCCACGGCGACCAAGACCAACGCCATGCCCCAAAACAAAACAGCGGGGCCAATGGCTGGCCCGCCCACAAACAACACCCAGCGACTGTCCGGAACGTTGACGGTCAGATCGACGTTGCGGGCGAGGGTTTCCGACAGGCTGACGACGGGCGTTATCCAGCGCGATGCAATCGCATCGTTACCGCGCCATGCCAGCGACACGTCATGCTCACCCGGCGCAACCTGCAAGACCACGTTGGGATTGGTTTCTTCCGATGCCTGCGGTTGGCCATCGAGCAAGACCTGCGTCAGGTGGATGCCATCGGGCAAGGTGACCCGCTGCTCGCCACCCTTACTGGTGCGCACATGCAAATCCAGCGAATAGCTGCTTTCCCGGGTGCCCGGGTTGGCCACCAGCGTGACCTGATCGATGGTAGCCGTGGGGCCGGGTTTGGCGGCCGGTTTCTGAATACTGAGCGTGAGGGTTTCGCCTGGATACGGCTGCCAGGCCGGTTGCCATTGACCGGCATAGGGAGACTTGAGCGCATCGATACCCTTGAATTCCACATGCCAGAGCGGCGAAATCTCGGCAGTCCAGTACTCACTCCACAAGGCCGTATCCGATGCGGTGAAGGTCAACTGATCGGCCGGGTCCAGATTCGATACCCATTCCAGACTGTCCTGGCTGGCCTTGAGCGCCACCGTCACCTTGCCCTGATTCACCACCACATCGCGGGTAATCACCGATTCCCCCGCCAGCAGGGGGACTTCCAGCTGAATAGCCCCCTGTGTCGGCGCGACGCGCTGCACGGTGGTAATGACCTGCCAGGTCAGGCCCAGTCGCAAACTGCGGCTGATCTGCACAAATGCAGGCGCCGGTGCCTGCGCCAGCGTCGGTGTCTCTTCCTTTTGCTTTTCGATGACATCCGGCGAGAACAACAGGGCACCCCCCTGCAACTGCCCCTGATCGATGCCTTGCACCGTCCAGCCTGGCGCCTGAACCGCCACGTTATGCGCCGGCAACGAGAAACTCAGCTGGAAACTGTCACGTTCGCGCAAAGGGCCGCTCAGCGTCATGCGCTGGCTGCCTTTGGGCACGACAATCAGGTGGCGACCGCCTTCCTTGCGCATGGCCAAAGCCGCCGTGCCATCAATGACCGCCGTCTGTGGTTGCCATTGGCCCTGGCTGTCGGGCAGCAGCATTTCGACATCTTCGAGCGCGCCGACACTCAGGTTCAGCGTCAAGCGGGCACCGTCGATCTGCACAGCCACGCGCTCGATGCCAAGACAGTCCGGCGTGCAATCGCGCGCTGCCCACAAGCGTTCCTGCAGGCGATCGAGCAAGCCGGCATCCGGCAAGCCGCTGCCTTCGCCTACTGCGCCGTCCTTGCTTACCTCACCGTCCTGGGCCGCCTGCACCGGCGCACTGGTGCCTACCAGCAGCAGGGCCAGCAGAACGCCCGTTACCGCCCCACCGCGCAGAAAAGCAGGATTCCAGTGCCAGCGACCGGCCGAACGCCCGACGCCCAACAGGGCCGCCACCAGCAGCGCGAGCAATCCAACCCGCAACACGGCCAACACTCGGTTCTCGGTCGGGCCCACCAGCCACAGCCCCAGTGTTTGTCCTTCGGCGACCGGACCACTCCAGCGCAACTCTGCCGACTGCCAACGCCAACGTGGCAGGCCGGGCCCGGTCTGAGCGGCCTGCTGGGGATCGATCTGCTGTTGCAGGGGCGTCTGTTGCAGAGGCGTCGCCGGACGCAGGCTTTCGCGCGCCAGGCCGACACTCATTTTCGCGCGCATTTCCATTTGATCAGATTCGGCGGACAGGGCCGGGGAAGGCGCCATCACTGCCGCTTCGCTGGCATATTCTGCACCTGTCGAGGCACCGCCCATGCTGTCTTCGTAATCATAACGGCTGCTGTCGGAAATGCGGGTGTAAGGATTTTCCAGCTGGGGATAGATCGACAAACGCACTTGCTGCACCACGAAGGGCAAGGTGGCCATGACGAGCACCAGTGCACTCAGGCGTACATAGGTTTCCACCAGCACGCGCAGATTGCCAGCGTCGAGCAGTCGCACCAGCGCCACGGCCGCCACCACGTTCAGCACCAGGAACAGCAACACCGGCGATTCCGGATAGACCAGGCCAAGGGCCACCAAGGCCACCGCGCTCCAGCCCCAGCCAATGACCTTGCCCACCGCTGCCACCGCAATCAGCAGCAGGAAAACGTCCCAGACACTCCATTCGCCCAGCCACGTCGGGGTGGCGTTATCGACTCCGGACGCGGCCAGCAAGCGCCAGCCCGGGGGCAAATGCACGCGCGCCGACATCGACTGGAAGTCTTCCTGCCAACCGCTGACCGACAAGGTCCAATGACGCGGGGTATCCTCGCTCTCGATACGACTCACCGCCTGCAACCGGAGTTGGGCATCACGCACCTCAACCCCGTCGTTTTCTGCCTGCTGCAAGCGGGTGATGACTTGTGGTTGCCCGTTGATGGTGACTTCACCCAAGGCCATCTGACCATCGCCCTGCATGCGCCATTCACGATTGACCTGGCCATTGAAGTCATCTTTCACGGTCCAGCCACCACCGTCGAAATCCAGCCACAAACTTTTGGCGAGCGTCAACTGGTTGGGCGCCGGCTCGGGATCGCCACGGCGAATAACGGTCAGTTCCAGGGGCTTGTCACTGGTCAAACGGTAGGCCTGCCACTGACGCCACTCGGTCGGCAGAGTAGTTTGCTGGGGATCAAGTGCATCGACGTTTTCCACGCGCACCGTACGTAACGCGTTTTGGGGATTGAACACCCAGATTTCATCGTCAGGCCACGGTGCCACCGACGCCGGCTTTTCAACGCGGGTGATGGCGCCCATGCGGTGGCCAGTCACGCGGAACTGCCACAACCCTGCGCGCAGCTGCACACGCAACTGGCCGTTCTCATCGAGTCGCGCAGGCAACTGGGCATCAAACCCGCGCAGTTGATAACCGGACAGCAAGGCCGGGCCCAACACCATTTCGCGGGGTTTTCCGCTGACTTCGGTTTCGACCAGCGTTTCCACCTCAAACGGAACGTTATCGCTCAGGTGTCGATACACACGCACCGTGATTTGTTCTTCCTGCGCAGGTGCCTGCGCGTCTTCGGTTTGTGGTTGTTTCAGCCAGAAGCGACCCTCGGCATCCAGATTGGGAAACGCCAGACGCTGGCCGTTGCGCGAGACGGTCAATAATGCAGTTTCCGGTGGCAAGGGCACGGCATCGGGTGCGCTTGCCCATTCAAAGCGGCCACGAATATCGATCGCTCCCGCATCGGCATACACCCAGGGACGCTGGTCTTTGGTAACGATGGCGGCGGGTGTGCCATTGACCAAGACCGACTGGGGCCAGAGTTTGTCTCCACCGGGTAACGCCAGATAGCCGGACTGATACACCTGCCAGTGCTGGGAGAAGCTGGCACCGTTGTTTTCCAATTCAAGATGCATGGACGTCGGCCACGCGCAAACACGCGCGTTGTAATCCTGAGGTGAAAAGGGGCAAGGATACGTGGTCTGCTCATGCATCACCCATTGCTGCCAGGGCTGCAATGGCGCGGGGACATTGACCGGCCCGTAACCGGCCAGGGAAAAACTGCTAAGCAGGGTGGCAAACACTGCAAGGCCTATCCGCAACAAACGTGTCGATGCGCGCATCCGACGCTCTCCCAATGGCGAAATCCAAGGTGGCAAATCCAATCGAAGCGGAGAGTATAAGGGCGTAGAGCGGAGGCTTGCCAACGATCCGTCAATATTAACGATTTACGAATCGCGGCAAGAAAAAGAGAGGTTTCGCGTTTGCCGTTCAGGCAGCGTTCGAGAGCAAGCCATCAATGAACTGCTGCCACGGTTGGCGCGTATTTTCCGTCGCGGCGGATTCAGCAGCGGTTTGTACCGCATCACCCTCGCCCGTGCTGCTATCCGGCGGCGTCTGCACCGGCAAGTGTTCCAGCAGTTGCCGGAACAAATCACCGTGGCCGGGCCGTGGCTGGCCCCCGGATTTGAGCGCGTAATCGGCGTTACGCACGTCCCGGGCAAAATCAATGAGTGGCGCCAGGGGCCCGGAAGCCTCTTGACCCGCGTCGCCACCGCCGGCCCGGGCAACCTCCGCATAAGTCTGGGTAACGGCGATGGTCTGGGTCTGCAGCATGTTGGCCGCGAAACCGGCCAATTCGTTTTGGTCATAGCCGATCGACATGGCCTGATTGAACGCCGCCTCGACGTCACCCCCATAAAAGGTCTCTGCGACATCATTGACCTGCGCGAACAAGTCGTTCAATGCCTGCATTTCGCCTTCATCAAGTTCCCCCTCGACCGAAAACGAGAAACTGTCTTCCCCCGACATTTCGGCGGAAAAAGCGGATGCACTTGCATTATCGGTACTCAGGCTGCTCGTGGCCGATGAAAATGCGCGTGCAGACGCCACATTGATTTTCACCACATCACCGTCACGCGTGGTGATTTCCATGGCGAATTCACGACTGGCACTGATAGCCACACCTTCGCTGGCGACCGCAGCGCCCGAAGACCTGACGGTGGGCGCCGAAACGGCCGGGAGTGCTGCCACCGGATTCCGCTCACCGCCGGCGTTGCCGAGCGATGCCTTGAGGTCATCCAATCCTTGCTGCACACGTCCAAACGTCTCGAAGTAATTGTCCCGTACCGCTTCGTTGAATATTCCGCGGCTTTCAAGCTCCTCGCGTGCTTCCTGCATGCCTTTCAAAAAACCGTCCACGCCTTGCTGGAGACGCTGGCGCAGTGTTTCGTCAGTGGCGCCCGCTTCTTTTTCCTGGGCGAGTCGCTTTTCAATGAATCCCAGAATGCGATCAGAAACCTTCGCTGGCGAAAAATCACCATCATCGCCGATCGCCGGCGTCGAGTTAGCCGCAGACGTCTGCGAGGAGTCGACCGAGGAAAGCTTTTCTGCCAGACGCCGGCTAAGTTTTTCACCCAGCACTTGCTGCGCTTCTGCAATTTCATTGCCTTCCGCTTTGCGCTCCATATCGCGCGAATGCCTGGCTCCGGCCATGACGTCATGACCAAACACCTGCCGCCCTGCGTGTGCGGAAGAACCTGTCAATGCGCCGAGAATATTCATGATACGCGACCTCGCGTGAGACACCCATAAGCGCCCTATCGGCCGGGATCGCAGCAACTTTAGAAAAAAGTTAAGGCGGCAAAGTTGCAAATTCTGAACCATACTATATGAAGTCGTTTCGGTAGGCAGTTAAATACCAGGTAATCAAATCCCTCATGAGTCTGGGCATTCTTCTCGGCGTACAAGCAGGCATTCTCGCAATCGTGATCATTGCGTTTCTGCTCGTCTATGTGGCGCGCCTGAAAAAGAATCTCGCCGGTCTGCAAGCATTGTTCGTGAAGCTCAAGGATGATCTTGGCGGCGCGAGCCTGCTCAGCCATCTGCAAGAAGCACAAAAACAAACACTTGCCGCCTGCCAGAAAGATACGGCGGCCTATAACCCGGAACACGACGCCCAGGATCAGGCGATTGCACTGCGCAGTGCTGCACTGGCTGCGGAAATCGCGTTCATAGAAGCCCGCCAGGCAGGCAAAACCAGTTTTGACGCCGTGATGGCGCCTTACCGCCTGCTGGGCGATCAGATTGCCCTGTATCTCACGGGTATGCGGGAAAACCTCAAAGGCCAGGCCGCCGCCGATTACCAGCACAAAATCACCGAGTTACAGCGTCAGCTCGAAGCCCTGCACCGCAAACATAAAACGCTTGAAGACACCCAGCGACGGATGAAAAACCTGGTGGATCTGCTGGAAGCAGGCAACCAGACCGAACGCAGCAAGGATCAAATCGAACAGTCGCTGCATATGGCGCTGGCCAGCATGTGCGAGTCATTCAGTGACGCCGTGTCGGTACGCGAAATCGTTTATCTCTATCATGAAGCCTATTTCGATCGTCGCAACGGCGGCGGTCACGCGCCAGCACACAACACCAGCTTTGATGATGTCGGTGGCAACGCAAGCCCCGTCAACATGGCGCCGTTTGATGCCAGCCCTCACATCGACATGCTCAACAACATTATCGACGAACAAAATCAGCTGGTGGCCGAACTGCAGGCCCGCATCCTGCAACTGGAAACGTCCAACGAACGCGCAGAAATAGAAGAAAAGGCCGATGCCATCGCCCAGCAGGTGCAGGAAGCCAAAACAGCCATAGAAATGCTGGAAATCGAATTGTCGAAGATGAAGGACGGCACCGGCGCGGCATACAACAACGAAGAAGTCATGGATATCATCGAGCAGTTCACCGAAGAGTCGGCTGCACTGGTCGAACGACTGCACATGCTGACCAACCAGAACAAATTACTCTCCACCGAGAATGAGCAAATGCGTTTGCAGATTGATCAGTCAGTGGAAACCGATGAACCGCTGGTGGCCGGGCTCAAGACCCGGCTTCAGCAACAGACCGATGAAATACTGGATTTGCAGGCGAGTTACAAGAAGCTTGAAGAACAATACCTTACGCTCTACTCCACCACCCAGACACTGCCGGGCGAGGCAATCTGACACCAAACGCCCACTCGACGTGGCGGCTATTTTTCCTTTTCTTTCAGGTTTGCCGCCACCTTGGCGACGTTCTTGGCAAACGCTGGATCCATCAGATCATCGGCGTTAAACAAGCTGCGCAGGTTCTCTTCCAGTTTTTTCATGCGCGAGGTCAACGCGATGCTCTTGGGATCGCCCGGCGCAATTCCCAAACCGCCACGCATGTCCTGCATGGTCAGTTGCACAATCTTGGCCAGTTTCACTTGCTGTTTTTCCAGATTGCGGGTGACACCCTTGAAGACGTCATCACTCTTCATCAACAGCCGCTCCATCTGCACTCTCTGCTTCTCAGCAGCGCCGGCAATGCTGACCGCTTCTGCCCGCGCCGCCGCCCCTTTGACGAGCGTGGAAAGGTTGTCGCGCAAGCGTTCGTAACGCGGGCGATCACTGACAGGCATGTCGGGCACCAGCAATACGATACGCTCTTCGTAAATTATCAGGGTGGCGCCTTCCTCGACAATACGCCCGCGTGAACGACGCGATTCGATCAACGAATTGGCATTGGTCAGTGCATTGGGGCCAGAAAAGTATTTGGGGCCGCTATCCGTCATGACACTGACCGTCGGTTTGACACCATACGTGGAAACCGTGCGTAAAATTTCGGTGCCCAGACGCTCGAAGGTATTGGCATTGAAACTCGACAGCATGAACAGGATGACAATGCTCATGTCGGAACTGGCCATATAGGCGTTATAGGCGGCGGTTGACATGCTCTCAACCTCGGCCTCGAGATCCTCAACCCGATTACGCCAGAAGGTGACATCGCTTTCGCCTTGCACCTGATCGAGCGGGTTCACCAGCCCCTCAGTCGCGGCATTGTCAGTGACCGAGATAATCTCGGGAATGGCGATCGACTCCGGATCACCATTGATTGCCCGCTTGGCGGCATCGGCTACCAGGCGCAGGCTCAAGGATTCTTCACGGGTGCGGGCCAGATCGCGTTCGAGCTTCTGCATCTGTTCGACGGTACGATCACGCTCACCGACAATCGCCGCGATCTCGCGATCCTTGATCATCAGCGTTTTCTGGTATTCCTGCTCACGTCGCTCCAAATCCTTGATTTGACGACTCAATTGCGTCAAAACGTTGCTCTGGATCGAAGCCGCATCGTCTTCAGTGCGGAAGTTGTTCTTGTGTGTATCGTGCAGCTCGGTCGGTTCCAGCAACGCTGAAATATCGTCATCGCCGGCCGGTGCCGTCGCGATTTCGCCCGATTTGATCTTTTTCTCGAGGTCGAAAAGGATTGCACGAAAACGTTCGGAGTTTTGCAGACGATCCTTGTAGATCGAGATAAGGGCATCATCATTCTTGGGGTCGATGCCGGTGAGCACGCTTTGAACAAAGCGTTCATGGGTCTGGTAAGCCACCACAATCGGCTGCAAACGGGCGCGAATGACCCGCCAATGGTTTTGATCGTCAAAAGGAAACTTCAGCGCCGCCTGTTCGCCCAGCAGAAAGGCATGCCGCAGCTGCGTCACTTGTGTTTCCATGGGGGCTTCGGTATCGAGCAACGCCGAAATGTCCAGACCCATTTGCTGCAAACGTTGCTCGGTGGCAACGAGCGATTCCTTCAGCAACTGCTGAAGGAGTCTTCGCTGATCGGCAGAAAGCATTGGGTTCAAGGCGGCGTCTTTCATTCAGGAAACAACATCGACTGGTCTTTGTTTTCCAGTCTAGCAGGATTCCTGCAGATTGCCTGATTCAAGTCTATGACTGAAAACGTATTTCCCAACAGCGATGGATCGGGTCTTCAGCATCGAAATCCGGCGACAGGGTCGAAGCCGTGATCTCGCGCACCTCATAGTCGCCGATAATCGCCTCATCGAGCTTGAACTTGCGGAAATTATTGGAAAAAATGAGTACACCGTCCCGTTCCAGACGCCGCATTGCCAAATCGATCAACTCGACCTGATCGGTTTGCACATCGAAATCGTTACGGGCCTTGTTGTTCGAGAACGTGGGGGGATCCAGGAAAATCACATCAAATTGCTCACGCGTCTCACGTAGCCACCGCATGCAGTCTGCCTGCAACAGACGATGGTTACACTCAGCCATGCCGTTGAGGGCAAAATTCCGGTGCCCCCAGTCGAGATAGGTGCGGGAACTGTCGACACTCACGCTACTGCGGCATCCACCCACGCCCGCGTGCACCGTCGCCGCCGCGGTGTAACAGAACAAGTTGAGAAAGCGCTTGCCCTGACACAGCTGCTCCAGGCGCAACCGAACCGGCCGGTGATCTAGGAACAGACCGGTGTCCAGGTAATCATCCAGGTTCACCAACAGGCGTGCGGCGCCCTCTTCCACTTCCAGGAAATGCTTCTGTTCTCCGAGTTTCTGATACTGTTCACGGCCCTTTTGCCGACGCCGTGATTTCACGTGCACGAAGCGCGGATTAACGCCCAGCATCAGGCAGAGGGTGTCTTGCACCAGCTGCAGACGCTGCTGCGCCTTGTCGGGATCGACCGTCTTCGGAGGAGCATATTCCTGCAAGTGAATATCGCCGTTATACCAGTCAATGGCGACGTTATACTCGGGCATGTCGGCATCGTAGAGCCGCAGACACATCGGTTGTTCGTCGTCGATCCATTTTTTCAGTTTTTTCAGGTTCTTGGCGAGACGATTGGCGAAATCGCGCGACTCCACCGGCAACTCGACGTCACGAATGGTGGGCATCCGGGCTGGTTTTACCTGAGTGGGTTTTACCGTGCCACAACGCAGATAAACCCTTAGCGGCCCGTTATGAAGGCGATGTACCTTGGGCTGCTCAATGCCAATGCGATCGACATCCTCGACTTGCGCAGCCAACACACCACAACGCCACTCGGCACACAGATGACCGAGTTTCCGCGACAGCGCCTGGTACAACCAGGGTGCTGAATCACGGTCAGAAAGCCTTTCCCCATAGGGCGGGTTGGTCACGATCAGGCCCGGCCCCGCAGGCACATGTTTTTCGTCGAGCAAAGCCAGTTCACGGCGTTCGAGGTGCACCACTTTTTCGAGCCCGGCCCGTGCCAGGTTGGAACGCGCCACGGCGATCACTTCGCGATCCGCATCGTATCCCACCATGCGAGGCGCCTTTGCGGAAAGTGCCAGCTCGCGCTTTTGCCGCGCGTCATCGACCATGGGATCCCATAACGAGCGTTGCGCCTGCCGCCAGCCAAAGAAGCCAAACCACTGGCGATCCAGGCCCGGCGCAATACCGAGCGCCATCATGGCCCCTTCGATCAACAAGGTTCCCGAACCACAGAACGGATCAAGCAGCGCAGCCAGACCGTTATCCGGCCAGCCCGAAAACCGCAACATGGCAGCGGCCAGCGTTTCCTTGAGCGGCGCCTCTCCCGCCTCTATGCGATAACCACGCCGATGCAGGGGCTCACCACTGAAGTCGAGATAGACCTGCGCGTCTTCGCCCTTCCAGTACAGAGAAAAAACGATATCGGGGCGATGGGCATCCACTGAAGGCCGCTCACCTGTAACGTTACGCATGACGTCGACAATGGCGTCCTTCATGCGCAACGTTACGAATTTCGGATTATGAGGAACGCTCTCATGCACCAGCACGTTGACAGCAAAAAAACTGTCAGGATCCATGTGCTCCTGCCAGCTTACCTGCTTGCAGTAATGATAAACATCATCGGGGGTCGCAGCCTTGAATGTCGCCAACGGGTAAAAAATGCGTTCCGCGAAGCGTGACCAAAGGCACGCTTTGTAGCCCCACGCAACGTCGGCGCGAATCGTGACCGCACCCGACTGCCGGGAAATTTCCTCGCCGCCCAGAGCGACCAGTTCTTCGGCAAGCAGGGATTCGATGCCGGCACCACAGGTTGCTACCCATTGCACAAATGCTTGTTTTTTCATGCGCTATTTTGCCGCCACTGTAAAAAATCTGCTGTATTTTGGCGCATCCAAAACCAATCAAACAACTGTTTTGATTAAACTTTAAACGCGCATGCCATGTTATGTGGCTGAAAGTCTTCATTATTCCGGGCGTCGCTAAAAACACTGGCTGGTTATGAATTTAAAGTCATAGCCAACCCCCTCCGATTTCGCTATCAATAAAAAGGGCCGCAAGAAAAACGCAGTCACACCCGTTTACGGAGGTCAATTCAACACCGCTTTGCTATTCGCCCTCGCCACGTTGAGGGCTCAACGCCTGCCTCGTTTGTCGTGTGTTCCACTCACGGCGACTGGCCCGGATGAGACAGGCAATGACGTCACATTTGATTCGAAAAAATGACGAGGATACGTCCGTATGAGAAGACAAAAGCGTGATAAGTCCCACCGCGCCTATGCCCGTGGTTACCAGTTTGGAAACAGTGGCCGCTCACGTGAGCAATGCCCGTTTACCGATCTGACCATGCGACAGTACTGGCTCAGCGGTTGGCGCGACGGCCGTTCTGACCTGTGGTCAGGAATGTCAGGCGTCGCAGGGCTGCACAAAGTAGCCAACTTGTGACTTATCCGCTTGTGGCCACGGCTTACCAATTTCGTTAGAGAGGATTTGTTTCAGCAAACCATGTATCGCGAAACGGGAGGAACCAAGACTCACAAGCGTTGTTGAAAAATACAGAAAAACGCAGCCGGTGCCACCGGCAACAGCAGGGGGTCTCAAGCCCCTACCCAAACGGGGCTAGCCATGCCCCGTTTTTATTTCCTGCTGAAAACCATTTGCAGTAAAAACTCAGCGCAGCAACGGATTCTGTTGTTGCAGCGCCTTCACGATCTGCCAGATCAACGCCGGGCCCTGATAAATGAAACCGGTGTACAACTGCACCAGACTGGCTCCCAGCTCGAATTTACGCAGCGCATCCTCGGGCGACATGATACCACCCACGCCGATGATCGGAACCTTGCCTTCCAGACGCGGTGCCAGCCAGCCCAACACCTGATTCGATGGTTCAAACACGGGTTTGCCACTCAAGCCGCCTGCTTCCTTTGCCACGGGCGAATCTTCGACGCCCATCCGCGACATGGTGGTATTGGTGGCGATCACGCCTTCGATCCCGCTGTCCAGCACCTGTTTCGCGAACGTATCCACCTCTTCCTCGGTCATGTCCGGCGCAATCTTGACAACCAGTGGCACCCGACGCATGCACTGGCTCGCCTGTTTCTCCTGCTCGTTCTTGAGGCCATCGAGCAGGCGCTGCAGGGATTCGCCAAATTGCAGGCTGCGCAAGCCCGGGGTGTTCGGCGAGGAAATATTGACCACGATGTAACTTGCCAGGCGATAGGCTTTCTTCATGCAAACAAGGTAATCGTCGAGCGCATTTTCGACCGGTGTATCAAAGTTCTTGCCGATATTGATACCCAGAATGCCGCTATAACGCGAGGCTTCAATCCTCTGGCACATGTAATCGATGCCCTTGTTGTTGAAACCCATGCGATTGATGATCGCCTGATGGTGTGGCAAACGAAACAGACGGGGCGACGGATTTCCCGGCTGGGGGCGCGGCGTGATGGTACCCACCTCGATGGAACCAAAACCCAGCGACGCCAGGCCATCAATGTAATCGCCATTCTTGTCGAGCCCCGCCGCCAGTCCCACCGGGCTCTTGAAACTCAAGCCCATGACGTTGACCGGCAATTCCGGTTCCGGGATCAGGTGCGGAAGGATGCGCAGGCGCTCGGCAGCAGCAATCAGGTCGAGCGTGACGTGATGCGACATCTCAGGGTCAATCTGGAACAGGGCTTGGCGTACTAGGGAATAGAACATGGAGGGCTCGCTATGAGGGAGGCATCGGCTCAAGCAGCGAATTATAACTGCTGGGCGCACAAATGACGCGGCGATTTTGCTGACGCGAAGCAGACTCTTGTGTGCGCACTGGCCCGCCGGCGCAGCCCGCAAACGGCGAATGCCCATCCTGGCGCCTTGGCGTGCACAGGCCCGTCTGGCATAGAATGAGGCGCTTACCGACCTGAGCCCCGCCGGAGACCACCATGCGCCACTCAATCCCCGCCCTCACCTGCCTGTTGGCTGCCTTGCCCGCATTCGCCGAGGCACCGCGCCCACAACCGCTTCTGCCGGAGCAACTGCAGTGGCAAAGCCCGCCCCAGGTACCGGGTGCGCAGATCGGCTGGATGCTCGGTGCCGAGAAGGCGGCGGCTCCGTATGTGTTCCGGGTGAAGCTGATGCCGGGGGCGAAAGCGTTTCCGCATACGCATCCGGACGAGCGCGTAACGACGGTATTGAGCGGGACGCTTTATGTGGGTTTCGGGACGGTGTTCGATGAGGCGACAGCCGTGGCCATTCCAACGGGCGCGGTATATGTCGCCCCTGCCAGTCAACCACATTACGTGTGGGCAAAGGATGGCATGGTAAGTTACCAGGAGACCGGGATCGGACCGACGGGAACGGTTCCTGTCAAATAGGATGTTGTTTGTTTGATCGGAAGATAAAAATTGGTTGCTGTCGCGATGTTTCATGGGCGGGCTGGGGGCGATGGTTGATGGAACGTCGCCGGCAGGGACGCCGGCGTCGAGCCTACAGGGATGTATTCACGGCGTTTCCAGCAACCATCGCCCCCAGACCGTCCAAAGAACTCCCCGGCAGGCAATCCTGATTACCCTTACTGTAATCGTTTGATGTCCTGGTACTTGTTATCGGCATCGAAATAAATGGCAAACGTACCCCGAATGCCTGAATGCGTCACGAACGGCTGCAAAATCTTCGCCGGAAACTGAATCCGCCGCCCATCACGCGCCGTCACCTGCACCGCACGGGCAGCCCCGCCATACCACTTCTGGTACTGCTCGGGGCTGACATTCAGATCGAAGATAACGAAGCTCATCAGGGCCCCAACGGATCTCCGCCCAGCCCGCACACATCGCTGTGCAGCGTCGCCTGCGCCAGATCCATCAACTCGCGCATCGCTACCCCGTACATGGCAAATTCCCGGGTTTCCATGGCGCGAATCTCGACCATAATGCGGCGCCAGCGTGAAATCATGTCAGTGTGAATGCTGCTCCACTGATTGATTTTCTCATCGACGGCACCTTCAAAATTGGCGTTCATGACGCCCACGGTCAGGGTCCGCTGCTGCCAGTCAAGATCATCGCGATAGGCTTCGCGTGCAAGGGCTTGCCAATGGTTGTCGATTTGCAGGCGATTGATTTCTTCGTATACCCAGTACAAGTCGAGATAATTGCCGATGCCAAAGAACATCGAGGCAGTGTCGCTGACCGGCTGCCTGGTCAATTCCGCCGCCTGGATGATCGGCAGTGCCGGCAACATGCTGTCGATGCCGGCAATGTAGGTGGCCAAGCCATCGGGAACCCCTTTTGCCACCAGTCTGGCGTGCTGGTCATCCCAACCTTGCCGACGCGAGCCGCACAACACCAGTGGCATCGCCGCCGCAATGTCACGCACCCCGGGGCGGAACCGTTTCACCACGTCTTCCACGTTCATGCCGCAGCGATGATTGCGCAGGAACCAGCGTGTCGCCCGGCGCATCAGGCGGATCAGCTGCCGCATCATGTCGAGCTGGTCGTCGGCAGGCACTTTCGCATCCAGCTTCTCAATTTCGTGCCACCAGTATTCGAGATCAAAAACATCGCGCGCGGCAAGAAATGCCCGGGCTATTTCACTGGGCGACGAGCCGGCGGCATCGATCATGCGATGCATGAACGTGATGCCCATGTAATTGACGATGGTGTTGGCGACTTGCGTGGCGACCAGCTGCGGCAGCAGTTTATGCCGTTGCAGCGCGTCCGGAAAACGTTCCAGCAACACGGGCGGAAACGCACGCTCCGCTTCACGGCGGATATAAGGATCCAGATGCAGCTGACTGTGAGCCAGCTGATCCTTGAGAATGGCCTTGGTATACGACAATAACGTGGCCAACTCAGGGCGAACGAGTCCTTTGGTGCTGATCAGGCGATCATGCAACTCTTCATCGCCCGGAATGAATTCCAGATCCCGGTCGAGCTTGCCGGACGCCACCAGCGCATGGATATAACGCCGGTACTCTCCCATGCGATAGACCGATTCAGCCTTGGCAATACTGATGCACTGCACTTGCCGGTAGTTGTCCAGCAGTACCAGTTCCGCAACGCTGTCGGTCATCTGCGCCAGCAGCTGATTGCGATGTTTAACCGTCAAATCGCCGGAACGGACCACGTCATCAATCAGGATCTTGATGTTCACTTCATGGTCGGAGCAATCGACGCCGCCGGAATTGTCGATAAAATCGGTATTCGACAAACCGCCGTTCAACCCATATTCGATGCGTCCCAGTTGGGTCATGCCAAGATTGCCGCCTTCACCGATCACGCGCGCCCGCACCTCCCCGCCGTTGACGCGAACCGGATCGTTGGTTTTGTCGCCGACGTCGACATTGGTTTCCTTGCTCGACTTGATATAGGTGCCGATACCGCCGTTCCACAGCAGATCCACCGGGGCCTTGAGCAGCTGCGCGATGAGTTCGACCGGGGTGAGTTTTTCGGCCTTGATGGCAAAGCACTGTTGCATCGCCGGTGTGATGGTGATGGCTTTGGCAGAACGCGCAAAGACACCGCCACCCGCAGATATCATTGCAGGATTGTATTCCGCCCACGACGAGCGCGGCAGGTTGAAGAGCCGCTCACGCTCAACGAAGGACGTTTCCGGATCAGGATCGGGATCGATGAAAATATGGCGGTGATCGAACGCGGCCACCAATTTCACCGAGCGCGATAACAGCAAACCGTTACCGAATACATCCCCCGACATATCGCCAATACCGACCACGGTAATCGGCGCTGTCTGCACATCAACCCCCAACTCTCGGAAATGTCGCTGTACCGAGACCCACCCGCCCTTGGCGGTAATACCCATTTTTTTGTGATCGTAACCCGCCGATCCACCGGATGCGAAAGCATCCCCGAGCCAGAAGCAATATTCTGCCGCAACACCGTTGGCGATATCGGAAAACGTCGCGGTTCCCTTGTCAGCCGCCACCACGAGATAGGGATCGTCTTCATCAAGTCGCACCACCTGCGCCGGCGGAACGACCTGGCCGTCGGCGATGTTGTCGGTAATGTCGAGCAAACCGCGAATGAAGGTTTTATAGCAGGCAATGCCCTCTTCCATGATGATGTCACGATTGTCGGTGCGCGGCATTTGCTTGGGAATAAAGCCGCCTTTTGCTCCCACGGGAACAATAACGGCATTCTTCACCTGCTGGGCTTTGACCAGCCCGAGTACTTCGGTGCGGAAATCCTCGCGCCGGTCCGACCAGCGGATCCCGCCCCGCGCTACTTTGCCACCACGCAGATGCACACCTTCGACCCGGGGTGAATTCACAAAGATTTCATAGTGCGGCAATGGCTTTGGAATATCCGGAATCAAATGCGGATTCATCTTGAAGGAGATGTAATCCTTGGCATTGCCGTTATTGTCCTGCTGATAAAAATTGGTGCGCAAGGTAGCAAGAATTACATCGAGATAACGCCGCAGTATCCTGTCCTGATCCAGGCTCGCCACCTTGTCAAGCAGCTCCCGGATATGGGCAACCAGCGCCGCTTCTTTCTGTTCGTCACGCACGGTCACAGGATTGAATCGCGCATCAAACAGTTCAATGAACCCGCGCGACAGTTGCGGGTGGTCGACCAGCGCATCCTTGATGTAGGTTTGACTGAACGGAAAGCGGATTTGCCGGAAATACTGTGCATAAGCACGCAACAGGGCCACTTCCCGCCAGTTCAAGCCAACCGCGAGGGTCAAGCGGTTGAAGCTGTCATTCTCGGCATTGCCATGCCAGATGCGATCAAAGGCTTCCTGAAAGACATTCTTGACCTTGTCCAGCTCGATCATGTGATCGCCGCTGTAACGCACGTTGAAATCGTAAATCCAGACCTTGTCGTGCCCCTTGGGCTCGACGGTATAGGGATGCCCGCCCAGCACGCGCAAGCCAAGGTTTTCCAGCATGGGCAACACATCGGAGAAGGCGATCGCCGACCGCGAACGGAAAATCTTGAACCGCAACGCGTCCATGTCTTCGTTCAGTGCACGATAAATCGACACGGCAAGATCACGCTGGTCCGACAGGGTTTCCAGGTGATCGACATCGGCGGCTGCGGTGCGCGTACTGAATTCTTCGCGGTAAGCGGTGGAAAACGCATCCACATAGCGTGTGAACAACACCGAGGAACGCTCTTCGCCGAAGTATTCGATGAGGGATTCCGAGAGACGGTCCGTCCAGGAACGCGCCAGCTCCACCATGCGATCCTCGACTTCCTTGAGGCTGAAATTCCAGTCGCCAGTCTCACCTACACGCATGACGATATATAACCGTGCGTGCGTCGACTCAGTAAAATATGTGTTGAATTCGAGATCCAGCACATCGAGGTATTCCGCCAGCACCTGCTGGAAACGTTTGCGCAACGCGGTCGTATAACCCTCACGCGGGGCATAGATCAGACAGGTGACAAAGCGGCCGTACTGACTCTTGCGCATGAACATTTTCAGACGTCGGCGTTCCTGTATATGCAGTACGCCTACCGCAATTTTCAGCAGTTCTTCGGTCGGGGTCTGGAACAATTCTTCCCGTGGAAAGGTTTCAAGAATCTGCAACAAACGTTTGCCGTCATGGCTTCCTGGCTCAAGCCCGGACGCTGCGAGAATCGCCTTGATTTTATGCCCCAGCAACGGGAACTCGCGAGGGGAGTTATTGAAAACGCGCGAGGTGAACAAGCCCAGAATCCGCGTTTCCCCCAACAACATGCCTTGTTCGTTGAAGTGGCGTACCGCCACAAAATCCATGTAAACAGGCCGGTGCAGGCGCGAGCGGCTGCCGGATTTGGCAAACAGCAGGGATTTTCCCGGGCAGGCAACCGGCCCGCCGTCAGTTTCGAGCAGATCGATATGTGCAGCGCATTTGACGATGCCGAGATCCTGTCCGGGCAACGCCTGCATGTAGAGACCGCCGCTCTGTTCTTCGGCCTGGTATTCCCGAATCGCCAGGAAGGTAAAGTGATTGGCGGTCAACCAGAGCAAAAACGCCTTTATTTCTTGCGGGCTGATGTTTTCATCACGTGCGCCATAGGTAAACGTGGTGGACAGGCCTTCCACCTTTGTCAGCATGGCCGGAAAATCAACCACCGCACAGGTCAGTTCCCGCAAGATGTCATCCAGCGTCTGCACGATGTCGGCGAGCACCGTCTCATCGCTTTGACGGTCGATTTCGACATGCACCAGCGCTTCTTTCTCGCCAGCTTCGTGGTCATGCACGAAGTGGATTTTTTGCAATCGGCCCTGCGCATCGCGCTCGCTGAAAAATGCTTCTGCCACGACCGAATGTATTGTCAATCCGCGACGGTTGAGTTCCATGGCGATGGAATCGACCAGGAACGCGCGATCCGGCGAGACGATTTCCACGATGGTGTGCGTGGTTTGCCACCCATGATCTTCAAAACGGGGGTTGAACACTCGGATGCGTGGCTGCGGTGAGGGGCGCTGCATGAGGAAATCCCACATGGCCAGCGTCATGCCGTAAAGATCATCCATGCGTTTCTTGGCCAATTCCTCAACCGGCGCATTGGCGTAGACATAACGCGCGAATTGCATGACCTGTTCCGCGAGCGCGGCATCATTGCTGCCCAGGCGGGCCTGCATGGTGTCATTCAAACGATTGATTAACTGGGCAAATTCTTCACGCGGGCTGGGGGTCACCATGCGCACGCTCTCCACTGTCAGGGGGCTTGTTGTTTTGGGACCGGTTGTTTTAGGACCGGTTGCTGCCGGCATTGCTGCATCTGAAGCTGCTGCGTCTGACATTACTTCTTCTGAAGAATGCGCTTCTGAAGAATGTGCATCTGCAGACTTGCTTCGAGACATATTGTTATTGGGTGGCTCCCAACAAGCTTAGTTCACTTTACAGCGGACGTGTTTACCGCGACGTGTGCCGTACGCGAATGGTCTGGTTTGTACGCGATCGGCCGCAACTGTGCGCATGCGGATGACGGGTGACTGCGGGGGTCTGAGTGGGGTTGTAGCGGGTGGCAGTAGCGGGTGGCAGAAGGGAGTGCGACAGGGAAGCGGGCCACCAGACGCCACAGGCGCTGGTGGCCCGAGGAATCAGCCGGGCCAGCTCACCACACCTGTGTAGGTGAGTATGAGCAGTAACGAACCAAATGCGATGCGATAGTAGGCAAAAATGGTGAAATCATGTTTGGACACATAATGCACCAGCCCTCGCACCACCAGAAGCGCGGCGACAAAGGTGGCCACACCGCCCACCGCCAGCACGCCGAGATCATCGATGGAAAACAATTCACGGTGCTTGTAGATGTCATACACCGTGGCCGCGAACATCGTCGGAATGGCCAGAAAGAAGGAAAATTCCGCCGCCGCCTTGCGTGAAAGCCCCAGAAACAGACCGCCAATGATGGTGGCCCCTGAGCGCGAGGTGCCGGGAATCATCGCAAGACACTGCGCACAACCAATCTTGAACGCATCCATCGGCCCCATATCATCCACTTCCTGAACGCGCACCGTATGCTGACGCTTTTCGGCCCACAGAATCAGGAATCCGCCCACGATAAGGGCAACAGCGACCGGTACCGGGAAAAACAAATACTGCTTGATGATCTTGATGGCGAAAAATCCAACAATGGCCGCAGGCAGGAACGCAATCAGAACATTCAGGACAAACTTTTGCGCCCCGGGCTCCGAAACCACGCCTGTTGCGACCTTCACAAGCCGCTGCCGATATTCCCAGCAAATCGCCAGAATGGCGGCGAGCTGTATCGCCACGGTAAAGACGTCGCGCTTGTCCTTGTCGAGAAAATTGAGCAATTCACCGGTGATTATCAGGTGTCCGGTGCTGGAGACAGGCAAAAACTCGGTTATTCCCTCAACCACGCCCATCACGATGGCTTTGAGAAACAAAATCAGATCCACACGACGCCCTTATCAAAATGCCAAGCAAGAGGGCTGATCATACGCAAAATGCGTTCCAAAATCATCTTTGCCGACATGCGACCAGCCGGTAAAAAATCACACCAGGGGCTGTCCATCACACCAGGGGCTGTCCGGCACGCAACCTGCGCTGGAAATCCCACCAGAGCACCTTGACCGGGAGCTGCCGAAGAATGCGCGGCACCGGTCGATTCAGCGTTGCCACGGACTTTATCAGGAGATCAAATGCCTGCTGCTGCCGCTCGCCCCATGGCAAGCGCATTTCCGTGCGGATCTTGGCCGGCAGGAATCCGGCGGTCATGAAGCGATAGGTTGGTCCAAATACCTTGCTCACCGCCGCCGGCAATCGACAAGGCATCGAATACGCCGGGATACTGCTCATCCCATTCCTTCAGACTCAAGGGTTCGGGCCACGACGTTTGCAGACCCGATCGTTTGCCTGATATATCCGTCAGTTTTGCATCGGGAGCACGCATTTCACACCTTCCTCCGCCTGTATTGTCTGACACGCATCAAGCTACCGGACAAGCACCATCAATGAACACACTGTTCATAAATGATAGTCATCAAAACAACGGCCGGGATTTTATTTGCGTGAACAGGGCGCAACGCGCCCTCGCCGTTATGCACCCCATCGACGGCTGGAAGAAGTTTTGCTAGTGTCGAGCGAGTTTTCAATGGAGCGCGACACATGACAGAAACGTTTGATTATCTGGTGCTGGGGGGTGGTTCGGCAGGTTGCGCGGTGGCCAGCCGATTGAGTGAAGATGCGGACGTGTCGGTCGCCCTCATCGAAGCAGGAAAGGCAGGCGATGGCTGGATGGTAAACATTCCGGCAGCCATTGTCCTGTCGGTACCTTCCGGCATCAACAGCCGCAACCTCGATACCGAACCCCAACCGGGCCTGCGCGGACGTGTCGGTTACCAGCCACGGGGCAAAGTGCTGGGCGGGTCATCGGCGATCAATGCCATGGTGTACATTCGCGGCCACCGCACTGACTATGACCAATGGGCAGCACTGGGCAATCACGGCTGGTCTTATGATGAGGTGCTTCCGTACTTCAAGAGGTCCGAGCACAACGAAGTGTTCAACGATCAGTGGCACGGCCAGGGTGGCCCGCTCAATGTGAGCAACCTGCGTACCGATCACCCGGTGCATCAACGGTATCTTGAAGCCGCACGGCAGGTCGGCTATCCCGTCATCGATGATTTCAACGGGGCCGAGCAGGAAGGTATCGGCATTTTCCAGGTCACCCAAAAAAATGGGGAGCGTTGGAGTGCCGCGCGCGCCTACATCCATCCCCACATGGGTACACGCCCTAACCTGAAAGTCGAACTGCAGGCACAAGTACGGCGCATCCTGTTCGAAGGCAAGCGCGCGGTCGGTGTCGAAATCGAACAGGCAGGCGTAACGCGAATCTTGCGGGCCAAACGGGAAATAGTCGTCAGCGCAGGCGCATTCCATTCACCACAGCTACTGATGCTGTCAGGCATTGGCGATGGGGCTGAATTGCAAAAACTCGGCATTCCGGTGGTTCACTCACTGCCGGGCGTGGGCAAGAACCTGCAGGATCACCCGGATTTCGTTTTCGGTTACACCACCAAAAGTCTGGATTTTGGTGGCTTGTCGGTGCCGGGCGCGGGCCGAATGCTGAAGGAAATCATGCGCTTCCGCCGCGAGCGGCGTGGCCAGATTACCTCCAATTATGCCGAGGCCGGCGGTTTTCTCAAAACCCGCCCGGACCTGGATGCACCGGATATCCAACTACATTTTGTCACTGCACTGGTCGAAGATCACGCCCGCAAAATGCGCTATGGACACGGTTTTTCCTGTCACGTTTGCGTGCTGCGTCCCAAAAGTCGTGGCAACGTCAGCCTCTATAACGCTGATCCTCACGCCCCGCCCCGGGTCCATCCCAACTTCCTGGGTGAAGAGGAAGACCTGCAGGTGCTGGTCGAGGGATTCAAGATGACCCGCAAGCTGATGGACGCCCCTGCCCTGGCGCCCTTGCGTGCAGAAGAGTGCTTCACCGCACACGTCAAGACCGATGAAGACATCATCAATGTGCTACGCGAGCGCGTCGACACGGTTTATCACCCGGTAGGCAGTTGCAAGATGGGTATTGATGACATGGCCGTCGTCGATCCGCAACTGCGGGTTTACGGTGTCGAGGGACTGCGTGTGGTGGATGCGTCAATAATGCCCACACTGATTGGCGGCAATACCAACGCACCCGCCATCATGATCGCGGAAAAAGCCGCCGACATGATGCGTGCCGATGCAAGAAGCGCGTCTCTCAGGTCAACGGCCTGATACTGCCAATGGCGCGCTCCCCCTGCCCTATGCAGTGGCGGGAGCGCGGCGCTTGTCGCGGAGCCGGATCAGCAATTCCGCGATTGCTGGTAGCAACCACATGGCGCCGATCATGTTCCAGACGAACATGAAGGTCAGCAGCAGCCCCATGTCGGCCTGGAATTTGATTTCCGAGAAAATCCAGGTGCCCGTGCCCAGTGCCAGCGAGATGCCGGTGAACGCAACGGCCTTGCCAGTGACACACAGCGTTTCCAGATAGGCTTCCCGCACCCCCATCCCTTTGCTGAGGTATTCCTGCATTTTGGAATAGATGTAGATACCGTAATCGACACCGATACCCACACCCAGCGCGATGACGGGGAGCGTGCCGATTTTCACGCCCATGCCCAGCATGGTCATGATGGCCTCACACAATATGGAAGTCAGCACCAGCGGTGTAATCACGCAAATGGTTGCCAGCACAGAAAAATTGAACGTCATCCAGCACATCAGCACCACAATGCCATAGACCAGCCACAACATCGGACGCGCGGCTTCCTTGATGGTTTCGTTCATCGCGGCTTCCAGCCCGGCCGAACCCGCTGCCAACAGGAACACCGTTACATCGGGGTCGTTGTTATCCGCAGCAAACTGCTTCACGCCATCGGTGACGCGCGTAAGGAGCACATCCGTATGGTTCTCGAGAAACAGATAGACGAAGACCAGATCGCAGTTGATGTTGATCAGGTCAGGCGGCAGGTTCTGTACGGTATTGTTCAGAATTTCCGGGATTTTGTTCAGTTCACCCCACTTGGGATTACCTTCGTTGTATCCCATCAATACTTTCTTGGCGACAACGGTTTCAGAAAGCACCACCTGGACGCCTTCAATGTTTTCCATATACCAGCTGAACCGGTCGATGGACTCCATGGTGGCGTAGGAGGTGCACTTGTCCTTGGGCGTTTCGACCATCACCACCATGATGTCGGGACTCATGGAGTAATTGGAAGTGAGAAAACTGAAATCCTGGTTGTAGCGCGAATTTTCACGCAGTTCCGGCGCGCCTGCATCCAGATCCCCGGTTTTGAGATCGAGTGCAATCCAGTACGCCACCGCTCCCATGAAAATGGCAATGATGATCGATTTAAACCCGATTTTCGGATCTGCCATTTTTGACAGAAACACCCAGATTTTCGGGTGATTTGACAGCGAGTGACGGGTCATTTCGATGCGCTTGGGAGAAATGCCAAAATAGCTGAACAGCAATTTCACCAGAATGAGATTGGTAAAGGCGACGATCGCCGTACCGATGCCTGCCGCTACCGCCAGTTCCTGGATGACGCGAATATCAATGATATACATGGTCAGAAAGCCGATCGCATCCGCGCCCAATGCCGCCGCGCCTGGCGCAAACAGCGAACGGAAGACGATACGCGCTGACTGCAGGTTATCCTGCCCTTCCACCTTGGCGGCAGCAAAACTCGTCACGATCTGCACGCTGTGACTCACTGCCATGGCGAAAATCAGGAAGGGAATCAACATCGAATACGGTCCGATGCCATAACCGAGCAGTTTGAGAATACCCAGCTGCCAAACCACCGCGACCAGGGAACAGAAGACAATCATCAAAGAGCTGCGCAGGCAACGCGTATCGACCCACAGCAGGGCAAACGTCATCACGACTGCGATAAAGAAGAACGTAGCCACTTCGGTCGCGCCATCGAGAATGTCGCCGACCTTTTTACCAAAGCCGGTAATATAAATGCGAATGTGCTCGTTCTGGAATTTGTCGCGAATTTTCTCTTCCAACGTGTGCGACAGCAATTGATAATCGTGCTTTTCGCCGCTGGCTGGATCAAAATCCACCAGCGGAATATTGACCGTGGTCGATTTGAAATTGTCTGCCACCAGACGCCCGACGATCGATGCTTTCAGCACATTGCTGCGAACCGCTTCGATTTGTTCCGGTGTACCGGCGTAATCGGCCGGAATGACTTCACCGCCGACAAAGCCGTCTTCGGTAATATCGGTCCAGCGCACATTGGCAGTCCACAGCGATTGAACCCGCGACTTGTCAACGCCCGGAATATAAGACACTTCATCAGTGATTTTCCGCAAGACTTCCAGATAATCAGCGGTATAAATATCCCCCTGGGTGGTTTCCACGATCACCCGGATTTCGTTGCTGAGGGTAAGATCCTTTTTATGCGCCAGCCGGTTTTGCATGTACGGATGTTCGTTCGGGAGCGTTTTCTCGAGGTTTGCATCCATTCCCACCATGGACGCCTGCCACCCCAGAAACCCGGTTACGAGCGCGAAAATGACAATATAGAGCCCGCGATAGCCGAAGAACAGGTCTTCACAAAAACGGACAAAGGAACGGCGTTCAGCCATGACAAAGCTCACTAACTACCTGAAAGGAAACCATTTCATCCGACCGATGAAATCCATGCCCGCAGGGCGACAGTCAAGGAACCGGATACGCATTTACCAAGCATAGTAAGTTTTGGTTTGCTGTCAGCGTTTCCTGACAAGAATCTGACAGGAATCACTTTCAGAAAATATCGCTCAAGTTTCGTCACGACTTGCCGATGGGACATCTGAACACCCCCAACCCAGGATAACGCTCATGGAAGTTTCCACCATTGCTGGCATGGCCACCGATATGTCGAACGTCAACCTGCAACAAGCCAAGGACGTTGCCGTGCTGAAGAAGGCCATCGACATCGAAGCGCAAGGCGCGTTGCAACTGATTTCTTCAATGGCACCGCTGCCCACGGTCTCTTCTACCGGCGGGACTGCGGGGCTGGTGATCAACGAGCGGGCTTGATGCCCGCTGCACCTGCCGGTCTTCCTGTCCTGAGCACGCCATCCGCTGGCAAACCAATTTAGCCGACCCACTTTAAGTTTCTGTTTCGCTTGCTACACTGGCTCTAAGATCCCCTGCCCCCGCAAGAACAATCAGGAGTTGAACATGTTGCGCCGAAGCTTAGGAGCCGCGATTTCACTGGGTGCGCTTGGCCTGCCGCTCGTTGCCAATGCCGAAATGGCTATTTTTGCCGGGGCGGAATCGGGTTATACCGACATCGGACTGGCAGAGCTTGATGACGACACGGGAGAAAAGGTCTACGCAGGCTTCATGTTTGCTGACAGCTGGGGAATAGAGGCCAGTGTCGGCTCCCTCGGTGAATTTGAAAATAATCGACCCAACGCCAATTCGTCAGTGGAAGTGTCCAGCGTCAAACACGTCGTTTTCGTGTTCGAAGGCACGGTGTTTTCCAGTCTTTCAGCCTTCGCCAAAGCCGGCGCCTACCAGGCGAGCATTGAGCCGCATATTCCCAACGGTACCTCCGAAGATTCCGAAGAGAAGGGTTTCACCTACGGCGCGGGACTGGCTTATAACGTCATAGATCAGTTCGCCGTCACCGCCAGCTGGCAGTATTACCATCAGGTGGAAGACGTGAAGCTCTCGATGTATTCCCTCGGTGCAAGATTCAAATTTTGACCTCGCCACAGGCATGCCAGCAACCACATAACGAATTCGACGCGAAGAGACTTACCATGACTACGAATGACATGAAAAAGTGGCGCTGCGGAATGACGCTGATTGCCACCGCCCTGCTGCTGGGTGGCTGCGACGATGATGTCAGCCAGACGTCCAAATACGATATCGACAACGCCTGCGTGGAACGCCCGATTCCCGAAGACACCCATGTCCCGGTGTACACGAATGGGCCCGTTACTGATGCCTCCAGTCTCTCTGCCAGTATCATTTTTGATGATGCCGAACGCTTGACGGGATCTGTCCCAGGCGCAACGGGCGGAACCGGACTCGTGTTCCCCAACGTGGTCGTTACCGACAAGAGCATCCAGACCTTGTTCGTGCGTGGCAGCGTGCCCGACGGCAAGCGTATTGGTGCCCTGTTCGTCGAGATCATTGGCGTCGGCGAATATTTTGCGATTCCCATCGAGCGCGGCGGCCCCACCGGCAGCACTACCGGATCTCCTATTCAGGTGGTGCTGCGCGGGCCCTTCCCTGAAGAAGGCACGGAAGGCGAAATCGATATCATCCAGAACCAGATCGTCAATAACCTGCGGGTGAAAGCCTTTCTGGTCGATGCGAGCGCCCCGCCGCCTGACGTCACCGCCGTTGACTTCGAAGGTGCCGACATTTCCTCCAACTGGCTGATTCCCGCTGAAACCCGCACCATTACCGGGGAAAACGTGGGAGGCGGCGGTTTCCAGATCACCCTGTTCTGGGATGCGACGGTCGATGCCGATCTCTGGCTTATCGAGCCTGATGACCACAAAATCTATTTTGCCGACAAGAATTCGGTGTCGGGTGACGGTTTCCTCGATTTCGATAACACCGTGGGTTATGGCCCAGAGAACATATTCTTTGAAGATGACATCCCCGCAGGCACCTACACGATACAGCTGGATCACTTTGCCGGTGCGACCGACACCAACTTCTCGATCACCCTGAATGCGTGCGGCTCAACCCGCTCGTTTTCCGGCAATCTCGACCAGGACGAAACCAAGACCATCTACACCTTCACTTACGGTCCCGACTGTGTGCTGCCCGATTCGTTCACGCCGCACAAGCCCAACGTGTTTGAAGAAGCCGTGGTCTGCGACCAGCCCTCGCAGGCGGAGTAATCCTGGCCCGGGCGAGGTCTCCCTGACCTCGCCCCTCCCTTCCCCCTCCCCAGAACTCATTGGCAAATTCATAGTCCAAGCGGCATAATCCCCAGCCTATAAAAACAATTCCAACCTGCCCCCCGCGCAGGATTCTTGATCGGAGCTCTTCTGGCATGTCTGACCGCGCCGCCCTGCTGTCTTTGAAAAACGCGCTTTCGGAGCGCATCATCGGTCAGGAACATCTCATCCAGCGTTTGCTGATCGCCCTGCTCGCCAACGGCCACCTGCTGGTGGAAGGTGCGCCCGGCCTCGCCAAGACCAAGGCCATCAAATGTCTGGCGGAAGGCATTGAAGGCGATTTCCATCGCATCCAGTTCACGCCTGACCTGTTGCCCGCCGACGTCACCGGCACTGAAATCTACCGCCCCCATGACGGCAGCTTCGTGTTTCAGCAAGGCCCCATTTTCCATAACCTGGTACTGGCCGACGAGATCAACCGCGCCCCTGCCAAGGTGCAATCCGCCCTGCTCGAAGCCATGGCAGAGCGCCAGGTATCCGTGGGCGCGCACAGTCACCCGCTACCCGAGCTATTCCTGGTCATGGCGACCCAGAACCCTATCGAACAGGAAGGTACCTACTCCCTGCCGGAAGCCCAGCTCGACCGGTTTCTCATGCACGTGACCATTACCTTTCCGGATGCCGCCGCGGAGCGTCGCATCCTGCAGCTTGCCCGCCAGGAAGCGCAAGGCAACGGCAATCAGCCAGCACAGCTGCTGCACCACGTCACCCAGGCGCAGATTTTCAGCGCCCGCAAGGAAATCCTCGACCTGCACATGGTGCCGGCACTCGAGGAATACATCGTCCAGTTCGTGATGGCCACGCGCAACCCGCTTTCATACGGCGATGACCTGCAAGGCTGGATCGAATACGGCGTCAGCCCGCGCGGCACCATCGCGCTGGATGCCTGTGCCCGTGCCCATGCCTGGCTCAATGACCGCGATTTCGTTACGCCAGAAGATGTGCAGGCCGTCGCGCATGACACCCTGCGCCACCGCATCGGTCTGACCTTTGAAGCCGAGGCCAAAGGGGTCACGACCTCGCACATCATCGATGAGTTGCTCGACCGGGTAGCAGCCCCCTGAGGACGCCCCGGATATGACCTCGCCAATTGCCCCCTCACCAGTCGCCAAAGTCAGCGGCGTACTCAAGGAGCGAGAGGATGCGCACCGATTCCCCGGGGTGTACGTCACCATGGAGGAACTTGTCGGCCTCGCCAACGCCCATTGCGAACTCGATTTGCACGCCCAGCGACGTGCCCTCGCCGCCATGGCGGGCAGCCACCGTTCTGCATTCCGTGGCCGTGGTATCGATTTCGACGAAGTGCGTGTGTATAACCCCGGCGACGATGTTCGCTCCATCGACTGGCGGGTAACGGCGAGAACAGGGCGCACTCACACCAAGGTGTTCCGTGAGGAACGGGAACGCCCCGTCTATCTGTTGGTGGATCAGCGCCAGTCCATGTTTTTCGGTTCGCGGGATGCCATGAAATCGGTGGTGGCCGCACGCGTGGCAGCGCTACTCGCCTGGGCCACCCGCGAACAGGGAGACCGGCTGGGTGCCCTGATTTTCAATGATCTCAATTCCCACGAAATTCGCCCCAAAGAGGGCAAACGCGGCATTCAGGCGTTTTTTCGCATACTGGTACAGTTCAATCAGTGGCTCGGTGCTGACCGGCCGGCAGTGCGTGCCACCCGCCGCCCCTTTTCACAGGCGTTACAGGCGCTGGCGCAGGTGGTGCGGCCAGGCAGCCTCGTTTTCATCATCAGCGATTTCCAGCATTTTGATGACATCTGCGTGCAACAGCTGCGGCTGTTGAAGCGGCATTCCGACATTATTGCCCTGTCGATACACGACCCGCTCGAGAAGGCCCTGCCGCCCTCGGGCAGTTACGGCTTCAGTGATGGCGAAAACAGCATACGGGTGGATACCAGCGACAAGCAGTTCCGCAAGCGCTTTTCGCTGCAGTTTCTGCAACAACAATCGGATCTGCGCGAACACATGAACACCCTGGGTGTGCCGGTGGTCGATATCGGCACCGACAGTTCCCTGACCGACACCCTGTATCGGGCGTTGGGCATGCGATCGCGCAAGGGCAGCACATGAATGCCGTTGCCACGCAGGCACCCGGCCTGCCCGCCGCCGACGACGCCCAGCGAGTGGTGTTGCAAGGTATCCATTTGCCTACCGAAGTCAACGCATGGCCGCTGGCCACCGGTTGGTGGATCCTGATCGGTCTCGTTGTTGCCTTGCTCATCGCCGCAACGATGTGGTACCTGCATTTCCGGCGTCAGGCATTCCGCCGTGAAGCCCTGGTGTTACTGGCCAGGATAGAGCAACAGCGCGATCTGGAACCGCTGCAGCTGATCGACGCCGTCAGCGCCTTGCTCAAGCGCGTCGCCATCACAGCCCATGGCCGGGAAAAAGTCGCTGGGCGCAGCGGTGACCAATGGCTGCAATTTCTTGACGAGACGGGCAAAACCCGCGGCTTCACGCAAGGTCCCGGGCGATCACTGGGTGCCAGTCGTTTCCAACCGCAATTGACACTGGATGCGCCGGCGCTGATTGGACTTTGCCGCGACTGGATACAGAAACAATCATGCTGATCATTCTGAAATGGTATTGGGTACTGTTCCTGCTGCCGCTGCCCTGGCTTGTGTACCGGCTCGCCCCTGCTGCCCGCACCAATGCAGGCGCCTTTCTGCGGGTGCCGTTTTACGATGACATTTATTCCTCTGCCGGCAAGAAACATCGCAGCTCCCGTCGCCATACACGAGGCATGCGCCTGCTGTTCCTGTTGATCTGGGTCTGCCTCATCCTTGCCGTTGCACAGCCACAGCACGTGGGCGACCCGGTCTCCGTCAACCCGAAAGCGCGTGATTTGATGATTGCCGTGGATACGTCGGAGTCCATGAAAATGCAGGACATGCGTCTGCAGGGCGATCCCGTCGACCGCCTGACCGCCATCAAGTCGGTGGTCGATGAATTCGTGACACGCCGGAAGAACGATCGTGTTGGCCTGATCCTGTTCGGGGATCAGGCTTATTTGCAAACGCCACTGACCTTCGACCGTAATACGTTGAAAATCCTGCTGAATGAAGCCCAGATCGGATTTGCCGGCAAGCGCACAGCCATTGGCGATGCCATCGGCCTTGCCCTCAAGCGCCTGCAGGGGCATGCCAAAGGCAGCAAAGTGCTGATTCTGCTGACCGATGGCGCCAATACCGCCGGCACAGTCAGCCCGTTACAGGCAGCGGAGCTCGCTGCCAAACAAGGCATGAAGATCTACACGATCGGTGTCGGTGCAGACGAAATACGTATGCCCGGCTTGCTCGGATTTGGCTCGCGTGTGATCAATCCGTCTGCCGATCTTGATGAACCCACCATGAAAAAAATCGCCCAGTTGACCGGCGCGCAATATTTCCGCGCCCGCAATACTGATGAATTGCGCCGCATTTACCGGCTGCTCGATCAGCTGGAACCGGTGGAATCCGATCCGGAAACCTACCGTCCGATTCGCAATCTGTTCCACTACCCCCTGGGATTGGCCTTCATCCTGAGCGTTACGATGGCGCTGTTCAGTCTGCTCCGCCCCGGTTTTGAAAAAGCGGAAGCACCGTCCGTGGAGTCTGCCTGATGAACGAGCTGCTTGGTAGCCTGCAGGCGTTTCACTTTCTGCGCCCCTGGTGGCTGCTGGCCATGGTGCCGGCGCTACTGATTTTCCTGATGCTCTGGAAAAAGGGAGCCCATGCGGGCGAATGGAAGCGCGCCATTTCCCCACATCTGCTAACGCACTTGATACAGGGCAACCAGACCCGTGACAGCAAAACGCCACTGATGCTGTTGATTACTGCATGGCTGCTCGCGAGCGTCGCGCTGGCAGGCCCGACCTGGCAAAAATTGCCGGCAGCGATGAAGAAAAAAATCGACGCTCGTGTGATCGTGCTCGACCTCACCCTGTCGATGCTTGCCAGTGATACTCCTCCCACACGCTTGACACGCGCCAAGCACAAGCTCAGCGACATTCTCGCTCGCAGTAAAGAAGGTCTGACCGGACTGGTCGTGTTTGCCGGTAGTGCCCATGTCGTTTCCCCCCTTACTGATGACAGCAATACCATCCTCTCGCTGGCCAACAGCCTGTCACCGGAAATCATGCCGGTCGCAGGCAGCGCTCCCCTGGCCGGCATCCAGCAGGCCGCCGAAGTGCTACGTTCCGGTGGCATGCCGGAAGGACAAATACTTTATATCGGCGACGATATCCCCCCCAATTTCGAAGAAGTGCTGGCCCCCTTGAAAGACAGCATCACACTGTCGGTACTGGCCGTGGGCACAGAACAGGGAGCACCGGTTGCCATGGAAGGTGGGCATTACCTGAAGGATGCCAATGGCAGTATCGTGATGGCCCCCGTCGATCATGACCGGCTGCGAGCCCTTGCAAGCAACTTTGGTGGCCGTTATTCGCCGGTAACGGCCGACGACAGTGACATCAATCTGCTGCTCGCGGATTTTCTCGAACTCGACGATGAAGTGCGGGAATCACAGCGTGATTTTGATATCTGGGAAGACATGGGTGCGTGGATTGTCTTACTGATCTTGCCGCTCGCAGCAGCCGCCTATCGACGCGGCTGGCTGGCCTCCCTGCTGCTGCCACTCATGCTGACCGGTATGCTGGCCGCACCGGCGCCGGCGCAGGCCGACACATGGGATTCCTTGTGGAAAAACAGTGACCAACGCGGCAAACAGGCTTTCGACGAGCAGGACTGGAACCGTGCCGCGCAGGAGTTCGAGGATCCCGACTGGAAAGCTGCATCGCTGTACAAGGATGGCAAATATCCAGAAGCGGAATCCCTTTACAAGAACCGAAACTCGGCAGATGCCCATTACAACCGGGGTAATGCCCTGGTCCAGCAAGGCCGGCTCGAAGAAGCCGAACAGGCTTATGATGAAGCGCTCAAGCTCGACCCGACAATGAAGGACGCCAAGGCAAACAAAAAAGTCGTCAAGAAACTGATCAAGCAACAAAAGCAGAATCAGTCGCCACAAGATTCGTCGGGCGCGCCCGACGGCAAACAGGGCGACGGGCAAAACAAGCAACAGGACTCGAATAAAGCCGGTCAACAGAAACCCTCTGATCAGCAAAAACCGTCCGATTCGCAGTCTTCTTCGGATCAGCAGTCTTCTGCAGATCAGCAGTCTTCGGATCAACAGTCTTCGGATCAACAATCGTCTTCCCGTCAGCCGTCCGACGACCAGCAAAACAGCCGCCAGGACACGGGAAATCAAGGTCATTCAGCCGACATGCCGGAGCCCGACGAAAAGCAGCGGCAGAACGCGGACAAACAGGCGCTCGACGCCACCCAGAAAAATGCTGATAAACAACAAGAGAACGACCAGGCGAAGTCTGCGGACGCTGAAGAAGAAAACGCCGACGACGAGCAAAAAAACGCTACCGGTCAGGCGCAGCAGGACAAGGAAGCACAGGATAACGGTGACGGCACCGAACAACAGGCGATCGCCGAATCCGTGCCGATGACCGAAGATGAACAAGCCATGCAGCAATGGTTGCGCCGGGTGCCCGACGATCCAGGCGGACTCCTCCGACGCAAGTTCTATTATGAGTCACGCCTGCGGCGTAATCAGGAAAACCAGAGCGGTACCCAGTGGTGAAAAAGATGCTAACAATTCCCTCTCTGCGCAAAGCGAAACTCGATTCGCAGGAATGCCTTCGGGTGCGGACCCGACCACTGCTGTTCGGCACCGTAATCCTGCCGTTGCTGGTGTTGCCCGCCTCCGTGTGGGCACTGGTTTTCGATGCCTCTGTGGACACGCATCAGGTGCGAATGGGAGAAACCTTTCAGCTGACGCTGAAAATCGATGAGTCAAGCAACGGCAATGAACCGGATTTGAGCGCCCTGGAAAAAGATTTCAGGGTCTTGGGCAAACAGTTTGGCAGTAGCACCAATCTGAGCAGTCGCGGTATCAGCACCGAAACCACCTGGGTCGTCAACCTGATGCCGAAGCACAAGGGAACGGTGACCATTCCGGCCTTGAGTTTTGATGGTGTCCTCAGCAAGCCCATTACCGTCAGCGTTAGCGGGGAAGCACAAACCAAAACCAACCAGAATTCCCAGCAGTTGGTATTTCTGGAGGCAGACGTTGACTCACAGGAAGTCTACGTTCAGCAGCAGGTCAATTTCACCTTGCGGCTTTTCAAACGCACGGATTTACACGACCCAAGCTTGATCATGCCTGCTGTCGAAAACGCCGTGCAGGAAAAAATTGGCAGCCCACGCGCCTATAGCACCGTCATCGATGGCCGTGAGTATGAGGTCGTGGAAAACCGCTTCGCCTATTTCCCGCAGAAAAGTGGCAGTTTTGTCATCCCGCCTGCCGAGCTGAATGCAACGATTGCCGTGGGTGGCAACGGGTTTCTCGATCCCTTCCTCGGTACCATGGGCAAACAGATCCGCCGCCTTTCGAACAGTGTGGAAATCACTGTAAACCCGAAACCGGCAGACTACCCGTCGGATATGCCATGGCTGCCAACGCCGCACCTGAGCATTGAAGAAAGCATCCGTCCGGACAAAGAAGACTTCAAGGTAGGCGAACCGATTACCCGAGTCATCACGCTTGAAGCCAGCGGTGTTGCGCCCTCGCTGTTGCCGCCCGTTCCCGCCCCTGAGGGTGCTGGTTACAAGGTATATCCGGAACCGGCTGACACCAAGGGGTTACCGGATGCCAACGGGGTGAGCAGCCGCCGCGTGGAGACGCATGCCTATATTCCAACGCGCGCCGGTACGTTGCAGTTACCGGCGATTGAAATAACGTACTGGAACACGCAAACCCACCGCCTGGACAAGGCGGTGTTGCCCGGACGCAGCTTTACCATCAAACCGGCGCCCGGCGCCCAAGCGCAGGCAGGCACGCCACCGACTCCCGCCGTTGCCGATACATCACGGGCCACGGAGACCACCACGGTGCACGTTTCCGATGCGGGTGTCTGGCCCTGGGTCAGTGCAGTCCTGCTCACGGGCTGGATGGCCACCCTGGCCGGATGGGGTTGGCATACGCGCAAGCGACGCAAAAAGTCGCCAACCGAAGGGGATGCACAATTCGATGAATCGCTCGCCGACCGGCGTAACGCCCTGCTGAATGCCTGCAAGCAGCATCAGCCCATCACCGCCCGCAAAGCGCTGGTGGCCTGGTTCAAAGCTGTGGAAAAGGCTCACCCCGTTCATAGCCTCGGTCACGTGCGTCAACATGCCATGAGTGCCTTGCTGGCAAACGCCGCACAGGAACTGGAGCAGATCCTGTATCGCCAAAGCGAAGGCATCGACTGGAACAGCGATGCCTTGCGCAAAGGCATCGCCGACGAAGAATCACAGAGAAGAATCAAGCAGCGCGAACAACGCGCAACGTTACAAGCCCTGCATCCCTAGTCGTGTGCTGCAGGGAGCGCGTGCGTTGCGCTCATCGATCCCATTGCAATGACAGAAATAGACCTCGCCCTTCCTGTGGCAGCAGCGAATTGAAATAACCTTCGCTACCCTGCCAGACGCCGCTATCAGCAAATGCGCCGGGTTCAATACCGGCGTCTGCCTGTCGAATGCCCGGATGGAAATAACGCCGGTTGAACAGGTTTTCAATCGACAGTATCCACCGCAGGGTTTCTTCGGTATCGAGGCGGTAAATCACGCTGGCATCTGCGGTCGCCCAGGATTTGACGCGATCGACCGGGTTGGTGGCAACCGTGTCGCGATCACCGTAATAACGGGCACGCCAAGTGGTTTCCCAGTTGTCGGACAATGGCCAGCGCAGACCGGCATGCAACTTGTGCGCGGAGGTGTCGCCGATCGGGGAATAAAGCGCTTCCTCGCTGGAATCAACGCGGCCTTCCACCTCCAGATAAGAGTAATACATCCACCACCGCAACCATTCACCGCTGCCACGCACCAGCCGCCAACTTGCATGAAAATCCGCGCCGTTGATGGCGACCTCACCCGCATTCGCTGCCCCCGACGGAAAATTGATGATCGCGTCTTTCGAGTGCATGTGATAGCCACTCAACAGCAGGTGATAATTGGGTTGGATATATTCCGCGCTGATCTCGTGGGTTCTGGCGGTTTCTGGTGTGAGATCCGGGTCCGAGCCCGAACCCTCCCAACCACTGAACATAACGCGCGGTGTTGGCGGCTGGTAGGCATCGCCCAGCGCCATGATCTTGTAGGTGAAGTCACCGAAATGGCCGACCCACCCGCCGCGCGCAGAGGTTTCACTGCCAAAAATGGAGTTGTTATCCACCCGGGCACCCGCGTTGAGCAACTGCTGGGTGCTACCCCAGAAATTGACGGGCAATCGCCAGGTCGCCAGGGTGTAGAGACTCTTATCGGTAGTATCCACGTTGTTGTTCGCGATGACATTCTGTGACGGATAGCCAGGATAGTCATAGCCCGAAGGAACCGCTTGATCTGCCGGAGTCACTGCCCCATATGCAACGTTTGCGGCTCGTTGCAGATCTTTCCATTCCGCTTTGACGCCGCCATTCAGCCGCAAACTCTCACTGACATGCCACTCCAGATCCTGGGAAATCAGGGTACTGCTATTGCCGATATCCCAATACGAATAGCGCAACAGGCGGACAGGTCCTTCAGCCGTTTCCCCATTGAAAGCGTCGAGAAAATCCGAGGGCTTGTCGAGCCCGCTGAAACGATACGCCAGCAGGGTTTTGCCATTGACTTGCGACGAAAAACGTTCGCGCTGCTGCAAGTACACCATCTCGGCCTTTTCACGCCAGGTGGCCTGATTTTGAACACGATCCGCAGGATACTCGGTGCCGTAACCCGAATTCAGAATCATTTGTTGCGCGGCAATCAGGGTATCACTCTGCCCCATGCGCACGTCCACCGCCGTATTGCGGTGCGCCGAATGAAACTGCCCGTAATCCGAATGGTTGCTGAAGCCTCCCCACAATGAAGGGTCTGCATAGTAGTCGTTACGTGTCCACTCGTAGCTGTCGACCATGCTGTCATCCAGCAACCCTGTATCATAACGGGCAGCCACGGTGGCAAACTGACGCCCATTGGAAGCCGTGGCAAAAACATCGGCGATGCGGGTGGAAAAACTGCCAGACCGGATCTCGCCGCTACTGTGAACACCCTTCTCGGGTGAGGCATGTCGCGTGATGATATTGACTACGCCGGCAAAGGCGTTGGCGCCATACACCACCGACGCTGGCCCGTATACGACTTCAACACGTTCAATGGCATTGATGGGAAAGGTGACCAGCATTTCGGTACTGTTGTAGTACAGATCGTTTTGAGCGATGCCATCGAGCAACAGTAGAAACGGGCTACCCAGATTATTGCGAATGCCGCGCCAGTAATTGGCGTAATAAACATCGCCGTAAGGTCGGACGACATCCATACCCGGCAGGTCATCAAACATCTGGGAAAGGTTTCGATAACCACGGGTGATAAGCTGTTCGCGCGTCAGCACGATGGTAGTGGAAGGCGCATCACGCAAAACTTCGTCGGTATTGCTGACCGATGACACGGTAGTGTTGCTGAGTTGCTGGAGATCGAGTTTGAACAGGCTTTCGACCCCGGTGGCTAACGCAGGCGTGGCATGCCACCCTGCGAGCAACAGGAAGAACTTATTGATACGAAAGTGTCTGCGTTGGCTCATGACCGGCTCATGTCAGATTGTCTTGTTTGACCAGAACAACGCGACTGGTAATGAGCAGTGCAATAGAAAATCCGGGGACTGTCTGTGCGTTCAACAACAGCAGCCGCTGCAGGGCAAGGGCCGCTTCAGAGTCCCAACGCGCTGAGCCCGGGGTGATCGTCAGGGCGGCGTCCTTGTGGCCAGTGGAATAGCCTTTCATTCTCATCGATAGGCAAATCGTTAATGCTGGCATGACGGAATTGCATCAGCCCCTGCTCGTCAAATTCCCAGTTTTCGTTGCCATAGGAACGATACCATTGCCCGCTATCGTCATGCCACTCGTAGGCAAAGCGAACCGCAATGCGATTGCCCGAAAACGCCCACAATTCCTTGATCAAACGGTATTGTTGTTCCCTTTGCCATTTCCGCGCAAGAAAAGCCCGAATTTGATCGCGGCCACGCGGAAATTCACTGCGATTGCGCCACTGGCTATCAGCGGTATAGGCCAACGCAACGCGATCAGGGTCACGGCTATTCCAGCCGTCTTCGGCCATTCTCACTTTTTGTGCTGCAGTTTCCGCGCTGAATGGGGGAAACGGGGGGCGAGCTTGCGTAGTCATTAAAATCTCCAGTTCAGGTACTGTTTTATAAATCCAATATCAGCCTTGCAGGTTGCGATTCGTGTTCAGCAGGTTGCGCGCAACAGAGAAGCGCGATCCCCGCTTCCGGTTTCAGGTTGGTTTCACTGGCATAAGTCACCTTGCCACTGATGATACGGGTGCCGCAGGTACCACAGGAGCCATTCCTGCAGGAAAATTCAGGTTGCAAGCCCCTGCTTTCAGCAAGCGCCAACAGGCTGCCCTGGCCAGGAACCCATCGTGCTTCCTTGGCTGATCGCTGGAACAGCACAGGTACCGGTGACGTCGCAACGGGCAGCATCGGCTGCACCCCCGGAGTGTGATCAGGCTGCCGGCGCAGACTCGAGGGGCCAAAACTTTCGGCATGAATGCGACTGTCACCAATATTCAAGGCGCGCAGGCCATCGTACAGGTCCTGCATGAACGGCCCGGGGCCGCACAAGTAGAAATCGTAATCATCCAGAGGCAACAATGATTTGAGCAAGGCAATATCAATTCTTCCGCTATGTTCATAGTCGATACCTTCCCGCGATAATGGATCTGGTTGGCTGAGTATCCTGGCCACGGTTACTTTTGCAGTGCGCTGCAAGTTTTGCAATTCATCGGCAAAAGCCAATTCATTCCCCTGCCGGGCACTTTGTACCCACCAGATCCCACGATTGCGTCGCAATCGGCGATTCTGATAAAGCGCCTCGCGCAACATGCCCATCATCGGGCTTACACCCACTCCGGCGCCCAGCAACACCACCGGTCGGCGAGCCTCTGCATCCAATGTGAAATGCCCTTGTGCGGCTTTGGCTTCAATCAGGCTTCCAACACCTACCGTCTCATGCAGAAAGCGCGACGCCACCCCCGCCAACTTGACACTGATACGCAAAAAATTATCGGAGGGCGCGCTCGACAGACTGTAGGTACGAATGACCGGCTGCGAGTGCCCGGGAAGTTGCAAGCGAATGGGCAGATGTTGCCCCGCCAAATACGTTGGCCATCCAGCACCATCGGCGGGTTCCAGGTAAAACGAGCGAATATTGCTACTCTCGATGTCGACACGCACAACGTTGAGCGGTCGCCACTGGTCTCGTAACGCACGGGCTGCGAGGCGAGACTGCGCTTCTTCCCAACTGCCGGCCATCAAGCTGTTGGGCGAAAAATCACGCAACTGCCAGCGCAGTTTCAATGCTGCCTTACGCCGCACACAGGCTTCCACGTCGACATGCCAGAGTCGTTCGGCGCCTTGAAATGCGAGAATTTCTTCGCCCTCCAGCGTCAGTTCAGCACGCCCGGTGAGCTGCAATATATCGCCACTGTCGAAATCAATAAAAAGCAAGCCCGCGCGCGGATTCACCAGCAGATTTCCCAGGGTATTGAAATGCAGGTTGCCGGCAAAATCCGGAATGCTCAGGCGATTGCCCTGCACACGGACGAAACCTGGCTTTCCGCCGCGATGCGAAACATCGACCGATCTTCGACCGTCGGAATGGTTTATGTAGCTGGCAACGAAAAACGTATCGCTCGCCTGAATAAAATGTCGTGCCGATTCATCAAGCGCATTGAATCGCTCGGCGGTGTCTGTTGCGGCGACGGAAGACAAAAACGCATATTCGCGGCACTGAATATATTGCGGGCAATTCCCGAAGGCGTGCTCGACCCTGATATCGAAGCCGCCACTACCATGACACGTTATCTGCCCGTTCAGCCGGTTACGCCGACGGCTGTGCAGTTCGATTCCCAACAGGCCGACAGCGGCTCCCCCTGACAAGGCCGATGCCAGCGGATCCAGGGGCGACAACGCCGCGCCAACATGCAACGTCCGCGGGTCGGGAGAATGCGCAAAGCCCGGGTTGCCTTCCAGGATACTGGCCCAGGGATTGCCAGCGTCATCGACTGCACCGAGCAACAAAAACGGTAATTGCCGGTAGAAATCACGATGCTGCTCGGGCAAGTAATCGCGAATCACTTTACGGCCAAACTGCTCCATGCGATCGGCAACGCCTGCGCGTTCCTGCAGCTGTTTTTCACCCATATGCCAGGGCGACGGCGTATCGTCAGACGAATTCATGGCTGCAAGCCGACCGCAGTGCGCTGCATGGGGACAAACCCGGGCAAGGCCTCTATTCGCGCCAACCACGCATTGATATGCGGGTAATCAGCCAGTGACACATTGCCTTCAGGGGCATGTGCTATGTAGGTATAGCAGGCAATATCGGCAATGGTTGCGTTGTTCCCCACCAGAAACGCTGCTTGCGCAAGCGTGCTGTCGATCACCTGCAATAAGGCGTGGGATCGGGTGATGGTGGCGTCAGCATCGTAAGGTGCGCCAAACACGGTAATGAGTCTTGCCGTGGCCGGTCCCGACGCAATCTGCCCAGCCGCCACTGACAACCAGCGTTGCACGGCCGCGGCAGCAACCGGATCGGTCGGCAACCAGCGGTCGCTGGTATCGTATTTCTTCGCCAGGTAGACCAGGATGGCATTGGAATCGCTCAATACCGTGCCATTGTCATCGAGCACCGGGACTTGCCCGAAGGGGTTCAGGGCAAGGAAATCCGGCTGTTTGTGCGCTCCTTTGGCCAGATCGACGAACACCCGTTCGATCGGTCGTTTCAGGAGCGACAGCATCAGTTCGACTCGATGCGCGTGACCAGACAGAGGGTGACGATAGAGCTTGATCGGGGCGCTGTCGGGATGTATGTCGTTGGAATCGTTGCTGTTGGCATCAGTGTTGTTGGAATGACTATTGATTGAGCAGCTCATGATGTTCTCCGGCGTAGTGGGATTCAGCGAAGTCCGGTGGCTACCGGCGGTAGGCCGCGCTGATGTAGCTATCTTAGAGAGCCACACAAAAGACAAGAATCACCAAAAACAGTAAGCGTCTATTGCAGAAAATGAAACAAAGGAGATGCTGGCAAGGAGGGCGGACTCACCCCAATGCCGGATGCCCCCGTAACCGGCCCGCCGCAAAATCCACAAAACTGCGAACCCGGGCCGCCGCCTTGCGCCCCTCGCGATACACAATATGCACAGGAATGGCGGGCAATTCATAACCCGTCAGCACCGTTTGCAATTCACCATTAACAAGAAAGTCATGGATTTGATAACTCATGCAACGGCAAAGCCCGGCGTTATAACGCGCCGCATTGATGGCCGCCAGATTCGTCGAGCAGCTCAGGCGCGGAACAAAGCTGACGTGGCAGGTTTCATCGTCAACCCGAAATCGCCATTCCGGAAGACGGGCATCTGCTGTGGAATGAATGATGCGGTGCTGCTGAAGTTGCTGCGGCGTTTCAGGCGTGCCATGGGCTGTCAGGTAGGCCGGGCTGGCGCAAATCACGCGACGGATACTGCCCAACCTGACGGCGAACAAAGAGGAATCAGGCAGATTCCCGGCCAGAATCGCCACATCGATGCCCTCTTCGTGCAAATGGGGCGTTCGGTCGATATAGCGGGAAGTGATTTGTACATCGGTAAATTGTTGCAAATACTCCAGCACGATGGGCGTCAGCAGTTGCTGCCCGAACAGCAGCGGCGCACTCAGGCATAGTCTTCCGCGCGGCTCGCTATGCATGCCACAGGCCGAAGCTTCGGCCTCTTGCAACTGTTGCAGGATGCGTTGGCAATCGGGCGCAAAACGTTGCCCGGCTTCCGACAGTTTCACCCCCCGTGTGCTGCGCATGAGCAAATCCGTGCCCAGGCGTTGTTCAAGCGCGTCAATGGCGCGTGTCGCCGTGGGGGTCGACATGTTCAAACGGCGGGCTGCCGCTGCCAGACTCAGGGTTTCGGTCACTGCGAGAAATACCTGCATTTCCTGAAGGCGATCCATACGTCACCCTTGTACAGGCGGTTGAAGCGCAACGTTGTTACTGAGCTGCGCCACGCAAAAGTCCACAAAGGTTCTTACCCGCGCTGGAACCTTCCGACCTTCCTGATAGACCACATGTACGGGCAGCGCTGGCTGCTCATAACTCGGTAACAGCACTTCAAGCTCTCCAGCAGCGATCTTCCCTGCAATCTGATAACTCAGCACACGCGTTATTCCCCACCCAAGGCAAGCGGCATTGATGGCAGCCTGATTAGCCGAAACCGCCAATCGGGGCTGCAGGCGCACATTGATAGGCGTGGCACCATCGACAAACTGCCATTCACAGAGCAGTGGGCTGCTTGACGCAACCACCACCTGAGCCTGCGCCAAATCGCTCGGATGCAGGGGATGGCCATACGTAGCCAGATACGAAGGGGCGGCACAAATCACCCGCCGCACCTCGCCCACCCGGATCGCATGCAGACCGCTATCAGGCAGATCACCAATGCGAATCGCGACATCAATGCCCTCCTCGACCATGTTCACGATCCGATCCACCAACAGCGCTTTGATCTGCACCTCCGGGAACGCCGCCAGGTAATCCACCATGACCGGCGTCACAAACATTTCACCAAACATGACCGACGCCGTAATGGCCAGCTGTCCCCGGGGATTGGACAGGCTTCCTGCCGCAGACTCCTCGGCCTCCTGCAACTCGGCCAGAATGCGTCGGCAATCGTCAGCATAACGAAGCCCGGCCTCTGAAATATGAACACTCCGGGTGGTACGCGTAAGCAGTAATGTGCCAATGCGTTCTTCCAATGCTGCGACTGCCCGTGTCACGCTGGGGGGTGACATGTTGAGGCGACGGGCGGCCGCCGCAAAACCCTGCTCTTCGGCAACCGCCAGAAACACCTCCATTTCCTGAAATCGGTCCATTCCGGGCTCCTCTGCCGCAAACCATACATGGGGTCCTACCTGTCACATCCGAGGCTGACGCCGCCCGACTGTTTCAGATTATGCAATTATGACTTGCTTTATGTGGTTGTTCTTGAATTTTTTGTAAGCGCTTAAAGTGATCTCACGTCGAACGCAAACGTTCAGACGCCAAGACCTCAACGACAAACCTTCAACGACAAACATAGCCACAAGGACATTCGACATGAACCTCAAGCAGTCTTTTATCGCCCTTACCGCCGCCTTCGCCATCAGCAGCACATTCCTGACAAGCACGACCAGTTATGCCTACGACGAGACTTCACCTGCAGCCATCAACGTAGATGCAGCCCACGTGATCCTCAAGGGCTATGACAGCGTGTCCTACTTTCAGGGCAAGCCCGTCATGGGCGACAAGAAATATTCGGTGGAACACGACGGCGCCCTCTACACCTTCGCCTCGGCAGAAAACATGAAAACCTTCCAGAGCAACCCGGCTCACTACGCCCCGCAGTTCGGCGGGTTCTGCGCGATGGGCACCGCTTTGGGCAAGAAGCTTGATGTCGATCCAAACAGCTACAAAGTGGTCGACGGCAAGTTGTACCTGAATGTGAATGCCGATGTGTTCAAGAAGTGGTCTGAGGACGTGCCGGGCAACATCGCCAAGGCCAACGCCAACTGGCCCGTCATCAAGGACAAAACCCCCAACTCGCTGTAAGGCCCATCGCCTCCTTGCCGGTCTGTGGCCGGCAGGGGGACCACTCAAATCCGGGAAAAAGTGATGAAAATGCACATTAAAAACGGCACGGCTCAAAAGGAAGCGTTCCATCGACTGGCAAACGACGGGTTGCTTTTGTTGGCGAGAGTGTTTCCTGGCGTGGTGTTCTGGCAATCCGGGCAAACCAAGGTGGATGGCTGGCAACTGAGTGACACGGCGGTGTTCCTGTTTCAGGAGGAGTACCGGTTGCCCTGGATCGATCCAACGCTGGCCGCAGGGATGGCAGCAGCGGTAGAGCATCTGCTTCCTGCCTTGCTATTACTGGGTTTGGGAACGCGACTGGCGGCAACCGGCCTGTTGTTCATGACGCTGGTGATTCAATGCCTGGTCTACCCTGATGCCTGGCCTACCCACGGCACCTGGGCAGTCGGTCTCGCATTGTTGATGTTGCACGGTGGCGGCCGCGCATCGCTGGACGCTCTGGTGGGACGTTATCGTCGCCGCGACGCGGCCAACAACAGCCCATGCGCGGAACATGCAGACCCCGAACAATGCGTGGGAGGCCCTCAATGATCACGTTATACAGTGCCAACACCCCCAACGGCATCAAAATCGCCATTGCGCTGGAAGAAATCGGCGTGGAATACCAGTTGATCCGGGTCAATCTGGCGGCAGGCGAGCAAAAAAAACCGGATTTTCTGCTGCTCAACCCGAATGGACGCATCCCGGTGCTGGTCGATCCCGAAGGGCCTGGAGACACGCCGCTGAACCTCGCAGAATCCGGCGCCATCATGCTTTATCTGCAGGAAAAGTATGGCGGATTGATGCCGCTGGACGCGCACGCCAAGCAACGCGCCATGGAATTCATATTCTTGCAAGTCGCCAGCGTCGGACCGATGTTTGGTCAGGCCGGCTGGTTTTTGCGGTCGGCGCCTGAATTGATGCCGGTGGCGATTGAGCGCTACAGAAACGAATCCCTGCGCCTGACAGCATTACTGGAAACCCGATTGCAGGCACATGAATGGTTGGCAGGAAACAGCTACTCGGCGGCCGACATCATGCACTTCAGCTGGTTACGATCAGCGGAATATGCCGGCATCGACCTGAAACATTTTCCGTCAGTGCAGCAGTGGGTCGCACAAATTCATGCAAGACCCGCCGTGCAACGCGCACTGAACCGCTTTCAAAATAACTGCGCGAATTGTATTTGAACCAACACACCTGAAATAAAACATGACCGACACGAGAGAAACGACATGAACCCAAATTCATTGAATACAGTGCTGGCGCTATCGTTGGCAGCAGCGTTGACAGGACTGACGCAAAATACAAATGCAGCAGACAACGCCATCCATGCGGGCAAGGAAAAATGTTACGGCATCGCATTGGCCGGGCAAAACGATTGTGCCGCCGGACCGGGAACCTCCTGTGCGGGCACATCGAAAATCGACTACCAGGGTGACGCCTGGAAACTGGTGCCCAAAGGAACCTGCACGAGTATCGACACGCCCCATGGGACAGGCTCGCTGACCCCGCTTGCGCGCATTCGAGGCTAGCTCCATGCAAAGGGACGCCATGCACAGCGACGTCTTGCACGCCGGCGCAGGCGTTGCATTTAAACCCGTTCACTTCGAAGCGCTAATTGCCGACATTCATCGGGTTGACTTCATCGAGATACACGCCGAAAACTACTTTGGCGATGGCGGCTTGCCGCATGCCCAATTGACTGAATTGCGGGCCCGCCTGCCCCTGTCGATACATGGCATCGGCCTGTCATTGGGGGGCTCCGACGCACTCGACCGCAAGCATCTGCAGCGACTTCGCGACCTGTGTGACCGTTATGCGCCAGCACTGGTCTCGGAGCATCTTGCCTGGTGCATGCAGGGTGGGCGTTATTTCGGTGATCTGCTTCCCATCGCCTACAACGAAAACACCCTGCGGTCGGTCGCGGCCCGTATTCAGCAGGTACAAGACGTGCTGGGGCGTCAGATCCTGATCGAGAATCCCAGCGCGTACCTGTGCCTGGCCGACAGCGACATGAGTGAATCCGAATTTCTCCGGTCGCTCTGTTTGCATACCGGCTGCGGATTACTGCTGGACATCAACAACCTGATCGTCAGCTGTCACAACGGAGGCGGCGATCCAATGGCATACCTGGGAAATTTACCCGCCGCAAGCGTCGGCGAAATTCACCTCGCCGGCCATACCCAGGTCGAGCTTGCGGGCACGGCGTTCCTGATTGACGAACACGCCAGCGCCGTGGCTGATATCACCTGGAAACTCTATGTGGAATGGATGCTACAGGCGGGCGCAAAACCCTGCGTGATCGAATGGGACCGGCAACTGCCCGGTTGGTCGACACTTGCCGCCGAAGTGGATTGCGCGCGATCACTACAATGCAATCCTTACATGCCGCCTTTCGTTGGTGGGAGTGCTTGCCGATGACACGTTACACACCTGCGGAGTTCGCCGACTTTCTTTATCAGCACGAAAGCGTGCCACTGCATCTCGGCAACTCTACAGACCGCCATTTCGTTGAGGGATTCAGCATCCACCGGAATAATGTTCATGCGTCACCTGTCGAAGCCCTCAGACAGGCATTTCCGGTCGTGCAGCGTTTGCTGGGCGGGGAATATTTTACCGCACTCTGCCAGCATTACATTGCCCTGCACCCGCCACGTTCTGCTGTTTATCACGAATATGGTGCAACCCTGGCTGACTTCATCGCGACATTTCCGCCGCTGCAGAACATGGCCTATTTGACAGATATCGCGCGACTTGAATGGGCCAGGCTATGCGCTTTCCATGCCGGCGATGGCCTGCCCCTGCGGGCCGATCCTGCGAGCATCGAAAACCTGACAGAAATCCTGTCGCAACCGGTTTGCTGGCACCCCTCGGTAACGCTGATTTTTTCCGATCACCCGCTGTTCAGCCTGTGGCAAAGCCAGACCGACATGTCCGCCCCCCCTTCCCGGGCAGAATGGTACAGCGACATTGTGCTGGTGTGGCGGCAAGGCATGAGATTACGCACCGAGCGCATTACGCCGCACACAGCCCGACTGATGGAAACCCTGAAAGTCGGCGTAAGTCTGTCCGCCTGCATTGAATATGGTGAGGAACAAGCAAACGTGCTGTTACAGACTTTCGCGTTACTGTTGCAATGGCAAACCTTGCAAACCGTCAGCCCGGCAGCACTTCCGCAACGACAACTCTAGGGCGCAGCGGTCGCCTTGCTCTCCAGCAACGCCAGTTCATACTCCGCATAATGCCCCACCATATCTGCCAGACCATCGACCAGCGCCTCGTAACTCAGGGCCGGGTTACGCTCACTCAAGTGATGCATCAAGGTATAAATTCCGCCATGAATGAAGATGTAATTCATGGTGGGAATGTTGCGCACCTTCATGTAACGCGGCTGATGCATCACATATTGCAAAATGACTTCCATCAACAGTTTTGCCAGGGGCTCCATGTCCATTTTCATATCAGCCTGCAGCGCATATCGCGCGCATCGCAGATAGCGTCTGTCATCCTGCTGCAACAAGGCGCCCACTGAATACAGAATCCGGCGGATGGCATCCGAGATCGGTAATTTTACAAGCTCCGGCACCAATGCCCGGATGGTGGTACCGACCTCGCCCACCAAACGTTCATACATCAGCTGGTAGATCTCGTCCTTGTTCGAAAAATACTCATACAGCGATCCGACGCCTATCCCGGCCGCCTCGGCAACATGACGGGTCGTGGTCGCCTCGAGCCCACGCTTGGACACACAAATAAATCCAGCCTCAACAATGGCCTCCACGGTCGCCATGGCTCTTTTCTGCGTTGGTTTGCGTGGCATCACCCCTCCCCCCAGGAAACCCGAATTGAATCCGAACAATTAGTCGGCTTAAGTTAACAATAAGTGACCTGATGGTCATAAATCAACAGCAGATTGGGGAGACCAGCGAAATGAACACGTCCAACTTGCAGGCAGAGATGAAGGCAGAGTCGCGCAAACTGGCCGGCGCCCGGGTTGGCATACCACCACGGCAGATGAAATTCGAGTTCCCCGCCGAAAGCCCGCGCTACTTTTTCGACAACAACGCCACGGCCACCATGTTCCTGGCCATGCTTTCCGGGATATTTCCACCGGGGGAACGATTCTTTGTCGAATCAGTACGTCGCTACCGCGACCGCATCGACGACGACACGCTCAAGGCACAGATATCCGGGTTCATTGGTCAGGAAGCCATCCATGGCCGTGAGCATGAGCGCCTGAACGAACTTCTGGCCGAACGCGGCATTGACACCCGCCGCCCCGAAGCCGCCGTGAAATTTGCACTGGGCTTGCTGGAAAAGTTCTCGCCCAGCACACAGCTCGCCTGCACGACCTTGATGGAGCACTTTACCGCCCTACTGGGCGAGCAACTGCTCACTGACGAACGCCTGATGAAACAATTCGACCCGGAAATGCTCAAACTCTGGCAGTGGCACGCACTCGAGGAACTGGAACACAAGGCTGTCGCCTACGATGTCTACGAACGTATTGGTAACAGTCATCGTGAGCGGCAACTGGTGCCATTGCTGGTCGCTGCCACGGTCGCACCGGCAGCGGTCGCGGGCTGGGTTTATCTGTTGGCACGCGAAGGCAAACTGCACGACATTCCGGATCTGGCGCGGGGCATCAATACCCTGTTCGGCCGCCATGGTTTTGTCACCCGGATTCTGCCGAAAATGCCACTGTTCTCGGCGAAACGTTTTCACCCGAACAAGCACGATACGCGCAAGCTGGAACAAAGCTGGCGCGAGAAAATGTTTGGTCAAGGCGGAGCGCTGCTGAGCGAATTCCGCAATCGCGGCGCTGTGATGGGGCTGGCCACCTGACGGCCATGCTGTACTGCATGGCCGTCGTTGTGTCGGCGTTACAGGAAAATCAGACGGCGCCACGCGCCTGCCGCAACGCTGGTGTTACCTGATACTCGCGCACGAGCAAATACACCAAGGTAGCCAGACTTCCCGTGAAGCCGATGGCGATCATCCAGGGCCAGGGGTTGATGCCGCGTTGCTCCGCATCCCCCTTGATCCAGACGGAAATCAGCAGGCAGGAAATCACCAGATCCAGCAGAATCTGCGCACTGGCAGGCGATGCCATCCCGGCCAGCCAGATTCCCAGGTAACCGGTGTCCCACAGCACCCAGGTACTGAACACGGCAAAATCCACGAACAAAATCCACAGCAGTGCTTTACGAAGCGTCATGTCAGCGATCCTCTTTGACGAGATGGTGTGTTTGGCGGATACAGTCTTGCCTGCCAGACGCCGCCGAACAATTACCTCAGAGGTAATCGCGCGGCAGCGTTTTCTTCACGATCATGGCATCATCACCTCAGCCTGTCGCACGAGAGCCCGTCATGACATCCGCCACCCACCCTGGCCTCAAGAACAAAAGCCTCCCTCGCAACAGGGATGATCGCAGCTTGCCACCCTTCGCCACCCTGCTGCGACGTTGGCGAGACCGCCGCAAATGTTCACAACTGGAACTCGCCCTCGACGCCAATGTATCGCAACGCCACCTGAGTTTTCTCGAATCGGGACGCGCACAACCCAGTCGCGAAATGGTTTTGCAACTTTCCGACGTGCTTGAAATACCCATGAGGGAACGCAATCAGCTGCTGAATGCCGCCGGGTTTGCCCCGGTATTTCACCAGCGCACATTGCAAGATGACGACATGAAAGCCGTGCGCGAAGCCCTCGATCTCATTTTGCAGCAACACGAGCCTTTTCCGGCCCTGGTAGTCAACCGCGACTGGAACATGGTGATGCGCAATCGGGCGGCCGACCGGTTTCTCTCGCTATTGGGAGACCCCGATGCGGCCTGGAAAAAGGTCGATCCTTCCGGTCATTACAATGTCATGCGCATGACGTTTCATCCCGAGGGATTGCAGCCGCTTATACAAAACTGGTCACATGCATCGACCCTGCTGATATCGCGCCTGTTCCGTGAAGTCACTGCCGACCCGAGCAACGAGGCGCTTCGCGCGCTGTTTGAAGAGATTTGCGCCTATCCGGGCATTCCCGACCATTGGCGCAGTCATGACTGGGCAACGACACCTGCACCGATTTTGCCGCTGGAAATGGGGATGGGAACGACGACGCTGAAACTGTTTTCAATGATATCCAGTTTTGGTACCGCCCTGGATATCACTGCAGAAGAACTGCGTATCGAAACGTTTTTTGCCGTTGATGATTTCACACGGCAATTTTTTCATGGCCTGGCAGTGCAGGCAGAAAAATAAGAAACGATGGAAACAGATAACGCCACCCGAAAGCGACGTTATCTGCTCAAAGGGAGATCAGTAGCCCAGATTTCCCTGCGGCACGGCATGAACATCACCGCTGGTATTGGCAACACTTTGCTTGAGTTCACTCCAGCCACTGGCATTGTTGGCTTCGCGGATCAAGGCAAATTCACGCTTGTCTGCCTGCACACGATCCCACTCCAGCAACTTCGGCGTTATTTTCTTGCGCCACAGTGGTGGCACAAGCGTTGACATGTAGGCGGTCATCAAGCCCCCGGGCATTTCCGGTTGCTCGGCGTGGGCACGCAAATCCTGGTAGGGCACCTGCGCATCAGCGTGGTGATGACTGTGACGGGTCAGGTTATAGGTGAAGACGCCGCTGACCACATGGTTACAGTTCCAGGAGTGACGCGGTTGCACCGGCTCACTGGGAACACGGATCAAACCGTAGTGCTCGACGTAATTCAATACTTCAAGCGCGATCTTGGTGGAAACGCATACTATCAAATGGAACAACACGCCTTTCCAGCCGGCGCAGTAGTAGGCGAACGCGGTGGTTGCAAAAGCCACGGCACCCATGCGGATCAGCACGTTCTTCGGGGACAGGAAAGACGCACCGACTTTGTCGAGACGCTCCTTCTCAAGTTCCCACGCATTGACTACCGTGCGATACATGGCTTTGGGAAGATGCTGGTAAACCGAGTCTCCGCGTGCAGCGGTGGCAGGATCTTTCTTGGTACCGACATAAGCATGGTGGCCATACACATGCTCGATCGGGAAAGCGATTCCCCAATTGAAGGCCATGGTGATACGCCCGATCCAGAGATCAAACGGGCGCCAGGTGCGATGGGTCAGCTCATGACCCGCCAGACCACCCGCCCCCGTCGCAGGCAAAGCGATCGCCACGAACATCAAAACATAATGGTACCAAGACGTGGCGTTGCGCGCGGCAACCACATCCACGCCCGTCAGGCTTTGCAGATAGGCGCCAGCCCCTAGTGCGTCCTGCACTCCGTCACCGGCCACCCAAAATAAAGAGAAATAAAGAGCCATGGCGGCAGGCGTCGACAGGTAGAGCGCCAAATCAAGAAAGAACTCTCGCTTGTAAGGAGTCTCTTCGACATCGTGCGGAAACGCCTGGTCAAGCGTGCATATGGTCGCAATGTACAAGGCTCCCGGCAGCCACAACCAGATACCACCAAAAAACATGCCCACCGAGATGGCCATGATCGTTAGCGGCGCGACATAGAATCTGAAGTATCTAAACATCGTGCTTACCTCTGTAGAAGTGGTTTTTCTTTTGTTGAACAACGGCATCGATAGCCGCTAATCCGAACGTCCACGGACACCTCCTGTGTCCTGACTAACCCGCGATGGACTGATCGGAAAACTTGTCGAAATAAATCTGTTCCTTGGTTACGCCCTGCCCGGTCATGCGCGTAATGGCAGCATCGATCATGGGCGGCGGCCCGCACAAATAGCCTTGGGCATCGCGCGTAATCTCAGGCGTTATGGCATCGGTCACCCACCCGCGCATACCGGTCCAACCACTGTCTGCCGGCTCTTCGGAAAGCACAGGAATGTATTCGAAGCGCCCACGCCATTGTTTCTGCAAGACCTGGATCTGTTCACGGTAATAGAGATCGCGTTGGGTGCGCGCGCCCATCAGCAGAAACACGTCGCGCGCAGCGGCGTCAGTGTTCACTGCACCTTCCAGCAAAGCGATCAAAGGTGCCAGGCCACTGCCGCCCGCGATGCAAACCATTGGCCCCTTGCCCGCACGCAAATGGAATTCACCCAGACTGGCCTTGACCTCGACACGTTGGTCGAGCGCCTGCGGTGACAACAACCAATTGGACATGCGGCCATTCGGTACGATGCGCACAAAGAAGGAAATCTCCGACGTACCCTGCTCACTCGCCGCATGGGCAAAGGAATAGCAACGCGCAGGAATGTCGGTGCCCACTGCCTGAAGGGAGGCATATTGACCCGGCAGGTAACGAATGGCGTCCTGCAGGCGAATGGAAATCTCGGCGATATCGTGAGTCAGCCTATCCTGGCGGACAATAACGCCCGACGTACGCTGATGGGCGAGCGGGTTCTCCGGCAATTTCACCACCACATCCGACACTGGAATGCTCTGGCACCCGAGGATGTAGTTTTGCTGAATCTCTTCTTTTGACAGCAGGTAGGATTTGTCGGTCAGCTCCTTGACCTTGCCTGACACGAGCTTGCATTTACAGGCAGCACAACCACCGACTTTGCAGCTATAGGGAAAATCCATGCCCGCACGCAAGGCACCGTTGAGCACCGTTTCCTTGCTGGCCAGGGTAATGGGTTCATGAGAATCGACGACCAGTTTGTATTCTTTTTTTGACAGCCATCCAAACATATATGCCCCTGCGCGTCTGGTTCACCTACTACATCGGGGAGTCAAAACCCCGCCGAAAGTGTGTCGCTTTTAACCAGTATAGGGATGACTGACCGTTCACTATAGTTGCAAAGGAGGCCTAAAGGGGGTATTTTCGGCCAAAGTAGTGAACAAACCTGACCGATTGACGGGGATCAATAGTGCTCGACAAACAGACTGTCTACGGAATCTATCTCGCGTACATCGATGACTACCTGCGCGAGCTGGGTTACGACAGTGCACAGATCTTTCGTGACGGGGGCATGGACACGATCGACCGGCTGGAGGAGGTCGAGCGGGTCGACGTCGACACGTTGGCCGCCATCATGCGCAGCGTCAACCAGCATACCCGACGACGCAGCATCTACCTTGAGCTCGGCGCGCGCATTCCCATCCTCGCCAACGGCAACCTGGGGTCGGCCATCATGGCGTGCAAGGATGTCAGGACCGTCATGTCACTGATCGAGCGCTATGCCGCCATCGTGTTGCCTGCCGTAAGAATCACCTTGCATCAGGCGAGAGAGGAAGTCGTCGTCGAATACCAGCTTTCCACCAGTTGGCCCGAGGTCAATATCGCCCTGATTGAAGCATTCATCGGCACCACCAGTTACAACGTGTCGTTGATGACGGGGCAACCGTTTTATCCGCGCCGGGTAACGGTCACCTACAAGCAACCACCCGACCCCGGCATGTACCTCCCCTACACGCATTGCGACATCGAGTTCAACGCCAGCCAGAACAGCATGGTATTCACACAGGCGCAATTCGATCTGCCGATCAAGACCGCCAACGCCCTTAACCAGCGCGTTATGGTCAAACAGTGCGAAGACGAACTGAAAAAGGTGCAATCCCACACACAATTGACAGAACGCATCCGCGAGATCATCTCGATCTATCTCGATGAGTCACCGTCGATTGGATTTGTCGCCGACAAGCTGCGCGTGTCCGAGCGCACGCTGAGGCGCCGCCTTAACGAGGAAGGTATCAATTTTCGCGACGTGCTCAAGGCCATTCGTCACGAAACGGCGCTGTATTACCTGGGTAAAACCGACATGCGCATCGAGAGTATCGCGTTTCGATTGGGCTATAAGGAGACCGCCAATTTCCGCAAGGCCTTCAGGGAAGTCGAGGGCATGTCACCACGCCAGTGGCGCGACAGCAGAATCGCCGTCCATCCGTGAAAAACACCCCGGCAAAGCAAGGGCATAGCGCACTATTCGCAAAATGCAAAATTTTCCTTTGGCGGTAGGAATTTCCTGTCCTACAATTTGTATACGACATAAACGTGGACAGTTTTTTACCAATAAGAACGAAGTACAGGGATCGCAATGTTGAAATCCGTAGTGGCTGTCGGGGCTTCTGCCGGTGGATGTCGCCACCGACGGCATGCCTCTGCAGCCCAACCGGATTTATATTATTCCGCCGGGATTTCACTGCGAAGTTGTGCGTGGACACATGTTGCTGCGCAACGACACCAAGATTGGTCCGCGACCCAGCATTGATCGCCTGTTTGATTCGCTGGCCATGCACGAAGGCGTGCTGGTGGTTGGCGTCGTGTTATCCGGCACGGGTACAGACGGCACGCGCGGCTTGCTGTCGATCAAAACGCAGGGCGGCATTACCATCGCCCAGCTGCCCCAAAGTGCCGAATATGAATCCATGCCCGCCTCGGCCATCAATCAGAGTGCGGCCGACATCATTCTTGCGCCCGAGGACATGGGCAAAGCGATCAACACCATCGTCAACAAATTGTACGGAGAACCGATTGACGGCAAGGAGAAAGGCTCTCCCATTGCCCGGATTCTCGATCTGATACAACGCAAGACACGCATTGATCTGTCAAATTACAAGCCCTCCACGTTACAGCGTCGTATCCTGCGCCGTGCCAACCTCAGTCGCGCATCCTCGATGGATGACTACCTGAATCAGCTCAGTGGCGATGACGTGGAACTCAATGCCCTGGTCAATGACATTTTCATTTCCATTACCTGTTTCAAGCGTGACACGAAGTTGTGGGAGGCAATGGAGTCGGTCATTACTGATTATGTGCACAACTGCTCGCGCAATCTGCGGATCTGGTCGGCCGGCTGTTCGACCGGCGAAGAACCCTACTCGATTGCCATCCTGCTGGAACAGATCAAGCAGCGCCAGCAACTCGATTTCGAGTATCAGATCCTCGCGACCGACATCAGTGAAAAGGTGATAGCACAAGCCCGCAGCGGCATTTACGATGCCGAGGTGCTCAACAATCTGATGCCAGACGAAGCCTCACAGTTTTTCTCGCCGGTGCATGGCTCCTTCCAGGTCAACAAGAGTATCCGCGATCGTGTCATTTTTTCGGTACACAACGTCCTGGTCGACCCGCCCTTCTCCCGCATCGATCTGCTTTTCTGCCGTAATTTGCTGATTTATTTCAATACCGTACTGCAGGAAAAGGCCCTGCGCTGCTTTGGTTACAGTCTAAAACCCAAGGGCGTACTGACGCTGGGCATGAGCGAAACCATCAGTGCCCAACGCAAACTGTTCGAGGACATCAGCTCAGAACTGAAGGTCTATCGCCGCAACAACATAGCCATCAGTTTCCAGCTCGACAGCTATGCGACCCCCAGCCCCTTCGTTATCGAGCCCAAGAAGCAGGAGCGCAAAACGCTCGACTTTCTGGGCGAGATTCACCAGTCGCTGGGAGCGGCGCGTGGGGTCGAGTCCGTGCTGATCAATGACAGCGATGAGATCGTTTTCAAGAGTGGCCGCTGTGAGCCGCTGACGATCATTCCGGAAGGCAAATTCAGCCCGAGCTTCTTTGCCAACAGTCACCCGAAATTCCGCGCAGCGCTCCGCGCCATGTGCTTCAAGGCGCGGCGCACCCGCGAACAGGTCTATTTCCAGGAAGCGCTCGACCTTCAACACAACCTGATAGCCATTACCGTAACGCCCAGCACGTTGCATGAAAACTGGCTTGTCATCACCCAGGAACTGCGCCCCCTTTCCAAGCCGGACAGCCAGCGCAGTCGCGGCGGCGAAGTCGATACATCCGAAGACAACCAGCGTCTCATCGAAGAGCTGGAAAACGAACTCAACGCCACTCGCGAAAGCTTGCAAACTGTCGTCGAGGAGCTGGAAACCACCAACGAAGAGTTGCAGAGCACCAACGAAGAACTGCAATCCTCGAATGAAGAATTGCAGGCAACCAACGAAGAACTGCAAACCACCAATGAGGAACTGCAGTCTTCCAACGAAGAGCTGCACACGGTCAACGAAGAGCTACGCACCAAGAATGACGAGCTGCAACAGATGTCTGCCGATCTGGTGGCACTGGAAGAAGCCCTCGAAGTACCTTACGTGTTGGTCGGCACCAATGGCAGGGTGTCCAAGTATTCGCGTTATGTCCTTGATCTGATCGATCCGGAAAGCCTGCACGTCAACGATCTTTTCAAGGGCGTGATCTGGAATACCCATCGACGCGACGATGAATCATTGATTGTCGATGGCGTGCGCGCCAGTCTCGAATCCGACCGCAGCGCCGAATACATCATGACGTTCAACAACGACAACGTGTATTGCGTACACATCCGCCCTTACCAGAAAAAGGGCTTGGGGGATGTCTCCGGCTGCCTGATCGTGCTCAATGACGTATCACGTGAATTTCGTCAGGTCCTGCAGCATTCGGTGGAGCGTGACAAAGCCTACGAATTGCTGGACACCCTCAATAGCGGCATTATTCTGACCGACCGCAATGGTATCATTACGTTCGTCAACCGCTGTGCAAATACCATGTTTGATCTGCCGGCTGATGCGCTGGGGCAATTTTTCGACAAGACCGTGCGTCTTTACAATCATGTCCGTCAAGAACATCCGGAAATCGGCGTTTTCCAATCGCTGACGCAAGATTTCAAACAGGAAGATTTTACGCCAGTCGATCGACGCATGATGCGACGCAAGGGCAGCGAACTCATCTACCTGGATTTGAACGCCAAGCCGGTGATATTCGGGGAACAGAAAGAGCCTGGCTGGCTGATTTCGATTGCCAATGTGACCAACATTATTTCCCTTAACGAGAAGATTCAGTGGGCAGCCTACCACGACAGCCTGACCCAACTGGCCAATCGCCGTTACTTCAATGAATACGTTGAACAGTGCCTGCAACAACGCAACAGCCTGGGTGCGTTTGTCTATGCCATTATCGATCTGGATCGATTCAAGCCGATCAACGATACCCATGGCCACAAGGCGGGTGATGAGGTGCTGGTCAAGATCGCGCGGGCCATGCAGGGCGTTCTGCGCAAATCCGATGTGCTGGCGCGTATCGGTGGTGACGAATTTGCCCTGATTCTGCCGCACACCAGCATGGACAATGCCGCCTTCATTCTCGACAAACTGGTAAAAGCCGTAGGTCAGTTACGCTTCAATTTTGGTGAGAAGACCGTTTCATCCAGTCTTTCGATTGGCTGGATGAGTGTCGGTGACGAGGAATTCGTTACACCCTCCGAGCTTTATCAGCGTGCTGACGGTGGCGTTTACGAAGCCAAAAAACTGGGCGGTGACCGCCATCATAATGTGTTCGGCGCTGCAACACAAAATTCGTCCCGCCGTTACCTGATGCTCGAAGAAATTCGCCAGGCACTGCGCGAAAAAACCTTCGAGCTCTGTTTTCAGCCCATTCGCGCATTGCAGCCGAACGGATGCGATTATCGCTACGAAGTGTTGCTGCGACTGCAACACAATGATGGCTTGCTGTTGCCAGAACGGTTTCTGGCCGTCGCCGAACGCTATCGGCTGATGCCTCAGATCGACCGTTATGTCATCGAGCACGTACTAAAAATGGCCGAAAATAATGCCCCTGTATTGGGTTGCGGCATTTCCCTGAGCATCAATTTGTCGGCGCAAACCATCAAGGATCGCTCGATCACCGATTTTATCGACCGCATCGACGTAGCCAACCTGGCGCTGGGTTGCATTGTGTTTGAAATCAGCGAAACCTCGGCGGTTGAGGACACTGACGATGTCAGACACTTTATCGACTTCGCCCACAGCAAGGGTTTCAAGATTGCGCTCGATAACTTCGGTACCAGCTACTGCAGCTTCCACCTGCTGAAAATGCTGCCGGTGGATTTCGTGAAGGTGGATGGCCATTTCATTGCCACATTGTGCGATGATCCGACCGATCAGGCGTTTGTCGAGTCGCTACTCAAGATCGCGCGCATGAAGGGTTTTCAAGTCGTGGCCGAGTGGGTCGACAACCGGGAAAAGCACGATTATCTGGCCGAGCTGGGCATCGACTACATGCAGGGCTTTTTCATCGATGCCGGCCACAGCGAGGCGGAGCTGCTGAAAACTCTGACGCAACTGCGCGCAGACAAAGGCACCTGCATCACGAGTTGCCGCAACCGCACCCAATAAGGCACCGTTGGTGTCGGCACGACGAATTGACACCCGGTGCAGGCACCCCCACAATGCAACCTGGTTTCAATTTCTTCCTGCCCCTTCACACCAGGAAAAGTACCGGATGGCATCGACCAACCCTTCCCACGCTTCTGCCTCGACACTCATTGCCCGGACCGGCAGCCGCAGCACCGCTGCCCGCGTTACCGTTCTGCAGTGCCTGCTCGAAGGCGGACACGCACTGTCCCATCAGGAAATCGACCAGGCACTGATGCAGGAGGGTCTTCGCCTCGATCGCGTCACCCTCTATCGCACGCTCGATTGGCTGGTCGA
>JBPOHS010000096.1:0-16921 GCA_052035295.1 Pseudomonadota bacterium
AAAATCTGGCCCCACTGAAATACAGGGTGTCCTGAGGCAGCCACTCCAGCGTTGCACCAGGTGCCACGCTCGCGTGCACACGCTGCTGTTGTGGCAGCGCTCTCTCACCGACGTCATAGACCTTGCCTGACGCGGGTGTGGTCAACAACGCGCTGGCATCGGAATCCACGGTGATATCAATGTCGATCCTGTCTCCCGGCACCATTCCACCCGGCGGATGCAACAAGTAAATGTGGGGGTGGTCTGCACCTTCGGGGTAGAAGGGGCGCTGAAGACGCAAAGGGCCGGAATGCCGGGCCGCCACCATCCGTGTGGAAGCCCCTCGCCGCGCCACTTTCAGCTGCAAGGATGCACCCCACCCGCCCATGACTGGCTTGGCAAAGGTAAACGGGGGGCTGGGGGGCATCGCAGTCATGAGGAATCTCCGGTTTGCGGCTTCCATCGCAAAGGCTGTGCCAGAATGGTGCATGGCCTTATATTGCTGTTTTTGAAGGGGTAACCACTATCCTTTGGCCGCCCTGGGCTGAACCCATGATGACAAAACGAATTAGTTTGGTGCAAAAATAAAGCTGGCTGCACCAAACCGGGGCAACGCTCACTCGGCGCGCATAAAAGCAGATGCCAATCCCCCCGCATTCCTTTAAACTTCCGCGTTTGGTCGACCTCGGGTTGGAATAGGGAAGAGATGTCCAGACAGTTTCCTGCGGACTCCGTGGGGTTGGTAACACCCCAGATAGCGCATTTCGACACGCCTCTGAAGCTGCAGTGCGGGAAAATCCTGCCACAGTTTCACCTGGTATACGAAACCTACGGCTCGCTGAATGCTGCCCGCAGCAATGCGGTGCTGATCTGTCACGCCTTGTCCGGACACCATCACGCTGCGGGCTACCACGACGCAAACGATAAGCCAGGCTGGTGGGACACCGCTATCGGGCCGGGCAAAGCCATCGATACCCAGCGTTTTTTTGTGGTATCGCTCAACAACCTCGGCGGTTGCCATGGCTCTACCGGGCCCAAAAGTACCAACCCTGAAACGGGCAAACCTTACGGCCCCGACTTTCCGATCGTGACGGTGAAGGACTGGGTCGCCAGCCAGGCGCTGCTGTCTGATCTTCTGGGCATCAAACAATGGGCGGCCATCGTCGGTGGCAGTCTCGGTGCCATGCAGGCCATGCAGTGGTCCATCGACTTTCCGGCGAGGGTACGCAACGCCGTCGTTATCGCCGCCGCACCGAAGCTGTCCGCCCAGAACATTGCCTTCAATGAAATCGCCCGCAAAGCCATTCAGCAAGACCCCGGCTTTCACAATGGTGATTACTATGACAAGGATACGCAGCCCAAAAGCGGTCTGGCGCTGGCACGCATGCTGGGCCATATCACCTACCTGTCCGACGCTGCCATGCGCGAGAAGTTTGGCCGCGAGCTACGCGACGGGGAAATCAGTTTTGATTTCGATGTCGAATTCCAGGTCGAGAGCTATCTGAATTATCAGGGCGAAGTATTTTCGCAGAATTTCGATGCCAACACGTATTTGCTGATGACGCGTGCGCTCGATTATTTCGACCCGGCGGCCGACTATGACGACGATCTCATCAAGGCCCTGTCGAATGCCTGCTGCAATTTCCTGGTCCTGTCATTCACTACTGACTGGCGCTTTGCCCCCGAACGCTCCCGCGAAATCGTCAACGCCCTGCTCGCCTCCCGCAAAAATGTCAGTTATGCGGATATCGACTGTCCTCAGGGGCATGATTCCTTCCTGCTGAAAGTGCCGCGCTATATCCAGCTGTTCAAGGCGTACATGGACGCGATCAAGATTGAGGGCGAATGACATGCGTTCAGAATTGCAACTGATACAACAATGGATCAGACCGGGCGCCAGTGTACTCGACCTTGGCTGTGGTGACGGCACGTTGCTCGCCCATCTGGTAAAAACGCTGGGAGTACAGGGCTATGGCCTTGAAATCAACCAGGACCAGATCGCCGAATGCCTGCGCAAGAACGTGAACGTCATCGAGCAGGATCTTGACGAAGGTCTCGCCAACATCGGCACCGCCAGCTTCGATGTTGTGGTGATGACGCAAGCCCTGCAGGCGGTCACCTACCCCGAAAGAGTGCTCGATCACATGCTGCGTATCGGCAAGGAATGCATCATTACGTTCCCCAATTTCGGCCACTGGCGCAACCGCATCTATCTTGCCGTGCTGGGCAAGATGCCAATTTCTCCGGCCATGCCTTACACCTGGTACGACACGCCGAACATTCACTTGTGCACCTTCAAGGACTTCGAGGCATTTTGCCGTTCCAAGGCGATTCACATACTCAATCGCACGGTCGTCGACCTCGGCTATGACGACAGTCCAGCCATGCGATTGATGCCCAACATGTTTGGCGAAACGGCGATTTACCACATCACCCGCTAACCGCAAGGGGGAAGGCATGAGACGTTGGAGTTTACTGGTTCTGATGTTGCTCGGATCGCTCGCGTGGGGCGAAAGCTTTACCGAGGACGACCGGTTTATCGTGCACTACAACGCATTCAACAGCAGCATGGTCACACCGGACGTCGCCAAGGCCCACGGGCTGGTACGCAGCGGCTATCTGGGCATGGTGAACATTACCGTACAGCGCAAACGCGAAGGCAAGCTACCCAAGAATGTAACGGCTTTCCTCACCGGGCGTGTCACGCTGCTCACGGGCACTGAAATTCCGCTGGAATTCAGCCAGATCAATGAAGGCGACGTGATGTACTACATCGGCCAATTCCAGATCGCCGATGGCCAACAACACAGATTTGACATCGAAGTGAGCCCGGGCGCCGAAAATTCCCGCTTTCACCTGAAGTTCTCGCAAACCCTTTTCGTGGACAAGTAAGCATGTCGCGCTCTCTGGTCATCGCCACCGGCAATGCCGGCAAACTCAAGGAAATCCAGCAGATTCTGGCGCCGTTCCAGTGGCAGGTGCGCTCGCAAAAGGAATTTGCCATCAGTGATGCCGACGAAACCGGTCTCAGTTTTGTCGAGAACGCCATTCTCAAGGCACGCCATGCCTGCGCGCACACCGGTCTGCCGGCACTGGCCGATGATTCCGGCCTGGAAGTGGATGCCCTGCAGGGTGCGCCCGGCATTTACAGTGCACGTTATTCCGGTACAGACGCCACCGATACCCGCAACAACCAAAAACTGCTGGAATCGCTACGCGATGTGCCGGAAGCGCAGCGAACAGCGAGATTCCAGTGCGTCATGGTCATGATGCGCCACGCCGCCGACCCGACACCACTGATCTGCCAGGGCACCTGGGAAGGCCATATCGTGCTGGCGCCTTCCGGCGATAGCGGCTTTGGTTATGACCCGCTGTTCTGGGTAGAAAGCCACGGCTGTACCTCTGCCCAGCTCGATGCCGCCACCAAGAATCGCCTCAGCCACCGCGCCCAGGCGTTACTGAAACTGGCCGACGCCCTGCAGGCGTCACCCGCCTGGCGTACATGAGCATCGCCGGCAGCACTGACCGTCTTTTGCAACTGCCGCCGTTGGCGCTCTATGTGCATATTCCCTGGTGTGTGCGCAAATGCCCCTACTGTGATTTCAACAGTCACCGCGCCACCGAAATCCCCGAAGATGCCTATGTTGCCTGCCTGCTCGACGACCTGACACGCGATGCATCCTGGGCACAAGGCCGTGAATTGCAGAGCATTTTTTTTGGCGGAGGTACCCCCAGCCTGTTTTCCGCCGACAGCATTGCCCGTCTGCTGGAGGGCATTGATGGTCGGGTGCCGATAGCCCGCAACGCCGAAATTACGCTCGAAGCCAACCCGGGGACGGCCGAGCAAGAAAAATTCAGTGGGTTCCGCAATGCGGGTGTCAATCGCTTGTCGATGGGCATACAGAGTTTCAACCCCGAGCATTTGCAGAAACTGGGTCGCATCCATAACGGCGAGGATGCAGTGAATGCCATTGCCATGGCGCGCCGTGCGGGTTTTGAAAACTTCAATCTCGACCTCATGCATGGTCTGCCTGACCAGACGCTGGAACAGGCGCTTCACGATCTCGACACTGCCCTCAGTTTCGAGCCCCCACACCTGTCGTGGTATCAGCTCACCATCGAGACCAATACCGCCTTCCATAACGCGCCACCTGTGTTGCCTGAAGACGATACGCTGTGGGCCATCCAGCAAGCGGGGGAAGAGAAACTCATTGCGCATGGCTTTGATCATTATGAGGTTTCGGCCTATGCGCAAGCGGGCCGGCATTCCCGTCACAACCTGAACTACTGGCAATTCGGTGACTATCTTGCCATCGGCGCGGGGGCGCACGGAAAAATCACGTTTCCGGCGCAGGGGCGCGTTCAGCGTTACCGCAAGACCCGGCTCCCGCAGGATTATCTGAACCTTGCCAAGTCGTTTACCGCAGCTTGCGACACCCTTGCCCAGGACGATCTGCCGTTCGAGTTTTTCATGAACGCCCTGCGCTTGCGTGAGGGGGTGCCCGCTGCACTGTTCGAGCAGCGCACCGGATTGTCGCTTGCCAGTATTGATCGGGTGCTGCAACGAGCCGTTCAGGACGGTCTTCTGCTACACACGCCCAGTCAGTTGGCTCCTACCGCGCAGGGATGGCTATTTCTCAACGATCTGGTGGAACACTTTCTGTCATCGCCAGAGGCAAGCCAAGCTTCCGATCAGTAATTCCTGAACACCCGGGCCGTTTATGACCTAGACTGGTTACACAAGTCTCCCGTTCGACAAGACAGCGCGCATGCGGTCATTCATCTCATTTTCGACCCTACAGAAAGCAGGACTATTCCTGCTTGTGCTGCTGTCGTTTTTGAATGCTCCCGTGTTAGCAGAGCCGTTGCTCATTGGTGCAGATACCGACCAGCTGTCTGTTAACCAGCGTATCAGCTTTATCGAAGACCCTGAGGGTGAACTGACCTTCGATCAAGTCAAGCAACCAGGACGCCAATGGCAGCGGGTTAAGTCCACCCCCAACTTTGGCTTCAGCGCGAGCAAATACTGGCTGCGTTTTACCGTGCTCAACCAGCATCCGGTCAAAGACTGGCGCCTGCAAATCGATTACCCCCTGCTTGATGAGATCACGGTATATGTCGCCCCCTACAGCGGCGAAACGCTGACCTATACCGGAGGTGACTCACGACCTTTCTCAGAGCGCCCCATTGAAGCACGCATGCCCGCCTTTCCGTTGCTGCTGGAACACGAGACTCCCTACACGATTTACCTGCGCATCAGTAGCCGCGACACGGTGATTGCGCCGATCAACCTACTGACGAGCAGTCGGCACGAACAGCTCATCCGTAGTGAAAACGTGCTGTTTGGAATGTATTTCGGCGCGATTTTCATCATTCTCATTTACAACCTTTCCATGGGAATACTGCTGCGGGAGCACACCCATTTCATTTACATCGTGCTGATTACGTCGTACGTGATCATGGAGATGTCACTCAACGGCACAGGCAATCTGTTTATCTGGGGTGAATACCCGGAATTTGCCAAGCGCATCCGCCCGTTCATGCTGGGCATTGCAGCGATTGCTACAGCATTGCAAATGACGTCATTTCTGAATTTGAAAGAGTTGCGACTACTCAATTTCAATATTATGCCGATTATCGTCGTGGCTGGATTGATCGGGTCTGCCGGCGCATTGGTGCTGCCCTTTTCGTACGCCATACAGCTCAGCATGATGGGCAACATGCTCGCGATGCCCACCGTCATGATTGTAGGCACACGCGAATGGATGAAAGGCAGCCGCAGCGCCAAGTATTTCATCCTGGGATGGTCAGGCCTGATTGTCGGCAGCATCATGAATATATTGCGCGCCTTCGACATCATGCCGGTCAATTTCTTTACCAATTATGGTGGACAAATTGGTTCTGTTCTGACCATGGTGGTGCTCAATCTCGGCCTTACCGACAAGCTCCGGGAATTGCAGCAGCAACGCGATCGCACACAACGGCAAATGATTCTGGAACAGGAAGCCGCCAATCAGTTGCTGGAGAAGCGGGTAGAAGAGCGCACGGCGGAACTGCAACAGAAGAGCCTGGAGGCGGAACAGGCTGCGCGGGCAAAAAGCGATTTTCTGGCCAACATGAGCCACGAAATACGCACCCCCATGAACGGCGTTATCGGCATGACAGAATTGCTTGACGGTACAGCACTGTCCGGGGAACAAAAAGAATATATCAGAACCATCCGCAATTCTGGCGATGCGCTGCTACGCATCATCAACGACATACTCGACTATTCGAAAATCGAGGCCGGTAAACTTGATATAGAGAAAATCAATTTCGACCTCGATGAGCTGGTGGATGAATCGGTGGCGCTGTTTGCCCAGAAAACCCGTGATCGCCTTGTTCCGTTGTGGATTGATCGCGCGCCTGATGTACCAGGCATGATCAATGGAGATCCGACGCGCATTCGCCAGATATTGATCAACCTGTTGAGCAATGCGTTCAAGTTCACTGAAAAGGGTTGTGTCACCCTGCGCTACCGGATGGACACCACTTCCGCTGAGCCCACGCTGCGAATAGACGTTACTGATTCAGGCATCGGCATCAGCCAGGAACAGCAACAAAAGCTGTTCCAGAGTTTCTCACAAGCAGACGCCACGACGACACGCCGTTATGGCGGCACGGGCCTGGGTCTTGCCATTTGCAAACGCCTCGCAGAATTGATGGGAGGCAATATCGGTGTAGAAAGCGAAACCGGCAAAGGATCGACATTCTGGTTCACGGTCCCGGCGACACGCACCGGACGTTCCGCTATCGAGCCTGAGTCACCCCATGATATTGCCATCTTCATTCTTGCCGAGCATCCGCAACCCGCCAGCTGCCTGGAACAGATGGCCCAGCTGTGGAGCCGCAACATCCGCACGGTCGACCTGACCGAAGATCTCGGGGTACCGAAAGGGTCGGACAGCGTCCTGCTACTCGATGAAAACACCCTGAACCACGCCAGCGTGACAGAAAGAGCCTCAATGCTCAGCTCGCACCCGGCCCGCGTAGTGCTGCTGCGAGCACCCGGGAGTCAAGCGCCCGCCCCTGCTGCCCTGGGTCACTGCACGGTGATCGATCACCCGCCGACCCTGCAGAAACTGTATCGCGCGGTCTGCGCAACAGCAGCCAGCAGTGCCGTCAAGAGTACTAACAAGGCGCTGCCAAAATTCGCTTTCAATGTGTTGGTGGCTGAAGATAACGGCGTGAATCAGATGGTGATAAAGGGCCTGCTTGGACGCTTCGGAATTACGCCGGTGATAGCGGAAAACGGGGAAGACGCCGTTCGCTTGTACATGGAAGCGAACGGCAAGTTCGATTTGGTATTGATGGATTTCGAAATGCCGCTGCTGGACGGCTATGCTGCCACAGAAGCGATACGGCGCCTGGAAGCCGACAACCAATGGTCAGCAACGCCCATTCATGGACTGAGTGCACACGCCATTGCGGAGTATCATACCCGCGCGATCAGCGCCGGCATGAATGACTGCATCAGCAAGCCGATAAAAATAGAACGCCTGCAACATCTGCTGGAAACGCTGGCAAATTCCTGAGACGCTACGCGCCAGTGTATCAAGGCGCGGGCGCTGGGGTTTCAGGCACTGGCGTTGCCTTCTTGTCGCGGTTCAGCCATTTGTCGAGCTGACGATTGATCTGCTGATTCACCTTTTCCTGCGCTTTTTTCTTGACCTCTTCTTCGTTGGCTGAGGGCACGCCCAATTTCTCGCCCAGTTTTTCGGTGGCCTTTTCGCGCAAGGCCACACCACCGGCTTTCTTTAGCACCTCACCAATGGCATTACCGTCGGGACGGCACCAGTCTTTGGCAGGAGCATCAAAGCGTCCATGGCAGCGCACAGGCCACTCCGTTCCCTTGAGGTATTTGTGATCGGCCAGCGAGGTGAGCACTACACCAAAACGGTAATCAAAGGTTTGCTCGACCAGGTCGATATTTCCCTTGGCATTGAACTGACCGGCATCGGAATTCGATGCCAGGTCAGGCGTGATGAGATGACCATTTTCGATTTTCATGTTGGCCAGCAAATCCCGCAGCGCGGTATCCTGCGTGAGCGCTTTAGGCAGACGTGTTTCATAATCCGGCATCAAGGCCGTAAAATCGCCGAGTTTCTGCCGAAGCGCATCCGCGACAAGCTGATTGAGATTGACGCCATGCAATACCCCTTCTGCCATGCTGATATTCAACTGCCCAAGTGCCTGCCGCAACAGCGTCTCACTGTCATTGCCCTGGGCACGGACATCGAAACGCAAGCTGGAACGGCCCGACAACACCGGTGATTTCACCCAAGGCGCCAACAAGGCCTCGGTGTTCAGGTTGTTGAGCGCCCATTGCGAACCCAATACCGGTTGCTTGCCGCGCACATCCACGCTCATGCCACCCTGTAGCGAGCCATCCAGCAATTGCGCGCGCACATCGTTCAGACGCACATCGCCATCAAGGGCGCTGATGGCCAAGCCCAGTTGTTTGACCGGAATATCCTTGATTACCCATTCTCCCACGCTCAACTTGCCTTGCAGATTGAGTTTGCGCAAAACGTCCACCGGCAACAATGCGGCATTAGGGGGCGATGCGGGATTGGTTGTTGCAGAGTTGCTTTTTGGGGCGATATTTTTTGGCGCGTCTGCGGACATTTTTTCTGCAGCGGGCGACGATGTTGCTGCGGACGCCGGCGCAAGATAGCGATCCAGGTTAATGCGATCAAGTCCCAGGTCAAACTGGATGGCCTGACGGCTGACATCGGTGACCGCCACTGAACCGGACAGGGTGCTGTCATCGACCACCAAGGTGAGCGGCTTGATATTGATCCGCTGTGGAGTACCGCTGAATGCCAGGTCTGCACGCAATGAACTCAGGGCACTGCTTTCCCGCGTTATCGGGGCGTTCATGCCCAGAGCTTTCAACACAGACCTGAGATCGAAGGTCTCGGTACCCAGCTTGCCGGAGAATGTCGGCGATGTACCCAAGGCCTTCGCCTGCACGTGCAACGTCGACTTGATATCCGCGATATGCAGCGTGTCGAAATCCAGTGCCGCTGTATCCTGCTGCTGATCGACCATCACCTTGCCGATAGCAGTCAGCGTTATTTTTCCAGGCATCACACCCGCCAACGACACCTTGAGGTCGACATCCTCGGCAGAATATTTTTCCGCAGGCACGTCTGCTCGCAGCAAGGCATTGAGCGCAATTTCGGTGTCCAGCCCGGCTTTTTCACGCACCCGTGCTTCCAGCAATAGCGGGAACGCCTCTTGCAGACTGACGTCACGTAATTGCAGGCGTGGAATATCGACGGTGTAATCCTGAGCGGATTTCCTGTCTTCGTAGCGAATCTGTGAATGGCGGATATTCACCGCCGGAATCCGCACAACAGGCAGTGCAGCACTGGCGTTATTACCTGCGGCCGGTGATGATGTCGATGCAGTTGCGGGCTCACGCTGCCAGTTGCCTTTACCATCCTTGCCAACGATCAAATGCGCACTCAAGCCATCAATCTCGATGCCATCGATGTCGATTTGGCGCGACAGCAATGGCATCAACCTGACCCCTACTGCGAAGCTTTTCACCTGCAGGAGCGCCGGCGCTCCTGCCTGTAATGCCAGACTCACGTCATTGGCCTCGAATCCCAGCACCGGGTAAAAACTCCAACCGAGATTGCCGCCCAGCGTGAGTGTGATACCAGCCTTTTCTTGCACCGTGTTGCTGATTTGCTGTCGATAGTCGTTGGGATTGACCAGCAGTACAAAGGCACCGACCGCCAGCACCGCCAACACAACGCTCGCTCCCAGGGCAATGGCTACCCACCGGATACTTTGGGTCATGACATGACTCCGTTTTGACCACACACCTGACCATCAGGCGGACTTGCCACGAGAATAACGGGATAGTTCGGGGATGCCAACCATTCACCGAGACAGTGTATCAGTCAGCGACGCAGGGAAAGGCCTGAAGGGGAAACGCCAGGAAAATTCACGCTTTTTCAGCAGGCAGGCACTTGGCCAACACCTGGTAGAAGGGCACCAGTTCGAGTGGTTTGAGCAAATGGCCATTACAGCCGGCAGAAAGACTGGCATCGATTTCCTGCTGCCCGTGTTCGGCGGTCAGCGCGTAGATCGGTGCGCTATATCCGGCCTCACGCAGGGCGCGGGTCGCATCAAGCCCCCCCATGACCGGCATGTTCACATCCATGAGGATCAGGTCAAACGTTTCTGCAAGCCCCTGATCAAGGGCTTCCTGACCATTGGGCACCACAGTGACATGAGCTCCGGTCTTGCCGATAACGCGCTCAATCAGCTTCTGGTTGACCACGTTGTCCTCTGCCAGCATGACTCGTCCACCCAGCCGGGGAATGTCTTGCAGCGAGGCACCACCTGCTGTTTTCTGTGCTGACAGGCTGGTGATCCATTCGGTGGTGCTGGCAGGCTGACAAACAAAGGCCGCGCAGAACTGACTGCCTTTGCCTTCCTCGCTTTCGATTGTCAGTTCGCCGCCCAGCAATACTGCCAGCTGGCGCGTAATGGCAATGCCAAGTCCTATGCCTTCCTGAATCTGGCTGCTGCGCGTTTGATGCAATGAGCGCACAACTCGCGCCACACGCTCCTTGCTCATGCCGGTTCCGGTATCGCTCACGATCAGGGCTAGCTTATGGTGCACGTTATCCCACTGCACGCTCAATTTGACCTGGCCTTTGTGAGTATACTTGATGGCATTGCTGCACAGGTTTTGCAGGATCTGCCGGATGCGGTTCGGGTCACTCACCAGCTGACGCGGCAAGGGAAATGTGCATTCCAGATCAAACGTCAGCCCCTTGGCCTGAGCCAGTGGCGCAAACTGTGTACGTACTTTTTCGATCAACGGCAACACTTCGAAAGTAATGGACTCCATCGCCATTTTGCCGGCTTCCATCTTGGAATAGTCCAGAATGTCATTGATCAACTGCAGCAGATGATGACTGTTGCTGGCAATGATTTCGACACCTTTGCGCTTTTCTTCAGCACTGAGCGTGGAATGTCGCATCGATTCGCTGAACCCGATAATCGCACTCAAGGGTGTACGAATTTCGTAGCTCATGTTTTTCAGGAATGTACTTTTTGAATCGGTGACATGCTTGGCAAGTTCCTTTTCGCGCCGTTCACGCAGTCGATCCCGCTGTGCCTGCTCGCGTTTCTTGCGCTCACCGATATCGATCAAGGTACCCTCGATATGCAGGGGATTTCCCTGTTCATCGGAGACCAGGCGGGCACTGTGCAGAATATGAACCTGATGCCCTTGTGCATTGATGAAATCCGCTTCGCTCTGGACGTTGCCGTCATCCGCCAGTTGTCGTAGTTGCAGATCCGGATTCTGATAGAGCCAGCCAATGGCGTTTTGTTGGTCTTTCAGCGCCCGCCCCGGCGTGCCATAACCCAACAACTGGGCAAAGGACGCGTTCACCGACAACAGGCGTCCGCGCAAATTCATCTGATAGAGGCCTTCCATGGCGTGATCAAACACGGAACGATAGCGGGCCAGGTTATCGATCGCGCGTTGATTGGCTTGCAGTACGGCTTTTTCACTTTGCTTGATGCGGTTCGCCAGTGCTTGCGACAGAATGATTGCCTCAAGCCAGACCCCGAGCGGAAACGCTGCCAACAACACGGGATGCGCAGGCACTACGCCACGGACTACCAGCGAGTAGATAAACAGGCCGACAATATTCAAAAACCACGCAGAAATAAAATAGGGCGCATTGGGATTACCTGCATACCAGGTATAACCCGCAGCAAGAAAAATAAAAATGCCTGTCAAACTGGTGAAGGAAGCCACGAACTGAACAGTCGATACGGGATCGTTATAATGATGGCTCACGTACATGGCGATAGTCATTGCCGTGATAAGGCCTGCCATGAAAAAGTGAAGTACCCGGTGACGCGTTCGGAATTCCAGGAATTTGTATATGAATACACTCCCCATGATGATGAAGAGCCACAGCGACGTAAACACCTGGTTCTTGTTGAAGCCGCCATGTGAGCCATCGAACAGCGGCAAACCGTGCCCGATATCAATGATCGAAAACCACAGGATGAAGAACAGATAACCGACGTAAAACAAATAGCCAAAGTCCCGTGACGACAGGAACAACATCAGGTTGTACAGGCAGATAATGATCACGCCGCCGTAATAAATACCGTACAAGAAGTTTTCGGTCGCCGTCTTGGTCACGAAACCACTTTCGCTCCACAGGGTTTGCGGCACGAAAGATGACGTGTAATTCCAGATGCGCAAATACAGCGTGACCTCTTCACCCAGGGTTAAATCGACTGGGAAAACACTGAAGGTATGACTGACGGCACGATCGGGAAAGGAAGTACGGATATCGGAAGACTGCGTCGTTACGGTGCCATCAGCGCGGATGACATACAGATCCGCTTCATTGAGCAAGGTGCGCCCAACCTCATACAGCCAACGTTTGTGGGGCTCAAAGTTGGGTGCACCTGTGGGGTAACGCAGTTTGACGCGAAACCAGAGAGCGGAATTGGTAATCCCATAAGTGAACAGCTTGTTTTCGAGCCGCTTGAATTTCGATTCAACCTCTGGCGTACGAATGTCGGCGAAGGAATATTGATGCCCGGGATCTTCAAGAAAATCAATGTAATCCGCCAGCTTGTACTCATCGTTATTGTAGATCGTGAGCACAGGGGTCTCTGCCCGCACGAACGTGCAGCACAAGCACCACAACAAGACCCATCCCGCCACTCTGACTGCCGACATCCTACTGACCAGTTACATCCTTTTCTGCGCCGCAAGAGAACCTTTCCCCTGCAGTCTTTTCAGTGTAGGAGAGTTTGTCAGACGCTGCTGTCTTCTCCCCCGGGACGCTGACGACCCACGTTTTTCGCTGCCCGGCGGGGCCACCTGAACGATTCCCACAGGATTCATCACGGTTTCGCCGTGGCGGCTTTCACGTTATGCTCGCGCTCAAGTCCCTGAATCCCCAGTTATTAAGGAGTGCCCCATGTCCGAACGTGCGTTCGATGTGATTGTGTTCGGTGCCACCAGTTTCGTCGGCGAAATTTTGTGTCGCTACCTGCTCGACCGTCATGGCGCCACCGGCAGCCTGCGCTGGGCCATCGCCGGTCGATCCGAATCCAAGCTCCAGCAGTTGCAGTCCAGCCTGGGAGCGGAAGCCGCCCCCTTGCCACGCCTGATCGCCGATTCCAACGATCCCGCCGCCTTGCGTGCGCTCTGCCAGCAGACCCGCGTCGTCATCACCACTGTGGGACCTTACGCCCTGTACGGGGAAGCCCTGGTCAGCGCCTGTGCCGACACCGGCACCGACTACTGCGACCTGACCGGCGAAGCGCAGTGGATCAAGGTCATGCTCGACCGCTACGAAGCCAAGGCACGCGCCACCGGCGCCCGCATCGTGCATTGCTGCGGCTTTGACTCGATTCCCTCGGACCTCGGCGTGCACTTTCTGCAACAACACGTCATGGCCGAAGACGGCGCCCCCTGCCAGCGCGTGCGCCTGGGCGTGAAAGCCGCCCGCGGCGAGTTTTCGGGAGGCACCGTCGCCAGCTTGCTCAACGTGGTGAAAGAAACGATAAAAGATCCGTCGCTGCGCAAACTGCTGGCCGACCCTTACGCGATCTGCCCACCGCAGCATGGCGTTACCACCGTACAGCCGGAAGTGCGCTTCGCCGAATACGATGCGCTCGCCCACAGCTGGGTCGCGCCCTTCATCATGGCCGGGATCAACACCCGCGTCGTGCACCGTTCCAACGCCCTGCTCGGCTACCGCTACGGGCGCGATTTCCAGTATGACGAAGCCATGCTGACGGGCGATGGCTTCAAGGGACAGTTGGCTGCCGTCGGTCTTGCGACCGGTATTGGCGCGTTCCTGGCGGCCACGGTCATTCCGCCGACCCGTTGGGCCCTGGAACGCTGGGTACTGCCCAAGCCCGGCGAAGGCCCAAGCCCCGAAGTACAGCGCAACGGGTTCTTCGACTTGCGCTTGTTCGGCGTGCGCAGCGACGGGCGCACGATCGAGGTGAAGGTCACGGGTGACCGCGATCCGGGCTACGGTTCCACCGCCAAGATGCTGGGGGAAGCCGGTGTCTGCCTGGCGCTGGATATCGACAAGGCGGCCGTTCCCGGCGGCATCCTCACGCCAGCCTCTGCCATGGGCGACAAACTGCTCAATCGCCTGGTAGAGCATGCGGGGCTGCGCTTTGGTGTCGTCGGCTGACGACGCGCTTCACCGGATCCCCCCGCGCCTGCTCAAGCTGAGCTAGAGTGTTATTAAACACCCGGGGGAGTCCGCTTTTGGAAGATCGCACTTACGGCCTCGATGCCTGGCTACAGCGTTTGAGCGATGCCGAGCTGCCGGCGCTCGCCAGCGTCGCGCGCAATCTGCAGCAACTGGCCGACCAGCATGACCACGTCACGGTACAGCAGATGGCCGGCGTGTTGCTGCACGATCCCGCGTTGACATCGAAAGTGCTGCGCATCGCCAACAGCACCTATTACAACCCCACGCAGGAACCCATTCGCACCCTGACGCGTGCCATCGTGCTGATTGGTTTCGAAAACGTGCGCCAGATTGCCCTGTCGGTGGGGCTGATCGACACCTTGCTCAACAAGTCGACCCGCGACCAGCTGGTGCATCTGCTGGCGCAGTCGTTCCATGCCGCCGTGCAGGCACGCAACATCGCCGGTTATCTGCTCTCACGCCACCAGGAAGAAGTGTTCATTGCGGCCCTGCTCTACCACCTCGGCGAACTCGCCTTCTGGGGCTGCGGTGGCGAACAGGCCGATGCGCTCGCGGCGGCCCTCAACGAGGCAGGCGCAGAACCCGAACCCGTGGCGCGCCAGCTACTGGGCCTGAGTTTCCGGCAACTGAGCGTGGCGCTGGGTCGCAGCTGGGGGCTGGGCGATGGCACCAGCGCCGCCCTCAACGCCAGTGGCCAGGCTGAACTGGCGGTCCGCGCCATGCAGCTCGGAGTTCGTATCAGCGAAATTGCGCCCGAAGGCTGGGATAGCGAAGGCATGCAGAAACTGGTCAAGGAGGTCGCCCACTTTACCGGCATTACTACCGAGGATGCATTCCGTCAGGTGCTGTCCAGTGCCGATGAAGCAGTCGACGTGGCCCGTACCTACGGCGCCAGCAAACTGTGCGAGCTGATCCCGAGTACTGACCCCGAACAAATCAGGGTGCAACAGCAAGCCCGCCGCGCCCGTCTGCTGCAACCTGATCTCGCGCTCCTGCAACATGGCCTGCAGGAACTGGGATTGCTTGCCACCCTGCACCCGGACATCAATCTCGTGCTCGACACCCTGATGAAGGGCCTGCATCAGGGTGCCGGCCTGGAGCGGATCATGATTGCGCTGCTGGCCGATAATCAGACCACTTTTCGGGCGCGGCGCGTCATCGGCGAAAAAACCGATGAATGGTTGCAGGAATTCGTCATTCCGGCCACGCTGCAAAATCCCACGCATATTTTCGGATACACGCTGCGTAACCGCGAGACCTTGTGGATGGGCGTGCCCGCAACACTAGGACTGCAGGATCTGGTAACGACAAGCCTGAGGACCTGGCTGGGCAGTGGCATGTTCCTGATTGCGCCTCTGACCGCTGGAAAGCGCGACATCGGTGTCATTTATGCGGACAACCGGATTTCGGGACGCGCCCTCAAGAATGAACAATTCATGGCCTTTCAGCGTTACGCGCAGGCCACGTGCCGATGCCTCGATGTCATGGGGCGGCGCTGAAGACACCCGCCACCAAGATGCAACGTTATGAGCTGTCAGCAAGGCATTTTGTCAATCGCCATTGTCTCGCCAGTTATGTACACTGGTATTTTCCTTCTTGCCTGCCGTGGATCACTGCCCTGTTTTCCGGCCGGCTGCCCAATGGTTGAGCGGGACGCCCAGCATGTACCCAGAACGCATCATCTGCCTTACCGAAGAAACCACTGAAATTCTTTATTTGTTGGGCGAGCAAGACCGGATCGTCGGCATATCGGGATTTACCGTACGCCCACCCCAAGCCCGCAAGGAAAAACCGAAAGTTTCGGCCTTTACCAGCGCCAGGCTGGACAAGATCCTTGCACTGAAGCCCGATCTCGTCCTGGGATTCTCTGACCTGCAAGCAGATATTGCGGCACAACTGGTGCGGCAGGGATTGAATGTCATGATATTCAATCAACGCAGCGTGGCGGAAATCTTCAAAATGATACGCATGGTGGCAGCGCTGACAGGTGCCACTGACAAAGCGGAGCAATGGATCAGCAACACCAAGCTGGATATACAGCGATTGGCCGAGGATAACGGAACGCTTGAGAGGCGACCCCGGATTTATTTCGAGGAATGGCACGAGCCCATGATCAGCGGCATTCGCTGGGTGTCGGAACTGATCGAAATGGCAGGCGGCGAAGATTGCTTTGGCGAGTTGTCACGCCATGCCCACGCCAAGCATCGCATCATCGCTAATCCTGACGAGGTCATTGCACGCAATCCCGATATCATTATCGGCTCGTGGTGCGGGCGCAAATTCCGGCCGGAGCATGTGCGCAGCCGCCCCGGTTGGCAAGCCATCAACGCTGTGCGCAACCAGCAATTGTTTGAAATAAAATCGCCTGACATCTTGCAACCTGGCCCGGCAGCGCTGACCGACGGATTGCATCAATTGCGCGACATTATTCTGCGCTGGCGTGAATCCAATTTCCACTAATGCGAATTTCCGCGCATTCACGAAACAAATGTTTTTTGTTTCAGTGCGCGTCATTTTGAAATTGTATCAATCCATTGCATTTCAACCCTCTACCAAATTTTAAGCGCTATGATGTTGGGCTCTGCCGTTTGCATCGACTGAGGACGCCTGCTCATGCAAAACAAGCCCATTCCATTTTCATTAGCGCTCGAACAGCGCCA
>JBPOHS010000104.1:0-17723 GCA_052035295.1 Pseudomonadota bacterium
TGCCCTGGCCGAAACCCGCCCATGACCGACTTGACCGACCAAACACCCGTACACGCCCCCCTGCCGACACAAGACGTCGCGGAGATACTGCGTCATGTGCACCATTTGCTACAGAAACAGCAGGTCGTGTCGGACATGGTCAGGCGTCAGGAGACGCCACAATATGAAGAGGGCCGCCGTGACCTCGTGCAAGCACTGGTGGCCCGTCAGCATGAAGTGGAGATGGCCCAATACCTGGGACGCCAGCATCCTGCCGACCTTGCATTCCTGCTCGAAAACCTGACCCGCGAAAACCGCAGAACAGTGTGGCGGCTGCTACGTGCCGACCAGCAAGGTGCCGTGCTGCTTGAAGTTGCCGATGCCGTGCGGAAATCGCTGCTTCAGGATATGGAATACCAGGATATCCTGCTCGCAACCGATCACCTCGACATCACCGACATAAAGGCACTGTTGCCGGATCTTCCCGAAGAAATCGGCTATGAATTGCTTGCCTCGCTGGAAGCAAAGGAACGCGCCGCTGTACAGTCGGCGTTATTGTTTCCGGGTGACAGCGTAGGCGCCCTCATGGAGCTCGACGTCTTTCGCATCCACCGCAATCAGACGCTGGGTGAGATTCTCGACCAGCTCAGGGCAAGGGGAAAGCTCGCACATACACACGGGTATTTTTTTGTCGTGGATGATGCCGGCAAGTTTGAGGGACTTCTTCCCGTCACTGAAATGCTGGTACGCAGCGCGACACAACATGTACACGAAGCCATGTTGACAGACGTCGTATGCTTCAATACCCGGGACAAAGCCGCTGTCGCCGCCGGTGCGTTCGAGCGTTACGATCTGGTTTGTGCACCGGTCGTCAACCAGCATCATCATCTGGTAGGACAATTGACGGTCGATAGCGTCGTTGATTACCTGAAGGAGACGTCCCAGAAGGAAATGCTTTCGCAAGTCGGCCTCAAGGAAAACGAAGACATTTTCGCGCCGGTACTCACCAGCAGTCGCAATCGCTGGGCATGGCTGGCACTGAATCTCGTGACGGCCTTTATTGCATCAAGGGTTATCGGCGCATTTGAAGGCACCATAGAAAAACTGGTCGCGCTTGCAGCACTCATGCCCATTGTGGCCAGCATCGGTGGAAATACCGGGAACCAGACAATTGCATTGATGATACGAGGTTTGACGCTTGGCCAAATCAATGCCGGCAGCCTGAGACGAATATTGCTGAAAGAAACTGCCATCGCAGGAATCAATGGCCTGCTGTGGGGAGGTGTCATGGGTCTGTTTGCACTGATGCTTTACCAGCAGTGGGGGCTGGCATTGGTCATGACGGCGGCCATGGTACTCAACCTGCTCGTTGCAGCGCTCGCAGGCGTATGCATTCCCCTGTTGCTGAAAAACCTGGGGAGGGATCCGGTCATGGGCTCCAGCGTACTGCTGACCGCACTGACAGACAGCATGGGATTTTTTATTTTTCTGGGACTGGCAAGCCTGATGCTGATATAGCCGTCAGGTTTTATCCGGCCATTTCTGCATGCTCGTGGTGATGTTCGCAGCGGCGCTGCAATGTGCAATGCCTTGGCAAGAACCACAATGATCAGCCCGGATGTTCGAATTTGTAACCGGCACCATAGACCGACACGATGGGATCCAATGCGGGTGATGCCTGTGTCAGTTTGCGACGCAACTTCTTGATATGGCTATCGATCGTACGATCATTGACGACTCGACGATCCTGATAAATGCCATCCATGAGCAGCTCGCGGGAATAAATCCTGCCCGGGGTCGTCGACAGCATTTTCAACAACTGGAACTCCACCAGTGTGAGGGGTATCTCCACCCCTTGCCAATCCAATACCAAGCGCGCGTCATCCAGTCGCCATGGCGTTGCGGGCACCGTTGGCGGCACGGGCGTCTGCCCCATCGTGCGCCTCAACACGGCCTTTATGCGAGCCATCAACTCGCGTGGACTATAGGGCTTGCAGACGTAATCATCGGCGCCAAGCTCCAACCCCAGCAGGCGATCAATTTCATCGACTCGCGCGGTGGTCATGATGACGGGTAGGGTGCTCGTATTTCGAATTTCCCTGCACAAGGTCAAGCCATCACGATTCGGTAAATTGAGATCCAGCAATATCAAGTCTGTCTTGTTGTCCTTCAGCCAGCCCATGACATCAGCACCGTCAGACAGCAGCGTATGCCGAAAACTTTCGCGATCAAGATATTTGCTTATCAGTTGCGCGATTTTACTTTCATCTTCAACAACAAGAATATGGGGGTTCATGCTATGACTTTCCCTGCCGGAAATGCACACGAATTCGCAGCCCACCCAGTGGCGAGGGTAACGCATCAATGGTGGCGCCATGGGCCTGTGCGATATTGGCCACGATGGCCAGGCCAAGACCACTTCCACCATGAGCGCGCTGTCGACTTTTTTCCACGCGGTAGAAGCGGTCAAACAAATGCTCGAGGTCTTCCGTGCCGACCCCCGGCGCAGAATCCTCCCAGACCAGCATAATGGCCCCCTCACGACGAATTTGCGCAAGCACCCGTCCACCGGCATCGGTATAACGCGCGCTGTTCTGGGCAAGGTTCACGATCAGCTGTTCCAATCGCTGCTCGTCGGCGTCAATCAAGGCCAACCCATCACAAGGAACCGCCGAAAAATGCAGATTCGCGCGCGACATGATGCCTTCCAGTCGGGGGGCTAGTCGCGTGAGCAACGCACCGAGATCCAGAGGCTTGAGTTGATAGCGCAAGCGGGACACCTGGGTGACCGCCAACTGATGAAGATCGTCGGCCAAACGCGTCAATTGCTCAACTTCTTCTGACAGCGATTGCAAGGCCGCTGGCGTCATTGGCGCTACACCATCCTGCAATGCCTCGATTTCCCCCTTGAGCACAGCCAGGGGAGTACGCAATTCATGAGAAATATCAGCGAGCCACTGCTGTTGCTCCGCATCATGCTCTCCCAGCGCTTCGGCCATCCGGTTGAAATCCTTGCCCAACACGCCCAATTCATTCGTGAGGGGAATATCAACCCGTGCATCATAACGACGCTCATTCAGGGCGCCCATGGCCTCTGACAAACGACGAATGGGCGTGACAAGATATCGCGCCACTCCCCACGCCACCGCGACACTGACGAGCAGTGCAACAATCGCTATTACGGCGAACAAACGATGCTGCTGACTGGCAAAGATGCGATCGGCATCGTTATCAATGGCACGCACGGGGCGCCACGCAAGATAGCCGACATGCGTCCCGCGCAACACCAGTGGCTTCGCGACCAGCGATTGCGGTGTTTCGCCCATCGGCAACGCTGGTCCCGCGAGCACTGACCTGCCAGCATCCAGTAGCCATAGGGGCGGGCCTTGGTAGCGATGCTCAGGAGGAAAACGACGCCCTTCCCAGCGCTCCCCGGGTGGTGGCCGCAGTGGCCCGGGGTCACCGCCCTCTGTTTCACCCCGCACACTCAACCAGCGCCCAAATGCCCTGGGAAAATGCGACAAGCGGTACCAGAGATCCGGCGTGTCATTGATCTCCCGCTCCAACTGCTCGACCAACACCTCATGCTTGCGCATGGCCGACGCGTTCAGGTAGCTGTGGAACCCCCGGTCGAAGGAAACACTCACCAGCACAACAACGGCGGCAATCAGGGACAAGGACAGCGCGCTCAGCAACAACACCAACTGAGTGCGCAATGAGCGTAAAGACATGCGTAAACGCCTTTCGGAACAAATGAGTTTCAATTTACAGGGCAATCAAGGAAAAAGTATGGACGCCCTTGCCCCGGGGTTCCAATTAACGACAACATCAAACGACAACATCGGTCGCCTATCAGGGGCGACCTTTATCCCGGTTGGCAACATTACGCTCAACCGCCACATCCTCCTCATTTTTTCCACATTTTTTGCGCAATTCATTCATACCCTGTGAGGGACAGACACCGGCGATTACAACAATGAGCGAGCCTGCCCAATGAAAACGTTACCGAGTATCCCCACGTTACCGCCAGCATTCAAGGGCCTTTCCTTGCTCGCATTGAGCATCGCCATGACCGGTTGCAAAGCACCGGTCAGCGGCCCGGCGGCCATTCACTTTACCGATGTGGACACCAGCGCGGCACTGGGGGGGGACATTGTCATCGAACGGGCACTCGCAGAGACTGACATCACCCTCTACCGTATTCGTTGGGGAAGTGAAGGAAGTTGTACGGTGATCGGGGATCCGATCGGGGATGCTACCAAAGGCACGGACACAGCAGATCTGGTGTTTACACTGCCGACGGGAACAGCTCAACCGGAAGGCGCGACCAAAATTCTGGCTTTCGCCCGCAACACTTACGGTGAAAACGCTTCGTGTGCTTCTGTAGACATCTTCAATGAGATCGCTGATGCGACGGCAAGCAGCCCTAACGTCGACATGAACAACCCACTCAATTACGCCAATCCCGTACTGCCCGCGTTCTATGATGGCGCAGTGCTTGCGAGCCGTAATACGCCCGCCGACAACCCCGTTACCGACAAGGGCGCCACGCTGGGCCGGGTCTTGTTTTTTGATAAAGCCCTCAGCCTTGATGACAGTATCGCCTGTGCCTCATGTCATATTCCGGCAGTAGGTTTTACCGATCCCGGCGCAGTCAGCACCGGCATCTTTGGTCAGACAGGTACCATGCACGCCATGCGCATTGCCAATGCGGCCTTCTATCGAGGCAGCAGCATGTTTTGGGATAAACGCGCTCCCACGCTCGAAGCGCAAGCGACACAACCCATCACCAATCCGGTTGAAATGGGATTTGATGATAGTAACGGCGGCATTAACGCGCTCATCGCAAAAATGCAGAACACGACGTATTACCCCGCTCTCTTCGAACAAGTGTTCGGCACGTCCGAGATCAATGAAGATCGCATTCAACGTGCCATTGCACAGTTCGAGCGCAGCATCATTTCCACCACCAGCCGCTGGGATCAGGGAGTTGCCACGACATTTAATCCGGCCTTGCCCGATCGAGGATTTTCCAGCCCGATCCCCGGATTCACCGCCCAGGAAAACGAAGGCTTGCGACTGTTCATGTTACCTCGTGCACAGGGCGGAACAGGTTGCGCGGCTTGCCACCAGCCGCCCACTTTTTCACTGGCGGCAAATTCCCTTTCCAATGGCCTGGATGCAAATGAAACACGCATTTTCAAATCACCGTCATTGAAAACGCTCGCGCAGGACATGCCCATGATGCACGATGGTCGCTTCACGACACTGGAAGAGGTGGTGACGCACTACAATTCTGGCATCGCCGCTGGCCGGGCATTGGATAACCGGCTACGGGACCCTGATGGCAATCCGTTGCGATTGAATCTGAGTGACACCCAACAAGCCGCCCTCGTGGCCTTCCTGAAAACCTTGCAGGACCCCACGCTTGCCAACGACGTGCGTTTCAGCGATCCATTTCCGACGCCCTGATCTACGAACACTCTCCCGGACGTCAGCTCATGCCCCGTCACTCATGGTGTACGGGGCTTTTTATGGCATGAAACCTCCAGTAGATTCTTGCACCCAACAACAGGAAAAGTACGCTGCCATAAAAGACCGGCTCGGTAACATCTTTCTTCACCAGCCACCAGAAGTGCAACAAGCCCAGGATAGCAGCACCGTAAACCAGCTGGTGGAGTCGCAGCCAGCGGCGCCCACCAAGCCGCTTGATCATGGCGTTAGTTGAGGTAACCGCCAGCGGCACCAACAACACGAAACTTGCGAATCCAACCGTTATGAATGGACGCTTGATGATGTCCTTCCAGATGGCACTCCAGTCAAAAAACTGGTCTGCCACGATGTAACTCAGCAAATGCAAACACGCATAAAAAAAGGAATACAAACCCAGCATGCGGCGTAACCGCAGCAGCCAGTTCCAGCCACTCAATCGCCGCAAGGGCGTGATAGCCAACGTCAACAGCAACAATCGCAGCGCCCATTCGCCCAGGCTGCGCGTCACCGTCTCAACCGGGTTCGCTCCCAATGTGTCGAGAAACACGCCGACCAGCAAATGACCGAGCGGAACCAAACACAGAACGAACAGAATCGACTTGAGAATGGCAAGGTACTTTCCGGCGATATTCATGAGCGTTTCCTGGATCTCACCCGTTAGTAGTTGCGACGCAAGTCCATCCCGGTATACAAGGATGCGACCTGGTCTGCATAGCCATTGAACATCAGGGTATCGCGCTTGAGAAATTCACCGATGCGTCGTTCCCGCGCCTGGCTCCAACGGGGATGATCCACCTCAGGATTGACGTTCGAGTAAAAACCATATTCAGCGGGTCCTGCTTGCATCCACGAAGAAACTGGCTGCTTCTCGACAAAGCGGATAGCTACAATGGATTTCGCACTCTTGAAGCCATATTTCCATGGCACCACGATCCGCACGGGGGCACCGTTCTGATTTGGCAAGACCTGCCCATACAATCCCAGCGTCAGCAGTGTCAGCGGGTGCATGGCTTCATCCATGCGTAAACCTTCGACATAGGGCCAATCAAGCACTTGCGAGCGTAACGCGGGCATTTGCTCAGCATCACTCAGGGTGACGAATTCCACATACTTGGCGTTACCCTGCGGCTCCACCTTGTTGATCAGCGCACTCAAGGGATAGCCTTCCCAGGGAATTACCATCGACCAGCCTTCAACACAACGCAGGCGATAAATGCGTTCCTCAATGGGAGCCAGCGCAAGCAATGATTCTATGTCATAAACGCCCGGCTTGTTGACCAGCCCCTCAACCTTGACTGACCAGGGCCGGGTGCGCAAAGTGTGCGCGTTTTTGGCCGGATCCGCTTTATCGGTACCAAACTCATAAAAATTGTTGTACGACGTCACTGACGCCAACGGAGTGAGTGAATCCCGGGCGCTCAACCCGGCATTGGGCTGTCCGGCAAGTTTGTCCAATGCCAACGACGGCGCCGCATGCAGGCTTGCACCCGCAGCAAGAGCCAACCCACCGGCACGGCGCATGAAGTCGCGGCGCGAGGCGTACACAGATGGTGATGTAATTTCGGAGGGGAGGATATCGCCTTGTGTCTTTATCACTATGGACATGTTGATTTTCTCACGGAAAAATCGGGGATGACGGGGCGCAACATTGCGACAGCGACCACAGAGTGGAGTTCACTCGTTTTTCGCATCGTCTGCCGCCTGCAAAGACTCACGGAACTGCCGCAGCCAGACATCAAGCTGCTGGTCGTTGCGAGTGAATGCACGGCATTTGTCACAGATCATGCGGTGCGCGAAGGCATTCATCCGTTCGCGCAACGTCGCTTCATTCATGGCTTTCGAGCTGACCAAAAAAACATATTCACGACATTTCATCATCGTAGTGTCTCCCCTCCAAACCAGCGCTGGTTCAAGCAAAGGTGAATCTGTTTGCGTGCGCGACTCATGGACTGCCAGTAATCGCTTTTGGAAATGGACAACGTACTGCAGATCTCTTCCGGATCACACTCCATGAATTCCTTCATGCTGAATACCCGCGCTGTCTTGGGTGGCAAATGATTGACACAGACATCGAGAACCACAAAGAACTGACTGCTTTCCAGCTGCTGATCCGGTCGGTGCCAGGTGGCAGGCGCCACCCCGCTGACCCAATGATCATGCTCGTCAAACAGCAGGGAATCCAGGTCTTCCTCTGCCTGCTCAGGTACCGGCTTCGGTGCCCGGTAGCGTTCCCGTAAGCGATCCATGACCTTGTGCCTCAATATCCCAAACAGGTAACGCCGTGGCTCAACGGCTGCGAGTGTTGCGCGATCGGCAACCAGCACGGCGGCAAACGTTTCCTGTACCGCATCTTCGGCATCATCGACCGATGACAAATGCAGCCGGGCAAATCGCACCATGGGCTTGCGCCACTGATTCACCCATTCCGCCACCAGCGTATGCATTCAAATTCTCCAACAATTCACAAAGGATGACCCTGAGCAGTTGAGTCAGCGCGACGACGCAACCATGCATCAGCGGACCACGCGCCCATGCCACCTACAGCCAGCACCAACAGCATGACGCCCATCATGAGCGGCACCTTGTAGCCTAGTCCCAGGTCGGTTTCAATCTGGTTCCATCCAGCCCAACCCAAATCGAAATGAACGCTGTATACAGCCACCCAGGTCACGAACAGCAAACCCAGCGCCGCGAATCGCCCCAACAGCCCAATGATGAGCAGGAAGCCGAGCACAACTTCGCCCGCCCCCGCCAGCACCCAATTATAGTCGGGCGGCAGCAGACTGACAGGAAAGGGAAAGTCCAGCCCGGAAAACCATTCCGGCGCCGCCAGACCAGCAGACAACTTGGTTGTGCCAGCAAAGATGAACTCCTGCGCAAGCCATAACCTCATGACCAGAAGGGGCAACGGCGCAAGCACATCGAGCGTGCTACGGGTAACATCAAGTGCCTGGCTTTTCACTTCAAGCGCTCTGTTTCTCAAGATAGGCAACGAAATCATCGGTCAAATCTCCATAGTAATGTGACGCCCAGCGGGATTCGCGGATAAACGCTTTCACGAGGGTTGTCCATTGATCTTCACCCAATGCAGTTTTCACCTGCGGATAATGTGATTCGAGCATCTGCACGGCGCCGAGGTAAACAAGATGGCGGTACAATCGCATACCGGCGTCACTGTAACCGGCAGGAATTACATCACTGATGCCTCTTACATAGTCGTGGAATGCAGACATTGCAGCTCCTGTTGCACGATGGACATCTCAGGTATGTCGTTATCCCATTCCAGCAGGATGGGCAAGCCATGCTGCTGGTTCAGTTGCAGGGCAAACGCGCGCGTATCAATTTCGACACCACGGCTATGAGTATCGACATACAACCCAAACCGCTCATCAAACTCGTGCCCCGCCACATGCAAATACGTCACACGCGCCAGATCCACCCTTGCGACGAACTGCTCAAGGCTGAATAATCCATGGTTTTTTGCATTAACGGCGATATTGTTGATATCCAGCAGAATTCCACAATCGGCCCGCAATGCAATCTCACTGAGAAAATCCGGTTCTGGAATATCACCCACATTGGTATACCAGGTGGGATTCTCGATAGCGATCTGACAACCAAGAATGTCCTGAACGCGCTTGATGCGCTCACTGACACGAATCACTTCAGCGGCAACAAAGGGGATCGGAAACAAATCATATAGCTGATGTGCGTCTCCGCTTGCCGCCAAATGATCGGAATAGTAAACAGCGCCCAAGTCATCCATCAGGTCCCGAATACCGTGCAGAAATTCCTTGCAGATTTCGGATGTACCGCCGAGGTTGAGGGAAACCCCGTGCAAATGCACGGGGCGCCCGGAGCGCAGCAAACGATACAGAGGCTCACGATCTCGCCTGACCCAGTTTTCCGGAACCACCTCAAAGAAATCAGCGTTGACCTGCGACATGTCCCAATCGGACATGTCGCGTCGATACCCTAAACCAGCCATGGGTGTGACCTCCGAACGCCCTGATCAGCCTTCACTTTTTTTCGAGCAGGCGGCTTCTTTCTTGGAGCAGGATGCTTCTTTCTTGGAGCAAGCAGCTTCTTTCTTTGAACAGGATGCGTCTGGTGCTGCCGCTCCGGATTCATGCTTAGAGCAGGAAGCGTCTTTCTTTGAGCAGGAAGCCTCCGCGTCTTTGGGGGCGCTGACGCTTTTCTTTCCGCACGAACCGGCTCCACACTTGCTCTCGGCATGCGCAGAAAGGGAAACAGAAGAAGCAATGACAGACAGGGCAAGCGCGGCAGCGGAACGAATATTCATAGTGAACTCCTTGATTGATTGATGTGCGCGAACTGCACACACTCAAGAAGTCGTAACCGAGGCAGGATTCCTGACAGGGTAATGATATTTTTTTTAAAACCCAAGGGCGGCCCCTCGCAGGTCCGCCGAAATCCACTGCAAAGACAAGGGGTTAGGCGACGTGTTTGACCTTTTGCAGAAGTAACGGGGTCACTTGTTGCAACCACCGTTCAATGCGCTCATCGGTGTACATGCCCTGGGTCCTCTGATCAAGCACCAGCCCCACGAAGCGCCCATCCACAAGCGATGCCGAGTGTGCAAACGTGTACCCAGCGGCATCCCATGCCCCGATCATTTCCGCCCCGTGCACGCTGAAGTACTCATGAAGTTTTATCAGCGAGGAGCAAAAACGATCCGAATAGCGCTCCTGAGCCCCCAAACCAAACAGGGCGATACGTTTGCCACGAAAATCCGGCTGCCCCATCCCGGCCAGGAATTCCTCCCAATTGCTTTCGAGACAGCCCGCACTTTTACCCGGTATATCTCCCACCCCATAACTGGGGGTACCGAGGATCAGTGCATCATATTGCAATAAATCTTCTGGCGTAATGCGATTCACGTTAACCGGCTTGTCGGCAATGGCGTCGCCCAGCTTTTTCTGGATTTTCTTGGCGATCAAGCGCGTGGTGCCTGTTTCTGTTCCGAAAAAAATGCCTATTTTTTCCATTTGCTTACATCCAGATAATGATTCAGATGCATGAACAGCAAACCACGTGCCAAACCAATGTGCAACCCATCGAACAAGGGGCTTGTAGTGCAGTATGGATTTCCAGCATCAGGGCCGTCCGATAAAAAAATAACACTTGGGCATGACATCAAACTCGCATTATCACGGGACAGGTCAGTCATAAAGATTACGTCACGTGTCGTCTTCATCACAGCACTTGTCGTCAACCCGACAAACCGGCGCGACAAATGCGTCGAGATATTGCAATGATCACGGATTATTCATGGTCCGTGATCAATCGCTTTCTCCCCACAGGAATTCATCGACCTCCTTCATGATATAGCCATTGCGTCGAATATTGCGCGCTTGTGCTTCCGCCTCTTCGCGGGAGAATCCACTGAGCCTGAAACTCGTCTTTCCAGCAGAATCTCCATCGTAGACAAGATCCAGCTCCAGGTACCAATCCTGCGCCTTATGGCTCTCGTTGTTGATGTCCACCTGGATCAGGCGCGCAATCGCTTTGAGGTTACCATCGAGCGGAACAATAAAGTGTGCTGTATCTGAGGGAGGCCAACGCTGATCACTCATTCCGGGGAGACACCTGAATAAAGCCTTTGGAATTTTCGTCCCGACTGAATGCAGGACGTATGCCAGCCCCTTGCCCGGACCAGGAAATAATAAAGTCGTGGCGGCACATTTACGAAAACAGCGTCTCATCCTAAAGTCAGCGTATGCTTTTTGTTCTATGGCAAACGCCCTCCGTGGAGACCCCAGTGATTTCAGACAAGCGCTTTATCGGGCCAGATACGCTGGAGAAACTGCGTACCAGCATTATTGCCTTGTTTGCCAATGGCCAGTATCACGAGGTGGGCATACGATCCATTTGCGTCAGGGCAGGCGTCAGCCCGCAAACCGTCTACAAATATTATGGTGAGAAAGAACAGCTCCTGCTTGCTTGCATGGAACGCGATCTGGCAGGCCTGCTATCAGCTTGCCAACAGGCAGCGGAGCGCGCCGGCACTCCGTTCGCAGCATTGAAAAACCTTTCCGAGGCGTATTTCGAATTCCTGAACGACAACCCGCTGATCGCCCGCATTATCTACCTGAACATGCCAGCTATTTACTGGAGCAACCGCAGCTCCCCTTCACGCGAAACACTGGCAGAATTCATTCGATCATTGTTCCAACAAGGTATCGACTGCGGCGAGCTGCGCCCGGTAGCATCAATCGACATTGTCGTAGATATTTTCTCCGGCGCTGCAAACCGCATCGTGTCACGTTGGCTCGTCAGCGGGCAAACAGACAACTTGCTGCACATGGGCAGACACGGATTCGATATGGTGATGCTTGGTCTAAAAAATTGAACCGGTCGTGAAAATCAGGCGAGTCTTCACGGTAAAGGTCGCACCAGAAATTTCGACTCGAATTCCTCAGCGGGCATGGGGCGGGCAAACAGGAAACCTTGCGCGGCATCACACCCACAGGCCATGAGCAATTGACGCTGATCTTCAGTCTCGACCCCCTCAGCAATCACGCGCAATCCCAACTTATGCGCCATCATGATGATGGCTTCTACCAGTGCCAGGTCTGCAGACGCCGGGGCCAGGTTGTGCACAAATGACTGATCTATTTTGAGGAAATCGATATCGAATTTGTTGAGGTAGGATAACGACGAATAGCCGGTGCCGAAATCATCAATCGCGACCTGCACACCGCTGTCACGATAAGCATTGAATATTTCGGTAATGGGCACCTCGTTATGGAGGAGGAAGCTTTCCGTGATCTCAATCATGAATTGGCGACCGCTCAATCCCATGTCACGAAGATAATCCAACCAAGGGTCATAGCCGCCGTGACGGGAAAATTGTACAGGTGACTTGTTGACGCTGACAGGGATCACACAACCGTATTCATTTCGCCACCGCAATGCGATACGTACCGATTCATGAAAAACCCAGTCACTGATATCATGAATCAAGCCCGTTTCCTCGGCTAACCCGATAAACTCCCCCGGATTCACCAAGCCACGCTTGGGATGCTGCCAACGCACAAGCGCCTCGACCTTCTGCAGTTTGCCGTCACACAAATCGATTATGGGCTGGAAATACACGCGAAATTGCTGCTCCACCAATGCGCGCCGCAAATCGCTGATCAGGCGCGACCGATGCAACGCCGCTTCCTGGAGTGCAGGCTTGAAATAATGGCAGCGGTTTCGACCCATTTTCTTGGCGACGTACATGGCCTGGTCTGCACATCGCAGCAGCTCGTCATTACTGGTGGCGTCTGTCGGGTATAACGCTATGCCTATACTGGCAGAGACGACCATCGAGCTATCAGCAAGGTAGAAAGGATCGAGCAAGGCATTCAAAATCACCCCTGCCACCCTATCAACGCTGGAAATGTCGTCGATCTCGGTCAGCAGAACTGTAAATTCATCCCCTCCCAAACGCGCCACCGTGTCCGATTCCCGAATGCAACCCGCCAACCGGGAAGCCGCCTCGACCAGCATGGCATCCCCCATGGGGTGCCCCAGCGTATCATTTACCTCCTTGAAATTGTCCAGATCAATAAATAGCAATGCCAGTTGCTGCTGCGCCCGATGCGACTTTCTGATTTCCTGCGCCAGACGATCATGGAACATACGACGATTGGGCAGCTGCGTCAGCTCATCAAAATTGGCTTGCCGCCAGATCAGCTCCTCAGCCTTCTTTCGCTCGGTAATATCCTGCAACGAGCCGGCCAAACGCACGATCTTGCCTGCTTCATCCCGTTCCGGAAATCCCCGAATATGGCAGTAACGTTTTTCACCGTTTGGACGCACGCCCGTCAATTCGATGTCATAGGGTTGACCATTCGCAAGCGCTTTCTCGACCGTTTCATGCAAGAACAAGGTGTCTTCCGGCGTATAGAGCTCACGCTGCCCTTCCAGATTGGGCACTCCCAAAGCAGGATCACGCCCAAAAAACCGGTACGTTTCCGCAGACCAGGTAACGGTATCCGTGGCGACATCCCACTCCCAGCTTCCCGTGCGGCCCACACGCTCGGTGCGCTCCATCATCATTTGTGTGCGAGCGATCTGTGCTGCCGACAGCTTGCGCTCGGTAATATCCCGGGCACTGGCATACAAGGATTGGGATTCCCGATCATAAACGGAATGCCAGGATAGCCAGACAACATGACCATCCTTGCTGATGTAACGATTCTCGTAATCCAGCGTGACGCCACCGGCAAGCTGCTTCTCGACTTCATCGCTGGTTGACTGCAAGTCATCCGGATGAATAAAGGAGGTAAAGGGTCTGCCAAGCAGCTCAGCGGCCGAATAACCGGTGACGTTCACAAAGGCGGGATTAACCTTCTTGAAAAAGCCATCGGTTCCCGCGATGCACATAGGGTCAAAAGCGAGATCGAAAAATTTCTCGTAGTGCTCCAGTTCCATTCTATTTTTTATTTTCGCCGCAGGTCGGGCCAAGGGAGGAAAAGTTAAGACCCATCATAGGATAGATGCTGACGCCGGCACAAGGCGCTAGTCGCCGACGGTTCCCGGTTGGCGCCTGGGCCATGGCAGCCCCAAACTTTCGCGCAAAACGTTTGCCCCGGATTTTCTTGCGTGTTTGCCCGTGGGATGTTGATCCAGCCAACCCGCCAATTTGTAAAGCTCATAATAGGTAAGCCCACGGCCAGATTCGGCAATCCCGTCGATGTACCGGGAAACCAGCGGGTGTTCCTTGCAGAGCTGATCAATGTCGCAATAATGTTCAACCCCAACCTCGGCAAAGTTGCGATTCACCTCGACACAAAAGTTATAGGAATCGAAATTTTGCTGCACGCCACGATAAAGCGCAACCACCCCCCCACCGAGCGCGAGAAGAGCTGCGAGTTCGAACAAGGCAGACACGAAATCCGAGATCCAGAAGAACGCAAGCAACAGCGCCCAAACCAGCGAGCACGTTATCATCTGCTCCCGACACCACAAGGCCCTGCGTCTATAACGCAACATTTGCAATTGTGCATTGGCAACAACATCGGCGATGTCCTGCACGCCATAACAGCCGCCATCACGCGCAGGATCAATATCACGAAGATCAAATCGCACCATGGCGAAAACCTCTGGCTCGTCAGTAACGACGCCCTGTCGCACACGTGGTCTTCGCCCCTACTCCGGAATTGGGCCTCATGGTTGCGCTATCGGCGGTATGCCATCAGCATAGGCCAATAACGTGTTTCTAACAAAATCTGTTGCTTAGGGAACCCGGGGGGCAAATGATTGCCAACAGACAGTATTGATCCCCGGCAAACACCCTCGCCGGGGATCAATCAGAAGATGAGGAGCATGGGGATCAGCAGCTTCAGTAGGTTGCTGTCATCCGCCCCGTCGCAGGCGCTACAGATTTGCTTTTGGCCTTTTTTCGCTTCAATGGCAGATGCTTGCCAACTCCGATGAGCCAAAATACATCTTCCATCTTGCCACGTAGTTCGATTTCGCGCTTGTTCATGCCTTTGGCGAATGACAGGGGATCACGTGTTTTTTCCGTCAGCATGCGATAGCCGTAGCCAGCGGTCTTGAATTCCAGACTGAGATCATACCTTTCCGGCATTCCCCGACGACTTTCGATACGGCCGTCAGTCAAGCGGTAATGGCGATAAATGGCTCGGTCGGATGCCCCAAAGACAAACACCAGTGAACGTCCGGCAATCTTCTCCTGAAAAGCAACGTCATTTCGGCTCAACCACACCAGACGAAAATAGACAAACAACAATAACAGTCTGAATTTCATGCTAAAACCTCCCATTATCCTGGCTTTTTTAACAGAGCGACGACGTATCCTGCGTTATCGTTCTGATGGCCTGATAAAGGTATCCAGTTTCGATGAAAAAGTTGTTGGCCGGACTGACGGGTTACCAATTTTGTTGAGTCATGGCCACTCAGTCTCGCTGTGACCCGACATTCAGTGTCGAATCTGTGAATCAACACACATTGGCTATGACAGCTTGAATACCCTCCGGGCATTTTCAAATAAAAACAGGTTTCGGGTCTCTTCATCGAGTCCGAGCACCTCCAGCTCGGCAAGGCACGCCTGCGGCGTCAGCATCGGATAATTGGTGCCAAACATGACTTTACGACGCCCGTTGGCTTTCATGTATGCCACCAACTCAACCGGATAACGCTTGGGTTTGTAGGCAGAGGTATCGATGTAGACGTTGGGAAATTTGGTCGCAAACGCGATCATTTCCACGTGCCAGGGGTAACCCACGTGACCGCACACGATCTTCAGCTGGGGAAAATCCAGCGCAATACGCTCGATATGCAGAGGTCTGCCCGCCTCCGAGGTTTGCAAGGGCCCCGTCAGACCTACCTGCAGGCAAACAGGCACGTCGAGCTCAACGCAAGCGGCATACAGGGGGTAGTACAACGGATGCGTGCACGGCCACTCCCAAAGCCACTGCACGATACGCAAGCCCTTGAACCCATGATCGCTCACATACGTTTTGAGTTCGCGTATGGCAGCGACAGGATCACGCAAATTCACCGATGCCAGCCCCGCAAACCGGTCAGGATAACGCTGCACGATCTGCAGCACGTCATCATTGCTAATGAGCGCACCCTGCGGTCCCTCCCATGCAGAAATCAAGGCCCTCGCCACGCCAGCCGCATCCATGGCATCGAGGGTCGATGCCAGCGAAATGGACGTTGCGCTCATGCCTGTCCACTTTTTCAGGGAATCGAAAAATGGCTGCGCAAGGAAACGCTCCGTCGGATGTTGTGCCCATACATCAATGATCTGCATGGAATTATTTCGCCTGCTTGAGATTCATCGTTATTACCGCACTGAACACGACATTACTGCTGGTATCCGTGACTTCCACCGGTACATCCACATTGCCTTCAGTCGACCAGGGAATGTCTTCCCCCAGCGCCTTCGCCACCAGATCGGTGTTGGCCTTCTTGAGGTATTTGACACTCATGCCCACCGGTATCCAGCGTGCGCCCTTCGGAATCGACACCTCTGTCATCAGCCCACCCGCCAGCTCCGCCATATTGCACATGGCAATGGCGTGCACCGTGCCCAGATGATTGGTGACCTTGCGTTGCTTGCGAATACTGACGCAGGCAAAGCCTGGTTGCAGTTCCTCAACATGAGGGGAAATCGAACTGAAATACGCCGCTTTATGACACACCCCCAGGGTAAAAAGACGGGTGCCGCCGGGGATGGTTTTCAAACGATTGAAAAGGCTCAGGGTATTCATGACATCAACTCCGAGAGAGAAACCTGGGTACAGCAAAAGGCGCCGCCCCCACACAAACAGAATACTATTCTGTTAAAGAACTATATTCCGTATCGTCTGCAGCCGTCAAGCTGGACGACTCAAACGATGTAGTTCACGATTCACCTGAGCAAATCTTTGGAGTAGCACGACATTGGCCATCATTCATGTGCTTGAACGACAGTTCCCGGGCAGAAGGGCTGCACTGAAACGGGAGATTTTGGCGGGCGCACTGGCCTGTTTCAACGAAGCCGGCATCGAAGCGGTCACGATCGAACAAATACGCCTTCGTTGCGACACCAGCGTCGGCAACATCTACCATCATTTCGGCAGCAAGGAAGGCATCATTGCAGCATTATTTTTCGCCGCGCTCGACGACCAGCATATTGCACGCGAGCAGGCACTCAAGGCGGCCGTTACACTGGAACAAGGGGTAAAAGCACAAGTAACGAGTTACTTGCAGTGGGTGGTGGCAGAACCGGAGCTCGCCCGATTCCAGTTCCAGTCGCGCAGCCACGTCACCAACGGTCCCGATGCCGACGCCCTGAAAGAGCGAAATCGACAGCGTAACCGGCAGTTTCGCGACTGGTTTCTGGGGATTCCTGATCGGGACATTGTTGCCGGGGTGCCGCCGGAGCTACTGCCTTCCCTGATCATCGGACAGGCGGAAAGTTACTGCCGAGCATGGATTCATGGCCGTGTCAGCACACCACCCGACCAATTCAGCGCGGCATTGGGCAGCGCCGCGTGGGCATCGATTCTGGTGAGCACGCGCCCCGACAGCTGAGCAGACAGGGGCAACACAGCTCATCAAGACAAGCATTGACGCCAAACCGTCACAGATAACATGCACCATGGTCCCAAAAGTTGCGTAAAAAACGACAGGGGCGCTACATGTATTCACGCAGACGGTTCATACAAACAAGTTTTGGTGCCATCGGCACTGTGGTCGCCACACAGTCAACGACAGCAGTCGCT